>CAZELR010000061.1:890-25234 GCA_964513075.1 uncultured Anaerolineales bacterium
CGCCCACGGCCCGGAACAGCCCCAACGCCTGCTCATAGCGCGCCAGCGCCTCGTCCCGCCGATCCTGGAGGGCCAGCACGTCCCCCTGCGCCCAGAGCACGGCCGCCTCGCCCACGCGGCTGCCCACATCGCGGTACAGCCCCAACGCCTGCTCGTAGCACGCCAGCGCCTCGTCATGCTGATCCAGGAAGGCCAGCACGTCCCCCTGCGCCTTGAGCACGTTGGCCTCGCCCACGCGGCTGCCCACGGCGCGGTACAGCCCCAACGCCTGCTGGTAGCACGCCAGCGCCTCGTCATGCTGCTTCCGGGAGGCCAGCACGTCCCCCTGCGCCCGGAGCACGTTCGCCTCGCCCACGCGGGCGCCCACGGCCCGGAACAGCCCCAACGCCTGCTCATAGCGCGCCAGCGCCTCGTCATGCTGATCCTGGAAGGCCAGCACGTCCCCCTGCGCCCGGAGCACGTTGGCCTCGCCCAGGCGGTCCTGGAGCCGGCGGCACGCGAGCAGACCGGCGTGCGACCACTGGTCGTACGCTCCATAGCGCGTGCGGAAAGAGAGCATGTAGTTGCGGCAGGCCCGGAACAGGTCGCGCAGCGCGGCCAGCGCCTCGGGCTCGGCGCGCGCTTGCGCCCACGCCAGCGCGCGCTGCATCTGCGGATACGCGGCGTCCATCTGCGCGAGGAAGGGCAGGTCGTCGAGATGCCGGTCGGGCTCAGGCGCGAGGTTGGCGCGGTCCAGGCGCTCGGCAAGCCCGGCATAGGTGCGCGCGTGCGCCAGGCCGCTCTCGTAGGCTTCGGCGGGGTCCGCCTCCAGCCGGGCCGCGGCGTACGCCCAGATCACCTGGTGCACTTGATAGCGCGGCTCGTCCGCGCCGTCCGCGGCCAGCGGTTCCAGCAGCGCGGCATCCACCAGCGCGCGGCGCAGGTCGCGCGCTGGCCGCGCATCCGCCTGCCAGACCTCGGCCAGCGCGGCCGCGTCGAAGGTCAGGGGCTGCGGCCCGAAGGCTGCCAGGCGCCGGAACGCGCGCTGCGCGGCCGCGTCCGGCAGCCGGTCGTAGCTCAAGGCCAGGATCGCGGCGAGCGACGGCTCCGCGCCGGCAATGCCGAGGTGGGGGCCGGCCGCGGGCAGGCGCAGCAGCGCTTCGCCGCGGCTCACGTCGCTGCGCAGGATGCCCACCGCGCGCCGCGCACCCTCGGCGCGGGCCAGGCTGCTCAATTGCCGCCCGGCCACGTGCAGGGCCAGGGGCAGGCCGCCCAGCGTTTCGGCCAGCGCCGCCGCGCCCGCGGGATCGGCCGCCACCGCGCGCCGCGCGTCGGCGCCGGCCGCGGCCAGCATCTGCACCGCCGGCGGCGCCGGCAAGGTCCGCACGACGTGGGTCTCGGCGTGCAGGTCGTCGGCCACCTGCGCGTCGCGCGTCGTCAGCAGGACGTGCACGTCCGGCCCGCAGGCAGCCAGGAACGGCCGGGCGTGCTCCTGTTTCCAGACGTCGTCCAGCACCAGCAGGCAGCTCTTGCCGGCCAGGATGCTGCGCAGGTGCGCGACACGCTCCTCCACGCGCGCCAGGTGATCGGACGGCGCGGCAAACGCGCGCGCCACCTCGGCCAGCCCGCCGAAGACATCGGCCTCCGGCCCCAGCGACAGCCAGGCCCGGCCGGCGGGAAATGCGCCGATCACCGCCGGGTGGTGGGCCACTTGCAGCGCCAACGCGGTCTTGCCCACGCCGCCCATCCCCTGCAGCGCCAGGCGCGGCGTGCCGGGCAGCGCCGCGGCCAATTGCGCGACGACGTCGTCCCGGCCGAACAAGCCATCGGGCGGCGGCGGCGGCTGGGGAATGCCCTCTCGCCCCGCGCCCGCGCCGAACCGCGCCCCCCACTGAGCCGGCCGGTCCCCTGCCAGCGCGGCCAGCAGCCGGGGGAGCTCGCCGCGGCGCTGGCAATAGCCGAGCAGCAGTTGGATCTTCTCGCCCTTGGTCATCCCCCCGGCGAAGTCGGCGCAGACCGCGGGGAAGTGATCGGCGCACAAGGCGGTCAGTTCGTGGTCGTCGTACGCGTCTGTGAGGTAGGCACGGATGTCGGCGCTAGTGGGCATCGGCAGCTCCCTTGAAGGGGATGAGCTCAGCGATTGGTGAGCCGCGCGATCTCTTCGGGATAGCGGTCGCCCAGCACCGTGATCCCGGCGAGCGCGGCGGCGATCTCCTGCAGGTCGCCGGGCGTGAGCTCGACGGCGGCCGCGGCGATGTTCTCCTCCAGCCGCGCGAGCTTGCGGCTGCCCGGGATGGGCACGATCCACGGCTTCTGCGCCAGCAGCCAGGCGAGCGCGATCTGGGCCGGCGTCGCGGCCTTTTGGTCGCCGATCCGGGCCAGCAGGTCGATGACCGCGCGGTTGGCTTTCAGCGCCTCGGGGGTGTAGCGCGGCAGGCGGCTGCGGATGTCGACGCTGGCGAAGGTGGTGTTTTCGTCGATCTTGCCCGTCAGATAGCCCCGGCCCAGCGGGCTGAACGGCACGAAGCCGATGCCCAGCTCCTCGCAGGCCGGCAGCACCTTCTCCTCGACGCTGCGCCACCACAGCGAGTATTCGCTCTGCACCGCGGTGACCGGCTGGACCGCGTGCGCGCGGCGGATCGTGCCCGCGCCGGCCTCGGACAGGCCGAAGTGCTTCACCTTGCCCGCGCGGATCAGGTCTCCCACCGCGCCGGCCACGTCCTCGATGGGCACGTCCGGATCGACGCGGTGCTGATAGAACAGATCGATCGCCTCGACCCGCAGCCGCTTGAGCGAGGCCTCGGCGACTTGCTTGATGTGCTCGGGCCGGCTGTCCGTGCCCGCCTGCTCCCCGTTGGGCCCCAGCTTGAACCCGAACTTGGTGGCGATCACCACCCGGCCGCGGAACGGCGCCAGCCCTTCGCCGACCAGCTCCTCGTTGATGAACGGCCCGTAGACCTCAGCCGTATCGAAGAAGGTGATGCCGCGGTCGACCGCCGCATGCAGAAACGCGATCATCTCCTGCCGGTCGGGCAGGGGGCTTTCATCGTGGCTCATGCGCATGCAGCCGAGCCCGAGCGCCGAGACGACCAGGCCGCTGCTGCCGAGTGTGCGTGTTTGCATTGTTCGAGCTCCTCCTTGTGGCGCCCGAATTATACGCTCTGCACGCCGTTTATGCCAACTCCTCCGCGGCCACCCCCACCCGCCGCGCGATCAGGTCCACGATCCGCTCGACGCGCGCCAGCCGCTGCTCGAACTTCCGATACCCATTGCTCAGCCCCGCGGCCAGCTGGATGCCCCGCGCCGCGGCCGGGCAGCATGCCTCCACCGCCTCGCACGCCACCTCGTGGCAGGCGCCGATGTCCGCGCCGGCGAGCATGGCGCGCACGAACTCGGTGGTGTAGACGATGGCGGCTTTGTCGATGATCTGGACGGTGCCGGGCTCGGGCGGCGCGTGCAGCTCGGCGCGGCGCGCGGCGATCCGGTTGGCCGGCACCTTGACGATCCACAGAAACGCGCGCATGGCCGCGTTGAGGATGACGCGGCCCTCCAGCCAAACGGCGTAGCGGCGCAGCCAGTTGAGGATCGGCGCCAGGTCGGAGTCGCCGCGCACGTGGCCGGCGGGGCGGTTGACGGCGAAGTGGAGCATCATGGGGCGTACGATGTTCAATGTTGAATGTTCAATGTCGAAGGTGGGGTCGGGCGCGTGCCAGGTGCGGCCACCCTTGTCGTAGTCGGGATCGTCCAGGCCTACGGCTTCGTGGTAGGTGAGCTCCTGTTCGTAGTCGCCCGGCGCCCAGGTGATGGCGTCGATGCTGGCCGCGGGGACGAGCCGGCAGTAGCTGATGCCGTCCGCAGGGTTGAAGTGCAGCGCCACGAACAGCTCGCCGGCGCGGGAAAGCTCCTCGCACCAGGGCGTGAGGCGCAGGTCGAGCATGTTCTGGGGGTGGGTCCACCACTCGGCCAGGTAGCGCTGCAGGGGGCCGTACTCGGCGCGCAGCGTGATGCCGTCGCCGACGACGAAGGACGAGATCAGGCCGATGGTGCGCCGCGCCAGCGGGTTGGCGCGCCAGGCCTCGAGGGCGTTGGTGAACTGTTGGGAGAGCTCCTGCCACGGGCGATCCGCGGGACCGTTGGCGGCCAGGCTCAGCAGGCCGTCGCTGCTGCGGCCCGGCGCCGCGGCGGTGACGGCGGTCAGGCGGGCCGCCCAGGTGGCCAGGAGGCCGGCCAGGCGTGTGCGCAGGGTCATAGTGTGCTCCAGGGGCGGCGGTCCGCCTCAGCGATGATGTCGACAGGTGCAATCGAGCTGGCCTGGGATGGGCCGGTGTTGCAGTAGCGGAGCGCGGCCAGCGCCAGCACGTGCGCGATGGCCCTGTCGTCGTGCAGGCCGGGGGGCGCGGCGAGCGTGGCGCCCGCGATGCTGCCCAGCTCGGCGAGCGTCTCCCGGTCGCGGATCAGGGGGGCGGGGGCAGGTTGCATACCTGCCCCTACGGGATTGGCGGTGCGGAACAGCTCGGCCGCGTTCGCGAACACCAGCGGCTTGCTGCTGCCGGTGGTGGTCCAGCCCGGCCGGCCGTCGAGGCCGGGCAGACAGGTGAGGGTCGCGAATTCGCGCAGCCACAGCAGGACCGCGTGGCCGTGGTTGTTGCGCTCGATCAGGGCCGGCGCGTCGTTGTAGTAGGCGCTGACCTCGGCGATCTGCGCCGCGAACACCGCCGGTTCGACGCGGCCGGCCCAGGCCGCCACCTGGCCGCCGTTGAGGTCGATCACCGAGCCGGCCGAGAAGTCGCTCTGCGGGTTGCCCTCCGCGGGGTCGGCGCCGATGATGTAGGCTGCGCCCGGGGCTGGGGGGATCCAGACCCGCAGGCCGGGGAGGGCGGGGGGCGCAGCTGAAGGTTGAAGGCTGAGGGCTGAAGGCTGAAGTGAATCATCCTGAGCGGAGTGAGCATCCTCAGATGCGAACGCAGTCGAAGGAGCGGATGTCGAAGTTCCGCTGCGTATCGGTGCAATGTCGAATGTGGTCAATGGAGGATCCGCTGTAGCATCCACCCCGCGCAGCCATTCGGCAGCGAGGCGGCGATCCAGCGCGCGCGGGGCCAGCGCTTCGAAGTCGGTGGCCGGATACTCCTGGAAGAGATCGTCGAGTGCTCCCGTGCGGGCCATCACGTCCGCGTGCTGTTCGGCGTACCAGGCTGCGTCACGGGTCGGGCGGGCGGACCAGGGCAGGAAGAGCGGGGTGTAGGCGTTGGCGCGGGCGACTGCGCCCCGATAGATGCGCTTGAACGCGCTTTCCGGCTGGCTTTTGTTGGCGGTGGACAGCAGGATCAGCCGGCCGCCCGCGTCGATCGTCGGCTTGACGGCGTTCAGCAGCGCGTCGAGGTTGTCGGTGTGATCCGCCTCGTCGACGAGCGCCAGGGTGGCGGTGTAGGAGCGGCCGCCGGTGGTGGGGAAGGCCAGGGCGGCCGATCCGTTCGCCAGCCGGAACTCATGCGCGTTGTTCACCTTGACCGCCGGGGCCGGCATGGCGGCGGGCAGCCGCGCGTACATGCCCTGCAGCCGGAAGTTCAGCAGGTGCACCGCCTCGTCATCGCGCTTGGAGAAGAGCAGGACCGTGGCCTCCGCATGGAAGAGCATCAGCCAGAGCGCGTAGCCCACACAGAGCCAGGAAAGCCCCAACTGCCGCGCCTTGAGGATCACGGTCAGCCGGTGCTGCTGCAGCAGCTCCGCCGCCGTTACCTGGGCCGGCCACAGCTTGAAGGGCAGCCAGCCCTGCTCCGTCGCGTTATAGACCGCGCAGCACTTGCCCAGCCACCGCGCAAAGTCCCCGCGATAGCGCTGCCACTCGTCCGGCCGGTCTTGGGTTGAGGTCATCGGATCTCCCGTCATCCTGCGTCATCCGGGCGGAAATTAAATAAGCCCTCGTTCGAGAAGTACTCGAACGAGGGCTCTCCCCCGTTAAGGAATGGCCGCTCGGTGCGGCCGTTCAGGCCGCCGCGCCATTGGCCCTAATATAAAACAAAATTTCTAATCTGTCAAATTCAGCTCATGCGTTCTAAGACGGTGGTTAGAAACCACCGTCTGAACATGAAAAGGCCCCGCAGGGCCTAAGTCCTAGCGGCTGGGTCCTAGCGGCTGAGGCCGCTTCTCGGTTTCAGACGGGGGTTTGCAAGCCCCGTCTCTCTCGGTTTCTCGGTTTCAACCGGGGGCTTGCAACCCCCGCCCCCCTGCGGTATCATACCCCCGTACCAAGATGATCCAAATCGTATCATCGAAAGGAGTGTCATGCGTATCACCTTTCATGGCGCCGCCAACGAGGTCACCGGCACCATGCACCTCATCGAAGTCAACGACCAGCGCATCCTGTTGGACTGCGGCATGTACCAGGGGCGCCGCGACGAAACCTACGAGCGCAATCTGCATTTTCCCTTCGAGCCCAAGACCGTCAACACCGTGGTGCTGAGCCACGCGCACATCGATCATTCCGGCAACCTGCCGAACCTGGTCAAGCAAGGCTTTGCCGGCAACATCTGGTGCACGGCCGCCACGCGCAACCTGTGCGTCTACATGCTGCTGGACAGCGGCCATATCCAGGAGAGCGACGCGCAGTACCTGAACAAGCAGCGGACCAAGGACCGCCTGCCGCCGGTGGAGCCGCTCTACACGCGCGCCGACGCCCAGGCCGCCCTGGGCCAGTTCATCGGCGTGGGCCTGCACCGCCCCATCCCCGTTGCCGACGGCGTCCAGGCGACCTTCTACAACGCCGGCCACATCCTGGGCTCGGCGTTCGTGGCGCTCGACATCAAAGAGTTTGCCACGGGCAAGACCTGGCGCGTGCTCTTCAGCGGCGACGTCGGCCGGCCCAACATGGCCATTCTCAAGGACCCCGAGCTGCCGGACGCAGCGGATATCCTGATCCTGGAGAGCACCTACGGCAACCGCATCCATCAAAGCCACGACGACGCGCAAAAGACGCTGCGCAACGTGATTCGCGACGCGGCCCGCCGCCGCGGCAAGGTGATCATCCCGGCCTTCGCCGTGGGGCGCACCCAGGAAGTCGTCTACGCGCTCAACCAGTTGACCGCGGCCGGCGACATCCCGTCCATCCCGACGTTCGTGGACAGCCCGTTGGCCGTCAGCGCCACCGAGGTGTTCCGCATGCACCCCGAGGAGTGGGATGCTGAAGTGCGCGTCCTGCTGGAGGCCGGCGATCGCGCGAACCCCTTCGATGCACCGAACGTCGAGTTCGTGCGCGAGGCGGTGCGCAGCAAGCAGCTCAACTACCTGAACGGCTCGGCCATCATCATCAGCGCCAGCGGCATGGCTGAAAATGGCCGCATCCTGCACCACCTCATCAACAACGTCGAGGAGCCGGAAAACGTCGTGCTCTTCATCGGCTTTCAGGCCGAGCAGACCCTGGGCCGCAAGCTGCTGGAGGGCGCGCGCCGCGTGAAGATCCTGGGCGGGGAGTACGATGTGCGGGCGCGCGTGATGGCCATCGACGGCTACAGCGCGCACGCGGATCAGGCCGAGCTGTTGGCGTGGGTCCACCCGCTGGATCGCGCGCGGCTGCAGCAGGTGTGCCTGGTGCACGGGGAGCCGGACGCCACGGCGGCGCTGACCGACAAGCTGCGCCTGGCAGACTTCAGGCAGGTGGTCACGCCGAAGCGCGGGGAAAGCATCGAGTTTTAAGCGAACGGCCCCAGGTTTCTCGCAGAAACCTGGGGCCGTTTAGCTGCGCGGCACAACCTTTTACTCCAGCGGCGTCAGCCACCGGTCCGTCCCATTCCCCTCCGCGGCCCAGCCCTTGATGTTGTTCCCCTCCAGCTCCCACCACGTCAGGCCATTTTGTTTGACCGGGCCGCTGCGGACGGTGAAAATGGCGCCCTGCCGCACCTTGGCCACCGGCGTCGTATTCGTGCCCGCGTAATCGCGTATCGTCAGCACCTGGGCCGGGTCGGTGGTCACCTGGACCCGATCGCCCGGCTTGATGGCGCGCTCGACCAGCCGGGGCGCGCTGGTGGGCTGCACCGCAGGCTCGCCGGCAGGCGCCTCGATGGCGGTGGTGGGGATCAGCCAGGGGTCGTCTGCCGGGCCGGCCGCCACCCAGCCGCTCAGCGCCGCGGCCGTCACCTTCCACCACGTATAGCCGTCCGCCGTGGTCGGGCCTTCGATCACTGTGACGATCGCGTTCGCATTGAACCGCCCGACCGCTTTCGCCTTGGCGCCGGGCTGTTCGCGCACGTTCACCCCGCCGAGCGCCACCACCTTCATCAGGCCCGCGGGTTGCGCCGTGGGGGTGGCTGTGGGACTGGGCGCGGTGGGCGTGGCCGCCGGCGCCGGCGTTGCAGTGGGCCGCGCGGGGGTCGCGGTAGGCGCCGCGGTCGGCTGCGCGGCCTCAGGCGGCACGGCGGTCGGCGTCACCCGCACCTGAAACCCGCCGCACGCCAGCAGCGCCAGGATCAGCATGCCGTACGCCAGCACGATCGGCCAGCGGGTTGTCCTCGCGGCCATGGTTGGTCTCCTTTAAGTTGGATGCTGGAAACTGGATACTGGATGCTGGAAACTGGATACTAAATCGAATCCAAGGTGGGATCTACACGCGACGGCAGTCGCAGACCGCCTGGGAACGCAATCCAAAATCCAAAATCTAAAATCCAAAATCCAAAATCCGCCCTACATGCTCTCCGGCGCGGTCACGCCCAGCAGGTCCAGCACGCGGGCAAAGACGGCTTTCGTGGCCGCCACCAGCCGCAGCCGGGCGCAGCTCAGCGCGCGCTCTTCCGGCTCGGCTGAGATCACGCGACAGTCGCGGTAGAACACGTGGAACGCGCCCGCCAGGTCCTGGGCATAGAACGCCAGGTGGTGCGGCGCCAACTGCAGCGCGACCTTCTCGATGACTTCGGGCAGCTCCGCGATCTTGCGCAGCAGCGTCAGCTCGGCCGGATGGCGCAGCAAGTCGAGGTCGCCCGCGGCCCAGGCGGCTGCGGGCAGGTCCCGCTCGGCGGCCGTGCGCAGGATGCTGGCCATGCGGGCATGCGCATATTGCACGTAGAAAGCCGGGTTCTGGTCGTTCTGCTGTACCGCCAGGTTCAGGTCGAACTCCATCACCGCCTGGTTGGAGCGGGTGAGCAGCAGGAAGCGCACCGCGTCCGCACCCACCTCATCCACCACCTCGTCCACCGTGATGATATCGCCGGAGCGCTTCGACAGCTTGACCTCCTGGCCATCCCGGAAGAGCGTCATCAGGTCGTAGAGCACGATATCCAGCCGCTTGGGGTCCAGCCCCAGCGCCTGCATCAGGTAGGGCATGCGGCGGGCCTGGTTCTGGTGATCCACCGCCCACACGTTGACCACGCGGTCGAACCCGCGCAGCACGAACTTGTCGTAATGATAGGCCACGTCGGACGCGTAGTAGCCCGGCTGGCCGCTGGAGCGGATCAGCACCTCGTCGCGGTCCGAGCCGAACAGGCTGGTGCGCAGCCACTCCGCGCCGTCCTTCAGCTCGATCATATTCGCGGCGCGCAGGCTGCCGATCACGTGCTCGAACACGCCGCCGGGCTCGTACAGGCTCTTCTCCGAGTACCAGTTGTCGAACCGGATGCGCAGCTTCTCGGCCGACGCGCGAATCCAAGCCAGCACCTGGTCCCGGCCGATCTCGCCCAGCGCGTTGATCGCATCTTCGGCGGGCAGCTGCGCGAACCGCGGGCCGTGCTCGGCCAGGAGCGCGCGCGCCAGGTCGTGCATGTACGCGCCCTGGTAGTGGTGGCTCTCCAGCGGCGCGTCCTGGCCCAGCGCCTGGAGATAGCGCCGGTAGAGCGTCTCCGCAAAGGTGCGGATCTGCGTGCCCGCGTCGTTGACGTAATACTCGCGCTGGATCGTCCAGCCCGCGGCCGCCAGGACCCGGGCGATCGTGTCGCCCAGCACCGCGTTGCGCGCGGAGCCCATGTGCAGCGGCCCGGTGGGGTTGGCGCTGATGAACTCGACCTGGCACGTCCGGCCGCCGCCCAGGTCGACGTCGCCGTAGCTGCCGGCCGCGGCCTCGATCTCGGCCACCTGCCCGGCCAGCCACGCGTCGCTCAAGCGGAAGTTGACGAAGCCCGGCGGTGCGGCCTCCACCGCGGCCAGGGCCGCGTGCGCGGGCATGTGCGCAGCGATGGCCTGCGCAATGGCCAGCGGCGCCATGCGCGCGGGCCTGGCCGACTGCATCGCCACCGAGGTGGTGTAGTCGCCGTGCTTGAGGTCCTTGGCGCGGCCGATCTCGACCGCCGGCAGGTCGAACTGCGGCAGCGCGCCGGCCGCCTGGGCATTCACGATCGCTTGCGCGACGAGGTTAGCGATGTCGTTGCGAATCACAAAATTTTCTCCTGCTCGTACCAGTTCGGCCCGGCTTCCATGTCCACTTTCAGCGCGGCCTTCAGGTCATAGGCGGCTTCCATCGTCTCCTCGACCAGCCGCGCCACCCGCGCCAGCTCGGCGTCCGGCACTTCCAGCACCAGCTCATCGTGCACCTGGATCGCCATGCGCGCCCGGTAACCCCCGGCGTTCAGCGCGTGGAACAGCCGGATCATCGCGATCTTGATGATGTCGGCCGCGGTGCCCTGGATGGGGTGGTTGATGGCGGCGCGCTCGGCCGCCTGACGGACCGCGTTGGCCGCCTGGCCGGTGGCCTGCGTCCGCAGCACCGGGAAATAGCGCCGCCGGCCCAGCAGCGTCTCGACGTAGCCCTGCTCGCGCGCCAGCCGCTTGGTCTCCTCGATGTACGTCTTGACCCCCGGATAGGTGGCGAAATAGCGCTGCATGAACTGATCGGCCTCGCCCCGGCTGAGGCCGGTGCGCTGGGCCAGCCCGAACGCGGTGACCCCGTACGAAGTGGCGAAGTTCATCATCTTGGCCACCGAGCGCTGTTCCTTGGTCACCTGGTCCAGCGGCACGCCGTAAACCTTGGCCGCCGCGCTCGCGTGGATGTCCTCGCCCCGGCCGAACGCGGCCAGCAGGTGCTCGTCGCCCGAAATATGCGCCAGGATGCGCAGCTCCACCTGCGAGTAGTCGGCCGACAGCAGCTGCCACCCCGGCTCGGCCACGAACGCGCGGCGAATCTCGCGGCCCAGCTCGCTGCGGATCGGTATGTTCTGCAGGTTCGGCGCGGTGGAGCTGATGCGCCCCGTCTCCGCGCCGGTCTGGTTGAACGAGGTGTGCAGCCGGCCGGTGGCCGCGTTGACCATGCCGGGCAGCGCGTCCACGTAGGTGTTCAACAGCTTGGTGAGCTGGCGCTGCTGCAGGATCAGGTCGATGATCTCGTGCCGGCCGCGCAGCCCCTCCAGCACATCCGCCGCGGTGGAGTAGCCGCCGGCCAGCGTCTTCTTCAGCCCCTCGGTCGGCAGCCCCAGCTTGCCGAACAGCACGTCCGAAAGCTGCTGCGTGGAATTGATGTTGAACGCGTAGCCCACCATGAGCTGGATCTCGCGCTCCAGCTCGTGCAGCCGCCGGGTCAGGTCCACCGACATCTGGCCCAGGAACGGCACGTCCAGCTTGACCCCCGCGCTTTCCATCGCCACCAGCACCGGTATCAGCGGCATCTCCACATCGCGGAACAGCGGCATCAGCCCCTTGGCCTCCAGCTCCGGCAGGGCCACGTCGGCCAGCCGCAGCGTCATCGCCGCATCCGCGCCGGCATACGCGCCCGCGGTCGCAGCCGGCACCTGGTCCATCGTGATCTGGCTCTTGCCCGTGCCGATCAGCGCCGAAATCGGCGTCATCTCGACGCGCAGCCTGGTCCACGCCAGGTCCTTCAGCCCCAGCCCGCGGCTGCCCGGATCGATCAGGAACTCGGCCACCATCGTGTCGACGATGGCGCCGGCAATCGTCAGCCCGTTGCGCGCCAGCATCGCAATATCATAGCTGGCGTTGTGCGCCACCTTGACGATGCCCGGATCGGCAAAGGCCGGCTGCACCGCCGCGGCCACGGCCTCCCACGGCAACTGCTCGCCCTCCGGGTGGCGCAGCGGGATGTAGGCGCTGTGCACCCCGGCCGCGTCCGCCGCCGCATCCGCCGCGTCCCACGCCACCGCCAGCCCCACCAAAGTCGCCGCGTGCGGATCGGTGCTGGTCGTCTCCGTATCGAACGCGATGCGCCGCGCCGCCTTCAGCGCCGCAGCCACCTCGTTCAGCATCTCGGCGGTCGTCACGAGCAGCGTCGTGGAGCCGGTCGCGGGCAGCCCGGCAGAGCGGTCAAACGGCAGCCCGGCAGCCTGGGCGGAAAGCGCCTCACCGGCAAATAACCCCAACTGCTCCCCCGCTCCCCCGCTCCCCTGCGCCCCCGCGCCGTCGCCCCCCTGCTCCCCTGCTCCCCCGCTCCCTTGCTCCCCCGCTCCTCCACGCCCTCGCTCCGCCGCCGGCAGCTCCCGCACCAGCGACCGGAACGCCAGGTCCTGGAACAGCGCGACTGCCCGGTCGCGGTCGTAATCGCGCAGCCGGCAGGCCGCCAGGTCGAGCGCCACGGGCACGGCGGTGGTGATGCGGCCCAGCCGGCGGCTCAGCTCCGCGGATTCCCGCCCCTCGCGCAGCGCCTGCTGGGTGCGGTCGGGCTTCACCTCGTCCAGGTGCGCGTAGATGGCATCGAACGTGCCGTACGTTTGCAGCAGGTTGGTGGCGCCCTTCTCGCCGATCCCCTTGACGCCGGGGATGTTGTCCGACTTATCGCCCACCAGCGCCTTCAGGTCCACCAACTGGTCGACGCGCAGCCCGTACTTCGCCGCCACCGCGGCCGGGTCGTAGATGATGGTGTCGGAGAACTGCCGGCCCGAGGTGAGCACGCGGATGCGGTCACTGACCACCTGCAGGATATCGCGATCGCCCGTGACGATCAGCGCATTCACCTCCTGCTCGGCCGCCTGGCGCGCCAGCGTGGCCAGCACATCGTCGGCCTCGTACCCCTCCGCGGTGAAGATGGGGATGTTCAGCGCGGCCACCACCTCTTTGATGCGCTCGACCTGCGTCCGCAGCTCATCGGGCATCCGTTCGCGGTGGCCCTTGTACGCCTCGTACATCTCGTGCCGGAACGTCCTGCCCACGTCGAACGCCACCGCCACGTACTCCGGCGCCTGCTCGCGCAGCACCCTCAGCAGCATGGAGGTGAACCCGTACACCGCGTTGGTCAGCTCGCCGCCGGGCGACGTCAGGCCGAGCGGGATCGCATGGAACGCGCGAAAGGCCAGGCTGTGGCCGTCGATCAGGACCAGGGTCGGTTCAGGCATCTTATTCGCCCCGCAGGTTACTTGCGCAGCTTGTAGGGCTGCACCTTGACCGCGCCCTGCTTGACCAGCTCGGCAAGCTGGGGCGTCTCCAGCGCGCTGGCCGTCAGCCGCAGCGTGCGGCCCGCATCCAGCCGCAGCCGGCCGCTGGGCAGCTCCAGCAGCACGTTCGCGCTGCCGGCGTTGGTCACCTCGACGATGTCGGTCGGTTTCCAGGTGAACGGTGATTTGGTAGGCATGCACATGTCTCCACTGAAAATGCCAGTCACCCTGGGCTTGCCGCAGGATGACGCTCGATCTGCCGTCATTTTACCCCGCGCGGGCCGGAAAGTCAACGCGCCGGAACCTTGGCCCAGGGTTGCCAACTTTCCGCAAGTTGGCAACCCTCGGTCCGCGTCCGGAATCGAGGGGTTAGCCGGATTTTGGCTGGTGGCGCTTGAGGAGTGCTGCGTGATCAGGCACAACGGCTTTGGTCTGGTCCGAGCGGATCTCGGTCCCGAACTTGGGGCAGGGGATTGGATGGGCGAGGATGAGGGTGTCGGATATGCCTATGGATTCCACTCCATAAGAGGCTCGGTGAGTCGCGTGATAGCACTTTTGTTTGATAAATACCAGATTGCAGATCTGCTTACTCCCTCGTAAAAAGCGCCGGAAAGATCATCCAATTGTACTTTTCACCTCTGTGTGCTAAACTTGGATTGTCGGCATCCACAAATTCAACATTCATTCAACGAGCAAGCCATGATCTTCGGCAGTCGCAGCCTGCACGACTTGTCATTCAGCGATTTCCAGTTGCTGATCGACAACCAAGTGCCCGAAGGCCCTCATCTTGAATACAAAGAGACTGCCTACAGCGGCAAGGCTTCGGATATTCGCGAGATGTTGCGCGATGTCACAGCGCTTGCGAACGCTGAGGGCGGTTACCTGGTGATGGGCATTCGCGAAGATCATGCCAATCGAGCCGCCGCTTTCTCACCGATTGATGACCCAAAGGCGAAAGCGCAGGCAATCACTCAGGCTTGCCTGGATGGCATCCAGGAGCGCATCCCCGGCCTGGAGGTGGTATCTTACGAGAGCGGATTCAACCAGGGCATCATCGTGATCCGCATACCATCAAGCGAACAGCGCCCCCACATGGTGGCGCGCGATCACAACACGGATTTTATCTGCCGTTACGGAACAGATAAACGAGCCATGACGCTGGGTGAAATCCGCGAGTTGGTCCTGGGGAATCCCCGCTTCCGGCGGCTGGTGGAGCTTGAGCTGCTGGCGCAGGGCCAACGACCCTCCCTTGCCGGTGTGGCGGAGGCGGAAGGCCCGCCCTTCGCGCACATCCTGACTGAACGCACCGTGGAGCATTTCCTGCGGCGGTATCTGGTCAGTCCCACGCCGCCCCATGTCATAGTGATCGTGAGTCCATTCATCAGCGATCTGGCCGGCGAAATGGTCGAGCTTAAGGATGTCCTGAAAAGGGTCAACGCTGACCGCACGCGCACCTACGTCGTGACCCGGCCGCCGCGTGAGGCTTACCAGCAGGCGGGGATGGATCTGCTCAAAATGAGCCCTTATGTAGAAATCAGGTATAATGCAGATGTCCATGCGAAGCTGTACATCTGCTGGCATCGTGAAGAAGATGAGAGTTTTGCGCTTTTTGGGTCGGGAAATCTGACCTCCGGCGGCCTGCGCTACAACCTGGAGCTCGGCATGATGATCCTGGCTCGCGGCCATGGCAAGAAACTGATCAGGGATCTGTACGACTGGAGCGCCAATGACTTGCGCACCAAGAGCGAGCGCGTCAAGGCTATCCAAGCCCCCCAATGAGGAGAGGAAGATGGAAGACTTCGCCAAGTGGTTCTGCCTGAATAACCGTCAGAATTTCACCATTGATCCCCAGGTAAACCCGGAAGACGCGCAGTATTATTTCGGCCGTAACGATATCAAGGAGCGTCTACAAAAACAGATCCGTCGTGCCTTCATTGCGCCCGGCATCCCGAAGTTGATGGTGTGGGGGCCATATGGATCGGGCAAGACGCAGACCCTTTATTACCTCGAATACTACCTCAAGACCCAGCCGCCCAACTCGGCGAAGGGTACGCCCCGCACCTTATACGTTACCATCGAGATGCGCGGCAACTCCAACGCAGCCCACTTGCATATGCAACTGATGGAGGCCTTGGGCAAGAACGCCGTTTCGGCGTGGGTGCGCCGGCTATTCGATGAGGTCAAAGACTTCGATAGAGTTCTTCTGGAATTGGCGAATAACGACTCTAACATCTACCTTGCCTTGAAGGAGCTTCGGGCAACAGGCGAATCGCCTTTCGTAGCCTGGCGGTGGCTGACGGGGCAGACGCTTAAGACGAACGAGCTAAGCAGTCTTCAGTTAACGCGTAACCTGGGCGAGGTTGGCGCCGGCGACCTGGTTGAAGTGCTCGTGGCCGTCGGAAACCTGGCCGGCCGGGTCGGCGAGAAGCTGATTTTCTTGATTGACGAGCTAGAAGAGCTGCAGAACGTCAAGCCGGGTGACGCGGCCGAATCCATCCACCAGTATCTGCGCCGATTGGCTGAACCAGCCAATGCCAGCGTTGGCTTCCTGATCGGTTTTAAGGCGGACGTGCTGGATGATGCGCCTCCGATCCTGCGCCGCGGTGACATCGTGGGCCGCGTAGGGTCGAGCAACTACATTGACATTCCGCCGCTGCCGGCCGTGGCCGACGTGAAGAAGTTCATCAAAGAGTTGCTGCGCAACCTGACCTCGGAAGCGGATGTACGGGCGAGGATCGCCAGCGATGGCCTGAGCAATACCGAGGTGGGCGTCTTCCCATTCGAGAATAGCGCGTTCGAAATGCTGGCCGACTATGCCACGCAGGACATTTCGCGGGCGCTGCCGCGTTACATCATCAACGCGATCAACGAGTGCGCCATCCAGGCCTGGGACGAAGAGAAATCGCTGATTGACGAAGCCACCGTCAATGCCGTCGCTCAGTTTGTCTTCGCCTGAGGGTAGCCGTGAAGAAGTTTACCGTCAAGCCACGCTTTACCTCCCGCAATGTTACAGTCCTGGGCGGCTCGGAAGAACAGGAGCAATCCTGGCTTTACCTGGGCCGCCTGGCAGAGACAGGCGCGCTCGTAGATGCGCGCTTCGATACTGCGCGTCCGCACGTCGTCTCTATCTTCGGCAAGCGTGGCTCGGGCAAGTCGTACACGATGGGCGCGATGCTGGAAAGCTACTGCACCCAGGAAGGCGAAACCAGCATCGGCTCCGTGGCGCGCGACACCGCTGTGCTGCTGCTCGACACGTTGGGGATTTTCCAGTGGACTGACATTGCACTGCAGGAGGGATCGGACAGCGCGGTACTCCGCAGCCAACGCGCAGCCTGGCGCGGCTGGAACCTGAAGCCGGAGGCGCTCGATGTGCAGGTGTGGGTTCCCAAGGGCACGCGCGGGGAAGAGACGCCGGCCAGCCATCGAGACTTTGCCGTGCGTACGTCCGATTTCAGCGCGGATGACTGGGGCTATCTCCTCAACCTGGACATCTACCAGGATCGCATGGGGCAGTTGTTGAACGATGCCTTCATCAAGGTCACGCTCGAAGGCTGGCGCACCGAGTCCAGGTTCTTCCCAGCCAAACCGGTCTATTCGCTGCTCGATCTGATTCAGTGCGTCAAGGATGACACCGAGTTGAAGGAGAGTTACCAGCCTGAGACCCGCCGTGCGGTCCTCCAGCAGTTGGCGACGTTTCAGCGGAACCCGCTCTTCGAGGATGCGGGGACGCCGCTCACCGAGCTGCTGACCCCCGGCCGGATGAATGTGTTGGTGATGAACCGGATGTCCGGCCCGCTGCGGCTGGTCATCTTGAGCGCCGTGATCCGGCGGCTGATGGACGAGCGCATGGCCGCGTCGGAGACCGAGAAGCACCTGGCGATTCGCAGCGATCTCAGCGCCGAGGAGCGCGAGCGGTTGCGCGGCTATCTGGCTGGCGCGGTGCCGCGGACGTTGGTTGCGCTGGATGAAGCGCAGAACGTGTTGGCTTCGGAGCGGCGCACTTCGGCCGGCGAGATCCTGACCCGCTACGTGCGCGAGGGCCGCAACTACGGTCTCTCCTTCATGGTGGCGACGCAGCAGCCCACTGCGCTGGACAGCCGCATCCTGGCCCAGGTGGACACGTTGATCGCCCACAAGTTGACCGTCCAGGGGGACATTGACTACGTGCGGAAGAATATGAAGTCGAACCTGCCGCAGGAGGTCGTCCACGCCGGCCGCACGCTGGAATTCGATGACCTGCTGCGCAGCCTGGACGTGGGCCAGGCGTTGGTGTCGAACACCGAGGCCGACCGCGCCGTGCTGCTGGATATCCGGCCGCGCGTCAGCGTGCATGGAGGCTTCTAGCGATGCCGGAACTCCGCGTGTTGGACCAGATCAAGCGCCCCATGCAGCGCCTGGGTTACCTCAAGCGCGTGGTCAAGCGCGTCACCACGACCAGTACCTCTAACTTGGATAATATAGGACACGATCTGATTGACGTGGTGACTCGCAAGGTACGGGTACCATTGAACGAGCGCCTTGTCGGCTACATCAAGGTGCGATTATCCGATAACACATACATATCGATTAAGCAGCAAGCGGACACGTGGCTCAAAGCCGGTGGTGAACCTCCCGTGGTTCTTATGGAATTGCAGGACTTATATCTTTCCGATTCTCAAATGCCGTCCGGTGTAGGCAAGCTAGTGAATGAAAACTGGCGACGGTATCCGCCGCTGGCAACCAACTTGGGCTTGATTCGCGAGGGGACCTATTCGGCCAACACGCGGGCGCTGTCACTGCTCTACTTCACCCCGGAAACCGAGCTGCGGGCTTTCCAGGAGTATCTTCCAGAGGCAAATCCGCTCCGCCTGACCCAGCGGCAGGCCCTCCTGATGCTCTATGCTCTGATCGAGAACGACGGGGAAGTGCTGGCGCCGTTGTGGAACCAACTGGCAACCAAACATCCGGACGGCTTTAGCGACCGCGATGCAGGAAACCTGCTGCCGGAAATCTACCGTGCGGCCATTGCCCGACACCGCACCCGCCTCTTGCCGGCCGATGTGCGCGACCGTCTCCTGGTCTTGGAAAAATCCGCCGACAGCATCACGCGGGCGCGCCAGTCCGAGAAGTACACGGGCGGCAGCGCACGCGAGGAATCATCTCGCGTACGCGTCGAGCCGTTTGCCGACATCGGCCTGTTTTGCAAGCCCGACCCCTTCAAATACGAGTACGGCTTCTGCGACGCGGGGCGCACGTGGGCCGAAGCGTTGGCGGCCGTGGAAACCAGCCAGGCGGTCGGCGATTTCCTGGCGAATCGCTTCTTCACCACGGCCGCTGCGGCGTGGGCGATCCCGGCGCAGCCGATTTCGGCGTCGGAGGAGATCGTGCCGCACCTGCTGCGCGCGTCGAAGGCCATCAAAAGCCCCGGCGGCTACGCGCCTATCGAGGAGCTGGCGCTGGTGGCGGGCATCGAGGGGCTGCTGGATCACGGGGTGATTATCGAGCCGGAGGTCGCGCGCAAGGCGATCATCGCCTACCAGAAAGATCATCCCTACGAAGTGCGCTTCACCGTGGATCGCATGGGGGTGCTGGCCCACGCCCGTTTCCTAGATCCCAACGAGCCTGCGTAATGAGCGAGACCGCTGACCGGAACGACGAAGTCCTGGCCATCTTCGGCGCGCAGATCCCCGCGGCGCCGCCCCTGACCGTTGAAGAGCCTTTCGCCGCACAGGCGCCCGCCGAGGTGGGAGCGGCGGTCCGTGCGTTGACCGTCCTGGCCAGCGGCGCGCCGTTGGCGCTGATCGGCATCACGGTCCCCAGCATCACGCCCCGCGCCGCGGGGTTCGTGGGTTACATGGCCCGACGGGCGCGGGCACGCCGCGCGGCCTACCTGCTGCTCAGCTCCCAACGCGAGACGCTGCTTGTCCGCACCCCGCGCCGCGACAGCGATGCGCTCGAAATCCTACGCGCTTATCCGTCCGAACATACGATCCTCTCCAGCGCATCCGATCCGCTGCTCCCCGCCGAACGCTCCGTGCTGGCTGACCTGGCGCTGCGCGCCGCAGCCGACCTGGCGACCCTGCACCGCGACGGGCATCTCGATCTGATCGTCCCCGACGCCGATTTCTTCGTGGGACGCCTCACCCGCGCCGTGGATGTCCTGAAGCCTGCCGTCAAGCAGGCGCTGCAGACCAAACTGGGCATGGATCCCCGTTTCGCCCAGGAGCTCGAAGCATGGGCCACTCCGCAGGGCATCCCCGCCGATCTGCGCTCGCCGGATTTTGCCGAAGCGGTGGTGCGCCAGGCGATCTACCGGCTGCTCGGCAAGATCATCTTCTACCAGAGCCTGCGCCGCGCGGTCGCCGGGCTGCCGGAAATGAAGGTAGGCGGCCTGGATACGTCCCAGGTCTTGCCAGCCCTGAACGCCTGCTTCGCCCAGGCCCACAAGATTGACTATCATGCGGTCTTCCGTGAAGACGTGGTGGATCGGCTGCCCTACCCGGCGGTCGCGTCGAAAGAACTGGCGGCCCTGGTAGGTGACCTGAACACGCGCGATTTCGCCCACCTGCCGCAAGATGTCATCGGCGCGGTTTTCGAGCGATTAATCCCGCCGGAAGATCGTCACGCACTGGGGCAGTTCTTCACCCCCGAACCGCTCGTGGACTTGACAGCAGCCTTCTGCATTCGAGAGGCGAGCGATACAGTGCTGGACCCGACGTGCGGCACCGGCACCTTCCTGATCCGCAGCTATGACCGCAAACGCACGCGCCTGAATCTGTACGACCACAACAGCCAGTTGGCCCAGCTCTGGGGCGTGGACATCGCGCCGTTCCCAGCGGAGCTGGCGACGATCAATCTGTTCCGCCAACAGGTGGGCGTGCCCGGCAACTTCCCGCGCATCCTGAACGACGACTTTTTCAACATTGTGCCGGGCGGCCGCTACAAGTTTCCGCCGTTGAAGGCGATACCAGACCTTGAGGGTCTCCGAGACCCTCAAGGTCTCTCCCCCGAGAGTGACGAGCCGATCCCCCAGTTCGACGCCATCGTCGGCAACTTCCCCTACATCGGCGCGGCGCGCATCGAGGAGCGCGAGCGGGGCTATTTGCGGCGCATCGCCCGATGCCTGGCCGATGAGTGGCTGAAAGCCTGGCCTGCCGGCTTCACCTTCCCGTTACCGTCCGACGACAGGGAGTTCCGGCTGGCGCTGAAGGAAGGGCTGGACATCGCCCCCTTCCTCGCCACGGCCGAGCCGATCATCTCGGCCTCTGCCGATCTGTACGTCTCCCTGTTCTGGCACGCCGCAGCGTTCCTGAGGCCCGGCGGCCGCATGGGTATCGTAACTTCCAACGCCTGGCTCGACGTGGGCTACGGCTACGCCCTGCAGCGTTTCTTCCTGGATCACTTCAAGATCGTGGCGATCCTGGAAAGCCGGTGCGAGCCCTGGTTCACCCAGGCGGCCGTCAATACCATCGTGACCGTGGTTGAACGCTGTGACTCCGCTGCCGAGCGGGACGCGAACCCGGCGCATTTCGTCAAGATCAAACGGCCGCTGGCCGAGCTGATCCCCTGGGACATGCGACTGGATGCGCTGAACCGGTGGCTTGGGCTGGACAAACTGGTCAATCGCATCGAGGCGGTGGGCGAGGACGGCCAAGGCGGAACCCCCAAACAGCCTTTCACCCACGAGGATGTCGATTTTCGGGTTCGCGCTATATGCCAGGGCGCGCTCAGAACCGAGGTAGAGAATGCTGGACAGACCGCCAAATGGGGTGTCTACCTGCGCGCACCTCAAGTCTATTTCGATCTGCTGACCCAGGCGGGCGATAAGCTGGCGTTGCTCAAGGACGTAGCGCCGCCAGCACGAGGAGGCACGACTCGCATCAACGAGTTCTTCCATCTGGACAGAGCAGACATAGAGCATTGGAGGATTGAGCCTGAGTTCTTGACCGCTCTCGTCAAGTCGCCGGGAGAGTCTGATCGAATCTTGGTCGACCCGGCTGAACTGGGTCTGAAGCTCTTTGTATGCAGGCTAACGAAAGATGAGTTGCGGGCCAGTGGAAAGACCCACGCCTTGAGCTATATTGAGTGGGCTGAAGGACAGGAGTACGACACCGGTGTCCAGCGAGGCATGAAATGGCCTCAGGGCCCCTGGGTCAAAGACCGGAAACCTGGCTGGTATGCCTTGCCCAGCAGCGAGACGCATGATAGCTATCTGTTCTTCGCCAGCGCGTACGGCGAACGCCACATTCATAAGTACAGTGATAAACCGCTGATCGCGGACAAACGACTTTACTTTCTATCACCGGTCGAACAGGTCCCGCATGACCTCATGGCTGCGATCATGAATTGCAGCGTCACAGCCTTCATGACCGAACTATCAGGGCGGGTCAGCCTGGGTGATGGCGCACTGGAATTGACCGTGGAGGATGCGGCAGACGGACTGCGCGTCCCCGACGTCCGTAAGTTTGATACCCAACAGCGCGGCCAGATCCAGGAGGCGTTCAAGCCGCTGCTGGCGCGGCCCATCGGCCCGGTGCGCGAGGAGATCGGCAGGCCCGACCGGCGCAAGCTCGACGCGGCGGTTTTGCGCGGCCTGGGCCTCGACCCCGACCGCTGGCTGACCGCCATCTACGAAGGGTTGACCATGCTGGTGAGCGAGCGCGTCGGCCTGGGCCGGCAGCGCGGCCAGACGCGCAAAGCGCGGCCGCAGAAGGCCGCCAACCGGGTTGCCGAGGAGGTTTTGGATGACCTGGTCCCGGATGGTCCGCAACACTTCCCGGATGCTTTTCTCTCCCCAGCAGCCAAACGGGGCAGCTTCCGGGAGATTCCGCTCCCAGCACAGCCCCTACGCCATGTCGGCCACCTCTGGGGCAAAGAGGAGCTAACAACGGCGGATGGCGAAACGCTGCACGTCGCCAACAAGTTCGAGGCGCGCTACGTGCTGTACGCCCAGGCCAACGGGAAAAAGGTCGCATGCCTACCCGAAAAACCAATAGAAGTCTCGCGCGCCGTCGCCGATTATAGCAAGTACCTGCGTGATTTGCGCGGACAGCTCCAGCAGGCCTATTATGCCCGTTCGCTGGATCGTGGGGCGGCCGAGCGGTTCGCGGTCGAAGCCTGGCGCAAGCTGGGGCTGCCGGATATTGCGGAGGAACGGTAATGTTGGAGGAACTCAACCTGCGGGCCTGGCCCTTCCAAACCGTGCCCGATGGCGACTTTGCCAGGGTGTGGGCGGGCCGTCGCGCCACCAAAGAGCAGATCAACGGCTTGCTCCGCAGGATGCAGCTCAGCCCGAAATCGAGTCTGCGCTTGCTGTGGGCCAACTTTGGGATGGGCAAGACCCACACGCTGCTGCATATCAAGCATCTGTGCAGCCAAATGGGAAGCACGCTCGTCCCGATCTACGCCGTCATGCCCAACCGCCCCGCGTCTTTTCTCGACATCTACCGCGCCATCGTCTCTGAGCTGCCGTATGAATTCCTCGGTGAGCAACTGGTCAAAGTCGGCTATCAGGCCCCCGGCGGTGTCGCGCTCCATCCGATGTTCGCCCGGACCCCCGGCCTGGTCAACGCGATCCTGGCGATGCGCAGCGGCGAGATAGAACGCACGACGGCTGCCCGGCAATGGCTCAGCGCGCAGCCGGGCCTGGGCGCGCGTGAACTCCGAGCGATCAACGTCACCTACCGGATCAAGACGGCGGAGGATGCCATCCAGGCGCTCACCGCGCTGACCAAACTGGCCACCTTCAACGCGAAAACCCCCGCCAAGTTGGTGGTCCTTCTGGACGAGTACCAGCGCATTGGAGAACTGAAGACGAGCGCCAGGGCAGAGATCAACGCCGGCATGCATGGCTATTTCAACGCCAACCCCAGCGGCCTGGAGATGTTCTTGTCGTTCTCGTTTGGACGTCAGGAGAACGTGGGCTATCTGTTGAGCAGCGAACTCAAAAGCCGCGCCGCGCCGGAGACCATCAATCTCGATGTGTTGAGCAAATGGGAAGCGCTCGAATTCTTGCGCGAGCTCCTCGACACGTTCCGGCTCAAGCAAGACGGAAACTGGGCCTACCCCTTTTCGCCGGAAGCCCTGGAAAGCATGGTGGAGCACATCACGCGCAGCAAGGCATTGACCCCTCGGCGGCTGATGCTGTACGGGGATCACATCCTTCAGCAGAGCATCATCCTGCGGGAAAACGATCCTGACAGCGAGATCACCACGCAGATGGTGCACCGGTGGTTGTCCGATCCTTCGCTCGGAACGCTCGATGTAGATGAGCCGAATACCGGCGTGAACTGACGTTGCACGACCTGGCTTGAGGTAGTAATGAGATGAACGATTTCTCGCAAGCCGGATGGGACGAGTATAACGAAGCTGATCCAGTTGAACAGGTTGACTTTCGCGGCGAGCATATCTGGATTGACGGGGTTCACATCACATCGTGGGATTGTCCAGAGTGCTTGAAACGAGAAACAGTTCGATGCGTGAGATGCTCGTTTTTCGATCCGGAATCCTGCCGGCTGCGCTATGATCCGGAACTTAGATGCGATCTCAGGTCCATCCTGGATGACTATCGCGAGCGTCTGGCGGCCCAGAAAGCCCGAAAACGGAGGTTCATCAACGCCTTGCGCGCCGAGCTACGTGCACATGGCCGTCCCCTTCACTACACTGTGCTGGCCCAAATCATGGCCGATCGACATCCTGGGCTACGACCCACAGAGGCGAAGGTGCGAACAACATTGGCGTTCCTTCCCGAAATCTTCGAGAAAACAGATGACGGGGTGTATCAAGTCAAATCCGCATAAGAGCTACCGAGCCACAACATTCCTGCTATCTTGAGTGAATTTTCTGGTTGCCACCCCAACATTGACACCACCCCGCCCGACTACCGCCAACACCTGATCGACGCCGGCAGCGTCAACCCCGCGGGCGATCCCACCTGACCGGGCATGCGTCCCGGCTGCGCGTCCGAGTGCCCGCTTCAACTGCTGACGTTCCGTCCAACCACGCACTATCCTGCCTGAATCACGCCACGTTCACCCCAGCGGCTCCACGAGCCGCGCCCTGCGCAGCGTTCAGGTCTTGACCAAATTCACCCAG
>CAZELR010000062.1:0-25159 GCA_964513075.1 uncultured Anaerolineales bacterium
CGGAGGAGATTGCTTCGGGCTATCGCCCTCGCAATGACTTTATGGAATAGAGTGAACTATTGGAAACTACCCTTTGTCCATACCTTGACCTGGCCGGCAACCCCGCGGCTGTGCCTGCGCCGCGCCGGCGCTGCACCGCGCTGAAGCCTGCCGTCGCAGTCGACGCCGTGCACCAGGCCGCGTTCTGCCTGAAGGCGGACCATGTCCGCTGCACCCTCTACATGGCGGTGCAAGAGGGGAACCCGTCTGTCAACCCGCCGTCCGCCGCCCCGGACGCTTCGGCAGGCTCAGGCCCAACGCCTCCGCCCTCATCCTTCATCCTTCAACGGCTGCGCCGCCTCTTGCCGTGGCTTGCCCTGGGGCTGATCGCCCTGGCCGTGGCCATCACCTACGGCCGCGACTTCCTGCGTCCTCCGGCGGCCGCGCCGGCCGCCACGGCCCCGGCCGCGACCGCCGCGCTGCGCGCCGTCCCCACCGAGACGAGCACGCCGCTGCCGGCCGGCGCCGCGACCCCGACGGCCGCCCGGCCCACGCCCGCCCGCGCCGCCTCGCCCAGCCCCGTGCCGGGCGGGAGCAGCCTGGCGCTGCAGCCCGAGGCCGGCGGGTCAGGCTGGTGGGCCAGCGGCGAGACCCTGGCCGAGCACCTGGACGACTCGTTCCTGTACGCGGGGTACTACGGCGGCCGCGCCACCCTCGCCGCGGTGCAGTTCGACCTGCGCCGCGTGCGCCGCGGCGCGCCGGTCCTGGCCGCACGCCTCGTGCTGACCGGCCTCAACGCCGAGAAATTCGACGCCGGCGCCGGTGGCTCGTGGTCGGTGCAGATCCTCGAGCCTGACGGCCTGCCCGAGCTGGCGCGCGCCGGCTTCCAGGCGCTTCACAACGCGCCGGCCGCGGTGAGCCTCTTCCCCACCCTCTATCCGGCCGACCTGGGGACCGGGGTGCAATCCGTTTTCGTGCTGGACGCCGCCGCGCGCGCGTGGCTGGAGAAGCAGGTGGTGGACGGCGCCCCCGCAGTCGTCTTCCGCATCACGGGCCCCTCTGGGGGCGGCGACACCCTCTTTGCCTGGGACAGCGGCACCGGGCCCGCCACCCGGGGCAATGCGCCCCAGCTCGAGCTCAGCCTCGGCGCACCTCCGTCGACCCCGCCGCCGCTGGCGACCGTGCCCGTGCTCGTGGCCACACTGACCTCGACCCCGGCCAACGTGCTCACCGCGGCCGTCTACGCGGAGACCGCGACCGCGGTCGCGACGGCGATCGGCACCTACACGCCGCTGCCCTATGCCGTCGCGACCCCCACGCCGCCGCTCGGCGACATCGCGGTCGCGCAGGCCTGGCGCGCGCTGCAGGGGCTGCCGCCGCTGGTGATCTATACCCCGACGCCCGCCAACGGAGCCACCGCCGCTGCTGATGCCCGCTACGCCACCGCCGTCGCCGTCACCACGGGCACCTTCACGCCCGTGCCCACCAACGCCGTGACGCCGATCATCGTGCTGCCGACCCCATTCCCCGACAACGCGGCGACCGCGGTTGCCCAACTGCGGCAGGCCATCATCCAGGCGCAGCAGGTGGGGACCGCCACCCCGCTGCCGGAAGGTGCGCTGGTGGCGACGACGACCCCGGCGCCGCCGGTGATTGCCAGCACCGCCACGCCGGCAAACGCCGCGACCGCAGTGATGCGCGCGGCCGAGGCCACGTTCGCCGCGCTGACGGTGGGCACCTACACGCCGATCCCGCGGAACGCCCGCACCCCGACCCCGGAGCCGCCGGCCACGCCGCTGCCGCTGCTGATGCGCGACACCCCGCGGCCGACCTCCACGCCGGCCCCGGCCCTGCCGCCCAGCCTGCCCGCCGCGCTGCGGGGGCTGATCCTGTTTCACAGCGACCGCAACGACCAGATCGAGCTTTTTGCGCTCGATCCCGCGGCCGGCATCGTGTACCGCGTCACCCAGGAGTGGCCGTTCGCCCTGGCCCAGGCGCTGGAGGGCCGCGCGCCCGACGGCTACGCGGCGGTTATCGTCCAGAACGACGACCGGCTGGTGCCCGAGCTCTACATCCGGGACAGCCGCTACCCCGGCCTGCGCCAGCTCACATCGACGACGGGCTGGAGCTACGACGCGGCCTGGTCCCCCACCGGCGATCTGATCGTCTTCGTGTCGCAGGAGCCGGGCAACGATGAGATTCACACCATCAGGCCGGACGGCAGCGACATGCGCCGGCTGACGGCCAACGATTGGGAGTGGGACAAGCACCCGACCTGGTCGCCGGATGGCACGCGGATCGTCTTCTGGTCCAACCGGGAGACCGGCCGCCGCCAGCTCTGGATCATGAACGCGGACGGCGGCAGCCAGCGCCGGCTGCTCGATTCGCCGTACAACGACTGGGACCCGATCTGGGTCAAGTGATTGCCGATTTTTGATTTTCGATTTGCGATTGCCAATCAAAAATCGAAAATCAAAAATCGACTGGGGAGAAGCCAATTGGACTTACTAGAATACCTGAATCCGCTGCGCCGCTGGTGGTGGCTGCTGGTGCTGGGGACCGCGGTGGCCGTGGGCGCGGCCTTCCTGGCCTTGCGCGCGCAGCCGCCCGTCTACCAGGCGCGCACCGCGCTGATGATCGGCCGCGCCATCACCGAGGCCAACCCGAACTACTCCGACATCTACCTGACCGAGCAGCTCGCCAACACCTACGCGGACCTGGCGCAGCGCGCGCCGGTGCGCAAGGCGGCGATGGCCAGCCTCGGCATCGGCTGGCTGCCCGGCTACTCGGTCCAGTTGGTGCCCAACACGCAGCTGCTGGAGATCAAGGTGACTGCCGGCGACCCCGTTCTGGCGCAGGCCGCGGCCGACGCGCTGGCCCGTGAGTTGATCGCGCAGAGCCCGACCGAGGGCAACACCGAGGTTCAGCAGCGCCAGGGGTTCGTGACCGCGCAGTTGGACGAGCTGGAAGTGGGGATCAGGGACACCCAGGACGAGATCGCGAAGCTGCAGGCGGAGCTGGCCGGCATGCTGAGCGCCCGCGAGATCGCGGATGCGCAGTCACAGATCGCCGCGCTGCGCAGCAAGCTGTACGACCTGCAGGCTAACTACGCCGCGCTGCTGAGCAACACGGGGCAGGGCGCGGCCAACGCCTTGACGATCGTGGAGCCTGCCGAGCTGCCCGCTGCGCCCATCGGCACCAGCAGGACGCGCACGCTGGCGCTGGTGGCGGCCATCGGCCTGATCTTGTCCGCGGGCACGGCCTATCTCCTCTCGTACCTGGACGACACGCTGAAGACCCCGGTCGACGTGAAGCGCACCCTGGGCCTGACCGCGTTGGGCGCGGTGCCCGAGGTGCCGGACAGCAAGGCCGGCCAGGAGCTGCTGATGCTCTCCGGCAACCACTCGGCTGCCAGCGAGGCGTACCGGGTGCTGCGCACCAACCTGCAGTTTGCCTCGGTAGAACATCCCCTGCACGTCCTGCTGGTGACCAGCCCCGCACCCAGCGAGGGCAAATCGCTGACCACCGCGAACCTGGCCGTAGCGCTGGCGCAGGCGGGCCAGCGGGTGGTGGTGGTGGACGCCGACCTGCACCGCCCGCGGCTCCACCGGGTGTTCGGCCTGCCGAACGCCGCGGGCCTGACCTCCGCGCTGCTCGAGGAGCATCCGTCCCCCGTTGGCCTGCTGCAGCCGACCGGCGACCCGCGGCTGCGCCTCCTGACCTCCGGTCCCATCCCGCCCAACCCCACCGAACTGCTCAGCTCGGCGCGCATGCGCGAGCTGCTCGCCGCGCTGGCCGGCGACGCCGACATCGTGCTGGTCGACAGCCCGCCCGTGCTGATCCTGGCCGACGCCGCGGTGCTCTCCGCGGTGGCCGACGGCGTGCTGCTGGTGGTGGAGGCCGGCCGCACGCGGCGCGAGGCCGCGGAGAAGGCGGTGGAGACGCTGCGCAACGTCAAGGCGCGCCTCGTGGGCGTCCTGATCAACCGCGCCCCCACCCGCGGCTCGGGCGCGTACTACTACTATTACTATTACAAGGATTACGGGTACGGCGAGAAGCCCAAGCAGAAACGCTTCGGTCCGCTGGCGTGGCTGGGAATCGGGAAGAAGAAGCGCCGGGGGAAGGCGGAAGCCTGAGTGTACCGCAATCCGCCGGATTGCGCCGGTGCTGGCAACACGATCCAGCGGATTGTGCTACAGCGCACCGTGCCAGAGTGTACCGCAATCCGCCGGATTGCGTCGGTGCTGGCAACACAATCCAGCGGATTGTGCTACAGCGCACCGTGCCAGAGTGTACCGCAATCCGCCGGATTGCGTCGTGATCTGAAGTTACATGTCCAACCTTGCGCCTGACCAGCTTTATCGTCGCAACCTGCCGCACTTCCAGCCGCCCGGTGCGACCTTTTTCATCACCTTTCGGCTGGCCGGATCCATCCCTGCGTCCGTGCTCGCTGCGCTTTTTGAAGAGGCCGAGCGGATTCGGGCCGAAGTGGAAAGAACGCCTGATTCCTTGGAGCGCGCCGAGCGCCTGTACCTGGAGGAGCGGCGTTTCTTCGGCAAATGGGACGCCGTTTTGGATCTGGGCGATGGTCCCGACTGGCTGCGCGATCGCCGGATCGCGCAGCTGGTTGCCGATAATGTGCATCATTTTGCCGAGAAGCGGTATGAGCTGCTGGCGTACTGCATCATGCCGAACCATGTCCATGTCGTTCTCACGCCGTTGCGAAAGGCCGATGACGCGTATTTTTCGTTGGCGCAGATTATGCACACTATGAAGGGCTATACGGCGGGGCAGGCCAACCGGCTTCTGGGCCGTACGGGCGCGTTCTGGCTGCATGAAAGTTATGACCATTGCGTGCGGAGCGAGGCGGAATTAGAGCGAATTATCGCTTACGTTGTGAATAACCCGGTCAAAGCTGGCCTGGTGCCGGATTGGCAGGCCTGGCCGTGGACGTACACCAGTGGAGCACAATCCAGCGGATTGTGATACGGGTTGTGCGGTGAGTGTACCACAATCCAGCGGATTGTGTTACGGGGTGCTGCGTGGCACTGTACCGCAATTCGCCGGATTGTGCCGGTGCTGACAACACAATCCAGCGGATTGTGTTACGGGGTGCTGCGTGGCACTGTACCGCAATCCGCCGGATTGCGCCGGTGCTGACAACACAATCCAGCGGATTGTGTTACAATGTACTGTGCTACAATGTATCGCAATCCGCCGGATTGCGTTTTGCAAAGGAGTGCCTCCCATGTCCAAATCACTCCGGTACACGTTCATCGTTCACACTGTGGTCTCCCTGCTCTTCGGTGCACCGCTGCTGGCCGCGCCGGGGCGGTTCTTGGGGCTGTTTGGCTGGGCGCCGGTGGATCCGCTGCTCAGCCGGGTGCTGGGCGCGGCGCTGATCGCGCTGGCGTGGAGCTCGTACCGCGGCTTCCGCGCGGCCGAGCGCCGGCAGGTGGCGCTGCTGCTGGAGGTCGAGGCGCTGTTCTGCGGCCTGGCCTGCGTCGGGATGACGCGACACATGTGGGGCTACCACTGGCCCTGGTACGTGTGGCTGCTGCTGGGGGTCTACACGGCGTTCACCGTCGTGTGGCTCTGGGCGCTCCTTCGGAAGGATGAAGAATGAAACGGCCTTTCGTCTTCATCCTTCCGCCTTCATCCTTTAGTTAGTTGTTTCCCGGCGTCAGGCTGAAGTCGAACTCCCCGGTCCGATTTGACGGTGCGGGCTGCACCGCGCCGCACGCGGCGGCGGGCAGCACCACGTAGCTGTTATTTACCCCTGTGTTCCCCAGCCCCCCGGCGTGCGTGAAGGAGGTCGCTGACCGCCACGCGCAGCCGTTGGCCTCCGTGCATGACGCGCCGCCGGGCGTGAAGTAAAAATTGTTGGCCTTCCACCACACCTGGTAGAGCAGCGCTCCCCCTGCTGCACTCCACCCCAACTGCACCTGCGTAGCGCCCAACTTAGAGATCGTCACATTGCTGACCCCCGCGGCCGGGGCCGCGCACGCGGTCGGCATCCGCGTGGCCGGGTCGCCGAACAGCAGGTAGGTGTCCAACAGATCGAGGTTCGACCCAGTCGTGTAGAGGGCCAGCTTGCCGGACGCCGTCCCTGCGCCCACCGTGCCCGCGCGATTGGTGAAGATTGCCGTGAAAAACCCTTTGTCGAGCATGTCGTGCCCGGTCGCGATCCCCAGGCCGGTCGGCGACCAGCTCGCGACCGCGCCCTTGCCGCTGATCCGGGTCACCACCTCGCCGAGCGACTCCCACCCATCGGCGAGCGGAAAAGGGTTGTGGTAGAAGCCATCGTAGCAGGTCATGGGCAGCATTACCGGCAGCATGGCGCCGTTGGTCAGGCCGGCCACATCGGTCGTCGTGAACAGGCTTTCGTCCGCCCAGGCGTTTGTACCGGCATGGCCGATGTAGTTCACGATCAGCTTGCCCGCGTTGATGCCCGCCTGGATCGCGGCCCGGGCCGAGGCCACCGTGGTGTGGGTCACGCCGTAGTGGACCTTCGTGGCCGTGTACGGCGCGGGCAGATAGCCGGCCAGCAGGGTATTCGACATCAGGGCGAAGTTGCCCGCGCCGTCGGCATTGTCGGCCACGGCCAGCACCTGCTGCTGCCAGGCGCCCGCGGGCGGCGCGGTTTCGTAGGCGATGATCTTGTTCACCAGCGCGCCCGCGTCCGCAGCGCTGTTCACCGACAGCCGCCCCAGCAGCATGTCCGGCAGGGTGTCGCTGCCCGACATCGTGACATAACGATTATCGGCGGCGGTCTCTCCCATCCAGGGGTCGACCCGCGCCAGGTAGGGGGGCATGAAGCTGACCCGGCTGCTGCCGGCCGGGAGCCCCAGGTGGTTCTTCGGATCGAAGTGTCCATCGCCCACCAGCACCACGTAGGTGGGTGCGGGCGCCTGCCAATGGGCGTAGGCGTAGGCCAGGAAGTCGCGGATCGCTGCGGCGCCGGTGATGCCGTAGCCGAACTCGTCGTAGACGTCCTGCACATCGGCCAGCGCCGTGCGCAAGCCCTGGGATGCCCGGTGCGCGGCCAGCGCGGCTGCCTGCGTCGAGAAGGCCGCGTGGGTGATCACCACCCAGTCCGCGCCGTTGGTCGCCGCGGCCAGGTTCGACGGCGTGTCGGCCTCGATCCTCTGGCTGTCCACCGTCGTGTAGGCGGCGCCGGCCGCGGCCCGATAGCGGGTCCCTGCGGCGGCCGTGTCCTGGAAGGTGGCGGTGTAGGCCGCGCCTGACGGCGTCACAACGATATTGTTGATCCGGACGACCGCTTTAGGATCGGTCACGTCGTAGACCGCAGCCTGTTGAGCGGTGCTGAATCCGGTGATCTGGTACTTCGCGGGGTTCGCGGCCGCGTCGTTGCCGAACGCCGCGTCGTCGCCCACGGCGACGAAGGTGTCCGCGAACGTCAACTCGGCCCAGTCGACGTATACCAGGTCAACGCCGATCGGCCCGTCGTTGGGGCAGGTCACCTCGAGGGTGTTGTCCCCCGCAACCAGCAGGCTCTGCGGAAAGGTGACGTCCGTCGTCCGCACGACCATCCCATCCCACCGGGCGTCCTCCAGGAGCGTCCCGTTCAGGCGCACCTGGGTGTGATGATCCGGCGCGATCCCGAAGTCCAGGCCGCCGTAGAGCGCGAGCCTCAACCGGGCGGTGTAGGCGCCCGTGTAAGGAGCTGCCAGCGAGAAGGTGGTGCTCCAGCTCGCCGGAACGCCCGCTTCGGTGGGGTAGATGTCGGCCCACAGCCAGCGCTCCGCGGTTTCGCTGCCCGGCATGTCGGTGATGTATAAGACGTCCTCTGCCTGGCGCCGGGTCGCGCCGGTGTAGGCTGGTGAGGCCGCCGTCCCCGGCGTGCCGTCGCGCGCCGCCATGCGCAGCCCCTGGCTGCCGCCGTAGGTCAGCCAGTAGACGTTGTCCGCGGTGTACTTGGACGCCACGGCCTGGCCGTAGAAGAGGATGGTGTCGTTCGCGTCGAAGCTGCCGTCGGCCTGCCCTTCCACGTAGATGGCCACCTGGCTCCCCAGGTTGTAGAGCTTGAACGTGCGCGGGTCCAGGGTCGCCACCGGCAGCCCCGCCGCGCCCAGCGCCGCGCGGGTGAGCCTGTGGAACCCGTCCTGCTGCACCCTGACCCGCCAGCCGGGCACGGGCGGCGCCCAGGGGGTGGCCTCACCCCCGGCCCCTCTCCCTGCGGGGGAGAGGGGAGGCGCGGACTGCCGCCAGCCGCGCGCGTCCTCATAATTCAGCAGTTCCTGCCGGAAAATCTCCTCGTACGCGCTGGATTCCGCCGCCTGCCCCCTGTCTCCTGCCGCCTGCCCCCTGCCTCCTGCCTCCTGACCCCCGAACGTCACCTGGACCGTCAGGGATTCGTAGACCGTGAGCACCCGGGCCGCGGGGTCGTATTGTACGGGGTAGACGCCGATGCCGGCCACGCGCTGCTGGCGCAGCACGCCGTCGCTCGTCACGGCGGCCAGCGCGGCGGGGTAGACTGCGGCGCCGGCGTAGATCGCCGCGTCCTCCTCGGTGACGGTGCGCGGCGCGGGCAGGACCGGGGCTGCACCCCTGGCCGGCGGCGTCCGGTCGACCGTTTGGGCTGCGACCGGCAGGACCGGCGCGGGCAGCGCGATCGTGTGCGCCTTGCCCGGCGTCACCTGCACGGCCACCTCTGCGCCGAAGGGTGCGCCGATCGCCCGGGCCAGGAACGGCAGCTCCGGCGCGCGGGCCTGGCCCAGGCTGTCCCAGCCCGGCAGCGATACTCGCACGTACTCCCTGCCGCCGGCCGCGATCGGTTCCACGCTCAGATCTTGCCAGGGCACATTCACCACGAATGTGATCCCTGCCTCGGTCGAGGCCAGCACGCGGACGGTGGGAAGGATGAAGGATGAGGGCTGAGGGCTGAAAGCCGCAGCCGCCCCTGCGCCTGCGGCCGGCGCCAGGGCGGCGGTCAACAACACCAGCAGCAAGGCTATCGACAACAATCTGCGTCGAGGCATCAGCATAGTTAAGTTCTCCTTCCCTAGTCATTGCGAGGGCCGCAGCCCGAAGCAATCTCCTCCGTGGCCACTCGGGATTGCGTCGTCGGGCTGCGGCCCTCCTCGCAATGACAATGTATCCCTTGTTAGCGTCATTGCGATGGCGATAGCCCTTCCCTAGTCATTGCGAGGGCCGCAGCCCGAAGCAATCTCCCCGTCGGCGTTACAGCAGATCATCGTACAAATCGCGCCACTCAGGGTTGAGACCCTGGATCAAATCCACCTTTTTCTGGCGTGAGCCGCCCTTGAGTTGCTTCTCGCGAGCGATGGCGCTGGACATGTCAGGGCAGGCTTCGTAGTAGACCAGTTTCAACACATTATAGCGCTTGGTAAAGCCCTCGACCAGCTTCTCCCGGTGTTGCCAAACACGCTTCTGTAAGTCGCTGGTCACGCCGGTGTACAGGACAGTGTTGTTTTTGTTGGTCATGATGTACACGTAGCCCGATTTGCTCGTCATCGAAACCTCCCTGTCCTCCCCGTCATTGCGAGGGCGCTAGTCTGCCCCGTCATTGCGAGGGCCGCAGCCTGACGCAATCCCTCCGTCTTTCCCGTCATTGCGAGGGCGATAGCCCGAAGCAATCCCTCCGCCGGCAAGGACGGGATTGCTTCGTCGGGCTGCGACCCTCCTCGCAATGACGCGGTGGAGGCCGGCCCTTCCCCCGTCATTGCGAGGGCCCAGCCCTTCCCCCTGTCATTGCGAGGGCGATAGCCCGAAGCAATCCCTCCGCCGGCAAGGACGGGATTGCTTCGTCGGGCTGCGGCCCTCCTCGCAATGACGTGGTGGCTGCGGCCCCTGCCTGTTACCTGTCATTGCGAGCGGAGTCCGGCCTGCTGTTCGCCGGGCGGAGCGAAGCAATCTCACGCATCCCGCACGATCTCCAGCGGATCGTCCCCCAGTCGATAGCTCAGCGTGTAGAACGGCACGCGCTCGGCCAGGCGCGCCAGCGTGTCCAGGATCCGGGCGACCGCCTCCGGCCGGTAGTAGGGGATGAACGCGGTCTGGAGCAGCCGGGCGACCCCGTCGGTGGGCGAGAGCGGCTCCACACCCGCGGGGACCGAGCGATCCAGGAAGAACAGCTTCGCCAGCGGCGCATCCGCGGCCGCGCAGCGCGCCGCGTCGATGTGCCAGGGCGTGCCGAAGATCCGGAAGCCGTCGTCCAGGGTGCGGAGGACCAGGCTGTCCTCGCCCAGCAGCGTGATCTTGGAAGTCTCCATGAATGCCGCGGCCAGCGTCGACTTGCCAGCGCCCGAGGCCCCCGCGAACGCGTAGCCCCGGCCGTCCGCGACCACGCCGGACGCGTGCAGCACCAGGTCGCCGGACTCTGCCAGCCAGTTGACGTAAAGCATCGTGTCGATGCCCTGGAGCGGGTAACAGCCCTGTGCGGTGTAGAAGGGGACGGCCGGGTCGGGTTGAGCGCTGAAGGGGCCGAGCACCTCGCCGGCGTGGAATCCGGCGTCCACGGTGATCTGCCGGCCGGGCGGGGAGAACGTTTGCCCGACCGCGAAGACGTAGCGTCCAGCTTCATCCTGCCAGAGCTGCCACGTGTCGGGGGGCGTGTACAGGGGCCGCCACGCTGCCGTCTCGCGCAGTGCGCCATCCCGGACGGTCAGCGTCAAGCCATCCTGCCCTGACGCCATCAGCAAGCCTGGAATCGAGGCTTTAGCCGGTTTGTCACGGGATCCCGATTGACCGGAATCCGGCTGAAACCTCCATTCCGGTGCGCCATCAACGACTGCGTCCTGGCTTACAGGCCCCGCCAGCAGAAATTGTTCATAAGCCGGGGGAACGGCCAGCGGAATGCTGCTCCCCCGCGCATCCAGGGCAATTTGCAGCCCCGCCACGCTCAGGCGGAGCAATTTCGAGCCTGCGGCCGGCCGCCTCAGCGGCGGCGTCAGCGGCGGCAGCGGCAATGTCCCTCCACCGGGCCGAAGGCAGCGCCGTTCACGCGCCGAGCCGGCACTTGACTTGCTTACAACCGATGGTATCTCCCAGGTAGCTGAAGATCGTGCTCAGCCGGCATATGGCCAGGGTGTTGGCCTTGACCTCAAGTCGCACGACCCTGAACGCGGGCGCTTCGTACCGTTTCTTCTCACTCCGCGGCTCGTTCTCCATAACGTTCCTCCCTGATAATCATAAATGAGACAGATGCAACCGTTCAGCGCGCAAGTGTCCCAGCTCGCAGACGAATGCCACCGGCGTCTCGTTGTCGCCGTGGACCGCTTGCGACCAGCCCGGGCACTGCGTGCACAGCACGGCCAGTTCGCAGGTGGTGCAGGGCGTGACTTGTTTCCGGGCCTCCCGGATGGCAGGGCCCAGGACGTTTTCCCACCCGTCCCGGAAGCTGCCCTGCAGCAGATCGTACGCCGGGAATGGGGTTGCCATGCACAGGCTCAACTGGCCGGTGCAGTCGATGTGAAAGCCGTAGCGCCCCGCGCCGCAGGCATAGACCGCTTCGCCCCAGACCAGCCCGGCTGCGTCATCGAACGCTTTGCCCCACTCGCGGCTCCGCTCCGGGTCGTCCATGTCGAGCGCCACGAGCTCCTCGGCGGACAGCCGCTGGGCATACGGCCCTTCGCCCATGTCGCGGCGGGGCCACAGCAGCCCGTCGTAGCGGAACGGGATCCCCCACCCGCGGGCCAGCGCCTGCATCGCGGACAGCTCGGCGCGGTTGGCCCGCAGCACCATCGTCTTCAGGGCCAGCGGCAGGCCCCGGTCCAGCGCCAGCTCGATGCCCCGCAGGCACGCCGCGTACGAGCCGGGAACCCCCGTCACGCGCTCGTACGTCTCCGCCGTCGCGCCGTACAGCGTGATCTCCAGCGAGCGCGGCCGCCATTCGGCCAGCAGGTCGGCCAGTCGCGGCGTCAGCAGCGTGCCGTTGGTGAAGAGCGTGAGCAGCAGCCCCTTGCGCACGGCGGCCTGCCAGATCTCGGCGAAATCGGGCCGCAGCAGCGGCTCCCCGCCGGTGAGCAGCAGGTACAGGCACCCCGCGTCCGCGATCTGGTCCAGGATTCCCGTCACCTGGGCCGCGGTCAGCTCACGGCTGCGGGCCTTAGCGCTGCCTGCCGGCTGGTTGATGAAGCAGTGCAGGCATCCCAGGTTGCAGCGCTCGGTCAGCTCGAACGAGCCGACGAAGGGATACCGGCCGCCCGCCAGCCGCGCGATCTGCTCGTTGTACAGGACGCCCAGGTCCAGCTCCGGCCAGGTGGGACATTCCATCCCCTAGCCTGCCCGGACCGCGTCGATCGCCAGCAGCCCCTGCAGGAAGCGGTCCAGGTCCGCGGCCGCGGTCTCCGCGTCGATCTCGAACGCATCCAGGATCGCGCCGTGCAGCTCGGCCTCCGTGGCCGGCGCGGCCAGCTTCTGCCACACCAGCGTCCCCACCGCGTTCAGCGTATAGAGGCAGTCCGCACCGCCCGCCTGCTGGCGGACCGGCACCAACACCGCCTCGCCCACGATCTCGCGGTAGATGAAATCGGGGTTTCGCTCGTAACGTCCGCCTTCTTGAACCAACCTACGCTCCTGCCCGCGCTAAGCGCCTTTCAAACCATAACCTCCCGCTCTGGCCGGTCTTTGACCGAGCCAGTTCGGGACCTTGTTTCTTCTGCTCTGGCCGGTCTTTGACCGAGCCAGTTCAGGAACTTGTTTCTTGACGCGCCCTAAGCACGACAAAATCTCGCCGGTCGCAGGTCTGCTGACCCTTCGGGAGGGTGCGCCGGCAAGATTACGATCTATCTAACAGCATGAGTTCCCAAGGCGCAACCGTCATGGTCGCGCTTCGGTCGGAATGGATTGCGTCTAAAACTGGGCGGGGCCATGAAAAATGGCACAGGCTGCCAACCCCTATTCTAACACAGCGCCGGGCGTTGTCAAGTCGGTTTCGAAACCGCAATGCGAGGGGCCGCCCCCCTCGTCATTGCGAGGAGGGCCGCAGCCCGACGAAGCAATCCCTCCTCACACCAACGCGGGATTGCTTCGTCGCTATTCTCGCCGCACCGCAGGACTCAGAACCACGCCCGCTCCTCGCAATGACGGTCAGCAGTCATTGTGAGGGGCCACCCCCTCCGTGTCATTGCGAGGAGGGCCGCAGCCCGACGAAGCAATCCCTCCTCACACCAACGCGGGATTGCTTCGTCGCTCCCCTCGCCGCACCGCCAGACTCGGGACCACGCCCGCTCCTCGTAATGACGGCGCTACTTCATCCTTCGTCCCTCGTCCTTCTCGCCCCCGCCGCCGCGGCCAGCGCCGCCAGCGCCAGCCCCACCGCCGGCCACGCCGCGGGCAGCGCCGGGGCGCCCCCGAAGCCCGCCAGCCCCACCGCGGTCGGCTCGGTCGCGAAGATCACGCTGACCGGGTCGTGCCGGGTGGCTTCGCCGGTCATGCTGAGGTCCTCCAGCCAGTAAGTGTACAGCGTCCCCGGGATCAGGTCCGCCGCGTCGAGATAGCTGTAACGGTAGCCGCGCGGGCTGCCCGGCCCCTGGCTGCGGATCAGGCCCGCGTTGAGCTTGACCCCCGGCCCGGCCGCCGACGTGTCGCGGTACAGGTTGAAGCCCAACACGTCCGCCTCGCCGGCCGTCTCCCATGCCAGTGTCACGTCCGCGGCAGTCGCCGCCGCGCTGAACCCGACCAGCGCTGCGGCCGTCGGGTCCATGCAGACCTGCAGGCCCGCGCCGCCGGTGGCGGCCGCGGAGGTGAAGGTGCGGGTGGAAAAGCCGTTATCGGGCACCCCGGCGGTGGTCTCGCCCCAGCCCGACGGCGTGGTGCCGGTGGCCGACGCACCTGAAGTGTTGGTCACGCACGCGCTGCCGGTCGGGGGCCAGGTGACGTTGTAGGTGTAGTCGGGCGCGCAGATTTCAGGGGCGCTCGCGCCCGGCGCCAGCGCCTGCGCCACCGCGCCGCTGTCGTAGCCGATCGCGCTGTCGGTCACCCGGTAGCTGGCCAGGTGCACCCCGGCCCCGGGCGTGGTGGCGTTGGTGACGACGAAGCAGTACTTCACCGTCATCGTGCCCGGCCCACCCTGGGGCGGCGCGGTGAGGTCCGTCACCCGGCCCGTCTTGGCCACCGAGACCGCAGGCTGGCGGCAGGAGCGGATGGGCGTCATGCCGGCATCTGCCGGACAGGCAACCCTGTTGCAATCCGAGCTATACAGCAACCCTTCCATCCAGTTCGGATCGGTGTCAACCCCCGACAGGCCGACATACTGGTCATCGGGAGCCAACGCGCCGGGACACAGGTAGCTGGTCCACGTCGACGGCACGTTGAAGGTCGTCGCAAACTGTACTGCGGGTCCCCCGGGCGCAGGAGTCGCCTCGTAAACGCCCCAGTTGTAGTAGGAATTCCATGAACGCGTGGGCGGCGTGATGGTCGCTGCGTTGACGTAGTTGAACACCGGTCCGGGAGCATACCCCCAGTAGGCATGTGCGCGATACGAGGTGTTGCTGCCGGTTTGGGGCTGCTGGTACGCCTGGCCGACGGCCAACCCGTTGCCGCGGTTGTTCGCTGGCGCGTTCCCGATGGAGGCGATGGTCCAGCTCCCGGCGGTCGTGTTGTCCGTGGGTCCGTTCCAATACCAACTGTCGACCTCCTCACCGGCCGCGCTCTGGATAGGCGTCGATTGGACGATGATGGTCCAGGTGCTGCCTGGGATGATCGCTGCGCCGCCGGAGCTCCAGATATTGCTGGCGGTCGTCAGGTCGGGACCGGCCGGCCCCCGGGTTTCAGGGGCCAGTTCGAGGGTTTCGGGCATCAGGATCACTGCGCCGCCTGCGGGCGTCCCCTCCAATGCCAGCACCGCCCCCGGCGCGGGCGCCAGGGCCAGGACGCTCAGCAGCACGGCCCCCAACAGCCGATACACAAAGGATGCGTTGCGCGTCTTCATCTTGTTGCCTCCTGACAGTGAATTATACAACAAAAATCCAAAACGCGCAACCATTTTCGTGCAAAAAGAAACCAGGTTTCGGTGAGAAACCTGGTTTCCTGTACTCGTCAGTGCGAGGGGCCGTCACTTCGTCCTACGTTCTACGTCCTTCGTCCTTCGTCCTTCGTCCCTCGTCTTTCATCCCTCATCCCTCATCCTTCCGCCTTCTCGTCGCCGTCGCCGCCGCGGCCAGCGCGGCCAGCGCCAGCCCCACCGCCGGCCACGCCGCGGACAGCGCCGAGGCGCCCCCGAAGCCCGCCAGCCCCACCGCGGTCGGCTCGGTCGCGAAGATCACGCTGACCGGGTCGTGCCGGGTGGCTTCGCCGGTCATGCTGAGGTCCTCCAGCCAGTACCAGTACGCCGCACCCGGGACCAGGTCCGCGGCGTCGAGATAGCTGTACTGGTAGCCCCGCGGGCTGCCCGGCCCCTGGCTGCGGATCAGGCCCGCATTGAGCTTGACCCCCGGCCCGGCCGCGGACGTGTCGCGGTACAGATTGAAGCCCAGGACGTCTTCCTCGCTGACCGTCTCCCAGCTCACCGTGACCGCGCCCTCCCCGGCCTCCGCTGCGAACGCGCGCAGCTCGACCGCGGTGGGTGCATTGCCGATCTGGGTCAAGAAGAGATCGAAGTTCTCCTCCACGTTGTACAGCGTCTGTGACGCCCCCAGGGCGCCGTAGTTGAGATCGAGGCCCCAGGGCGGGTTCTTGCTGTAGACCAACGTCGGTCCGGTGACGCTGGCGTCATTGACCACCGTCGTTGCCCACTGCAGCCTGGGCGTGCCGGCGTTGCCGCGGGCATAGAGCGGCGGATCGTCCACGGTAGCCGAGGCCTGGTACGTCGAGACGTACGCGCCATTGGTTGGGTCTACCTTCAAGACATAGACGTTGCCCCCGCGGAACGAGTCGGTGTATGCCAGGTAAGCGATGTAGACGTCGGTGCTGTTGCCGGTGATAGAAGGCGCTGTGTTCTGGGCAGTCCGGGCGCCGTACGGACCGTAAGCTGTCGGGAAGGTCACAGTGGGCAGGGTGCCACTGGAGGGGGCATAATACAACTGGGTTGTGGGAGGGGTGGAGCTGGTAGATCGTCCCCAGGCTGCCCACAGCTTGCCGTTCACATACGCGATGGTCGGACGGTAGGTGTAGAGGGTGCTGCTGACGGCGATACCCGTAGTCGTCACCCACCCATTTGTGCTGCCGTTCCAGTACCCGGCGTAGGCGTATCCGTTTGAGTAGCGACTCCAGACCAACCACACGTGGTTGTTCACGGTGTCGGTCGTCGCGACCGGGTACAGGTACAGGCCATTTCCGCCCGTCATGTTGGCGGACGCCGCGCTCGACCAAGTGCTCCCGCTGTCCGTTGAGGTAGAGAAATAGATGTTATTGTAGCCATAGGCGCTGTCGTAGAGGCTCCAGAACACGACTCCATCGGCGGGTGCTGCTGCGCCCGTGTCCACGTCATACGCAACCGCCGGCCCGGTTGCGAGTACGGCGTAAGAGGAGGAAAACGGTGTGTACGAGGCCAGTTGTTTGACCCCAGTCCAGGAGGTCCCGTTATAGGTGTTGGCATAGACATAGTAGGTGTAACTGGTAGTATTGGCGGTGTACTCTATCCAGGCGACGGTGACCAGGTCCCCGGCCTGGTTTCCGGCGATGGCCGGCGCATAGATGTGCCTGCCGTTGCCGTAGTCCACCTGCGCCTTGGTCCAGGTCGCGCCGCTGTCGGTGGACTGCGCCACGTACACCTCGGACCCTGCCCCCAGGTGATCCTCCCCGCTCAGGTACGCCACCCACATGGTAGCCGGTGTGTTCGGGACGGCCCAGAAGCTGGGCGAGACTTGCGGTCCCGTTGTCGAGACGACGTCCTCGCCGAGGGGTATCTCGTTGGGCAGGATGGTGTTGTCGGCGACGACGTTGAAGCCGAGCACCCGCACGTCCTGCCGCGGGCTCGGCGTCCACATCCAGGTGCTGGCCGAGACGACCACGTTCGAGATGCTCGCTTGGGAGATAGTCGCCTGGTTGGTCATCGTGCCGGCCGATACGGAATCGGTGTCAACCGAGAACTGGACCGTGACGGTGGCGCCCGCTGCCACATTGCCCGTCCACTCGATCCGGTTGGGACTGGTGAGGTAGTTGCAGGCGCCGGAGCTGGCGCTGCAGTCGGCGTTATAGGTGGCGTTCGTCGGGATGGGGTCGGTCATCGTCGTGCTGGTGGCCGCGGCCGAGCCGGTGTTGACGATGCGGATGGTGTAGCCGACGTTATTGCCCACCATCGCGCTGGCGGGCGCTGTCTTGGTCGAGGTGCTCAGGTTTGGCTTAGGCGCCCAGGTCCAGGTCAGGTCGGTGGCGGGACGGTAGGAACTGCTCAGGGTCATGGTAGAGGTGTTGGCGCTGCCCGGGGATGTGTTGGCCCAGTTAGCGCAGTTTGAGCACGTGCGGTTGTTATAGTCCGCGTTGGTGGCGCCGCGCAGGCCTACTTGTGCGGTCCTGCTGGTCGTGTTCTTGGTGAAGGCGCCATAGACTATCGCTACCTTTCCGTCAGCCTCGTATAGCTTGATCTGGAAGTTGTAAGCCTCGCTGGAGGCACCGGAGTAGCCGAAGTTGTACCACTCAACGGTGAACACGTAGCTGCCGCTGCTGCCCGTCGTCGTGTACCTGATCCCGCTTGTAGATGTGTTGGTCGCCAGGTCCGTGCCCAGGGCCGAAACGACCTGGTTGGTCGTGCCAGTGCTGAGTGGGGTTGTGGACCCAGCGATTGATGCCCCCAGGGCCAGCCAGCCGTCGCACGCAACGCTCACCGAGGTATAGTCCGTTCCGTTGTAGTTGAACGTGAATCCCAACGGATAGCCGTTGCCGGAGTTGTTGTAGACTTGGTTGGTGCAGCTCGTAGTGATCGAGGTGCCGCTCACCGGAGCGTAAGAGCCGTTGGTCGCGCTCCAGGTGTATTCGCTGCTCACGGCATCAATTGCTGCCGGCGCCGCCATCGCGGCAACTGCCTGCAGCGGCTCTCCTGCCAGGGTCGTGCCGGACGAGGTGGCGACCAGCGACACGTCGTAAGCCCCTGCCGTGCCGCTCCCCGCGCTGACGGTGGCCACCACGTCCTGGGACGCGCCCGAAGCCAGGCTCAGCGGGCCGGCCGGGCTGAGGGAGACGCTGATGCCGGACGCACTGACGCCGGTCATGTCCGTGACCGCAGATGACAGACTGATCGTGTCCACGGTCGTGCCCCAGTTCGTCACCCGGAACGTCGTGTCGAACGAGTCGCCGGCTACCACGTACTCCGGCGCCCCGGTGAGGGGCTGGATCGAAGGATAATAGGCTTGCGACGAGGCGCCCGTGCGGGTGATGTCGCACGTTTCCCACGAGCAGGTGCTGCTCCACGAGGGCGTGACGCCCAACCCGCCCGAAACAAAGAGGGCGTAGGGCTGGTAGGTGCCGGTGGGCGCGTTGGCCAGGGTCACGCGGATGGTCCAGTTGCCCTGGGCCGGGTTCTGGATATAGACTGACTCGGTGTTGTTCATGCCGTCAGCCGTCCCCCCCGTAGTTGACCAGGCGCCGGAGAAGACGTTGCCCAGGTAGGCGCTCCCTCCTCCGGGTGGGGTCACCGTCAGGTTCAGGTTGTTTACGTTGTAGGTCGTGCCGATGTCGCTCTGGTAGTCGGTCCAGGTGAGGGTCACCTTGAGCGGCTCGCTGCTGTCGGCCACGTACACGTTGGTATACTCAACATATCTGCCCGATACAGAGAGGCCGATCGTGGATTGGAGCCTGGTGTTTGTGATGTTGGTATAGTCATCGTAGAAAAAGGAGCGGGGGGCGCGGGGCGTGATCGCTTGCTCCAGGTTGAGCATGCCCCAGCCCTGCCAGTTGCGGCCGCCGAAGGGAGAACTTGTGGAGTTCTCATAGCCATAGCCCATGTCCACCGCGCCGTTCAGAAGCGTCGCCTTGAGCAGCGCCGCACTGGGCGGCGCGCTGTCACTGAACCCCTTTATGTCGTAGTAGTACTGCCGCGCGACGATCGCCGCGCCGGTCACTTGTGGTGCGGCGTTCGACGTGCCGCCACCCCAGACATAGTCCAGGTGCCCATCGTCGTCGCCGTCACCGTCGCTGTCGGGGAAATTTGCGTTGCCGGGCTCATTTCCCCAGAGCATATTTGTGGTGTCGACAATCTGGGTTGTGCGCGTCGATAGGATGTCCGCCCCAGGGGCAATGATGTCGGGCTTGAACGAGCCACTTTGTCCGTTGATTGGCCCGTGTGCTGAAAAATCGGTCAGAAAGCCTGTGGTCTCGCTTGTCCCTGACCAGGTGGAGCGGTGGTTGCCGGATGCGCCCACACTGATGACGTTCTTGGCATTACCCGGTTGGGTGACGGTCATGCCCGCCGGTCCAGCGTTGCCGGCGGCGACCACGAGCAGATGGGCCTGATAGCTCCACATATGATAGTCAGCGGTGCTCGCACGTCCCCCGTACGTGGTTACCGCGTTGCCCCACGAGTTGTTCGTGGCGCGCGCCCCGGCGTTGTACAAGGTCACCCAGTCGGCGGGGACGGAGAGGTATACAGAGGTCGAGTTGCTTCCGGTGTGGACGACAGCGATGTTGGCCTCGGGCGCCTGGCCGGCGGCAAAGGCATAGTCGAAGGAGGGGTCGGCCGCGGTGGCATAGCCGGTCAGATTGCGCTGGGCCAGCGCGTTGTAGCCGTTGCCCACGATCGAGCCGGCGACGTGCGTGCCGTGCCCGTTGTAGGCGTCAGTTGCGATACAATTGGCTCCGCAACCCGCACTTGCCGCGTTGTACGTGACCCGGCCCGTTGTGGTCCCGTTCGTGAAATCTTTGAAGTCGTTGATCCCAACGTTCGTACCGGTCTGGTTGTTGTCCAGCCCCGAATCGAGCAGTCCCGCGGTCTGGCCCTTGCCCATCAGGTCAACTATCTGCCCGTTGCGGCCGGCCTTCCATACCTCGCGAGTGTGCGCGGTTTGCGTGGCCCCGTCATTGACGATTGTCGGTTGAACGTATAGCTCGATACGGCGAACACCGCGCAGGGCCGCCAGAGATGGCAATTGATCGCGGCCAGCCAGGACGCGGGTCCACGGGATTTCCGTCGGAGGCGCCACAATCGTCACTCCGGCTGCCTCAAGCCGCGGCTGCAATGCTGCTGCATCCTCAAACGTAAAGGCGACCACATCGAACTCCAGCCTGTTCCCGTCCTTCTCGACCGTTGGTTGCTCCTCCACCGGCAGGCCATCGGCGCCGAGGATGATGCTGGCCTCTGGCCTGGCTGGCCGCCTTTCGATTGCCGCCATCTCTTCCTCCGACGGGAGGCGGTAGGCCGTGTGGTAGCGTCCCACCCACTGCACGGCATGCGCAGCCTGCACTTGGGCTACAAGCGCCGGGTCCATCTTCACAAGGTAGGCGTAATTGGCGATATAGTCCAGGACGGTCACGCCCATCGCCTTCAAGTTCTCCACCCACTCCTGCTTGATCGGCGCGTAGAACTGGATCAGGAAGTAGGGATCGTCCTTTGCGGCGCGCAGGCTTTCCGGTATGGCCGGCTCGCCGGTTTGGGTGTCCCACACCCACCCGTTGAGCGAGATCACGGTCCGGTCGGTCATCTGGTCCATGATGTTGGCTGCCGGCAGCGCGGCCAGCCGCGCGTCGGAGACCTGGGCCAGGACGAAGGCGTCATACTCCTCGAGGATCTTCAGGTCCGCGGGCAGTGCGGGGCCGTCCAGCTTGCTGAGGAGCACCAGCCGGCCGCCGTCCGGCGCGGCCGGCTCGGTGGCCGGGGCCGCGGCTGCGGCTGCGCCTCCTCCCGGGTCCTGTGCCCTGACCGCGGCCGGCGCGGGCGCCAGCAGCAGCGCGGCCAACAGCACGACCGCCAACAGCCGATACACGATGGATGTACTTTGAGTTCTCATCTTGCTTGCCTCCTCAGGCCGGTGAAAAGGGGTCCCCATGCGCGCGTTGGGCCCGGCGCCTGCCGGGCGAGACGAAATGCTGCCGGTCGCGGGCTTGTTGGCCCAACCAGGATGCTGCGCCGGCAGGGGTGTGAGGTGTTCTAAAACATCAAGTCCCAGGGCAAAACCGCCATGGTCGTGCGATGGGTGGAATGGGTGTGTTTCTTTTGTGGGCGGGGCCATGAGAATTGACATGGGCTGCTTATGAACATTTTAGCACAACGGTGGGGGGAGTCAAGTCGCGTTCGGCACGTGGTGCGGCGACCTGCGGGTCGTTGCGTGGTGCGTGGTGCGTGGTTCCGGGTCGGTTGCAATTCCGGACGGCGCCCGGTAACCTGTTCAGCCAGCGGGTTTCACCCCCTGGCGGGCGGGTGGCCGGCGGGCGGTCTGTCGCGTGTAGGTAGTGTAGGTACTGTAGGTACTTGGCCTATTTAAAGTTCTACGTATTATTATATCCCCATTAACTCTTGCACGGTACGCGCGATAGGTGTATAGAGATTAAAATAGCGTAAGTACCTACAGTACCTACACTGCCTACTCTGCAAGAGAGGAGCAGAAAAAGAAACCAGGTTTCTGCGAGAAACCTGGTTTCTCCCCGTTCTACTCTGTCATTGCTTCGGGCTAGCGCCCTGCCTAGAAACTCCCGCGATGAGATCCTTCGCTGAGGTCTCGCCGCAACTGACTTTGGGTGGTTAACCCGCTCAGGATGACTATCTGGAGTTACTTGCAGCGACCCGCAGGTCGCCGCATGCCGCAGACGGCTTGGGTAACTCGCAATGACGGCCCGCCCTCATCCCTCATCCTTCGTCGTTCGTCCTTCGTCGTTCGTCGTTCGTCCTTCGTCCTCCATACTTCCGCCTTAGCGCCGCCCCCGCGGCCGCGGCCAGCCCAACTAATCCGTACCATCCTGCCCATCCGCCGTCATACCCCGTCCCCCCGAAGCTCGCCAGCCCCACCGCGTTCGGCTCCCCGCCGAAGCGCACGCTCACCGGCGCGTGGCGGGTGGCGGCGCCGGTCGTGGACACATCCTCCAGCCAGTAGGTGTACGTCGTCCCCGCGACCAGGTCCGCGGCGTCCAGGTAGCTGTAGTGGAAGCCGCGCGGGCTGCCCGGCCCCTGGCTGCGGATCAGGCCCGCGTTGAGCCTGACCCCCGGCCCGGCCGCATCCGCCGCGCGGTAGACGTTGAAGCCCAGGTGGTCGACCTCGGTGATCGTGTCCCACGTCACCTCGATCGCGTCCCCCTGCACGGCCGCGGCCAGGTTGGTCAGCGTGACCGCGGTGGGGGCGGCCGGGATGGCTGCCGAGGCGGCGTTGTTCGCCGCCACCTCATCCGTCGTGCCCGACGGCGTGCTCACGATCGCGGTCCAGGCCAGGGTCCCGCTGGCATCCGGCGGCACGGTGCCCGTGACGACCAGCGTCAGCGTCTCCACCGAGCCGAACTGGATGCCGGTCCACGCGCCGGTCTCCGGGTCGAAGCTGCCCGACTGCGGCGTGTAGGTGGCGTCCGCGAGGGGCGGCAGTCCGGCCAGCGCCAGGTTGAAGCTGGTCAGCGCGCTGGAGCCGTTGTTGGTGATCACCACGGTGTAGGTCAGCAGCCGCTCCGGCGTATACGTGATCTGGTCCACGGGGATCGCCACCTCCAGGTCCGCGCGGCGCAGGAGGGTGTTCGAGTTGCTGGCCGAGTTGTTGTCGGTGGCTGCGTCCGAGCCGCCGACCGGCGCGACCGTGGCCGTGTTGTCCAGCGTCCCGGTTGCCAGCGGATCCACCACGCCGGTGATCGTCAGGTCGAAGCTGTCGTCCGGGCTGCCGGCCGGGGCCAGCTCGCCCGTCCAGGTGCGCGTCGCGGGATCGTACGCGCCCTTGCTGGCGCTGTAGCTGGCGCCGGTCACGGCGGCCGGCAGCGCGTCGGTCAGGCTCACCTGGCCGAGTGAGTGGTCGCCGGCGTTGGTCATGTGCAGCGTATAGACGATCGGCTCGCCCGCGTAGGCCGGGTTCGGGCTGCTCGTCTTGGTGATGCCCAGGTCGACCCGCGAGAGGAGCTGGAGGCCCGCGGCCGCGGCGCCGGCGTAGCTCACGCCGTAGCCGTTCTGATAGCCCACCGAGGCGGCGTTCGCCAGCAGGTTGCGGCCGGCCGGCAGCACCGTGATCGGGACGGCGTCGGTCGCGGTGCAGCCGTACGCGTCGCGCGCGGTGACGACCGCGTTGTAGCTCCCTGCGGCCGCGTAGACATGCGTGAAGCCGGCGGCCGCACCGAACGCGGTGGCCGCGGTCCCGTCGCCGTAGTCGATGCTGTACTCGAACGGCGCCACCCCGCCCAGCAGCGCGGGATCGGCAGTGATGGCCAGGGACGCGCCGGCCAGGCTGGTCGCAGGCCCGGCCGCAAAGGGCGCCGTGCCGCTCCAGGCCGCGGTGATGCGGTACACCAGGCCCGGATGGTCGGTGTTGCTGTAGGACGCGTGGCCGCCGTGGGTGTTGTTCAGCAGGCGCACCGCGTACAGGTTGCCGCCCGGCTGCAGGCCCGCGGCGATGTCGGTGCTGGTGATCTCGCCCGCGCCGATCTTGGTGCCGAAGCCCACCTGGTTGACGGTCTGGTCGCCGTAGTCGTCGTTCGCCACCTCCAGCGTCCCGCTCAGCCCGGTGGCGTTGAGGGGTGCGCAGAACTTCTGCCGGTAGAAGGTGTAGTTGCCGTATACTTGGCCGGCCGTCGTGGTGGCCACCCACTGCGCGTTGATGCGGCTCGCCGTGGTCCAGTGCGCCTCGCCGAAGCCCTGGACGATGGGGCCGGTCCATGCCGCGTCGTCGAACGTCACCGCGCGCGGGTTGGCGTTCCAGCCCTCCGTCATCGTCGGATCCGTATCGGTCCACTTCAGCCGCAGGCCGGCGTTGGTGGTGGTGCTGGTGGTCACGCTGCTGCCGGGGGCGCTCTCCGCGGTCAGCCGGGCCGCGGTCTGGGTCGCGTTGGTCGTCGTCTCGGCCACGGCCACGGTGATCTCGACGTCACCCTGGCCGCCCGCGGCCACCGTCCCGATGGTGCACGTCACGGTCCCGTTGCTGTGCAAGCAGTTCCCCGCGCTCAGGAAGCTCGTGCCCGCGGGCAGTATGTCGGTGATGACGACGTTGGTCGCGGCCACACTGCTCATGTTGGTGTAGGTCAGGCGGTACGTCACCTCGCCGTTCCAGGCCGGCGGCGTGGCCGTGCCGGTCACGCGCTTCGCCAGCACGATCTCGGGCCGGACCACCACGTCGCTGTCGTAGGCGGTGTTGTTCGAAAGGTCCGCGTCCGGTTCGTTGCCGCCGACGGCGGCCTTGTTGCCGATCACCGCGCCGGGCGCGGCGACGGTGTTGACGCTGACGGTCACAGTGCGCGTGCCGAAGGCGCCCACCGCCAGACCGTCGATGGCCCACGTCACGGTGCGCGCGTTGGCGTCATACGTGCAGATATCGGAGCACGAGACGTAGGTCACGTCCGCGTCGAGCGTATCCACCACCGTGACGCCCGTCGCGGCCACGTTTCCGTCGTTGCGATACGAGAGGGTGTAGACGAGGCCGGTCTGACCCGCCTGCACGGTCGTGACGGCGACGCCGTCCGTCTTGCTGATCTTCAGGTTGGGCGCGGACGCAACCGCGTCGGTGTCCTGCTGCTCGTTGTTGGTGACGTCTGCCTCGGGGCTGGTGGTGCTGGCGTAGGCCTTGTTCCACACGGCTGTCGTGCCGGCCGGCAGCGGTTTCTTGACCTGTACACGGAAAGTGAACGGGAAACTCTCGCCGGGCGCCAGCGCGCTGGGCAGCGTGTACGCCCGAGAGGTGATGTCGCCGGCGGTGGTCACGGCCGGTGTCAAGCTCGAGGTGTCGCTGATGTAGTTCAGCAGTAGATTGGGCAGCGTATCCGTCACCACAACGCCTCTGGCCGTGATGCTGCCGATGTTCTTCACGGTGATGATGTATTCCAGGTATTCGTCTTCCTGGGTCGTGGCCTTGCCGTCGTCCTTGGTCACCAGCAGGTTGGTGGTGCCCAGGCTGACGTCCAGCAGGGCTGCGCCGCAGGTGCTGATGGCGATGGTCTGCGACTTCGCCTCGTATGCGCCCGGCTTGCTCACGGCGACCGTGGCGCTCCCCAACGCAATGGGCGCGGCCTGCGTGCTGGTGAAGCTGTACGCACCGCCCGCGCCGGTTACCGTGCTGTAGACGTGGCCCGCGCTGTCGGTGAGCTGGACCGTCGCGCCCACGATGGGCACGCCGGTGCCCGCCTCCCGGATCACGCCGCTCACCGAGATCGT
>CAZELR010000063.1:0-24433 GCA_964513075.1 uncultured Anaerolineales bacterium
GGTGACAGTAAATGGATAACTGGTGCAATTATGTAGGAGTCTATGGTCAGGAGCACGTCAAGCGTGCGCTCGAAGTCGCCGCGGCCGGCGGCCATAACGTCTTAATGTCGGGCCCGCCCGGCTCCGGCAAGACGCTGCTGGCGCGCTCCATGCCCTCGATCCTGCCGCGCATGACCCCGAGTGAGGCGCTGGACGTCACGCGCATCTACTCCGTGGCCGGCATGCTGCCTGGCGACGTCCCGTTGATCCGCCACCGGCCTTTCCGTGCGCCGCACCACACCATCTCGAACGCGGGCCTTGTTGGCGGCGGGCAGTGGCCGCGGCCGGGCGAGATCAGCCTGGCGCACCGCGGCGTCCTGTTCCTGGACGAGATGCCTGAGTTCGGGCAGCACGGGCTTGAGGTGCTGCGCCAGCCCCTGGAGGACAAGGTTGTCACCATCAGCCGCGCGCAGGGTAGTCTCACCTTCCCGGCCAATTTCATGCTCTTGGGCGCCCAGAATCCATGCCCGTGTGGTTTTCTGCTAAGGTGACTTCGCGGCTTTCCGGGGGGCCAAAACGATACGAAATGCGGGTGATCGCTTCCTTCTTGCCGTCGGATTCGACGGTCTCCACCAGGATTTCCTCAACGAGCATTTCCACAAGCTGGCGCTTCAACTCCCAGGTGAGCGGCTGATCTAGCTTCTGGTTGAGGTCCAGCAGCAGTTGTTCGGCTGTCTTGAGTTGAGCACTCGCGGTCTCTGCGCTCCGGGCCAGTTCGGATAACCGCTCTAGTTCCTTTTTCAGCCCAGCCTCTTCGAGTTGGATCTGATCTAACTGGCGGTCCATGTCGGCCTCGCTGATGCGACCGCGCCGGCACCACGTGATCACCTGATCGCGTTCAGCACCCTTGGCCTGGATCGCTTGGTTGAGTCGCTTGATCTCACCGGCAAGATGGTCTCCTTCCACAGCCTTCCCCTCTTGGGCCTGGGCGAGTTGCTCCAGGACCGCGCCGGGGTCTCGGCCGAATCCGACGATGTCTTCCCAGACCCGATCCTCGATGCTGCTGTTGATGGCTTTCGATGGGCATCTTTGACCCTTTGAGCCATAGAGACCTCGATACTGCTGCCGGCCATTGCAGGCGTAGTAGGTCCTGATCTCATTGCCGGCGCTTCGCCAGCCGGTGCCGCAGTAGGTCAAGCCACACACGCCGCACTTGATGAGGCCGCGCAGAAGATACTGGCGGTTGTTCGGGTTACGAGCGATGATGAAGTGATCGCTCAGGGTTCGCTGAGCGCGCTCCCAGGTCTCAGCGTCGATAATCGCTGGCACCGGCTGCTCAATCGGCTCTGTGCCGCGCTTAGAACGCTTGCCGTACTGATGCACCCCTTTGTACGTGGCGTTTACGACCAGGCTACGCACACGGCCAGGCCGCCAGATGCCGGCTGTGGCTTGCTTCCGCTTGCCCCTCGACAACTTGCGACCATCTCTGACGTAGGCCGTTGGCACGCCCAGATTGTTCAAATGATCGGTAATCTCCGGGCAGGACTTGCGGTCATCGGCAAGCTGGCGGAAGATCAAGCGCACCACATCCGCCTCGGTCATTTCGATACCCGGCAGTGGCTCCTCCGAGATCACTAGCCTGGCATCCTTACTCTTGCCCTCCACCCGGTAGCCGTAGGGGACAATGCCGCCCAGCCATGCGCCCGCGCGCGCCAGCCTCTTAGTGCCCTCCATCGAACGCTCTACGATGGTATCCCGTTCCAGGCCCGCAACGCCGGCGAGCATCGTGAGCATAAAGCGGCCAGATGGACTGCTGGTGTCAAAGGCCTCAGTCATGCTGCGAATCTGAACGCCTGCAGCCTCAAGATCTCCGACCGAGTTGAGGATTAGCCGGGGATTTCGACCAAGACGGTCAAGCTTATACACCAACACCGTGTCGAATGCCTTAGCTTCTGCGTCTGCGATCAGCCGGCTACCTTCCGGGCGCAACTCAAGCGCAATCGTACCGGAAACGCCATCGTCGAGGTAGAAGTCATGTAAAGGAATCTCGTGGAGCGCGCAGTAACGCTCGGCGAACTCGCGCTGGTTATTGATAGTCTGTCGTTCCCGTTGTTCCTCGCTGGAGACGCGGCAGTAAATGGCGGCTATCATCTTACTCGTTCCTTTCTTGGGCTGGCGTTATCGTTCGCCGATTCCTCTGCCTCTTCATCGACGAATCCTGCGAGACCGATAAGTTCCTCTCTCAGTGAACGTCTGTCCTGTTCGTTGAGTGCATGGTAACTGCCACTCAGAGCCTGTGTCAGTTTCTTGCGCAACTTGGCATTGCTGTCAATTCTAGATTCGGGTTCGTCATGCTCGTCGTTCCAGGCGATGCGAACGATGTCTATGTCCGAGGGCAGCCTTGATCGCACAAAGGCTACAAGCTCCAGGAGCAGAGTTCGCTTGCTCCTGTAATCGCCGGCCTTAGCTACTAGGCGGTTATCTGTCCGACATTTCTCGCAAAAGATGCGCTTCGGATTTGTCCGAGCTCGCTCTCCGCGTTCGAGATAATGCAACTCTAAGCAACTGGCGCAGACGTAAAAGGCCTGCACACCTGCCGCGATCTGAGCAATCTCCCACCATACGGCTGCAAGAAACCCCAAACCGGTGTGGAACACGGGGTTGAGATCATCATCGAGTCTCAGCCGAGATCCTATTGACGCGTTGGTAAGGTGAGCGTTGATGACGCGCACCAGCATACGACGTACGGTATCTTTCCTCTTGTCGTAGTACCTTGTGGACCAGCCCACATCCTTCCATAGCTGCTCAGTGATCTTCTGGATCTGGTCACTTCTCACTAACGCGGCTACATGAACCGTTGCGCGTGCTCTGCGCGCGAAGGCCAGCCAAGCCTCGACTGGCTCAGAGCCGATCCAAGGCGTAGGGCCATACGTGATCACAGGTTTCTTCAGCGGCTTCCCCTCCCGGAAGACTTCTATCTGTCTCAGCGATCGGCCATCCCAGAACTCGCCCTCTCCCCTCTCATTTTCCCCTAACAGCCATAATGGTCCCCAGGTGCGGGCGAACCTTAGAGCCTGCTTTGGGCTTTCAACTTTGATGAAGCTGTCAAGCAGCAGGCGCGTATCTGTGACCAGGTGCCAGTTCCATTCCATTATCGGACGGGATGGAGCCTCGCCTCGCGGAAAGGCAATCAATTCCTCGCGGCCGATTGTCTGCAACTGCACCTCTTCTGCGTTATTAGGCACCCAGATGCCGGTCTGTGCCTGGATCGCAGTCTCAAGGTTTCCTATTGAGTTAGTCATCTGGGCTTGACTAGCAGGCACCAGCAGATCTTTGCGAAGCATCGTCATTTCCCTTGTTCTGATAATTCAAGACAGATTTCTAGTATTCAATACCAAAGACATTGAATACCATTTCTACTATACTTCCTCTTGTACGATCAGTCAAATCAAGTGCGGAGGTTGCGAAATGTCAAACCAACTTAGGGAGCTAAGGCAAGCCAAGTCCCTGGCCCAGCAAGCCTTGGCAATTGCAGCGCGCGTGAGCCCGGCAATGATTGTGGCAATTGAGCGGTACCAGTACTGCCCATCACGTCCGGTCCGCGAGCGGCTGGCGGAGGCGCTGGGCTGCACGTCGGCGGACATATGGGTGGGGGCAGAATGCGATGATCGTTATTGCACATTACACCGATGACCGGGTGGCGCAGGCGAAAGCTCTACGACTCCTGCTCGATCAAGCGGCTTTCCGTCCGACGAGCTCGAGGTTGGCAACGTCAGACGCGAGTCAGGCGATTGCGACAGTCCTGGATGTCGGCCTTAAGGCCAAGGAGGTGACGGATGGAAATGAGTGACAGGCTGAGGAATGCGTACGTGCGCACTTTGGCGAAGGAAGCCCCGGCTGAGCTTGGCGGCAAGACCGGGGCTCTGATGGCGGAGAGTGTCAATCAACAGGCACGCTCCTATCTGGACTATAGCATTGCTGCAACAGAACGTCAAGGTGACCGCTCGACCTACCTTGCCTTCCCAGCGGTGCCCAACCAACAGTCCGGGCCATTCCCGGACAACAGGAAGTCATGATGGATCTAGATATTTCAGCACTGGCCGACGAGGCCATCGTCTCACTTACGCCGAAGCGCTCTTCCAAGAACGAGCAGGCTGTTGCCGGAGAGGCAAGCGGACAATGGCGTCCCCTACCGGAGTCAGCCCAGCTAGACCCGCAGCTCGCTGCCGGCGCCTCATCCTGGTTGGATTCATACGTCGAGTTCAGTCGGCGCGAGTCGCCCCGGGCCTGGGAGGCTTTCCACGAGGCGTCCGGCCTGTGGGTCCTATCGACCGTGGCGGCCCGACGCGTTGTCGTGCAAATGGGAGGCGATCACTACACCAACCTATACATCGCGCTTGCGGCCCGGACAGGTGTGCATGCCAAGTCCACCACCGCGCGTATCGCCATAGAGGTCTTGACCGCGGCCGGTCTGGATGCACTCCTGGCGCCAGATGAGTGTACGCCACAAGCATTTCTGATGGCCCTGGCCGGCAAGGAGGAGGTCGATTGGGGCAAATTGACTGATCCCGCGCGCGAGCGACACGTCCTCAGGCGCGCTTTCGCCGGGCAGCGTGGTTGGTTCTACGATGAGTTCGGTCAGAAAATCGCCGGGATGATGCGCGAAGGTGGCTTCATGGCCGACTTTCGAGGGCTACTCCGGCGCTTCGATGACTGTCCACCACAGCATGATTATCGCAGCGTGCAGCACGGTGCTTTGCTTGTGCAGCGACCCTATCTCGCGTTGCTGGCAAGTCTTACCCCTGCTGATCTCCGGCCATACGCCAAACGCGGCGGACCTCTCTGGGGCGATGGCTTCTGGGCCAGGTTCGCCTTCGTTACGCCGCCGTTGAGAGCGCCTCTCGGCACCGGTCGGTTCTGTACCGGGAAGCGCATCATACCGTCCGAGTTGGTCACCCAACTACGGAGATGGCATGAACGCCTGGGAACGCCCGCCACGGATATCCGAAGCAGCGCGGAACGAGATGAGAAAAAGATGGATCTTTCGCAGGTGGAAGTCGAGGACCGACCGTCGCAGGTCTGCGAACTGGGCACTGGCGTGTACGACGCCTACTACGGTTATCACGATGCGCTGAGTTCCATGATCGTCCAGGGTGAGAACGAGGATCTAGATGGCAACTATGTCCGTTTCGCGGCCAAGGCTCTCCGAATCGCCGCTCTGCTGGCGAGCCTGGAAAACCATGGCGTTATCGAACTGCGGCACTGGGCGCGCGGGCAGCAGATTGCCGAGGATTGGCGACGCGGTCTTCATGACTTGTACGAGCAGGTGAATCGCGCGAATCCCACCGACGAATGGGTGCGCGAGGAGCAGGTAGTCGCTCTGATCCGTGAGAAGGGGCCACTGACGGCGCGCGAGGTCAGGCAAGGCGTCTGGAAGTCATCGGCCAACGAGGTGAACCGCTGGTTGGATAGCCTGGTCAGGTCGGGGGTTCTGGAGGAGGTCCAAGAGGGCAAAACGAGACGCTACCACTTGGCGGAAGATGCCCCAGTGTCCGATGGCGATGACGCCGCCCCAGAAGTGAACCCCGAGCAGTAAGTGTAGAGGTGTAGAGGTGTAGAGACCGTCCTCTCGCCTCTACACCTCCGTCTTCGGCTAACCGTAGAGGTTTTTCGACCCATCTACACATCTACGCCTCTACGCTTTGTAGATCATCCTATGGAGGTTCCTATGATACCCACTGATATTGAGCAACTGAAGCGATCGGCAGACATACTGGCAGTGCTTGGCTCTGCTACCACTCTGCGCCAGGAGACTCGGACCGAACTAAGCGGTCCCTGCCCGAAGTGTGGCGGTGATGATCGTTTTCACCTGCATGTAGCCGAGGGCTGGTTTTTCTGCCGCGAATGTCACCCCAAGCGAGGCGACGTGATCGAGCTCGTGCAGTTTCTTGGCCAGGCGCACGGCTTCGTACAAGCCTGCGAGTATCTCGGCGCAAGTCGTCCGTCTCAAACGCAGCCGAGCACCAGGGTTGGAGGTGCGCGCCCGCAGGAGCAGCTGCGAATTGAGCCAACCTGGCGCGCACCCGATTGGCAGCATGAGGCGCGCACGTTCTTAACAAGTGCTCAGGCTAACCTGGAGGGGGAGGATGGTGAGCCCGGACGCAACTACCTCCTGGGTCGGAGCATCCAACCCGCAACGTGGCGAGCGTGGGGACTCGGCCATGCGCACATCTGGGATAGGAGGCAGGAGCGAAAGCGACCGGCAATCGTGTTCCCCTGGCAGCGCGAGAAGATCACTGCAATGCAGTACCGGTTCATCGATGCCCAAAGTAAAGGTGATAGGTTCTTACAACGTACTGGTGGGGAACGGATCGCCTTTGGGCTCCAATTGTGTGGTGAGCATTATGGCACCCTGTGGCTGGTCGAGGGGGAGACCAACTGCCTGAGTTTGTGGCAATGCCTCAGCTCGGCCAACATGGTGAACGTTGATGCACTGTCATATGGCTCCCAGAGCAACGTGGCGCAGAACGAGGCAATCGTGAAGCTCACCAAGCGCTATCGGCAGGTTATCATATGGGCTGATGAACCAGAGGTCGTCAGAAGGGCAGAGACGGCAATCCCCAACTCCTTCGGTGTGAAGTCGATTCTGCGGGAGGGTGTCAAGCTCGATGCCAACGCCCTTCTGCAACAGGACGCATTGCTGCCCTTTATCCGTCGTTTGTGGGCCAGGTTCGACAGCGATCCAGGCCATGTTGGCCGCTGCCGCGCTGAGTTGGAGTAAACCGAGAAGCGCTCGGACGCGCTCAGGCTGCCGTTGGCAGCGCCACAGGTGGGCCGGTAACCCGGATAGGCACGCGGACGTTTTTCCATCGATGGAAACGTTACCTATGTTGCACGACGATGATTATCTTTGCGCCTTATATTGCTAATCGCAGATGACTCCTGAACCTCAACATGGTAGGCCAGCACTTCCTCAACGACGAAGAAGTGCCGGCTTACCGTGTGCTGTCCGTTAGAATCCCAGCCCGCGCTCCTTGAGCGACACCCAACGGGCCTGGCAGATGACCAAGTGGTCGAGGACGTCGATGCTGAGCAGCTTGCCGGCCTCCACGATCTGCCTGGTTACCATAACATCCTCAGGACTCGGCGTTGGATCGCCACTTGGGTGATTGTGAGCCACGATCACCGCCGCGGCATTGAGCCGGATGGCCTCCCGGAACAGTTCCGCCACGCGCACCACAGCCGTGTTGAGCGACCCGATGTAGACGGTGTGTTGTTTCACGACATGGTTCCTGGTGTCCAGGATCAGGGTGATCAGGTGCTCCTGCTCCAGGGCGCCCATCTCCAGCATCAGCAGGTTGGCCGCGTCGGCCGGCGACTTGATGACCGGCCGCTCCATGGGCGCGGCGACCAACAAGCGGCGGCCCAACTCGAAGGTGGCCTTGATGCGCGCAGCTCGGCTGCGGCTAATCCCTTTCATGCTGACCAGCTCGCTCCACGGCATCGTCGCCAGGCCGGCCAGCTTGTTGCCCTTGACCAGCAGCTGCTCGGCTTCGGTGATACTGGCGAAGCCCACGGCCAGCGTCAGCAGCTCGACGCTGCTCAGGGCGCCGGCGCCGTAGTGCTCCAAGCGGTAAGAGGGCTGCTCGGTGACCGGCAGCTCGCGGATGGTAATCGCCCCTGCTACCTGGGGCTGGGGGGCTGGTTCATAGAAGGCCAGATGGAATTGTTGGCCCTCCGCTGTGGTGGTCGTCTGGTGGGTCGGGGTAAGCTTGGACATGAGAATGCTCCTTGTTTGGCTAGGGGTAGAAACGCAAAAGCCCGGCACAGCGCCGGGCTTGTTTGCGAGCATGGGCTGTCAGATGGGGCAGCTACCAGCCGAAACCGAACTGGCCGGTCTTGGCAACGAATGCCGGCTGCCAGAGCAGCTCCTCGCTAACCGGCACGATAGGCTTGCCGAAGACTTTGAGGTCCGGTAGATCGTCCAGGGTGTAAGTGGAGTCGAGGCGTTTGCCCTGCCAGGAGTCATCCACGGCCTCCTGCAACTCGGCCAGGAAGTCGCGCTCACCGCGCAGTTGGGCCAGGCCGGCCCGGATATCGCCCTGCAGAGCCTGCATCGCGGCCAGGCGAGTTGCCACCCGGTCGAACCCCTCGGCCTGCTTCGTCTCGTTATACGCCAGGTAGATCACTTCGACCGGCTGGGTCTGGGTCAGCCGCCACAGTCGGCGATTCGCCTGCGCGACCACGAGGGCGTTCCACTCCAGCCCGTACCAGATGGCGGTCTGGAACATATCGAGGTCGATGCCGACGTCCAGGATGCCGGGCGAGCAGAAGATCACATCTGCGCCCCCGGCCAGCTCCTGCACGATGAACTCCTTGCGCTGCTTCTCCGCGGCGTAGAGCGTCACACCCCGCATGCCGTAGCGCGCCAGGACCGCGCTGAGCCGGGGCGTCGGATCACGGCGCTTGATCTGCGCCACGAAACAGAGCACCTGGCGGCCGGCCTGCTTCTCACGGGCGACCAGCCGCAGGAAGGCTGCCTCCTTGCGGAAGAGCCCGCTCTTGGGCACGGTGGGGCTGGGCCACCTGACGCCGGCGACGACATCGGGGGACAGCGGCACATCCAGGATGCCCCAACGCGCCACCTGGTACTCGCCACGGGGTGAGTAGTCACCCAACTCCGCCGCAGCTGCGGCTGCCTGGCGGCACTGCTCCATGAACGGCCCATAGGCGGCGGCGTGCTCGGGGTCCAGGTCCACGAACAGGGTGGACTCCTTATAAGAAGGCATCGGGAAGCCGAGGTCGGCCAGCTTGATAAAGGCCGCGCACTTGAGCAGGTGCACAACCATGCCGGGCGCCACGCCGGGCCGTTCCGAGGGTTGCCCCTCGATCTTGCGGTACCCGGAGGCCGAGTCTGTCTTGCTGCACGGCACCCACCTGGTGATGGTCTGCATCAGACCGTAGCGGTCGATAAACCTCTGGACATCATTGTGCTCGAACATCTGTCGGAACCAGGGTTGGCTCCGATACAGCAGGTAGAAGATGGAGGAAGCCGCGCCGTTGAAGATGGTGCCCGTCATAATCAGACCGGCCTTGCAGCCGGACAGCAGGTCGTTGGCGGCATAGCCGATCGCCGTGTCCGCGCCCTTAAAACGGTGGGCTTCGTCGATGATCAGGCCGTACTGCCGGGTGTAGTGGCTGCGCAGGAAGCGCGCCAGCGGGTAGCTGCCGCCCCCACGCCGGCCCGGCAACTGGCAGGTCGCCAGGGCCTTGAGCCACTCCTGGCGCGGCGTCTTCTTGAGGGTGATCAACTCCCAGTGCCGGCTGCCCTGGGGAGATTGGCGTAGCACCCACTTCTGCGCCGGGCCATCGGGGTTGGCGTCGGTGAGCTGCTCGACGACCGCACTCCAAGCGCCGAAGGTCGTTGCCTGGCCGGTCTTGCCGCTGGCCCGCGGCACGTAGCTCCACAGCGACGCACCACAGTGCGGACAAGCCTGCTGCCGGCCGGCGTTCAGCTCGAAGTCCTCGATTGCCGTCAGGTCCTGGCCGCAGGCGGCACAGGCGGGCACGGTCGCGGCGCGCACGATGTTCCAGCGGCCATCCCGCTTGCGTTGGATGACCTCCTGCAGATCGATGTCATGGGCCCGCGCCCACGACTCGGCATGGGCTTTGAGTTCCCAGCCGCTCTGACTGGCCCAGCCATAACGCTGACGCGCCACGGTGGCCGCCTGCCAGCCCGAGGACAGCTTGGCGGTGGTCTCCTTGAGCAGGATCAGCCCGAAGCCGTCCGCGGCCATCGCCCGCTGGAGGTCGGTGACCGTCTTGGCGTAGGTGACCTGCGGGCCGTGCTGACCGAAGAAGCGCAAGGCGGTCAACGCTTCCTCGCGCCACTTGATGGCCAGGTCTTCCTTGGCGGGCAGCACGATGACCAACTTCTGGCTGCGCTGCTGCGCGGCCCACACGGCGCCGGCTGCCAGGCTCTGGACCGTTTTGCCGGTGGACATCTCACCGACGATGGCGCCGATCTTGCCGACTTTGCGCCAGTAGGTGAGCAGTGCGGCAGCAACCCGCGCTTGGGGCAGGAACATACCGTTGGCGTGGCCCCGCAGGGCGCGCGGTCCCTTGACCTGGGCGAGGGCTGCCTGCCAGGTCGCGAACTCCTGGTCGGTGAAGATCGCCGGGAACAGGCGTTTGATGGTGTCCACCAGCACGCGTACGTTGCCGATGATGAAGGCATCGAACTCCTCAGCGTGATCCTCCGAGTTGATGATCCTGAGGTCGCCGGTGGCCTCATCCAGGATCGAGAGTTGGGTCACGGAGATCTCGGCGTTGATCTCGGTCTTGACGCCATCCACGAACCCCTGGCGGCTGACGACGCGCTTGAAGGTCGTGCCGCGCAAGACTTTGCCTGCCACTGCGACGCCATCCAGGTAACCGGCCGCCACGACGGCTGCCGCATGTAGGTCGCTGATGGGCACCAGTGGCCGGAAAGTGGCGGGCCGGTCAGTGGGCTCGCCGAGCCAGCGATAGAGGCGGTGCAGGTCCGCCGCGGTGAAGCAGCCGTCGCGCTCAGCCAGGGTGGTCTTGACGATGGTCAGCGTCTGGCCCTGGTTGCCGGCATACGCGGTGAGCACCTGGTCGGGCAGCTCGACGTAGCACCGCCGCGCCCGCTCGAAGAACTCCGCCTCCTGATCGGGTGTGAGGGTGAAGTCCCCCAGTTCCCCCTGCACGGTCAGATCGTATTGGCCGTAGCGGGCCTGCCAGTTATCCGGCTTGCCCTTGACGCCCAGGATCACGTGTTGCCGGAAGGGTGCATACCAGGGCTCCGGGAAGCGCAGGACCTTGAGGTTGTCGAAGCCATACTTGCGCAGCAGGGCCACGAACGGTTTGACCTGCTGCCCTTCCCCGACATAGTGATCGGGCAGCACGAAGATCGCCAAGCCGTTCGGACGCAGGCCCGGCAGCGCCAGGCGCAGGAAGCGCAGCTCGATCCGCTCGCCGGCCACCTCATCGTAGGGTGGGTTGAGGAACAACATATCGGCTTGGCCCTGGATGACGGTCTGCTCCAGAGGCGCACACAGGCAGTGATCCAGCCGGGTCCGGGCGGCCGCGGCGCGGGCCGCGTCCAGTTCGATGCCGAAGGTGCGCCAGCGCTGGGCGTTACCGGTTGGCGCGGGGTAGCGCTGCTGCAACCCGGCGGCCAACGCCTGGGCAAACAACCCTTCGCCGCAGGTCGGATCGAGGAGCACCCCTTGGTAGTGGTCGTAACCGGTGAGCCGGATGTGCTTCAGGAGCGGTTCCACCAACTCCAGGGGCGTGGGATAGTAGAGGGCATTGGCGACGGCGGCCAGACGGCTCATTGGGACCTCCTCGCCGCCAGCAGCGGCTTGATGACCTCGCGGTGCCAGCGGTCGGTGTGCCAGGCGATCTTGTAGAGGGTGACGGGGCCAAAGGTCCATTCACTGGGGGGATGCGCGCCCAAGGGCGTAATCAGGCCAGCTGCAAGGCCCAAGCGCCACATCTCAGGGACCCATTCATCGCGGAACGGCACGGCGCACTTGGCGCGCAGCGTGCCCATGAAATGACCGGGCACCTCGTCGCCCAGCCCGATCAGCTCGGCGCGATACAGTGGCGTCAGGCTCTCACGGAGCATGAAGAGGGTGCGCAGCGCCGTGTGATCCGCTTTACGGCCGGCGCCCTTGCCGCCGAAGTCATCCCCGGCCGCCTTGTAGCGCACCAGCGGATCCACCCAGATTTGCAGCTTCTGCTCGCCATCCACCAGCCACAACTGGGTGGTTGTCGGCTTACGTTCGGCACGGCCCTGCACCAGGTGCGCCCACATGCGGCGGACGCTCTGTTGCGGACCGACGAGCTTGGCCAGGACGATCTCGCGGTCATCCGTGGCCAGGGCTTCCACAGCGACGCGGTCGCTGAATTCCTGTCTCTTGTTGAGTAAATCGAGCCACATATTTCACCTCGGGAAATAGCAGGCCGGAGGTCTGCACTGCGCAGAGCCCCCGGCCTTAGAAAAGAGTGGGGATGAAGGGAATTGGGTAGGGTGGCCTCCGGCTAGAAGGGCGCGGAGTCGCCAATCTTACGGACACCAGCCCACGAGCGACGGTTGCGCAGCCAGTCGCACAGCACTTGGTAGCTGGCGAACTCGGTCCGGCAGGTGCAGCCGTCGCCGAACGTCACCTGCAGAAGACCCTGGCCCGCCTGCATGGGCGAGGCGCTGGCCTTCTCGATCCAGGTGCGGCGGGCATGTGCGAAGATGCCGCGCAGGTTCCGGCTGCGGCGAATCACTTGGCCTTGGGCATTGGCGATCTCGACCATGAGGTTCCTCCTATCTGGGGTTCGGTTGGGGCTGCGTGACCTGCAACCAGAGGCGCAGCGCCCGACAGGCGCCACAGCCGCGGCGCACGCCCCAGTCGAGCGGGTGCTCGCAGTCCGCGGCGTTGTGGCGTAAAGCGTTCGTGATGGCGCGCACCAGCGCCGGGGTCAAGGTGATGGTGCAGGATTGTGCTCTCATGGTGCGGCCTCCACGGTGTCATAAGCCGCCATAGCTAACGCCTCAGCCCGTTCGTAAGTCCAGGCCAATTGGCGGTTGGTGTAGCAGTCAAAGTGCTCGCGTTCGGTGTCGCCTGGCTGGAGCGCCAGGAAACCCAACAGGGCCGCGACGGCTTCGTCGCCGTCGTAGGCGTACAGCGGAGATGGGTAGAAATCATCGCCGGCGAAGATGACCTCACCGCGGTCGCGGAACTCATAGGCCAGGCGCACGCGGCCCCAGCCGGTGCCGAAGTAGTAAAGGTCGAGGCGGAAATCGCCCGCCTGCCAGGTGCGCAGATGCTCAAGGGCGGACATGGGCTGCTCCTTTGGGAGAGGTGGGTTCAGGTACGCGGCGCAACCAGCGCCAGACCACTGGCTGGCGGCGCATGTCGCGCGGCGCGGTGTGTGGCCAGCGGGCGTCCATCGAGAAAGACCAGGCCCATAGCCCCTGCGGCGTGACCTGGCGGATGGCCCAGAACTCCCGACCCAGCCGGACGACATCGCCGGGCTGGTAGGGGGTCGGGTTATGGGGTGAGGTGCGGTAACGGTTGGCGCAGATACGTGCTGCCCGCAAGGCGGCGGTGCGTGTGTCGAGCATGGGTTCCTCCTTGGGTCGGAGAGGCGATTCGCACCGAGATGCGAAACGGTCCGCGGCTGATTTCCATCCGCGGACCGTTGTCATGGGGGATGTTTTTCCATCGATGGAAAACTGTGCTGCGTGTGCGCCTGGCTCTGGGCTGAGTGTCACGGGCTAAACACACCTGGGTGCGAACGCACTCAGGTGCGAACGCACTCAGATGCGAACACACCCAGGTGTGAACACACTCAGGTGTGAATGCACCCAGGTGTGAATGCACCCAAGTGCGAAGTTCCGTGATTTTCCATCGATGGAAAAGTGTTGACTGCTGGTACCACCGGGCTGCTCAGGCTGGCAAGGGCAGGTCCGCCGCCTTCAGCAACCATTCGACCGCACGCTGAGCGGCGGCTGCGGCCTCGCAGATGGCCCGCGCATCACTGCCCAGCTTGGCGCGCCAGGAGTCGATGTAAGCGGCAATGTTGGGGAAGTCAGGACTGGGCACGCCGGTGATCACCGCGAGCATGGCCGAACCCATCTCGGCGATCAATTCCTCCCACGCATAGACTTCACTCCCAAAGTGCCCATAGGGCCGGCCCAGGCGGCTCTGATGTCCGGTGCTGTGCACCAGTTCATGGAGCAAGGTGCCGTAGAAACCGGAGGCCGAGTCGAAGAAGGTGCGTGGCGGCAGGGTGATCAGGTCGCGTTGCGGTTGGTAGAAGGCCTTGACCCCTTCATAGCGCACGGGGATGCCGGCCGCTTCGACGATCCGCTCGGCGGTCGCGACAGGATCTATGGCTACGGGTGGCCCGGCAGGCGCCGGAGCAGCTACACCGCTGCACTGCGTCACGTTGAAGACCGTGAATGTCTTGAGGATAGGGCGCCACTTCATGCCCGCGCCCGACTCGCCCGCCTCGACTTCGCTGACCGGTTCGTCATCGGCGTCGAGCAGCAGCTTCTTGTAAAACAGGATCGGGTAGCCGTGTTCGCCTTTATTGACGTGGCCGCCGCGCTCCTTGGCCTGGTTGTAGGTGACCCACCAGTTGGCGTCGTAGCCGGCGCCCAGGGCTGCGGACATCAAGACCAGCACGTTGATCCCGCGATAGGACTTGCCGCTCTCCAGGTTACGGGGCAGGCCGAAGTCGACGCGCCAGGGCTTGCGCCACGGCGCAGTGCCTTTGGCGAGCTCGGCGAGCACCATCTCGGTGACGCGTTCGTAGACGGACGGCGCGGGCGCGTGGCCCGCTGTCTGTAGGGATGACATGGGAAGCTCCTTATGCAGTTGGTATGTGAACGGAATGGACTGTGTTGGGGTGAGGGTTATGAGGATGGCGCGGGTGCTGGTTGTTATGCGGCTACGGTTGCCTGTTGCTCCAGGGCAGCCACGACCTGCGCCAGATTAGCGTCGGTGATCTCGGGGTAGCTCTGCTCGGCTGCGATCCGGGTCATGCCAACAAAGTCAGGCAGTCCGTTGCCGGTCCTGTAGGCAGGACAGCGCGCCGCCAGTGCTTCAGCCGCGCCCTTCCACCCGGCCGTGCTGATCTTGGCCGCCTTGACCTTACCATTCCCGCCACCGTTGCCGTTGGGCGGCGGCGGGATGATAGTCGGCTTGGGGTCAGTGTCGGTGACCGGCTCGCCCTGCAGCCAGGCGTCCAGGGCGCTTGCCAACTCTTTGCCTGGCTTGGTGATGACCGCGCCGGTCAGAGCGGAGCAGCGGGTCTTGGTGACGATGAGTGTGTTGTCCTGGTCCAGATCACCAACGACATCGAATTCGTATTCCAAGCCGTCACGCTGGACCGGTTGCAGGCCGACTTTGCGAATGACCGTCTTCCCTTTGTCGTCCTTCTCCTGGATGTACTCCATCTTCGAGCGCAGGGTGACGATGATGTGGAGCTTAGCCGCCAGCATGGCATCCACGAGTTGGTTGTGTACCGGTGTGACCTCACGCCAGGCGGCGAAGCTGTTGCCCGATGGGTTGCGCTTGGCGGCCTTGTCCACGAGTTCCAGGGCGCCATCCTTGCCTATCCAGGCATGGGAGAGCGAGTCGATGATGAGCACGTCGTAGCCAGCCGCCTGGGCCTCGGCGATCGCCTCGATGTAGGTTCTGGGATGGTAGCTTGTCAGTTCCTCGACATCGAAGCCGAACAGATCGGCATACTTGGACGCCGAACCCCGCTCCGTGTCGATCAGGGCGATGCGGCCGCCGGGCACGAGGTGGGTGGCCACAGTGAGCGCCGTGTACGTCTTGCCGGACCCTGCCGGGCCGATGAGGGCCAGCCGCAGCTTGGACTGCTTCTTGGTTGCTTTCTGAAAAGCCATGGTGGTGTCTCCTCTCTTGAGTTAGTAAGGGCGTTCGTCGAGTTGTTGGTTAGCCCAGTCCCGGTCGCGCGCCCATAGGTCGCGCAGCTCCAGGATGGTGCAGCCACTTTTGCGGGCGTGTTCGGCGGTGCGGAGCTGCTGTTCGTGATACTGCTCCATGCACGCGGAGGGCGTGTCGCCCCAGTAAACCTGATCGTCTTCGTCGCGCATGGTCCATTCGAGGGTTTCCGCATCCCACACGGGCGTGCCGGGCTGCGGGAAGGGGTTGACGGTGAAAGTGATGTCGGGGATAACGGCGATGGTCATGGGTGCCTCCTGGGTGGTGATAGATGCTGCTGGTTGTGTCTGCGGGGCAGAGATGGATTTATCTGTGAGACTGATCAGCTTACCGAGTACTCGATGGCCTTTTCGACGTATTGGCCCAGCCACATGCCGAGCCGGACGCAGTTCCAGGTCACGATGACGCACAGGGTCAGGCCCACGAGCAAGGGCCAAAGCACAGCCCCTGCGATGAGCAGCAGCCACATGATCCTGGTCGCGACGGGTTCGCTCAGGCGGGCAAGCACGCCCAAGGCGACAAAGGTCGAGAGAACGTAGATGAGAGTGGCGATGATAGAGATGAAAGACATGGTGTAATCTCCTTGCATAGATGTGAGGTAGGTGAGGACAGGATTGTCCTAATGCTTGATGACAGCGCTGGCGCTGTCCACGTGTCTGCATGTGGAGTCAACAGTGTGCCCGCTGTAGTGATAGCGAGAGCGAGGTGCGTGGTGCGCTGCGCGCTTGGCTTCTGCGCGCATGTCTACAGCCGTGTCAACCAGGCAGTAGATGAAGGTCGCGGCGAGCACGGCCAGGAAGAAGATAACGGCCGCGTCTTCAAGGTGGGCGACTGAGTGACGATCTGCGAGATCGGCCGCAACCCAACGCATAGCCTCGATGCCGCACGTCCCATAGGGCGTGTAGACGAAGGAGTTGCACATATCCTCGCCCCAGTCCATGGTAGCGAGCTGTTCCTCAAGGGTGGGCAGGGGTGAGAGCTCGACGTAGGCGATAGGGAGGACGGCGCAGAGAACTGACAGGGTGATGAGCAGGGTTTTCATGGGGTATCTCCTTATGTGGGTAAGTAGGTTGGTGGTGCCAAGCCCTTGGGTGGGAGTCGAACCCACATCGAGAGCTGCTATCAGGCAGCACGCGCTTCCAACAAGCCAAGGGGTGATGTAAAGGTTCGATGGAGCTATTCAGTTGTAGTGCATCGACTGTTTTACGTGCGTCGATGTAGCCCACGAGCGTAGGGGTGTTGATAACGCAGTGCCTTACGCCTAGCTGCAAGTGCATATGCGGTTAGTTGTGGTAGAGGACCACTGGAACAGGGGAGGAAGCCGCTAGGCACAACCTATCGGGTTGTCTCCAGGGGATAGGGTTACGAGCCCATTGTTGCGGAGACGTACGCAACAGGCTTGGTCGTCCCTCTTATCTCCAGCCTGGTGACCATAGGGGCCGCAAGGGCTTGCTGTGCCAAGGGATGGGGGTAGTTAGGGATGGACCGTTGCCTCTTAGACCAATTCATCGCTGGCTGCGTTGGCGCAACCACGAATGAGTTAGTCCGTTTGCCAGACCAGCACTCTCACCTACAAGTGAGGACGCGCGGCCTGACGTTTGTCCCTAGCCAGTCGGCAAACCGACTAGGTGGCGAATGGCCCAACGTGGTGTGCTGCCTATGCGCTGCACGCGCGTTGAGCGAACTACCGGAGTCCCTGGTAGCCGAGGGATAGCGGCCCTTGCGGGCGGGAAGTAGGCCCGGTGCTGATTGCATCAGCGCGGGGCCAGGGTAACCGTGACTTGTAGGACACGGCTCCCTGGAGAGCGTACCCCCCAGGTTCACTTCTGGGTTGCCACTCTTTCTACAATAACCAGTGCGAAAATTCTGGTCTTCCGCAAAACCTCGGAAGTCTGATGTTCGCTAGACGCGAAAAGGCCAGGCATGTCACACCGACATGCCCGGCCTTTGTTAGTTAGAACGTTATTTTTGGAGGATAGTCCTGTCCGAGGCGCGCACCCCCACGCCTATAGCGACCCTGCTTCTTTCCTCAATCTGGCCCGCTCAGAAACTCTCCACACGAGGGGACGCTTTCCTCAGGCACTGGCGAGAGTCATGCCAGCAGCGCACCGGGAGATACAGCTGATCCGCGCGCTGAGCCGCCTACATACCACACGATCCTCAGAAGGGACGCTCATCCCCGTCATCATCAGCTATTTCGTGTCCAGCAGAGCACTAGTCGAGACCCCTCGCCACTCCGCCAGCACTTCCGCCACAGTGCGAGCGGTAACGACAAGCCCCATCATTCTTTCGGCAGGCTTGCTGATCGTCGGAATCCGGGCACGGGCACAGGCTTCGTCCAGAAGATCCAGGGCTTTGTCCGGAAGGTGACGATCCTGCAGCCAGGCAACAGAGAGCCTCACGGCGGCCTCCAGCGCATCGTCGGCAATCACCACGCCGTGGTGTGCCTCGTAGCGCGTCTTGGCGCCCCTAAGCATCTCCAGCGCTTCCGCAGGACGCGGTTCCGGTACCCAGACCGGCTGGAAACGCCGCTCCAACGCTGAATCCTGGGCAATGTAGCGCTGGTATTCGTCGGGGGTTGTCGCCCCGATCAGGCGTAGGTCGCCCCGTGCCAGGGCCGGCTTCAAGATGTTGCCCGCATCCAGGGACCCGCCCTCGACCGCGCCGGCCCGCAGAATGGTATGGATCTCGTCAATGAACAGGATGATGTTGCCAGCGCTTTTGACTTCGTCGACCAACCCAAGCAGTCGCTCCTCAAACTGGCCGCGGTAGGTCGTGCCTGCGACCATGGCGGCCATCGGCAACTCGACCAGCCGGCAGTCTTGCAGTTCTCCGGGCATCTGACCGGCCGCGATGAGCGCCGCTAGACCCTCGACAATTGCCGTTTTGCCGACGCCAGCGGGGCCGATCAAGACCGGGTTGTTCTTCTTCTTGCGCGCCAGCGTGCGAACCAGTTGGCGCAGCTGCTCGCGGCGACCGATGAGCGGGTCTAGCTCACCTTCGCGGGCCAGGGCTGTCAGATCGCGGCCGACCCGATCCAGGATGGGCGTGCCCGTAGTCCCGCCGGATCGCAGCGCAGCCAAGTCTACGCCCAGGCTGCGTAAGACGCGCAGTGTCATACTCTCCGAATCGTCTTCAAGGATGGCGGTCAACAAGTGCCGTTCTTCGACTTGGGCTACGCCCTCCTCCGCCGCTAACTCCTTGGCTCGCTGAAGGTTATGCGCGGCACGAGCGGTCAGCTTTGGCTCAGTGCCAAGGGCGGCCTGGCCATGACCTAGCGCAGCGCGCAATCCGTCGCGGATGGCCTTTGGATCGTGGCCCTGCTCGCGCAAGGCGGCCGCGGTGTCACCGTTCAGCTCCGTCAGCGCGATGAGGAGATGGGGCGTACCGACGATGGGTGAATTCTTGCCACGCGCCTCGACGAAGGCGATTTGCATGACTTGTTCGTTTGTAGCTCCAGGCATTGTCGGGGCACCTTTCATACCATGGTCTGGCGACTCGCGCACACAGGGACAGACACCGAGTGGAGCTTTGCACTAGAAGCAGTCTCTGTGGTTACTCCGAAATGGGAGCCTCTTGTCGAGTCAGAATGGTAGCTTGTCCTGTGAGTACACGTTGGCCACGTATACCTTACCTTCCCAACCGAGTCTTGAAGACACTACCTGACGCATGTTCCGTTCAGATAATCGATTGAAGACCTCAATCCTTTGGCCATCTACTTCGAAGGAACCAGAAGTCAGACGCGGCGGGTCTTGCCTAGACGCAGGCGGATCCACGAAGTACAAGGCGTTGCACCTGGGACAGATGATCCCAATCTGTCCCATATCGAGGACAATACCCAAAACCGCATTGCAGAGCGCTGTTGAGTCGCCTCGCACCAAACCCATGCATCGCAAGAACGCAATCCTGTGCATTCCGCTCTGATCATCCATCTGCCCATTCTCGTCATCTTCTTCGAGATCATCCACATTTAGGTCCGGGTCGTCCTCATACTCGTCGCTCTCTCCATCCAGATCATTCTCATTCGGGTCCGGGTCGTCGTCATACTCGTCGCCCTCTCCATCCAGATCATTCTCATTTCGGGCAGCAAGCTGCCCCTCAATATCCCTTAGTAGCTGCTGCGAGCCTTCGTAGCCAAGTTGCAGGGCTAGGTGGGCTTCCTCCAAGGCTTCCGCCAAGCGGTCCTGTAGCAGGTAGGCCTTGCCGAGATTGTAATGTGCCCCGGCATCTTCAGGGCTAATCCGCCGCATCGCTTGAAACTCAGCTATCGCTTCATCGAGGCGGCCAAGCTGTCCGAGTGCTACGCCGAGCTGGTTGTGTGTGTCGGTCGAGTCAGGGAGTATCCGCAGTACTGCCTCATATTCGGAGATCGCTTCGTCGATGCGGCCCTGCCGCAAAAAGGTGGTGGCTAGATTGTAGTGTGCCGCCGCGTAGTCCGGTCTGACATGCAGCGCTGCCTGGTACGAACGAATCGCGTCCGGGATGCGACCCTGCTGCGCGTAGGCCACGCCCAGGTTGTATCGTGCTTCGGCCAATTCGGGATTGATCCGTAGCGCCGCCTGGTACTCGCGTATCTCTTCCTCGAGACGACCTTGTTCTCCAAGAGCCGCGCCAAGGTCGAAGTGCGTTTCCGCATCGTTGGGATCGATCTGCAATACCATCTGGTACTCGATGGCTGCTTCCTTGTTGCGACCCAGCTGATCGAGAGCCTTGCCTAGCGCGCGGTGATATTTCGCGTTCTTTGGCTTGATCCGCAGGGCCGCCTGGTACGAACTGATCGCCTCGTCGGCGCGTCCCTGTTTTCCATAGACAAGACCCAGGTTGTAGTAAGCCTCGTCATCCTTGGGATTGATCCGCAGCACCTCCTGGTACTCATGGATCTCCTCTTCGAGGCTGCCTTGATTTCCCAAAATCGCGCCGAGATTGAAGTGCGCTTCCGCATGGTTCGGATCAGCTCGCAGCGCTTCGCGCAGCGCAGCGATCGCCTCGTTTTCGCGACCCTGTTCACAGAAGGTAGTGCCTAGATTGAAGTATGCTACAGCATTGTCGGGGTTGATCCGCACTGACTCCTGGTACGCTCGAATGGCCTCATCGGTGCGCCCTAGTTGCTCGAGAGCCACACCCAAACCGCAGTGTGCGCGGCCATCGTCTGGGTTGATCCGCGCTGCGGTTTGGTACTCATGAATCGCCTCTTCGGTGCGGCCCTGTTCTGCAAGAGCCATGCCGAGGTTATAGTGCGCTTCGGCAATGTCCGGATTGATCTGCAACGCAGCTTGGAACTCACTGATCGCCTCATCGGTCCGGCCCTGCTCCCAGAGGGCGTTACCCAGACTGAAGTGCGCGACTTCGATTGCCGGGTCGATTCGAAGCGCCGCCTGAAACTCGCGAATAGCTTCTTCAGTGCGGCCCTGGGCATTGTACACTTCGCCCATAATGTTGTGCGCCTCGGCAAATCCGGGATCAAGACGTAGCGCCTCTTGGAGCTCGCTGATCACCTCATCGAAGCGGCCCTGTTGCCAGAGGGCCACGCCGAGGTTGTAGTGCGCATTGGCCAAGCCAGGGTTGATGCGCAACGCCGCCTGAAACTCACTGATCGCTTCGTCGATGCGGCCCTGCTGGCCAAGAGCCGCGCCGAGGTTGATGTGCTTTTGGGCTTTGTCCGGCCCGTTCTGCGGCGCAACCTGGTTCTTGTCGATCGCCCTATTCGGGTATCCCTCTGCCAGAGAGGTGGCCTTTCGACCCCCATCAACCATCTTCTGCCCGGGGACAGCAGGCGGAGTGGCCTTGTCGGCTTTTGGGGGTGTAACAGGTTGGCTCGATTCTGCACTACCGGGGCGTTCGGCTGCTTTCCTGCCGAACAGGCGGGCCACGATGCCAGGTGCGAACCGATTGCGCACTGAGTCCTGATCATCCGGGCCGTCCTTATCTCTCTTCCGCAGTTCTCCTGACAGCCGTTCGGCTGTTGGTCGTGACGCTGCGGGGCGCGCCAGCGCCCTGGCTACAGTCGCTGCTAGCCAGACTGGCACGTCCGGCCGCGCGAGGCGTACGTCCGGCGGCTCCCGTCTGCAGATCGCTTCTTCCAGTAGGTCGTACAGGCGAGCCTGCATGCGCAAGACGTTGCCCCCGCTGGTGCCCTGTGCGCGTCGCGTCAGCCCCTCGATGTCAATGCAGCAGCGGCCGGTCAGCATCTCATGGAGCAGCAAACCCACCTGGTAGACGTCGCTTCGGCCGTCGATCGCCTCCCCGCGAATCTGTTCCGACGACATATAGATAAGCGTTCCAGGCTGAAAACCGGTTTGGGTCAGTCCGCCAAGGGAGGCGCCACCTGCAGATCGGGGCACGTGGGCGATCCCAAAGTCTCCGATCTTCGCCTGCCCGATCGCCGTTAGCAGGACGTTGTCCGGCTTGATGTCGCGATGCACGATCCCCTTGGCGTGCGCCGCAGCCAACCCATCGCAGACATCCGCAGCGATGCTTATGGCGTCATCCATGGGGAGGCGGCCCCGCTTTTCCAGTAATGCGCGTAGGCTGCCGCCAGAGAGGTACTCCATGACTAAGTACACGGTGCCCTGAACGGGCTTCAGCGTATGGACGGTAACGATGTTTGGGTGATTGAGGGAACCCGCCGCACGCGCCTCCTGGAGAAAACGCTGGAAGGCGACCGGGTCAGCCTGAGCGGCCGCAGTCAGCTCTTTGATGGCGACAGGACGGTCGAGGAGCGTGTCTTGAGCCAGGTAAACGGTGCCGAAGGCTCCCTGGCCGAGAGCTCGTGTGATGTGATACTCGAAAAAGGTATCACCAGGGGCTAGTGGCATGATTGTGACCTCCACGATCGGCCTGATCTCTTTGACCAGTGCTTGGACAGGATCCGTCCTGCTCACCCTCAAGTAGCCTATGCAGTTGTTCGACGACAGGAAACGTAATTATAACCCAGACTGGGATATTCCATGACAGGGCATGATAGCAGCATCACGGGTAATTGGAACAAACCCTATCCATAGCGTATCCGCTACATTCTCACTTTTTGATACCAACATGACGCGGTAGCCCTGCCCCCGGCGTGTAGAGGACAATACCAGACTCCTGTACGACGCGAGGTGTCTTCCATCGATGGAAAAATCTAGTTGGACGCGGTCTGAAGAGCCTCGTCGACGGCCAGCCACACTTCGGCAATGCGAGCACCTGTAACGGTCCTGACTGGCTTAAGAGCGCAAAGCCCGTAAGGGTTGGGACTGGAGTCAAACGAACATGAGCGACGCCAAAGGCTAATCGTTGTCGCCTCCCCACCACCAAAATGCCGATCGCCGGGTTAGGGACACCCTCGGCTTGGCGCTTTGCGATATTGGTAACCCACCCGCCAGTGCGGCTTCCCCTAGTTCGGGGAGATAGGCGCGGCATATATTCTGTACGGCAGGCTCAGGCGTCGATTTCGCGCAGGCGCTTTTGCGATGCTGTTGAACCGAAGCGGGCACCGGTACGCCAAGCGGTCACAGCTTCTGACCAGCGGCCTGTGGCAAACATGACTTCGCCAATCGCATGATGAACGTCGGGGTCTAGGGGTGCAAGCCGCATAGATTCGCGAAAGGCGGACAATGCCTCTTGATAGTGACCTGCTCGGAAATACGTAGAGCCGAGGTTGAACGCGTATTCAGGGCTGTCTGGCTTCAGTCTGCATGCCGCGGAGAGTTCGTGTGCAGCATCATCGACAAGGCCGCGATTGAGCAACTGGTACGCGAGGCCGGCTCGGGCTTCCGCGCTGTTGGGTGAAATACGTAGAGCTTCTCGGAAGTAGTGTTCAGCATCTTGTCCGCGGCCCAACTTAGCAAATGCATTGGCCATATTGCCGACAACCTCACTCTGGTTCGGATCAATAGCAAGCGCCTTGCCATAGTAGTCGATGGCTGCCTCGCTGCAATCCAACTCATCCAAAGCGTCTCCGATTAGTCGATAGGGGATGGCGAAAGTGGGGTCGATCGCCGTGGCCCTGTCAGCCAGTGCTACTACGGTCATGTTGTCACCCTGTTCATAGTACTGCGCTGCGCGTTCAACGATGCTGAACGAGATCTGACGCGCACTCCTCTCCATCTTGCGCAGATCCTGCTCGGGCACCGAGGCGGGCGCGAAGAGAAATCTCCCAAGAGGCATCTCGCTATCCGTCCAGGAGTTGGGTTTTATGGGATGGGCGACCAATAGCCCATTTCCTTTAGTTGCGCGCAGGATAGTCCCATGGAGATGCTCACGCGCGGGATGCTCAGCGTAGAGACCGTAATAGAACAGCGAGTCACTGGCCTGGTAGATCAGCTCTCCATCAGCATCCCCGGGTAACTCCGACTTGGGATCGGGATATATGTAGATGCCAAAGCACCAGGGGCAGATGTACGCGACTGGTCGGAAGTTCACGTACATCTGAATCACCCCTCCACACTCCTTGACTTGATCTTCGCCAGGTTGATGGACCGGGGCCACGCACCGCATCAGCACCACGTCGACTCTCGTAAGGTACGCAGGGGGTTGCCCCATTTCTAGGGCCATCGATTCCCGCTCAAAGGTCAATTGGCGACCATAGAAGTTCACCTGTTGTGCGTTTTCGGTTGCGGGAGCTGATATTACGGACTCGCTATCCGCCGGTTTTCTTTGCGCGTTGGTTTTACGTCGCAATCGATCGAACATGAAGGATTCCTTTCGTGTTGTTCTAAGTCGAGATCAGCGGACAAGAGACAGCTGCTCGCGATTCGCCTGCCATTTAGAGTCCGAGCGCAGCTGAACTCAGAGTGCGGGCTGGTACAGGCCTGGAGAATGTCCTCCAAGCCCAATGTGAGTTGCGTAATCTGTGCAAGGTCGCGCTTTGGGAGGTGAAACGCCATTATAACCTAAACTGGGATATTCCAAAATGGGATGCATGATAGTAACTGTTCACCGTTCGGGTAAGGGGATTCAGGGCTGGGCGGTGGCGGTGG
>CAZELR010000064.1:0-23513 GCA_964513075.1 uncultured Anaerolineales bacterium
GAGATCCTTCGCTGGAGTCGCGCCGCAACTGACTTTGGGTGGTTAACCCGCTCAGGATGACAGACACTAATCTGACAAAGCACTCAGAGTGACAGCCAGTGCCATTCTCAAAGAGGAGGAGCACGTGACGGAGAATTTCGAAGGCAGGGCCCGGGTCGTGGTCGAGGGGATCAAACCTCAGGTCGATGGCGGGGTCTTCGCGATCAAGCGCGTGGTGGGCGATATCGTCCTGGTCGAGGCTGACGCGTTCGTGGATGGCCACGACGTCATCTCGTGCGTGGTGTTGTACCGCAAGGAGGGCGCGGCCGAGTGGGCCGAGTCGCCCATGAAAGCCGAGGTCAACGACCACTGGCGCGGTTCGTTCCAGGTCACCGAGCTGGGCCGCTATCAGTACACCGTGATGGGCTGGGTCAACCGGTTCGCGACGTGGCAGCACGACCTGCACAAGCGCACGGATGCGGGGCAGGACGTCTCGGTGCAGCTTCTCATCGGTACGGGCCTGATCGCCGAGGCGGCGGCACGCGCAACCGGTGACGACGCAGCCCGACTGCGCGCGTACGCCGATATCGTGCGCGTGCCCGGCCTGGATGGGACGCGGCTGTCGCTCTCGCCCGAGCTGGCCGCGCTGATGTATCGCTATGAAGAGCGGCTCTACCCAACGGTCTATCAGCCCCTGCTGCCCGTGGTGGTGGATCCCTCCCGCGCCCGTTTCAGCGCCTGGTACGAGCTGTTCCCCCGCTCGACGGCCGCGGAGCCGGGAAGACACGGCACCTTCGCCGACGTCGAGAAGCGCCTGCCCTACGTCCAGGCGATGGGCTTCGACGTCCTCTACCTGCCGCCGATCCATCCCATCGGCTGGCAGTTCCGCAAGGGGAAGAACAACACCACCGAGGCGCAGCCAGGCGATGTGGGCAGCCCGTGGGCCATCGGCGCGGCCGAAGGCGGGCACAAGGCCATCCATCCCGAGTTGGGCACGCTGGACGACTTCCGCTACCTCATCCAGGCGGCCAAGGAGCACGGCCTGGAGATCGCGATGGATATCGCATTCCAGGCCTCGGGCGATCACCCCTACCTGAAAGAGCACCCGGAATGGTTCCGCAAGCGGCCCGACGGCACGATCCAATACGCCGAGAATCCGCCCAAGAAGTACCAGGACATCTACCCGTTCGACTTCGAGTCGGTGGCCTGGCGGGAGCTGTGGGAAGAGCTGAAGAGCGTCTTCCTCTACTGGTGCGAGCAGGGAATCCGCATCTTCCGGGTGGATAATCCGCACACCAAGCCCTTCGGATTCTGGCAGTGGGTGATCCCGGAGGTCAAGGCCGCCTATCCCGAGACGATCTTCCTGGCCGAGGCGTTCACCCGGCCCAAGATGCTGTACCGGCTGGCCAAGGTCGGCTTCACGCAGTCCTACAACTACTTCCCCTGGCGCAACAACCGGTGGGAGCTGACCGACTACCTGACCGAGCTGACCAAAACTGAGGTGCGCGAGTTCTTCGGTCCGAACCTGTGGCCCAATACTCCCGACATCCTGCCGGAATTCCTCCAGTTCGACGGCCAGGCGGCCTTCATCATCCGCCTGATCACCGCGGCCACGCTGGGGCCCAGCTACGGCATCTATGGCGCGGCCTTCGAGCTGATGGACAAGACGCCCCTGGCGCCGGGCAAAGAGGAGTATCTGAACTCGGAGAAATTCGAGATCAAGCAGTGGGACATCAACCGGGGGGACAGCCTGGCGCCGCTGATCGGCCGCGTCAACCGCATCCGCCGCGAGAACCCGGCGTTCCACGCCAACTTCAACCTGCGCTTCCACAACGCGGAGAACGACAAGCTCCTCGCCTTCACTAAGACCGATGTGGACGGCAGTAACGTGGTGTTGGTGGTGATTAACCTGGACCCGCACTACCGGCAGTCAGGCTTCGTAAACCTACCGTTGGATGAGCTGAAGATCGATCCTACCCAGCCGTTCCAGGTGCATGACCTGCTGACCGACCAGCGCTACCTGTGGAACGGGTCGCGCAACTATGTGCAGTTGGATCCGACCGGCCTGCCCGCGCACATCTTCGCGCTGAGGCGGAAGGTGAGGTCGGAGCACGATTTCGATTACTTCCTGTAGGTCCTCACCCCCCCTGCCCCCCTCTCCTGACGACGGAAAGATGTCGTCAGGAGAGGGGGGAGTCTTGCCCACGATGTTTTGTAACGTCGTGCCTCTGTAGATGACCAGCGGAGACAAGCGCCGTTTGACGCGCCGGTATCAGGGCGCGATAATGGTCCTGCGATGCCCATTGCGATGGACGATTCAAATGGCGGTATCTGTTTGAATCGCCATGCAGGCGATGGCTTGCGAATCCGCTCTTCATTCAGCTTTAGACCTCGGTTGAACTTTCTCTGCGCTTGCGTTTGACAGAGGAGACGCATGTGAAAAAAGCGATGGCGTTACTGACTTTATTGGGAGCCTATCTGATAACTTGGTCGGCTCTGAGCGGAGTGGCATCTGGCTCTACGCCACCGATAGATGAGCCTGCGCTTTCCCTGATTCCTGCCGTTCAAGCCATAAGCAACCCTGAAACACCGGAAGGCGAACAATCCGTCGTATCCATCTCCGCATCATCCTGTTGTGATTATGAAAGTCCGGGGAACCCTTATCCGTGTTGTCGTCTATGCACGAGCAAGGATGAAAATGGCAAGTGCGTTGCGTGGGGCCGAGCAGATGGCCCCAACTGCACATGGTGGGCATGGCGAGAATATAAAAATGCTACAGGTGTCTCTCTTCCCAATTACGGCAATGCGAAAGATTGGAAGCAGGCTGCTCAACCGGATGGTTCCCCGCCAATCTATGGATCTATAGCCGTATTCCAGCCTGATGTGCCGGGTTATCCCGATCCTAGAGGCCATGCGGCTTTCGTTTATTGGGTTGACAATCCAGATAATCCAACAAGGTTCAAGACATCAAATATGGGTTGTTCTGGGGATTGCACGATCAAGCACTACGGCCCTTATCCCGTAAGGTCCGGCATAAACTTTATCTACCCACCCAATAGCGTCATTGACAGAACGAAGCCGATAAATCCCACTTCTGGCAGTACGAGCCATATTCTTAACCGTTGGTCAGCGAACAGAGTGATTGCAGTTCAATGGTCAGGCGCAAATGATCCTGCTCCCAATGCCACTGGCATAGGTGGCTACTCGTGGGCGTGGACACAGGATGCAACCACTGTGCCGGATGACAAACCAGAATCTAGCGAGAATACGAACCAAACCAATAGTCCGCCTTTGGCAACGGACCAGAGTTGGTATTTCCATATTCGGACAGTGGATAAGAGCAATAACTGGGCAGACGGCGCGACACACTATGGGCCGTTCTGGATAGATGCTGACGATCCAAGCAACCCAACCGTGCGGGAGACCCACGGCGCGCCGGATGCATGGCAGAACACCGTGCACGACCCAGCGTTCATCTGGAGCGGCGCGAGCGATGGCAACGGTTCGGGCGTTGCTTCTTACACCTACTATTGGGGCGAGGGTCGCGATGGTGCGCCCGACACACAGACTACGCAAGCCAGCTTTGATCCACCTGCGCCTTGCGCGGCCGATAGCGCTTGCACCCGCTATTTCCGGCTGATGACGACCGATGTCAGCGGCCGCAGCTCTGAGCCTAAAACGCTGTACACTTTCCGGTACGATGGGCAAGCTCCAACGGGGACATTCCAGATCAACAACGGCTCGGTGATTGCATTCCAAACGGCAGTGGAGATCGGCGTCACGGCCAGTGATGGGGGGAGTGGGCTGCATCAGATGCGGCTCTCCAATGACGGGGTGAATTGGCTCTCCGGCTGGCAACCGTATGAGTCGAGGTTCGGGTGGAACATTGACGCCTATTCGAATATCACGCAGACCGTGCATCTTGAACTGCGCGACCTGGCTGGCAATGTGACGGCCTTGCCCCCGCAATCTATCCGGCTGGATTTGAGCGGAGCGCGTCCGCGCTCGGCGAATTACCAGATCATAACGGATGTGCAGGGACGCGGGGGCAATCTCAAAGTGAGCGGGATGTACAGCCTGACCAGCACCATCGGCCAACCGATCGCCGGTGGCGGCATCGGCGGACTGACGTACAAACTGGAAAGCGGCTTTCAGGGCGCGTGGCTGGCGCAGCCGGGTGCGCCGCCCGGGGTGGAACACTACCGCTTGTTGGCCAGTGTGCTAGGGCAAGGCGGCGGCGTCAAGTTCTCGCAGAACTATCAGCTCAACAGCACGACCGGCCAGGCCGCGCAAACCGGTGCGCGCATCAGCGCCAACTATCAGTTGGTTTCCGGTTATTGGGCGCGGGTCTCCAACGCGGCGCAGAGTGGACCAACGCCCACCGAGACCCCAGCAGCAGGCACGGCAACACCCACGCCCACGACGATCCCACCGACGGTCACCCCGACGACCACGCCGCGACCGGAATACTACGGTGTGAGCGTTAATCAGGCGGCGTTGTTCACGCATGATTACCGCGTGACGCTCGCTCTAACCGCGCCGGACGCCGGGGAGATGATGGTAAGCAACGATGGGGGGTTCGGCGGCGCGTATTGGGAGGCGTATGCCATCACCAAGACGTGGGAGATTGATTTCTATCAAAACTACGTCCTGCCGCGCACGGTCTATGTGCGTTTCCGCGATGCAACCGGCGTCATCCACGGCAACTTCACGGATGACATCATCTACGACCCCAATTTGCCCACCGGAACGGTGACCATTGCGAATGTGGCCCCCACTTCGCTCTCAGCAGCCGATGCCGTCAGCCGCACCGTCACTTTGAATCTGAACTTGCAGGATGACTTAAGCGGCATGGGCGGTGTGCGAATCGTGAGGGGCGATACTTTCGAGACTGCCCCATGGGAAGCGTATGCAACGGTGAAGCAAGTAGTCGCTCAACCCGGTGACGTGATCTATGTGTTTTATCGGGATGTGGCGGGCAATGAATCGCTGTATCCCTTTGAGCTGGATGTGCCAAGCGACAGGACGTATCTCTATCTGCCGCTTGTCTTGAAATGAAGGCTATGACATTACGATCAGGAGGATCACATGAACCAGAAAGAATTGCTCAAGAGAATCGCCCGCCAGTTCATCCCGAACGCAGGAACTATTGTACTCGTGATTGTGCTCCTGTGGGCGCAGCAGGCCGGCGCATTAGGCTTTCTCGCCCCTGACGCCGCCAGCACCTCGACGATCAGCTATCAGGGACGGTTGGCGGACAGCAGCGGCAATCCCGTGACGAATGCCGGGCTTGGCATGAAGTTCCGGCTCTACAATGCGGCGACGGGGGGAAGCGCCTTGTGGACCGAGACCTATTCCGGCGTGCCGGTGAACGGGGGCCTGTTCCATGTGTTGCTGGGCAGTGTGACGCCGATTCCCGCCAGTCTCTTTTCCAGCAACAGCACGCTCTACTTGGGCATCACCGTTGGCGCAGACACCGAGATGACGCCGCGCGAGCAGTTAGCGAGCGCGCCATATGCGATGCAGGCGAGTCAGGCGCTCACCGTGCCGGATGGGAGCATCACGACGGCGAAGATTGCAGATGGGGCGGTGACACTATCCAAACTGGGAGAACAGCCATACTACTTCACCGGTGCATTTGCAACCCCATCCGAGTGGATGGCGGATGTGGTGTTCAACGGCAACTATGCTCGGTTCTGTCAGGCTATCGGGCGAACGTTCTCAAGAGCAGATGAGTTACAAGCGCACTATACTGAACCGCATCCGTATGGGGACATAAATGGGCGAGGAAATGGACACATTTACTCTGGTTGGTACTATGTTGGTACTCGCGTCCACCCAGCAGATACACACGTGTATGGCAATGGGAAGCCAGACGACCACTATAATGTGTGGAAATACAATGGGGATACATACACTGTCGTAAAAAATGATTGGACTTACGAGCGCAGTGTTATTATTTGGTGCAAGCCGTAAATAGGTCATTGCTGAAGTCATTCAGATATTTAGCGAACCAAAGGTGTGCGCAGCCTGCCAAGAAACACCTTGACACGGGCGGTAGCAGGGAGGCGAGCAGTGGGGTTTTGCTGACGTGCGATCTGCGTCCGCTCCCTCTACCTATTCACTCCCCCTCTCCTGACCGCCGCCGCTTTCCCGGCGGTCAGGAGAGGGGGTCGGGGGGTGAGGCCTCCCGCAGGATGCGCCTCAACACCTCAGTCAGCTCCTGCATGACTTCCTCATTGGTGAATCTCAGAACCCGCAGCCCGCGGTCCGCAAGATACTCCGTGCGCGCAGCGTCGTAATCGGCTTGTTCGGAGGATAAATGCACGCCGCCATCAACCTCGACGACAAGCTGCTGCTCGACGCAGAACATGTCGAGGACGAACGGGCCGAAGGGGTGCTGCCGGCGGAACTTCAGGCCGGCGAGGCGCCGGCCGCGCAGGGCTTGCCAGAGGATTTCTTCGGCCGGCGTCGGCACATGTCGCAGATTCCGGGCCGCGAGGACGATCTGGGCGCTGGATTCGCCGCGGGTTGGACGAGACATTGCCTCACCCCCCTGCCCCCCTCTCCTGAGCTGGCGACCTGCGGGTCGGCTCAGGAGAGGGGGAAGTTCATTCTACTCTTGTGAATTCCATCACTTGCCCTGAGTCGGGATCTCCGAGATAGACGGAGATAACGTAGTCTGTCTGAAAAGCGTCCAACCTCAGAGTCGTGCCAAGGCCGTCCGGATATCCTGTCAGTGATCGAAAATCGACCATGATCTCCCAGTCATTACCCCAATCATTGCGTGTTTCAGAGAGGCGCCAGCGCCCTGAACCTGAGTCGAAGCGCTGGTGCGATTGGCCCGCTATGTTCAGCCACCAGTCCGGCATATCCACCATCACAAAAGTACCGTCACTCTGAAACGTCCACGTGGGTGTGCGCGGGGCATATCCCCCTTCGCGTTCCATCGTCTCGACGGAGGCCGCGGTCGCAGCCCACGTACCCACGATCTTGTTCGGATCCGGTTCAGGTTCAGGGTACAACCATCCCAAATGGCTCAGACCATAAACCAATCCCGCTGCCACGGCTGATCCCACCACGATAGCGACGGGCAAACCGACGAATACGGGTTTGATCCTGAGTTTTCTCGCCAATGGCAAGGTTGCCAGGTAGGCCAGCCCGCCCGTAAGGGCAGCCGCGCCCGCTAGCATGCCAAGAATCAGCATTCCGAGAAGCCAATAGAAAGGATTGCAGAACGGCATATGCAGCACCAGAGATACTTCACAGAACTTCTTTGCTCGAACACACCTCCCCCTCTCCTGAACCGCAGTTCAGGAGAGGGGGTTGGGGGGTGAGGTCAGCACCGTCCCAGCGCCGGCAGCAGATACTCGTTCACCACCACCTCCCAGCTCATCCCCTGGGCCACGCGCTGCCCCGACTCCAGCAGCCGTCGCCGATCGTCGTCGTTCTTCGGCAGCCGCTCGGCGATCTGCTGGGCGACCAGGGCGCTGCCACGCGTCTCGAAGCTGGCACGGACGCCTTCATCGATCCGCAGCGCGTCCCACGGGCTCCACAGCTTCCAGTCGGACGGCACCGAGACGTAGTCGGCGATGATGAGGTTGGGGTTGGGTTCGCCGGCCGCGGCCCGGTTGAGGAAGCCCACGCAGCCGCAGACGTTGGAGATCACGCACAGCGCGCCCGAACTCAGCGGCTCCACCTGGGCGATCCCGAACGGCTCGTAGATCGACTGGCCGAATTCCAGGTCGGCGCCCGCACGCAAGTCGGCGAAGCGCATCGCCTCCGGCATCCGCATGCCGCAGCGGCTGCGCTCCCAGCCGAACTGGTTCACCAGGCAGACCTTGTTGGCCCCGCGGCCCCAGTGGAAGGGCTCGATCTCGTTGTAGAAGAAGTGGTTCTCCTCCCGCTCCAGGTCGCCGTTATCCCCGCGATGGCCGACGGGCCACCCGTATTCCTGCTCCCAGCGGAAGACATTCTCGGGACGGCGGCCGGAAGGCGCCGCGGTGCTGACCACGAAGGTCACGGCGCGCTTGCCTTGGCTGGCCAGCGACCACTCCAGATGCTCCAGCACGCGGATGTCGCGCCACAGCGCCTTGCTGGTCACCATGCGCGTGACGTGCGTGAAGATGTAGTCTGGGCGATAACCGTACAGATTCTCGGCGTATTGCAGCATCAACTCCCGGCTGGCCAGCTTCTGCTCCAGCGTGATCGGCGCGGCCGGCACGCCGTTGTACACCAGGTCGATCGGCTTGTCGCGGAACACACCGCCGAGGAAGCGCAGCTCGTCCACCACCAGATCGCCCACCGCGAAGATACGATCGCAGACCCCGGCGCGCTGGATCATCGCGTGCTTGTAGTACCAGCCCTGGTCGCCGAACACCGCGTCAAGGCTGTGGTTCTGGCTGATGCCAAGGCGCATCGCGTTATAGAAACGGGTGTCGTGGCCGCGATTCTCTTCCACCAGCAGCCGCGCGGTCGCCACTTCGTGCGCCATGAAGACCGTCTTGTAGCGCCCCGTGTCGCGCAGCAGCGCGCTGAAGACCACCGGCAGCCCCAGCCATTCGTGCGCGATGATGTAACGTCGGGCGTCGGGCGCCAGGTCGCGGGTGACTGCATTCACGGCCTCGTACAGCGGTTCGCCGGCGTTCAAGAAGAAGCTGAACTCCCAGTTACTCTGATGCTGGGTGCACGGCAGGCCCCACCGCTGCCACAGGTAGAACTTGTAGCTATCGATCGTCTCCCCGGCAATCGCGCCCGCGTCGACCAGGATGACCTCATGCTCGTAACGGCCGAACCCGCGCACGCCGTAGAGGAAGTGCACGTTCATGCGCTGCTCGATCTCCTGCAGCGCGGTGGCCACGTCCCGGGACGCGTCGTTCCATTCGAACCCCGGCATCGACGAGTAGATGGTGCGCCAGCGGTTGCCGGGCGAGACCAGGCGCTCCTTTTCGAGATCGTTCCAGGTGTTGAGCGGGCCGACCAGGATCGAGCGGCCCACGTGTTCGTTGTAGCTGGCTGAGCCGAGCAGGCCGTCGAGCACCGCGCCGATGCCGCCGAGCTTGACGCCGGCTTCCTGGGTGGCGTGGACGACCAAAGGAATAGATTGAGATGGCATGTCTTGCTCCATAAGGTGATCGCTCATAAAAAGGCGCACAACGACAGTCGTTGTGCGCTCACAAGGGGATTATAGCACAGAAGCCGAGAAACGGCTAGCAAGAGGCTGGCTGCTCCGGCTGGATTGCCAAGTCCAGCCGCACCGCCAGGCGCCGGATTTGGCAATCCGGCACGAGCTAAGTTACTCATATACGAAAGCCCCGCGGATTTCGCTTGACGCCGCGGCCCTGCCTCTGCTATAATCCGGTCACAGGCTAAAACCGCCCTACTTCTCAGGCCTATTGCGCGAGCATCATTCCATCCTTCGAAGGCTGGTGATCGATGACCGACCAACCCTCGCAAGTCGTCCGTTCAGAAAGGTTCCGCGCGTCGTCTCCCGGTCCATTCGGCCTTTCCGGCGTGCAACGCCGGGAGATCAAGAAATTCCTGGAAGCGCTGCTCTACCTCTCCCCCGCGCTGATCATCTTTGCGGCGTTTGTCTTCATCCCGCTTGTCCGCTCCATCCAGCTCAGCACTTACCTCACCGACCCCATCGGCCGGGCCGTGAAGTTCGTCGGGCTCCTGCAATATGAGCGGCTGTTCGATACGCCGGTGTTTCTCAACAGCCTCCAGCGTTCGGTGCAGTTTGTGCTCTACACGGTGCCGATCACGTTGGTGCTGTCCATGGTGCTGGCGCTGCTGGGCAACCTCCGGCTCAAGCGCATCGACATCTTTCGCATGATTTTCTCTTGCACCATCGCCATCTCGGCCGCAACCGCATCACTGATCTTTGCGTATCTCTACCACCCGGCGCTGGGCATGCTCAATTACATGCTGAGCCTCATCGGCCTTCCTTCAGTGCCGTGGCTGATCAGCGATCAGACCGCGCTGCTGGCCGTGTCGTTGACGACCGTGTGGCTGCAGTTGGGGCTCAACACGGTCATCCTGCTGGCGGGGATGCAGGGGATCTCCGATGAGCTGTACGAGAGCGCCATGATCGACGGCGCCAACGGCTGGCACAAGTTCCGCAGCATCACGATCCCGCTGCTCTCGCCGACGCTGTTCTTCCTGATCATCGTCGATGTGCTGGCCGCGTTCCAGACCTTTACGCAGATCCACGTGATGACCAGCGGCGGGCCGCTCGACTCGACCAATGTGCTGGTGTTCTCCATCTACCGCGAATTTTACTTCAACGGCAAGTATGGCTTCGCCGCCGCGCAGTCGATCATGCTCTTCATCATGATCCTGATCCTGACCGCCATCCAGTTCGGGGTCGTGGAGAAAAGGGTGCACTACGAATGAGCACAAGCCAACGCAACCGTCCTAAACTGTCCGGATTCCTGACCTACGCGCTGCTGATCGTGGTCGCCGTGATCGTGCTGTTTCCGCTGTGGTCGGCATTCACCATCAGCATGCTGGACGACAATCAAGTGGCGTCGTATCCGCCGCGGCTGGCGCCATCGAGCTTGCACCTGACCAACTTCAAGCGGGCGCTGGAGCAGGCGCCTCTGCTGCGCTACCTGTTCAACAGCATCACCCAATCCACCATCGTGATGGTCGGCCAGCTTGTGACCGCCAGTCTGGCCGCGTTTGCCTTCGCGTTCATCGATTTCAAAGGCCGCAACGTCCTGTTCCTGGTCTTCCTCTCCACCATGATGATCCCGTGGGAGGCGACCATCATCCCGAACTACCTGACGATCCAGGCGCTGGGGTGGACCGACACCTTCCAGGGCCTAAGCGTGCCGTTCCTGGCGACCGCGTTCGGGACGTTCCTGCTGCGCCAGTTCTTTCTGACCCTCCCGAAGGAGCTGCGCGATGCTGCAACGATCGACGGCTGCAGCAGCTTTCGTTTTCTGATCAAGATCGTCCTGCCGTTGGCGCGGCCGGCCCTGGGCACGCTGGCCGTCTACAGCTTTTTGCAGACTTATAACCAGTACCTCTGGCCGCTGCTGATCACCAACAACCAAAACATGCGCACGGTGCAGATCGGCCTGGCACTGCTCCAGGACGAAGAGCGCTTCATGTTCAACATCGTGATGGCCGGCGTGGTGCTGGTTCTCGTGCCCACATTCACGTTGTTCATCGTCGGCAATCGGCAGCTGATTCGGGGTCTCACGGCCGGCGCGGTCAAGGGTTGACCGCTGCCGAGCCGGATGATCGATATTTTTCAGACAAGGAGAGGAAGATGAAGAGGTCCTTCTGGTCCGTGCTCAGCCTGCTCATGGTGCTGAGTCTCATCCTGTCGGCCTGCGTGACGCCAACGGCGGCTCCGCAGCCGGCGCAACCCCCGGCAGCAGCGCCGGCAGCAACCGCAGCGCCAGCGGCGGCGGCGCCCACCAACACGCCGCTCCCCACCCCCACGGCTGCGCCCATTCCCGAGGGTGCGACCAAGATCGCGTTCTGGCACAGCATGGGCGGCGACATCGGCGGCAAAGCCATCCCCAAGCTGGCCACCGATTTCAACCTGGCACAGAAACAGTGCTACGTGACGCCGACCTACCAGGGCAGCTACGATGACTCGTTGAACAAGCTGAAGGCCGGCCTGCAGTCCAAGGACATCCCGGCTGTGGTGCAGCTCTTCGACATCGGCACCCGCCTGATGATCGATCTCAAGGTCGCCACCCCGGTGCAGGACTTCATCGACAAGGAGAAGTACGACATCTCCGACCTGGAAACCAACGTGTTGGCGTACTACTCGGTGGACGGCAAGCTCTGGTCCATGCCGTTCAACACCTCCAACCCGATGCTGTACTACAACAAGACCATGTTCAAGGCCGCGGGCCTGGATCCCGAAAAACCACCGCGCACATGGGCGGAGTTTGAGGATGCGGCCCGGAAGCTGACCCAAAAGGACGCCTCGGGCAAGGTGACGATCCCCGGCGCGACCTTCGCGATCTACGGCTGGTTCTTCGAGCAGTTGGGCGCGGTTTCGGGCGGCTATTATGTCGACAACGAGAACGGCCGCGCCGCGCCGGCCACCAAGGCCGTGTTCAACGGTCCCGAAGGAGTGGCCGTCCTCGAGTGGTGGAAGAAGATGGCCGATGAGGGCATCATGGGCAATCTGGGCCGCAAGACCGTGGACACCCGCAACGCCTTCATGGCCCAGCAGACCGCGATGATCATCGAATCCACCGCCACCCTGCGCGGCATGATCGACAGCTCGCAGGGCAAGTTCGAGATCGGCACCGCGTTCCTGCCGCGGCCGAACGAGGATGCTTACGCCAAGTTCGGCACCATCATCGGCGGCGCGTCGGTCTGGATCCTGAACGGCCGGCCCGAGGCCGAGCAGCAGTGCGCGTGGGAGTTCGTCAAGTTCGTCTCCGCCCCGCCACAGCAGGCCTACTGGCACACCATGTCCGGCTACTACCCGATCCGCAAGGCAGCTTACGAGGAGCCGCTGGACAAGGAATGGCGCGCCAAGTATCCGCCGTTCCAGACCGCCATCGACCAACTGCACATCGCGCCGAACAACCGCTACACCCAGGGCGGCCTGATCGGCGTCTTCCCCAGCGCACGCCAGACGATCGAAGGCGCGATCGAGGAAGTGTTGGCCGGCAAAGCCACGCCGCAGGAGGCGCTGGACAAAGCCGCTACGACCGTGACCGCAGCCATCGAGGAATACAACATCACGATGGGCATCAAGTAGGGGCGAAGGTTCAAAGTTGAAGGTTCAAGGTTGAACAGAGGAGTGAGCATCCTCAGATGCGAACGGGCGCACTCGCGAACGTTCGGCATCTGAGGATGCTGCACTCCGCATGTGATTATCGGATATAAAAATCCATGTCCCCACTTCGAACGCACCTCTTCAGCATCATCCTGGCCGCGTGCATGCTCCCGGCAGCCTGCACCCAACCTCAATCTCAGCCCCAGGAGGCTGCGACGCCTATGGCACACTGCACCACCCTCAACATCGCCCATCGCGGGGCACGCTCGTTAGCCCCGGAAAACACGCTTGCCGCTGCGGCCAAGGGGTTGGCGCTCGGCGCCGACCTGTGGGAGCTGGATGTCGCCATGACCCAGGACGGCGAATTGTTCGTGGTGCATGATGATACGCTGGAGCGCACCTCGAACGTGGAGGAGGTCTTCCCCGACCGCCGGCCGTGGTCGAACCATCTGTTCACCCTGGCCGAGATCAAGAGCCTGGACTTCGGAACATGGTTCGTGGAAAAGGACCCGTTCAAACAGATCGCGGCGGGCGCGGTGCCAGAGGCAGAGCAGGAGAGCTATCGAGGCGCAAAGGCGCCGACGCTGGCTGAGGCGCTGGTCTTCACCCGCGACAACGACTGGCGCGTCAACGTCGAGCTGAAGGACCTGAACGGTGCACCGGGCGATGCCACGGTCGTTGAAAAGGCCGTAGCGCTGATCGACGAGTTGGGCATGGTCGATCGGGTGCTCATCTCATCATTCAACCACACTTACATCGAGCGGGTCAAGGCTGCTAATCCGAGAATCATCACTGCGGCCCTGGTGGAGCAGGCCGACCCTGACCCGGCAGCCTTGCTGCGCCGGCTGGCTGCGCAGGCTTACAACCCGAAAGTGGGTAAAATCAGTCCCGAGGCGATCGGGGCGCTGCGCGATCAGGGATTCGACGTCTACATTTGGACCGTGAACGACGAGAAGACCATGCAGGCGTTGATCGATGCCCGCGTCAGCGGCATCTTCACCGACTTCCCGCAACTGCTCGAGCCGCTGCTGGACGCGTGCCGCTGAAGAGTGGAGGCTTCGTGTTAAGAACCTTTTTGTTTGCCAAGATCCACCGCGCAACGGTGACGGCGGCCAACGTGCACTACGTCGGGTCCATCACGATCGACTGCGCACTGTTGCAGGCTTCCGGCATCCGGCCCTACGAACGCGTTCAAGTCGTGGACGTCGACAACGGCAACCGTCTGGAGACCTACGTGATTGCCGGCCCACCCGACAGCGGCGCCATCGAGCTGAATGGCGCGGCGGCGCGGCTGGTGTCGGTGGGTGATAAGGTGATCATCATGGCCTACGCGCTGATGGCCGAGCCGCTGGATGAAGAGTGGTCGCCCACGGTGCTCATCATGGGCGCGGAAAATCGGATCACGGAAATTCGGCACATCGAGAATCCTGGGGAGATGTGCTGCTGACCCGGCGCAGCGCACCTATGGCGCGATGAATGCGCGCACGCGCAGATTGTCAAACGCAACCACCACGCCGCCGATATCGCCGGCGCTGGCCAGCAGGCCGATGTTCCCTGACTTAAAGCTGTCATCGTCGGCCTGCGCCACCGGCTGGCCGTTGACGAAAAACCGCAGCTTTGGACCCTGACACGTGACTCGCAGCCGGTTGATTTCGCCTCCCTGGCGCACCGCCGGGGAGGCAGTCCACTCCACCAGGTACTCCCACTCGCCCGCAATGTGCTTCTGGATCGAGACGTTCCCCGTGCTGCTGATCGAGAACAGATAAAAGTCATCGTCCGGCTGGACACGCGTGATGATGCCGTATTCATTGTCTGCGGGTCCGTCGATACGATGGGCATCGACCTCAATCACAAAATCCTCGAAATCAGTCACAGGCTCAGGATACCCCCACGAGGCAAGGTCGGTATCATACACGGCGATGCGATAGGCGCCGCGGTCGTACCCCTTTTCGTCCTGGTCCGTCACCAGAACCAACCACCCGGACGCCGGATCCTCGAAATCGTCGGCCAGGAGCGGCGCGTCTATGATGGGCGCGCTTACCGGTGTCGAGGTAGGAGCAGACGTGGCAGCCGGCGCAGGCGTGTCGGACGGCGGCATGGCTGGCGCGGCCGTCGCTGCGATGACAACCGTTACCGTGGGCGTGGGCGGCAGGGGCGTGGGCGTGGGCGCGGGAGAAAACACGCCTGTCGATGCCAGCGCCGTGATCAAGGCCGCGATGGCGCCGATCATGCCGCCGACCGCGGTCATGATGCCGGGCAAGGTTGTCCAAAAAGAGCGTTTTTCAGCCGGTGACGAAGGAGGTTGTGCTTCAGACATGCTTGCCATCCATTGCCTGCGTCCTGTTCTCGTATCAAGCTACATACTGCGTTCGACCAGCGTATCCAGCAGTTCGCCCAGCAGGGCGTGCGCCTCGGGTTCGGCCGAGACCTGCACCGCGGCCAGGGCCGCGTGAGCCTCGGCGATGGCGGCCAGCACCGCCGCCTGCGTGGCTGCTTTAGCGCCGGCTTCATCCAGCAGCGCTAACACCGCCGGAACGTCGCCGGGGGTCAGCGCCGGTCGCGCGTACACGACGCGCAGCCTGGAACCGACCCGTGTGTCCGCCAGGGCCAGCAGCACCGGCAGCGTCTTCTTCTTACTGAGAATGTCGCTGGCCGCGGATTTACCGGTAACCGTCTCGTCGCCCCAAATGCCGAGGAGGTCATCCTGGAGCTGAAACGCCCGGCCCAATGCCGCGCCGTAGCTGCGATAGATCGCTACAACCTCAGGGGAGACGCCCGCCAGCAATGCACCGATCTCCGGCGCGGCCGCCAGCAGCGCGCCGGTCTTGCCTGCGATCATGCGGTAGTAGTCATCCGGGGTCACGTCCTGCCGCCCCTCGAATGACATATCCAGGAACTGCCCCTCGGTCAGCGCGAGACACGTCTCGCTGAAGCGTTGCAGCGCAGCCATGATCCGCTCCGTCGGCACATCACAGCGGCTCAGGCGAAAAAACGCCAGGTGCGCTGCGCTGAACATACCATCTCCGGCATTGCAAGCAATCGGCATTCCGAAGAGCACCCAGGCAGCGGGCCGATGCCGCCGCAGCATGCTATTGTCCTCGATATCGTCGTGAATCAACGAAAAGTTGTGCAACAGCTCCAAGCCGGCAGCCGCAGGCACGGCGTGGCGGGGATCGCCGCCCGCTGCCGCACAGGCTAGCATACACAGCATAGGGCGGATGCGCTTCCCGGACGGCGCCTCCGTGGGCCGCAGCTCGGGATCGCGCCAACCCAGGTGATATTGCATGATGTCGTAGTGCCCCGCGACCGCTGGATCGGCCGTGCTCAGCACGGCGCGCATTTCGGCTTCGACCCACGACAAATAGGTGGCAAACGTCTGAGTGAGGTTCATGGTCATCGTAAAATAGTTTCGATGCATCCCGGTTCGCGCAGCGCGGCCACGCTGCCTGCACCTGCGCAAAACATGGCCGTGCGCAGCTCGGCGGCAAACTGGTCGACGGCACGCAAAACTTCCTCGGGCCCGGCCGCGGCGGCCTTAAGGAATGGGCCGGCAATGCCAATTGCCGACGCGCCCAGCGCCAGTGCCTTGGCCCCCTCGATGCCGTCACGCATCCCGCCACTGGCGATGAGCGGCAGGCCGGCCGCACCACGTTGCGCTGCCAGCAGTGACTCCGCAGTGGGAGTGCCCCAATCTGCAAACTTCCTGGCCAACCGGCGCAACGACTCATCCACCGCCCGGTGGTACTCAACCTCGCTCCACGAGGTCCCTCCTGAACCGGCGACGTCGATGGCCGACACGCCGGCCGCCGCCAGCCGCCGCGCGCCCGCTTCGCTGATGCCCCAACCGACCTCTTTCACCACCACCGGCACGCCGACCGTGCGACAAACAGCCTCGATCCTGCCCAGCAGCCCCTTCCAGTTCCAGTCACCGTCGGCCTGCAAAGCCTCCTGCAGCGGGTTCAAATGCAGAATCAGCGCATCGGCCTCGATCATCTCGATGGCCTGCCGGCATTGATCGACCGTGTAGCCATAGTTAAGTTGCACTGCGCCAAGATTGGCGAAGAGCAGGATATCCGGCGCCACCTCTCGCACCCGGAATGTGTCGGCTGTCTGCCCCTCCTCGATGCCCGCACGCTGCGATCCCAGCCCCATGGCGATCCCGCGCGCCTGTGCGGCAGAGGCCAGATTGCGATTGATCACCCCGGCCGCCTCCGTGCCGCCTGTCATCGATGAGATGAGCAGCGGCAGGCGCAGGTGTTTTCCAAGCAGCGGGACGCCGGTGTCGATCTCGTCCAGATCCAACTCAGGCAGCGCCTGGTGCACCAGGCGGTAACGCTCAAAGCCGTTGGTGAGGGCGGGAAACTGCACATTTTCTTCGAGGTTAATGCGGATGTGATCTGCTTTGCGGCGGTCGTGCACCATGAAACCTCCGAAATAGGGCGCAACTCTTGCCGAGTCAAGGTGTTGAAAAGACAAGGGCGCTCCGACGGACAGCAGCATCTTACCAGGCCCATAAACAGATGTCAAAGCCCACCGGCGTTCGGAGATGCCGGAATCCGGTTTTGACAGAGGCTGTACAGACTGCTAAAATACCAGGTGTGGCCGAAGCAAGCCACCGGATACGTTGAAAAGAGGCTGACGTCCCACAAACCGTCATACACACAAAGGAGATTCATCCAATGAACGCCGCGATTTTTGACAAAGTCAAAGAAATCATCATGGATAGGTTGAATGTCGACGAAGATCAGATTGTCCCCGAAGCCCGCTTTCGCGAAGACCTCAAGGCCGACTCCCTGGATCTGGTCGAAATGATCATGGACTTCGAAAAAGTCTTCGATGGCACGATCTCCGACGAGGATGCCCAAAAAATCACCACCGTCGGCGAGGCCGTCGCCTACCTGACCAGCCGCATGATGGAATAATCTGCTTCGCACCCGAAAAGAAAGCAAAAGGCCCACTGTGATAGCGTGTGGGCCTTTTGTTTTGGGTGGGGGTATTGCGTATTGCGTATTGCGTGGTGCGTGGTGCGGCGGTGCGATCGTGCGTGACAGAAAGTTCAACACAGTCGGCATTCGTCTCCGCGTCTCCCTTTCTCCCCCGCTCCCTTTCTCCCCCGCTCCCCCGCTCCCCGCCTCACCGTCCCCCCATGCCCGTCAGCGTAATCCCCTGCACGAACTGCTTCTGAGCCACCACATAGATGATTAACACCGGCAATAACGCGACGACCGAGCCGGCCATCAACAGATTCCATGCGGTGCTGTATTGACCCATGAAGTACGAAAGGCCGATGGGGATCGTGCGCATCTGTTCGGTGCTGGTGACGACCAGCGGCCATAAAAAGTCGTTCCACGTGGCCTGAAAGGTGAAGATTGCCAGCGCCGCCATCACCGGCAGGCTCAGCGGCACGATCACCTGCCACCAGATGCGCAAGCTGGATGCGCCATCCATCCGCGCGGCCTCGTCCATCTCGATCGGGATGCCGCGGTAATACTGGCGCATCAGAAAGGTGCTCAGCGCACTGAACAGCGCGGGCAGGATCAACGCCTGATAAGTGTTATACCAGCCCAGAGATCTGATGATAAGAAAATTGGGGATCAGTGTGACCTGGGAAGGAATCATCAACGTCGCCAGGTAGAGCAGGAAGATCCCTTCGCGGCCGCGAAAACGCAGCCGGGCGAAGGCAAACGCGGCCAGCGACGATATCAGAATCTGGCCCACCGTCACCGTCACGGTCACGACCGCGCTGTTGACAAAATAACGGCCGAACGGGATGACGCGAAACGTCTCGATGTAATTCGCGAGCGTGATCTGATCCAGCGGAAAGCGCCGCGCCAGAAACGCGGTGTTGGGCCACAGCGAGACCACGAACATGACGATAAACGGCGCCAACATGATCAGGCTGCCCAGAAGCAAGGCAGCATAGAGCGCCGCCTTAGCCAGCGGACTCAGACCGATAGCAGAATGGTGAGTCACATTACTCCGTCTCATAATGCACCCATCGCTTCTGCCCAAAGTTCTGGAGCAGCGTGAAGCCGAAGATGAAGATAAACAGGAACCAGGCAATGGCTGACGCCTTGCCCATGCGGGTGAAGCGGAAGGCGTTGTTATAGATGTACTGCACTACCGGCATCGACGACTGCGCAGGACCGCCGGTCGTCATCACGAACGGCTCGGTGAAAAGCTGGAACGCGCCGATGGTTTGCAGGATGAGCAGGAAAAAGGTCGTCGGGCTGATCAGCGGCAGGGTGACGTTGCGGAAACGCTGCCAGCTCGTCGCTCCGTCGACGCGCGACGCATCGTAAAGCTCCTTAGGCACCCCTTGCAGCGCGGCAAGGTAGACCACCATGGTGAAGCCCGTATTCTTCCACAGGGTCAGCAGGATCACCGACCACTTGGAATACCGGGTGCTGCCGAGCATGTCCGGCAGGCTCAGCGGGAGGCCGAGCAGGCTGCCCAGCCCACTGAACGCATCGGCCAACGGGCCATTCCGGTTCAGCAGCAAACGGAAGACGATCGCACCGGCCACAATGGTGGTCACGACGGGCATGAAATAGATCAGCCGGAACGCCTCGGTGCCGCGGACCGCCTGGTTGAGCGCGACTGCCATGATCAGCCCCAATGCAAGCTGTAATGGCACGATGGTGACGGTATAAAACGCCGTGTTGCCGAACACGCGCCAGAACACCGGGTCGCGCAGCATCTCCCGGTAATTGCCCAGGCCTGCGAAGCCCTTAGACCCGGTGAGCCCCCAATCCAGGAAGCTGATGCCTAGCGAAGCGCCGACCGCTATGAAGACGAAGAGCAGGAACCCCAGCAAGCTGGGCAGCAGGAACAGATACCCCTCCCACTGCTGGTCGGGCCGCCAGCGGAAGGGGCTGCGCTTTGACGCACTCTTGGCTGTTGGATGCGATGTCATTGCTCGCCGTTATTGAGAACCGGAGGGAGGTCGAGAGTGGGAGAGTGGGAGATGGGGTGCGGGGGAGATGCGGCTCTCCCTCTCTCCCTCTCTCCCTCTCTCCCTCTCACCGTGTCACTACTTCGGGAATCCCTTATCCTTCAGGAACTGATCCGCCAGCTTGCACAGCTCCGGCAGGGCCTGAGTGGGATCCGATTCGCCGGCCCAGATCTTCTGCAGGGCCGGGCTGATGACGGAGCTGTCCAGCTCATCCCAGTCGGGGAAGTAGCCGAATCCGCCTACACCGGAGGCTGCCGCCTCATCGATGATGCCCTTCTTGTTGGCCGGCGGCTGGTCGGTCATGAACACCGGCGAGTTGGCCACCGACTGGAGCGCCGGGAAGATCTCGCCGCGCTCGGTGTACAACTTCTCGCCGCCGTCCTTGCCCTGCAGCCATTGCAGGAAGGTCCAGGCCGCGTCCTTGTTGTCGCTCGCAGCGCTCATCACCCAGGCTGCGCCGCCGGCAGCGTTCCAACGCTTGCCGCCCGCAGGGATTGGGACGACCGCCACGTCGTAGTTCATCTTGGCCGTGTTGAAGCTCGACACACGGCTGGTGTTCTGGATGATCATGGCCGCCTGGCCGCTTTGGAAGACCGCCGCGTCACCGCCGGCCTGGCTCAGGTCGGCATCGCGCATTGCATAGCCTTTGTTCATCATGTCGCTGAAAAACTTGATCGCCGCGATAGATTCAGGAGTCGACAGCAAACACTTGGACGGATTGACGTAGTCGTCCAGGATCGCGCCACCGTTCTGGTTGACCCACTTGGCGTATTTACCGCCTTCCATGGCCAACGCGTACTGCGTGACCTTGCCGCTGGCATCCTTAATGGTCAGCTTCTCGGCCGCGGCCAGCAAGTTGTCCCAGGTCCAGGTCTCGTCTGGATACGCCACGCCCGCCTTGTCGAACAGCTCCTTGTTGTAGTAGAGGACGTTCGACTCGATGTCGCGCGGCAGGCCATAGACGCTGCCCTTGTACTTGGCAGACTCCAGCAGGCCAGGCCAATAATCGTTCAGGTCATAGCCGGACTTCTGGATGTAGGGATCGAGGTTTTCCAGCACGCCTTCGGCCGCATACTTAGGGGTCGGCCACAGGAAGGCGATGTCGGGCACCGTCTTTGAGTCGCCGCTGGCCCACAGCGCCTGGATCTTGGTGAAGTAGTTATCCCAGGGCTCGTTCCAGGTCTCAATCTTGATCTCTGGATGCTCCTTCATAAACGCATCCGCGACCAACTTGTGGCTGACCGCTTCTTCGGGGCTGCCCCAGAACGCCCAGGTCAGGGTGACGGCTTCCGGCGCGGCGGCAGGGGCCTCAGGCGCCTTCACCTCCGCGGCAGGCGCCGCAGTCGGGGGAGTCGTGGGCGCACAGGCCGAGATCACCATGATCGCGGCGGCCAGCACGCTCAACACAAACCAGGTTCGACGTGACATGTTCTCCTCCTTGATGGATGTAGATACAGAAAATCAGGGAATGACCAGCTATCGAAAATGCGCCCCGCGCCCTGCGGCGCAAGGATTGGCCAGGAGCCAGGCCTGGCTGTCCACGACCGGTTCTCCGGGCTGCGGTTGACGACGGATATAGGAGCCATCCGCCTGCAAGATGCGGGCGCGAACGTTGTTGCGCAGCTCCACCTCCAACACTGCGTTGCGCAGGTAAGCCAAGATGGTAGGATCCTGAACAGGGAAGATGATCTCGACCCGACGATCCAGGTTGCGAGGCATCAGGTCCGCGCTGCCCATGTACACTTCAGGTGCACCGCCGTTGCCAAAATAATAGATGCGGCTGTGCTCCAAGAAGCGCCCCACGATGCTGCTCACCCGGATGTTTTCGCTGACGCCGGGCACACCGGGGCGCAGACAGCAGATGCCGCGCACGATCAGGTCGATCTGCACGCCGGCCTGCGAAGCCCGATAGAGCTTGCGGATCAGCCGCTCATCCACCAGTGAGTTCATCTTGAAGATCAACCGGCCGGGGTGCCCACTAAGGGCGTGGTCCATCTCGCGTTCGACCAGGTCTTCCATGCGCGGGCGCATGCTGCCTGGCGCCACCAGCAAGCTGCGGTAGAACTGCTGGGTCGAGTAGCCGGTGAGGGTGTTGAACATCTCAGTGGCGTCCGCGCCCATGTCTGGATCGCACGTGAGCAGGCCCAGGTCAGTGTAAATGCCGGCGGTGACCGCGTTATAGTTGCCGGTAGCCAGGTGCAGGTAGCGACGCAGCCCACCCTCTTCGCGGCGGACCACCAGGGTAATTTTGCTGTGCGTCTTCAGCCCTACCAGGCCGTAGACCACATGAACCCCCTCGGCTTCCAACGCGCGGGCCCAACCGATGTTGCTCTCCTCATCAAAGCGCGCCTTCAACTCCACCAGCACGGCTACCTGTTTGCCGTTGCGCTCCGCCTCCAACAGCGAGCGCACCACCGGCGAATTGCGGCCGACACGGTAGAGCGTCTGCTTAATGGCTAACACATCGCGATCGACTGCAGCGGCATTGATGAAATCCAGCACCGGCTTGAACGAATCATAGGGATGGTGCAGCAGGATATCCTGCTTCCGGATGGCAGCAAAGATCTCGTCGGAGGTCTTGAGGTCCCGGAGTACGGCAGGAACAGCAGGCACGACCGGCGGATCCTTGAGATCAGGGCGGTTGATGCTCATCAGCGCCCACAGGTTGCCCATGGCCAGCGGCGGCTGCAGTAGATAAACATCTTCCGCATCGACCTCCAGCTCATCCATCAGCAGCTTCACCAGGTTGTCAGGCATCGCCTCGTCCAGCACCAGCCGCACCACCGGCCCGAACTGGCGCTGACGCAAGCTTTGCTCGATCGTCTCCAACAAATCCGGCGCCTCGTCCTCCTGGATTTCCATGTCCGCGTCGCGGATCACCTGGAACCCGTAGGCTTCAATGATGGAGTAGCCTGGGAACAATACGCCCAGGTTACCGACGATCACTTCCTCCAGCCACACGTAGCGATACACGGTCTCCTGCGGCTTCGCGCCAGGTTGGCAAGGAAGCAGCACCAGCCGCGGCAACGAGGTGGGCACCTTGATGCGCGCAAAGTGCTCTTCCCCGTTAGGGCCGCGCAGCAACACCCCCAAGTTCAGACTGAGGTTCGAAATGTGCGGAAACGGCCGGCCGGGGTCGTGCGCCAGCGGCGTCACTACGGGCAGGACGTCATTGAGGAAGTAACTGCGCAGGCAGTCATGATCCTCGTCGCTGAGCTGGTAGTAATGCTGGATATGAATGTTGTTAGCGGCCAGGGCCGGCACAATCTCGTCATAGAAGCAGCGCCGCTGCTCCTTCAACATCGGCAGCACGCGCTTCCGGATCTCGGCCAACTGCCCGCTGGGCGACATCCCATCGGCTGGGACTGCGGTGACACCGGCCGCAATCTGGTCTTTCAGACCGGAGACCCGGATCATAAAGAACTCATCCAGGTTGGTGCTAAAGATGGCCAGGAACTTGGCACGCTCCAGCAGCGGGTGACGCGTGTCCCACGCTTCTTCCAGCACGCGGCGGTTGAACTCAAGCCAGCTCAACTCACGATTGAAATAGAGGGAAGGATCGCGGAGATCGGCCGCCGCTGGCATCGTTGCCACCTGAGGAGGACCGATCGGGGACAAGTTTACGTCAATGGTCATGAACGCGTCTCCGCTTGCGCAAAATGGCTTCCGGAGAGCCGGCAACTCCGCCGGCCCTTATGCAATCGCTGCGATTGTAACGCAAAGCTCACAAGGAAGCAAGTAGCAAAACTCACAACAGCAGTTCGAATTCGTAACTGTTCACCGTTCCATCGGGGTATGGTATACTGGTCGCATGAGTCCTGA
>CAZELR010000065.1:0-21418 GCA_964513075.1 uncultured Anaerolineales bacterium
TGTGATGGGCCCGGCGGTCGGCGTTGCGGTCGGCGTGCCCGTTGTAGTGGGCCCGGCGGTTGGCGTTGCGGTCGGCGTGCCTGTTGTAGTGGGCTCAACGGTCGGCGTTGCGGTCGGCGTGCCCGTTGTAGTGGGCCCGACGGTTGGCGTTGCGGTCGGCGTGGCGGTGGCCGGCGGGAGTTCGGTGGGGGTCGGAGTCAAGGTGCGGGTGTTGACGGGCGTCCAAGTGCGCGTGGGCGTGGGCGTCGGGGTGCGCGAGGGCGTGGGCGTCGGCGTGGAGGTCGCCGGCGGCTGCTGCCCCGACGTGCCAGGGCTGGGGACCTCCTGTGCAGACCAATCGGCCGCAGTATCGGTGTCCTGGTCAGAAGGCGTCCTTGCCAACGACTGGCCTTCGGGCACATCAGGACACGCCGGGTCGAACGCGGTGATGTCCTCGCCGTAGCTCATGGCATCGACTAATTGGCCGGATGCATCACGCAGCAGCACCCGATCGCTTGCATTGCCAAGTCCGTTGCCGATCGCCGCCCCTAAAGCTACCAGGTTGCCCGTGAAATCGGGATAGACGCTGCGAAAGACGTCCTCATCCGCGGCAATAACCAGATATGCGCCAGGTCCCAGCACGAAATTCGGGATCGTGTCCTGGCTGGCGCCGTCCACCAGCTTCCACCCGGCCAAATCAACGCCCACGCCCGTGGGATTAAAGACCTCGACCCACTCGCCGGCTGATTCCTCGCCGACCGGATCATACATCACTTCGCTGATCAGCATGTGATCCACAGTCTGGCTGCTGCCAAAAACAGGTAGTAACGTGAGGGTTAACAGAAAAACAAGCGCCAGGGCCAGGGGTCGAAACCAAGGGGAACGAAAAGAAGGCATAGCCATCTCTCCTTGAATTGCGCGCACAACGGGCCGGGTGGATGAAAATGTAAATAGAGGAGCCTTTATATTATAGGCGAGCGGCGCGAGGTCTGTCAACTCATAAACAGGGCGAAGTCATTGTGCAGGCGGAGACATCATCGTGCAGCAGTCATTGCGAGGAGGGCCGCAGCCCGACGAAGCAATCCCTCTCCGAGCCGGGGATTGCTTCGCTCCATCCGGCGAAAAGCGGGCCGGATTCCGCTCGCAATGACGGTGTCACGTCAGTTGTACGCACACACGGTTGCCGATTGCTCCGTGAACTGCAACATGAAAGCGCCCTGACTCATAAAAAGCGGCCTTCTTAAAGCAAATTCGCCGCTCTCGGGCGGCGAATTCATGGCGCCAAACACAAAGTCTGGCTCAGCTCAGATAGTCGCGCAGCTTGCGGCTCCGGCTGGGGTGACGCAAGCGGCCTAAAGCCTGGGCTTCGATCTGGCGGATGCGCTCTCGGGTCACGCCGAACTTCTTGCCAACCTCTTCCAGCGTATAAGAGTAACCGTCCACCAGGCCAAAGCGCAACTGCAAAATGCGCACCTCACGCGGGGTCAACGACTCGAAGATTTCATCGATCACCTGGCGCAGCATGGTCTGCGAAGCGGAATCGGTGGGGCTCTCCGCCTCCTCATCCTCGATGAAGTCGCCGAGGTAACTGTCTTCTTCTTCGCCCACCGGCATCTCCAGCGAAAGGGGCCGCTGCGAGACCCGGATGATCTGCTCCACCTTGCGCGGCGGCACACCGAGCCGCTCCGCGATTTCCTCATTGGTGGGATCGCGGCCCAACTCCTGCACCAATTGGCGGCTGGTGCGGGTCAAGCGGTTGATTTGCTCGTACATATGGACAGGCACGCGGATGGTGCGGCCCTGGTCCGCGATGGCTCGGGTCACCGCCTGGCGAATCCACCACGTCGCATAGGTGCTGAACTTGTAGCCTCGGCGGTAATCGAACTTCTTAACGGCACGTATCAGCCCGATATTGCCCTCCTGGATCAGGTCGAGGAACGGCACGCCGCGGCCGACATACTTCTTGGCCACACTGACCACCAGGCGAGAGTTGGCCTTGATCAGATGCTCTTGCGCAGCCTGACCGTCTTTCACCGCCAATAACAGCCGATCGCGCTCGTCCAGGTCCTCGACGCCCAATGTCAATCGCTGCCGCGCCTCGCGACCGCGCTCCATCCGCTTGGCCAGCGACACCTCTTCCTCAGCCGTCAACAAGGGTACACGGCCGATTTCCTTCAAATAGAGGCTGATAGAGTCATCGATGTCGATCAGGGTCAAATCAATATCGATCGCGGCCCCACCCTCATCGTCGGCCGTTGCTCCGCCCTCTTCTTCACGGAACGCGCTCACCTCGATGCCGTGTTCGAAAAGACTTGCAAACAGGTCTTCAAGCTGCTCCATGCTCGCTTCAGCCTCAGGAAAAGCATTGAGGACATCATCATAGGTTACAAACCCCTGATCGCGCCCCAAGATCACCAATTGCTCGGTCGCTTCTACCGAGCGCTGCGGGGTGTGGTTCTGCGCCTCGTCTTCGGGCAGCAATTCGTTGTCGTCATCCAATAGTGCGCTCATGGCACACTCCTTAGGGACCGTTCGATGGCGTATAGTGCAAAGTCAGTTCCAAACCCCTGACGTATTCTACGATTCTCGCTAGCACTTAATGCAATCTTAACTACCGTTTTCAATGCGGCCCGGCTTAATCGGCGTCTTAAAGTCATAGATCCCGTCAAGAATGCCCCATACAGCACCACAGCTTGCGCACGTAAGTGCCTCCGGCGCCTCTCCCAGTGTCAAGCCGTTGCAGGTCGGACAGCGGAACAGGCTGCTCTCAGATGCGGCGCCCTGCCCCGCAATACACGTGCGCAAGAAAACGCTGGGTGTAAGCTTCCAGGCTGCGCCCACGCCCTGGATAAGTCCGTCGGCGGTTGCCAATGCTCGCGGCGGGACGAGGCGCTTAAGGATCGGCACGCGAAAATGAGATGCTGCCAGGCCAGCCTCCACAGAAAAGCCGGCGCGCAGTAATTCCTGGGCTATCCAGTCCGGATGAAAGTCGAAATTCAAGTGGACGAATTCATAGGGTTCGAAGGCAAATGGCGACCACTGCTGGCGCCTCAAAAGGTAACGAGCAATCGCCTTGAGGTTCCGCTTGTTGGCGTATTCGAGCAGGTAAGTCCCACCAGGCCTCATCACGCCGGCTATTTGCCGCAGAGCAGCCGGCACGTCTGCAACGTGGTGCAGCACGCGGACAGTCACGGCTGTATCGCAGCAACCCGGCGCCAGAGGTAGTTTGTAAAGATCCGCAGCTACGTACAGATAACGGCCGGCTTTCCCCAACCGCTCCTGCGCCTCACGTAATCCTGAAATAGCATAATCCAGGAGGATAACCTGGTCGTACCCCTCATACAGGTCTGCCAGCCGGCCAAATCCCGCCCCAATCTCCAGGAGCCGGTGTCCACGTGCTGGCAGCAGCTTGCGCATGGCAATGCGCTCGGCCAGATCTTCGTATTCCCGGCCCTTACCTTCCCAGAACCTGGCGTAATAGCTGGTGCCTTCATAGTCACAGATCGCTTGACTTCGATCCAAGATGCGCTCCGCCGTCCCGTCTTCCATTGTTTCACGTGAAACAATGGTGCCAGCAGGCGACACCTCAAACATTAACAATGGGCGGTGGCTACCCACCGCCCATTACGGCTTGCGCTGCTGCGACATTATTATAACATGCCCTGTCAACCCCCTGCGCAACCAAATTGCAAACAGGGGAAATTACCGCACGAAGCTCAGGCGCGGCCACCAATCCGCCCGCACAAACGCGATCGTCCCCTCACGCGCCGCTTGGGTTGCGATGACGATAGGTGATCCGCCCCTTGGTCAAATCGTACGGAGACAGCTCGACCCGGACCCGATCGCCAAGCAGGACGCGGATATAGTACTTGCGCATCTTGCCCGACAGGTACGCCAGCACCTCGGGACCATTCTCGAGCCGCACCCGAAAGGTCGTGTTGGGCAACGCCTCTACAACCTTGCCATCCAGGGTCAGCTTCTCTTCCTGCTTAGCCATGCATACTTACCTTTATGATATAACCTTTCGAAAAATGACCATGAAATAGGTGCTGAGACCCGGCCTCTTGTAGAAGCCGGGTCTCTGAATTCCATTAAGTCTTACGGTTAGGATAGACGGGTTCGCGTTGCACCTGCGCCTAGCGCATGCTCTCGCGGCCCTCGCGGCGTCGCTGAGCCTGACGCGCTTTGCGGATCGCCTTCTGCTTCTTCAGCCGGCGCAGCTCGCTCGGCGGCGTGAACCAGCGCTTCTTGCGCACGGTCGGCAGGATGCGCTCCTTCATCACTTCCTTGCGGAAGCGCTTCAGCAGCGACTCTTGGGACTCTCCTGCCCGCAACATAACGGTTGCCATCTAACCTCACCTCCCTCCCCGTTTTGTTTGCCCACTTCCTTCTTAACAACACGAAACCTCACCTGACGGTGAGGCCCACAACGACAACAGGCTGAGCTTCCAGGAAAACTGCTCCTACGGCAGAGGCTCAACGGGGCACATACGCCCCAGATCTCTCCTCGTGCACCCCTTCGGTTCAGGCCATAGACGCTCCTGTCAGGGAAACGCGTGCTGCTTTTGGGCAAACAGGAGTATACCGTAACGTAGAACAGTTGTCAAAAAACAAACCTCAAGGCAGCGGCCAGTTGACGCGGGTCCAGCAATCACGCCCGGAGCCGCGCCATCGCAACGCTGCTCACGCCCCGGTGCCATGTGCTGGCCCGCGCAGCGCTCGCATCAGCCGCCGCCAAACTGCTTGTGCGCTGCGCGCCCGGTCGGGCCCGATCTCGTGTGCCGCATATCGAGCATCGAGAAACGCCGCCGTCAGGCCCTGCACATCCTCCTCCGCTTCAGGCCACGCGGCCTCCAGATCGCGCGCATATTCGGCGGGTGTGATGTGCGCCTGCCGGCCATAGCCCACCGCGGCCGCGCGTTGAGCCATGCGCAGATAGAAATACCGCACCTTTGCGCGCGGCGGCAGGACTCCGAACCGCACAGGAACGGCGCGTCCCACGTCCGGCGCCGCATCGCGCCCCCGTTGCAGGCGTGCCCGCAGCACCGACACCCTGGCCCGCAGTGCAGCCCCAGCCCGCCCGCGTCGTGCCCGCCACCAGAAGCGCAAGATCGCCAGCTTGCCGCCCCACACCCCCCGCAAAAGGCCTTGGCCGCGCAGGAAATTGAACAGCAAGTAACCGGCCACCAGTCCTACACCCGCCCACGTCAGTGCGCCCGGCAGCCAATCGGGCAGCAGCTGCGCTGAGGGCTCGGCCCGAGTTGGCAGTGCCAACGGCGCGATCGCCGGCGGAGGCGACTCCGCGCCACTAAGAAACAGCCAGCGCAGCGGGTACAAGAGCGCCGATGCCACGAACGCCAACAGTCCCCCAAGGAAGAGACCGATGCGCACGAACAGCGCGATCAACCATTCCAGTGCACCGGCCAGCGGTTCCACGGGACCCAGCGGCAGTAACAGAGCGATCCCCGCCACAGCCACCAGCACCCACAGGCCACGCCCATGCCAGCGCCGCAACAGGGATGGGGCGATCGCAACGCGCTCGTTGTACCACCCCCCACGTAACGACGCCAATCGCGCATCGCTCAGCAGCAGCAACCCCGCCAAAAAGTAGCACAGCAACCCGGCCAACACGTCCCGCCCCAAGCCCATGCCCGCAAAGCCGAAGCGCAAGATCCCCTGCTGATCCTGACTCATGCCAAGCTGCGATAAGCCGGTGCAGATGACCACCGGCAGACCGCCCCACGCCCAACGCCCGGTGAACCGCGCAACGATGTCCCCGCGCGCCATCGGCCGGGCAAGCCGCAGCTCGCTGAGGCTGCCTCCCAACACGTGCATCTCGCGCGCCGCCACTTCGTCCGGCTGGATAGCCAGGGCCGCGAAATCGGCCGTGATGCTGATGGCCAACACCCAGACCGCCAGCAGCAGGCCGGCCACGATGGTAGTTTGTGCGTCGAAAAAGGCAAGCGGATGCCGCAGCAACACCCCCAGCGCAGCAAGATCGGGCCATCCAATCGTAAATGCCCACACAGCCAGGCGCGCAGCCAGTAAAACCAACACGATCTCACCGCAACGGTAGGCCAACCCGCGACGATTGCGCCAATCTGGCCGTCCCAGGCGACCGGTGCTCACGATGCCCATCAGTGCAACCAGGAACGCCAGCCACAGAAGATAATCCAGTTGCCAGGCGGCCGCCGCGCGCAAGATCGCTATCGGCGCCGCCGTCAGGCTGGCAGCCAACACTGCAATGGCCGCACCTCGGAACACTCCCGTCCGCCAGGTGCGATCCTGAAAGTCCGCCAGGCCTCCCACGCTGTGCCCTGCCGGAGGAGAATCGCCATGCTGGAACAAGCTGATCCCTCTTTCGACTTTCAACGGGTTCGAAATTACACTGCGTACACTGGCCGCCCCGTCTGCCAACGCCGCATGTCCCCCTCACTGCTGACGTGATAGGCCAACACGCCCAAACGTCGGGCACGCTCCCGCACCACTCCGAAGTTAGCATAGGGCTCGACCACCACCAGCACCGGGTTCAGACCCGCCCGCCGCAGCCGATACAACGCCGCACACATCGCTTCATCCCCGGACGGTGTCACAACGATGACCGTGGTGCCCCAGGTCAGCTCAGCCGTTGCAACGGGCAGCCACTCGGCGAGAGGCGTCGTTTCTGCCAGGTCAACGCGGGCGAGATGTTCCAGCACCTTCATCAGATGGACGCGCCCCGGTCGCGGCGGAATGCTCCAACACCTGCCCCCGGTCAAGGGATCCGCGCCGTTACTGCCCAGCCCCACCGCCTGCCGCTGTGTCACCAGGTAGCTCGCCAAAGAAGCGGCCACCACGATGCCCCACTCACTGGCAGCCATACGCCGCTGCCGCTCATAGGTCTCCGCATTGAGATCTACAAAAATGACCGTAGCCAAAGATACGGCCGGTTCGTATTGCTTGACCTGTAACCCGTTGGATCGCGCGCTGCTCTTCCAATCGATACTGCGCCGGGGATCGCCTGATCGATAAGGCCGAACCCCGGCAACGCGCGTTGGGTCGGCAAAAAGCTGTTGCCGGCTGGCGATCGTGCCGTGAGGAGAACGCGAGGTGAGTTCGACGTGCGCTAACGGCAGCACCCGAGGATAAACGACCAGATAACTGGGCGCATCGGCAACGCCTTCTGCCTCAGCAAACCCAAACAGGTCGCCGGTCCGCAGCACCCCCGGCCCCACCAGATAATAGCCGCGCTGTTGCCCAACCAACTCATAACAGAAACGCACCCGCTCTTTGGCCCGCAGGCTCACAGCCTGGCGCAGCGGTTCGTCCACCCCCAGGCGCAGCGGGGGCGCCTCCTCGTAGCGCAACCAGGGCACTGGCCACCGGCTCCGATTGGCGATCTCGATCTCGATACGGGTCTTTTCGCCGGTAAAAATGTGGTCAGTGTAGCGCCGCTGCACCTCTAAGCACCGCAGGCTGTTGCCGGTCCACCAGCGCGCCAGGGCATAAGTGCCGGCAAGGACGTAGACGATGTAGAACACGACGTCTAGCCGCAGCAGCAGCGCCGCTGCCAGCAGAAGAAGAAGCACCAGCGGGAGGTCAGGCATAGATCCCTCGGCCCAGCTCAAACGGCGCCGGCGATCACCACGACATACTCGCCCTTAGGCGGCGACTGAAGGACCGCCTCCAGGAGTTCGGACAACGTGCCCCGCTGGACCGACTCGTAGAGCTTAGTCAGCTCGTGCGCCAGCGCCGCGCGGCGATCGCCGTAGACCGCCAGCGCATCGGCCAGGAAGGCAGCCAGCCGGTAGGGACTCTCATAGAAGACCAGCGTATGGGGCGAAGTGCTGTCGACCTCCAGAAAGCGACGCCGTGGCCCTGGCTTGTGGGGCGGGAACCCGCGATAGGTAAAGCTGTGCACCGCCAGGCCTGACAGCACCACAGCCATCACCAACGCGGCCGGTCCTGGGATCATCGTCACCGGCTCATCTGCCGCCAGGGCGCGCTGCACGATGGAATAGCCGGGATCGGAGATGCCGGGCGTGCCGGCCTCAGTCACCACAGCCACCGACTTCCCCTCCGCCAGCAACCCCATGATGCGCGCACACGCCCGCTCCTCATTATGTTCATGGTAAGCCATCTGTGGCTTACTGATGTCATAATGCTTCAGCAAAATGCCGGTCCGGCGGGTATCCTCGCTGGCGATGACATCAACGGAACGCAACACCTCCAGCGCCCGCAGCGTGACGTCACCCAGGTTGCCGATAGGAGTAGCAACAAGGTATAACATGGTTACACCGCCTTGCCGAGGTCCAGCGGCACCTGGTTCAACAGCTCAGCCAGGATCGCCGTAGCCGTGCGTCCACGCAATGCACTTTCCGGGTGCACCAGGCAGCGATGTGCCAGGGTCAACGGCGCCAACCGCTTCACATCGTCGGGCAGCACATAATCACGGCCGTGAAGCGCTGACCACGCCTGGCAAGTCTTGTACAACGCCAGGCTGCCGCGCGGGCTGGCGCCCAGCAGCAGATCGGGGTGCCCCCGGGTAGCATTCACCAGCCGCACGATGTATTCTCGCACCGTCTCGTCCACGTGCACCTCCCATACTTGTCGAGCCAGCGCCAGCGTCTCTGTGCCGTCCACCACCGGGGAAATCATCTCGATGGGATGTTGCCGGCGGAGATTGACCAACATCTGGCTTTCCGCGGCCGGGTCGAGATAGCCCAAGCGCAACTTGATCAGAAAACGGTCAAGCTGCGCCTCTGGCAGCGGGAAGGTGCCCTCGTATTCCACCGGGTTCTGGGTCGCCAGCACGACAAAGGGCCGCTCCAACGGCCGCGTCACGCCATCGACAGTGACCTGCCTCTCCCCCATGCACTCCAACAACGCCGACTGGGTGCGTGGCGTCGCCCGGTTGAGCTCGTCAGCCAGCAAGACATTCGCGAAGGCCGGGCCCGGCATAAACTCGAAACGTGCGCTCTGCTGATTATAAACCGAGACGCCGGTCACATCGTTAGGCAGCAAGTCGGGCGTGCACTGCAGGCGCTTGAAACTGATCCCCAAAGATACAGCCAGGGCGCGCGCCAGCATCGTCTTGCCGGTGCCCGGCACGTCCTCAATCAACACGTGTCCCTCGCACAACAGCGCGGTCAACAGCAGCTCGATGGCCTCCCGCTGGCCGATGATGACCTGCTCGACGTTGGCTACGACCTTTTCAGCAAACGAACGAATAGCGTCCAAGCTAACTTCCTCTTTGATTGATCCTGCCGCCATTTTACCACAGGCGAAAGGGGGTCACAAGCCCTCCTGCCGCACGATTTGGGTTATTTTGGCGGACCAATTTGGAAAAAACTGCGAAATGCTACTTGACAAACGAACAATTGTTCGTTATAATAGAAACATACGAACAAAAATTCGGCCCAGCATAGCTCAAACCGGAGGTTAAAGATGACCCTTTCAGACCGCCAGGTACGCATCCTGGAATTTATCTACAGCTACCTGCAAGAACACAACTATCCGCCCACAATTCGCGAGATTGGTAAGGCCGTGGGCATCCCCTCGACATCAGTTGTGAAGTACAACCTGGAACGGCTGCAGGAAAAGGGACACATCGAGCGCAGCGGCGAGGTCTCGCGCGGCCTGCGCTTAAAGGATGGCCCTTCCCTGCTGCCCGAGCGCGGCGATTCAGGCTCAGCCCAAGTGGTATCAGTGCGCAAACTAGGCGTGATTTCCGCCGGCGAACCGATTGCTGCCTACGGCGAGCAGGATAATCCTTTCGCGGGCGAAACCCTCGCGCTGACCGCCGACCTGGTTCCCGCAGGCCAGCCCATCTACGCCCTGCAGGTCAAGGGGGTTTCCATGATCGATGCGCTGGTTTATGATGGTGACTGGGTGATCATCAAGCACCAGGACACCGCCCAACGCGGGGACATGATCGTCGCCTGGATCAAAGACAAAGAGGAGACAACCCTGAAGTACTACTATCCCGAAGGGGCGACGGTCCGCCTCCAGCCGGCCAACCCAGCCTTCAAGCCCATCCCTGTGCCGGCCGATCAGCTAGTGATTCAGGGCAAAGTCGTCGCAGTGGTGCGGCAGATTGCCTGAACGGCGCGGGTATGCCTGACAACCGGCTCGCGCGTTCCTTCTACGAACAGCCCACGGTCGCGGTCGCGCGCGGCCTGCTGGGACAGCGCCTGGTGCGCGTATTGCGCGACGGCCGCCGGTTGAGCGGCCACATCTGCGAGACAGAGGCCTACGGCGGGCCGGATGACGAGGCTTCCCATGCTTACCGGCGCACCCCGCGCAGCGCCATCATGTACGGCCCGCCGGGTCGCGCTTATGTATACTTCGTTTACGGCATGTACTACTGCCTGAATGCGGTGACCGAGGGTGCTGGCGTCCCGGGAGCAGTCCTGATCCGCGGGCTGGCGCCGGATGAAGGCATCGCCGTATTGCGCCAACATCGGCCGGGCATGCCCGACGCGCGCCTGGCCGATGGGCCAGGCAAACTGTGCCAGGCGTTTGGCATCACTGTGGCGTTGAACGGCATCGATCTCACGACCAGTGACGAGCTTTATATCGCAGCCATGGCGCCGGTACCCGAGGCACGGATCAGCAGCACGCCGCGCATCGGCGTGCGGGGCAATGCCGAAGCGCGAGACCGCCTGTGGCGTTTCGTCTGGTCGCGCTGAGGCGTAGGCCCTTGCCCACCACTGTGCAGAGCACAGACCGCATACCGGAGAGGTGAACGATGCCAAGAGAGGATCAAGGGGTAGCGCAAAGCCGGCTCCGCTACCAGGTCATTCCCCGCACGCTGTGCTTCGTGACGCACGGCGCCGACGTGTTGTTATTGCTTGGCGGACCGCACAAGCGCATCTGGGCCGGCCGCTACAACGGTGTGGGTGGCCACGTAGAACCCGGCGAGGACATCTACGCGGCCGCGCTGCGCGAGGTGCAGGAGGAAACCGGGCTGGACGTGCATACGCTGCAATTGCGCGGCGTGGTGCATGCTGACGCCGGCGACCCTGCGGTCGGCATCCTCTTCTTTGTTTTCACCGCCGCGGCTGACACCCGGGAAACCGGCCCCTGCCCCGACGGCACGCTGGAATGGTGGCCGGCCAACGCGTTACCAACAGAGAAGATGGCCGAGGATCTGCCGGTCCTGCTGCCCAAGGTGCTCTCAATGAGCCCGACCGACCCGCCCTTCTTCGCCGCGTACAGCTACGATGATGCGAATCAGTTGGTGATCCACTTTGCGGCACGAACCTGATAGGCAACCCGGATAGACGCCCCACCGATCTGCATCCTCTGCGTCCTTTATGGGCAAGATCGCTTCACCCTGACCCGGAAACTGCGCGTACAAAGTTGCGCAGCGCCGCGTTCACCGCGCGCGGGTTCTCCAATGGGCTGAAATGACCTGCGCCGGAGATCGTCACCAGCCGCGCCGCCGGAATGGCTGCGGCCATGGCTGCGGCGTCAGCCGGCGGCGTGAGCATGTCGGCCTCACCGGTCAGGACCAGCGTCGGCACGGTGATGGTCGGCAGGGTAGGCCGGCTGTCCTCCCGATCCCGCAGCCCGGCCAATGCACCGACGATGCCGGCCACAGGTTGGCTGGCCATCATCGTGCGCGCGGCCCCTGCAAGCCGGGGATTCGCCAGGCTTGCAGGCGCCAGCAGCTTCGGCAACATTTCGTCTGCGATGCTGTCCGCGCCCATCTGCTGCACCCTGGCCGCGGTTGCATCCCGGCTGGCCCGCGCCGCCGGGTTGTCGGGCTCGGCCCGCGTATCGAGCAGGGCCAATGCTTGAACGCGCTCCGGATGCCGGCGCCAGAATGCAAACGCAACATACCCCCCCATGCTCAGCCCGGCCACGATCGCACGCCTGATGCCAAACTCATCAAGCAGCCCCGCGAGATCGTCAGCATGCTGCGACATCGTAAGCGGCCCAGGGGTCAGCTCTGACTTGCCATGTCCGCGCAGGTCGGGCGCCAACACACACAAGTCGGCCCCCAGCCCGCGGAGTTGCGCAGCCCACAATCGATGGTCCAACGGAAAGCCATGAATCAGCAGCAGCGCTGTTTCGTGTCCCTTGCCTCGCAGGGCGTATGCCATGCGGATCCCATTGACGATCACAAACATCGTGGCCCCCTCGAAAAACTCGCCTGACACGAGACGCGATTCTTCACTGCGTTCAGAATGACAGGGATAACTCAGATAACAGCAACAGTATAGCACAATCCGCTATGGTATACTTCCGGTCAACAGTTGAGCATCAGGTGAATCCGCGTCAGCAGTAATCAGGTAAATCAGGTAAATCTGCGTCCTATTCTCAAATCAGGGCATCATGAATTTGAACAACCGCCACACTTCCGCTTTTCGCCAACACCTCGCCATCATAGCCTGCTATGCAAGTTTGTTCATGGTGGGGGTGACCATCTCGTTGTTGGGTCCCAGCCTGCCGGCCCTGGCCGAACGCATCAGCATCTCACTTTCGCAGGCCGGCTCGTTTTTCACGCTCTTCGCGGCCGGCTCGGTGCTGGCAACCCTGGTAGTCGCGCGGCTTAACGACCGTCCGATCCGGCGCCTGGTGCTCATCGCAGGCGCACTGTTGATGGCGCTGGGTTTCTGGCTGCTGGCCGGCAGCACCACGTTCCTGTCTGCCGGGCTGGCAGTGGCGTTGACAGGCCTGGCGATGAGCGCGGTAGGCACCGGCCCGAATGCCATCGTGGCCGACCTCTACCGGGGTCGGGCCGGCCAGGCGCTGAACGCCTTGCACATTGCCGCCGGGCTGGGCGCGTTTGCCGGACCGCTGCTGCTCAGTCTGGTGCTGCGCCTCGGCGGCGACTACCGCATTGTCTACCGGCTGGCCGCCGCATTGATGTTGGCCTTGGCCGCGCTGTGGACGCTCAGCCGGCCGCCGCAGCCTCAACGCGAAGCTGGTCCGGCGCATCGATCGCTGGCATGGCTGGCGCCTTTGCTCCTGATCTTCGCCCTCGCAGCGCTATACACGGGCACCGAAGTCACATTGGGCGGCTGGGTCTCCACCTATGCACGCATCGCCATCGCACAAGAGGCCATCGGAGCAAGTCTCGCCGCTTCGTTGCTGTGGCTGACGGTCCTGCTGGGCCGGCTCACAGCGGTGCGTGTATTGCGGCGAATCAGCGATCTGCGGCTGCTCCGCTACTGCGTTCTGGGCGGCGCTGCCGGTCTGGCATTGATCTTGCTCGGCCAAATCTGGGGGCCGCTGTTCTGGGTGGGTGTGGCGCTGGTGGGCTTCTGCTTCGGGCCGATCTTTCCAACGGCCCTGGCGCTGAGCAGTGAGTCAGCGCCAGGGCAGGCAGGCGCGGTCAGCAGCCTGGTAGTTGCGTCCGGGTCGGTGGGCGCAATGGTGCTGCCCTGGGCCGCCGGTGCGCTCATGCCGCGCATCGGCATTGCCGGCAGCATAGCGACAGCGTTCTTGCCGCTGGGCTGTATGCTCATCTGCCTGGCAGTCATCGGCCGGCGCCTGCCCTGAACAAATCGAAGAGAAATGGTGAAAGAACTGTCACCTTAAGGTCAGACGAATTTCATCGACATTTCATTGCTCAGCGCGACGATAAGCATTGTCAGACGTCATTATAAGAAACCGCTATTGTCGCTCCAGAAACGGGAACTATCTCAGCGGTCCTATCGTCTGTGTAGCGTAGTTATCTTCCATCAGGAGAAAGCCAATGGACATTCCGCTGTTGATCGCCATCCTTGCCTTGCTGGCCTGGACCATGCTCCCTCAATTGGATCGCTACGCCGACACCGACCTGCCGCCGGAAGCCAAAGCTTCTCCGCTGCAACGGCTGGCCCGCTGGGTCAACAACTGAGGCGCATTCCGGCGTCTCCGGCGCACCTATCCCTGTGTCCATCCCGAGGGGCGTTGCACATGCGTACGCCCCTTTTTCGCGCCCCGCGCCAAAGCTGCGCAAAGTCATAGTCATGGCGCCAGGGCGGGTGTATGCTCATTGCGGTTCGGACCCGGTTTCTCAACGGAGAGCTTCAGGCATGCGCGAATTCATTGACGGCGCCCTGGCCATTGCCCGGGGCGCACTAGACGCCGGCTGCAACTTCTTCGCCGGCTATCCCATTTCACCTGCAACCCCGCTGCTGATCCACATGATCCGCGAGCTGCCCAAGGTCGGCGGCATCGCGATCCAGGCTGAAGATGAGATTGCCTCTATCAGCATGTGCATCGGCGCGGCCATGACCGGCGCACGCGCACTCACCGCGACCTCAGGGCCTGGCCTCAGCCTCTACAGCGAGAACATCGGCCTGGCGATCATGGGCGAGGTGCCGCTGGTGATCGTGGACGCGCAACGCCTGGGGCCGGCCACCGGCGGCGCCACCACCCCCGGACAGGGAGATGTCCAGTTCGCGCGTTGGGGCAATTCGGGCGGTTATCCCATCATTGCGCTGGCGCCAAGCAGCGTGACCGAGTGCTACAGCCTCACTCGCCGCGCGTTCGATTTCGCAGAACGCTTCCGCACCCCGGTCTTCCTGCTCACCGACAAAGAGATATTCCAGTCGTTGAGCACGGTAGAAATCGAAGCATACCAATACCCAGAGGTGCATGCTCGCGCTCAAGCCCAAGCCTTGCCGGCCGGCGCTCCGGGATTGCGCGCCGAAGAGTCATTTCTGCCCTACCGATTCGACCCCATTGACGCTCCGCCGCCGTTCAGCCCGATCGGCGGACCGCTTATCACGCGCTTCACCGGCTCCAGCCACGACGAGCACGGCTTCCTGACCAAGAACCCGACGGTGGTGGGCCGGCTCAACGAACATCTGCAGCGCAAAATTGAGGATCACCACGCCGAGATCGAGTTGGCGCAGGCCGACTTGCAGCCCGGAGCCCGCACGCTTTTCATCGCCTACGGGATCACCGCGCGCGCCATGGCCGAAGCCGTGAACACCGCGCGCGCGGCCGGGCAAGCGGTCTCGGCGCTGACGATCCAAAGCCTGTGGCCCGTGCCGGCTGCCGCCATCTTGGACGCGCTGTGCGCTGCCGGTGACCGGACGATCATAGAACGCGTCGTTGTCGCCGAGTTGAATCTGGGTGATTTTCGTCGCGAGGTCGAACGGCTCGTTTACGGCTGGGCCGCTCACGCCCATCTGCCTGCGCCGGAAATCGTCGGCATCAATCGCGTAGACGGTGAGCTCATCACGCCGGAGCAATTCCTGACCGCGCTAACCAAGAGTGCATAAGCCGCAGGCTGTGGCCGGTCGGTAGCCGGGCCACGCAGGACTGCTGTTGAGAGGATGAGATGGTCGACAGCTATCGTAACGAAAAAACGTACCCTTTCTGCCCCGGCTGCGGGCATGGGCTTATTCTGAACCAGTTGAACGCCGCGCTTACCCATTTGGAGCTCGATCCCAGGCGCGTCGTCATCGTCAGCGACATCGGCTGCCAGGGGCTGGGCGATCAGTACTTCGCCACCCACGCGTTCCACGGGCTGCACGGACGCAGCATTGCCTACGCCACCGGAATCAAGCTGGCCGACCCCGACCTAAAGGTGATCGTAATCATGGGCGATGGCGGCGCAGGCATCGGCGGTGCGCACCTCCTGAACGCTGCACGGCGCAACATCGGCCTGACCGTGCTGGTATTCAACAACTTCAACTTCGGCATGACAGGCGGCGAGCACAGCGTTACCACGCCACCGGGGGGAATCACGGCCACGACGCGCGCGGGCAACCTGGAGCGCCCGCTGGACCTGTGCGCCACCACGGCCGTCAACGGCGCAGGCTTTGTCTGGCGCGGCACTGCGTTCGACCGCGAGCTGCCGGACGTCATCGCCGCCGCCATACGCAGCGAGTCATTTGCCCTGCTCGACATCTGGGAGCTGTGCACTGCGTACTACGCACCCAATAACGACTTCTCGCGCAAATCGCTGGAGACCACGCGTACAGCGTTGGGGATGCCCGCAGGAATGATTCATCAGGAGGCGCGACCGGAATATGCACGGGCGCTGCGGGAGGCAGGCGGAGAAGCGAGGACAGAAAAGCCGCTGCGGCCAAAGCCGCTGCCGGCGCAATTCTCCTCTCCTCTGGATCGCGAATTCCGGCTGGTGATCGCCGGTTCTGCCGGCGGCAAGGTGCGCTCCACTGCGCGCATGGTGGGAGAGGCGGCGCTCCTCTCCGGCCTGTGGGCCGCGCAACAGGACGACTACCCTGTCACTGTGCAAACCGGCCACAGCATCAGCGAGCTGATCTTCAGCCCGCGCGAGATCCTCTTTACCGGTGTAACCCGGCCCAATGCGCTTGTGCTGGTGAGCGAAGATGGCCGCCGAATGGCCGGCCGCTATCTCAAGGCGCTGACGCCGGAGGATTGGCTCTTCACCCTCCCGGAGTTCGCTGCCCTGGAGACCCCGGCTCGCAAGGTCGTATTCGACTTTGAATTGGCGGGGGTCAAGGGCAGCAAGAAAAACTTAGGGTTCCTGATGACTGTGACGGCGCTGCGCGCACTCAACCTGTTCCCCATCGAGGCCTGTGAAGCCGCCATCCGGGCGGGCGCCCGCGGCGCAGTGGCCGAGGAAAACCTGGCCGCGCTGGCCGCCAGTGCACTGATAACCATCTTGCGCTAGCGGCCTCGCCTGGTGGCCAGCCTTGCTCACTCTTCCCGATGCTCATTGATAAGATATTTCGCGGCCACTGCCTCGAGTGAAACGGGTGCCGGCTGATTCTGGTACAACAGACGCAGTGCTGCAACATCAGACGACCAGGCGACGTCGCTGGGAGCCAGCAAACAGATGCCGCCCGACCGATAGGTGGTAGAGAGACGACCCTCCACAAAGTAATAGGGGGTTTCGGTCACTTCGACGGGGTAGGTGCGCATGCTCGGCGGGATATCGTTGGGCTTGAACCAGAGCTTGATTTCACGCTCCGCATCGCCGGCATTGGCGGATGCATGGATCAGGTTATCCATCCGCTCGCCGATGACGGTCCCCGCCGCGTCGTAGATGGGGACCAGGGCGCCCAAAGCACGGATGCAGCCGGGCTTCTTTTCTCTGGCGACCAGTGGGTTCGTCGGCCCGCAAATATCTCGTATCTTCTGGACCGCGTCGGGACCCTGGTAGACAAGGGCGATCACTCTGCGCTTCTGCGGCTCGTTGGGGTAATGAGAGACCCCCATGATGTATTCCAGGAGCGGGGGATAGAACACCTTGCCTCGATGTTCGGAGTAATGCTCTTCCGCCAGCATCCTGCTGACATGCACGATCTTTGCCCCGGCAAAGCGTAGTCCGGAGTGGAATTCCGATAGCTGAGATAACACATAGCCGGTCAGCGAGTTCTTCAGGGCATCGGGCTTGATGAGCACCAGCGTTTGTTCGAGTTCCTTCTCATTCATGGGGCAGGTCCTTTCACAGCAATTCCTCAAGACGAAGCCTCATCTTGAGGCTTAGCAAACAGGATACTAGTATAATGTCAGCCCTGCGCATAAGCAAACATTCGGGCCCGGGCTCAGCAATTTCACAGATGGCCGTTTGGATTCCTGATTCAATCTGTGGCAGCCTTGACCCCTTGCGCCGCCACATATGCCGTCACCGAACGCCAACCGACGGTCGCACCCGTTAACTTCCGCCGGAAAAGCGCCTCCACCGCCGCCATCTCATCGACGCCCAGCCGCGCGGCCAGGCGCTGGGCGTAACTGGGACGCTCGCCGGCAGGCGCAGCGCTGAACCAGCGATCGAGCATGGCCGGGCTGATGCGCGCCTCCGTCACCGTCTCCGCTCCCTCAATCGTGACCGCGGTCAAGTTTGCTTCCACGCACGCAGCCCGCAGCTCCTCCTCGGCCCAATTCACCAACGAATCAGCCGGATCAGCATAAATCGCCTCCTCAGCCTCCCGCACCCGTTCGGCCAGGGCGTTGCCCAACTCGCTCAGATTCACCAGGGCATACAATCGCTGCGTATGCCTCGGCACCGGCTCGGCCAGGCTGATGACGCCGTTCGGGCGCAGCAGAGCAGAGAGCCACCGGGCAAGTTGCGCCAAGGAGGCCTTTTGCGGCGCCTGGTGCATGGTCCGTAATGCCTCGCCGGAGCGCAATTGCACCCCCAACGCGCCCCGCCCCACGATCGCGTCGAACCGCACATCGCCTTCCCCGCGCAACGCCAGCAGATCGGGCAATTCGGATAGTAGGCCCTGCAAAACGATCGGCCGCTCCACCTCCGAGAACCGAGCCGCCATCTCACGCAGCGCCACTGCTTCGTCCGGCCGCGCTGCCAGTGCCCAAACGCCACCCTCAACCACGCGGCGCAGCGCCTCCCAGGTCAACAGGCCGGTGCCCGCGTTCAAATCCAGTACCAGGCTGTGCCGTTGCAGCCGCGCAACATCCAACACGCGGTCGCGCTGGGCCGCCAGCCGCTCGCCCGCGCCGCCAACAGCCCGCGCCAGCCAACGATCGCGGTCGCCGCGCGCCAGTTCGCCGGTAAAAGTAAGCGTCTCGACCGCACCGAACCCTTCTCCCCCTTCCAGCATCGCGGCCAACTGCGCCTCTCTCCGGCGCTGGACCTCGGCCTTCACCCTGGCCTCATGGCCCAGTCCGCCCGGTTGATAGAAAACGCGGCCCTGCAAGGCATCCGGCAGATACTGCTGCGCCACCCAGTGATCGCGATACGCGTGAGGATACAAATAGCCCTCGCCGTGTCCGAAGCCTTCCTTATCGCGATTGCCATCGCGCAGATGCGCGGGCACCTCGGCCTCCTGCTCCCGGCCCACCGTCTCCAGCGCATCAAAAAACGCCATCGCCGAGTTGCTTTTGGGCGCGGTGGCCAGATAGAGTGCAGCCTCAGCCAGATGGAAGCGTCCCTCCGGCATCCCCACGTACTCAAACGCCTGCGCACAGGTCATCACTACCCGCAATGCATCCGGATCGGCCAGGCCCACGTCCTCCCCCGCAAACACGATCATGCGCCGGAAGATGAAGCGCGGCTCCTCGCCCGCATACACCATGCGCGCCATCCAATAGAGCGCCGCATCCGGGTCTGAACCGCGCAGGCTCTTGATAAAGGCGCTGATGGTGTCGTAGTGGACGTCTCCCTCTTTATCGTAAAGCACGGCGCGGCGCTGGATGGATTCCTCCGCGATGGCGCGGGTGATGTGGATGCGGCGATCTGCGATCGGTGCGTGGTGCGTGGTGCGTGATGCGTCATTCGCGGAGGATCCGGCCGCATCCGGTACGGTGGTTTCGACAGCCAGTTCAAGTGCGTTGAGCACGCCGCGGGCGTCGCCGTTGGCAACGTCGACCAGGTGAGCCAGGGCGTCCTCATCGACAACGACATCCAGCTTGCCATAACCGCGTTCAGGGTCAGCCAGCGCCTGGCGGGCAACGCCGAAAAGGTCCTCCTGGGTCAACGGCTTGAGCTGGAAGATGCGGGACCGGCTGACCAGCGCCTTGTTGACCTCGAAATAGGGATTCTCAGTGGTCGCGCCGATCAGGATCACAGTGCCGTTCTCGACCCACGGCAGCAACGCGTCCTGCTGTGCCTTGTTGAAGCGGTGCACCTCATCCACGAACAGGATGGTGCGCTGGCCAAACTGGCCCCGGCGCTCCTGGGCCGTCGCAATGGCCGCCCGGATGTCCGCCACGCCCGCCAGCACCGCGTTGATAGCGATGAAATGCGCCCGCGTAGTGTTGGCGATGATCCGAGCGAGCGTCGTCTTGCCGGTCCCCGGCGGCCCATAGAAGATCACCGAGCTGAGCTGATCGGCCTGGATGGCACGGCGCAGCAAGCGGCCCGGCCCCACGATATGCTCCTGACCGATAAACTCATCCAGTGTGCGCGGCCGCATGCGCGCGGCCAACGGTGCTTCCTTTTCGGTGAGCTCAGCTCGCCGCGCGTCAAACAGGTCAGAGGACTTACTCATGAAATCATTGTACCCTGTCGGGACGTTGCGCGCAACGTCCCGACAGGGTACAATCGAGCAATGAAAGCGAATCGTCCCCCCACCGATACCCGCGCCCTCCGCAGGCGCACCGACCGCAACTTAGCGTGGGCGGTAGTGATCTTCCTGGTGGGTGTAGGCGGCGCGTCGATCGGCGCGGTTTACGGTGGCGGCGCGCTCATTTTGGGGCTGACCTGCCTGCTGGCCGGCGCGGGGCTGTTCGGGCTGGTGTGGCTGATCCTCACGCTGATCGAACGCTGGGCAGAACGGTCGTAGAAACGCCTCATCTATCAAACTGAGTTACCCATCCCGCCGCGACGGGATACACCCGGCAAGAACATGGTGAGAGACTGGACTCGAGGCTTTAGCCGGTTACTCTGTCTGAGCGTCAGACCGCCTGAAGGCTCGATTCCGTTGACGACGACATGCTCTAGACAGGGAACACCGTAGTGCATAATCGAAGGATGCAAAGCGGCTCATTTTCGAGACAAGCATCTCGTCTCCCCTCACCCGCCCGCCAGCTTCACCTTGTATCCTAGCTCCTTCAACTTCTCCGCCACCCGCTCGCGGTGATCCCCCTGGATCTCGATCTCAGCCTCTTTGATCGTGCCGCCCGTGCCGCAGGCGGACTGGAGCAGCTTGAGCAGCTCCTTAAGCCGCACAGGCGTGTGTTGCAGGCCGTAGATCACCGTCACAGTTTTGCCCCCGCGGCCCTTGCGGTCACGCTTCACATAGGCGGTCTGCTGCCGCACGGGCAGGTCGATGGTGTGGCACACGCACGGTTGGCGGCCGCAGCGCGGACACAGCGCCTGCGGCTCAGGATCGGTGGAATAGACGATACGCGACGACATCTGATCTCGCCCTTTTGCCCTGCTTATGGGGTTGTGCTAGAATGTACTCGGACTCGGAAAATCAACTCTTAGGAGGCTCCTCTGGAAGGCATCGACCTGGCTCGCATCATTGTCGCCAAGCTGGAAGAACACCTGGCGATCGGCATCACGCTCATGGATCTGCGCGACATCACCCCGTTCGCCGATTACTTCGTAATTTGCTCGGTCGATTCCGATCGGCAATCGCGCACGCTTAAAGACATCATCCTGGAAGATATCAAGAAGGAACACGCTGTCCTGCCCCTGTCCACCGAAGGCGAGGCGGCGTCGGGCTGGATCCTCCTTGACTACAATACCGTGGTTGTTCACATCTTTTCCCAAGAGATGCGTGCCTTCTACCGGCTGGAAGAGCTCTGGAAAGCTGCACCGGTCATTCTGAAAATTCAGTAGCTCATTCTCAGAAACCAGGTTTCTCGGAGAAACCTGGTTTCTGCGCGTATTAACCTCACAGCCCGTGGGCGCCCTTAACTGCCCGCAAGACAGCATCCACCGGCCGCTCTGGCCACGCACAGCGGCCCAACGGATCAGGGCCGGCTGCGTCCTCGCCGAGTATGGCCCGACAGGTATCGCTCACCTTCTTCTGACATTATGGCTCCGGGCTGAAGCGCCACACCTTCTGATAGCGTTATCTTACCAGACGCACTGGCGCTTGTAAAGGGAGGA
>CAZELR010000066.1:0-21176 GCA_964513075.1 uncultured Anaerolineales bacterium
CGTGCAGCGGCCGCGGCACGCGGGCGGTGAAACGGCTGAGAGTTGTCATGGGCGGCGCCCTCCTGGGGCAGTCACTTGCAGGCGCAGCGTATCGCGGCGCAGCACGCTCTGGCTGGAAGCCAGGACGGTCAGGACTTCGATATGGTCAGGCTCGATCTTCACGACCGGCATGCCGGCGCCGCCGCAATCCAGGGCCAGGCGGCAGCCCGCGTAGTGCATCACGCGCGGCGCCAGCGCGGCGACGCAGTCCAGGACGAGATCGCGGTTGAGGTGTCGGGCCTTGGCCTGCTCTTCGAAGTGCGTCGTGGGCCGGATGCGGATGCCGGCGGCGGTGAAAATCATGGTCGGCTCCGCTCACGCGGCGCTGGCGGCCGGCTGCGCCTCGCTCAGCCGCGGCATGGGCGCCGGGTCTGCGCCCGCCCCGCCCGGCTGCGCTTCCGCTTCGGCGGCCCGGTCGAGGATCAGGCGGTAGACCAGCGCCAGGCGCTGCGCGGCGCCGGCCGGCAGGGCGCTGGCTGGCCGGGCTGCTGGCCCGGGTGCGGCTGCGGGTTGACAGGCTGGGTTCATGTGCACGCTCCTCGGTTCGCCTTGACTTGTGCGGCGCAGGGGTTGCCGCCGCGGATCGCTATGGTATGTCGCCATTGCATGATCATCAAATAGATCATACAATGAACAAAAAATGAACATTTGCGATTAAAAAAAGAAGGCACCAAAAGGTCATTATTTGTACTCAGAATATATCACTAGATGATCATGGTGTCAAGTGCGTCGTTTGGGCATTCAGGTTATGATCTGATAGAATAACAAGAGAGGTGCAAAATATGAACAGCGAAGACAAGTTGACACGGGAGATCGCTGATCGCGTGCGCATCGCGCGCGAGAACCTGCAGCCCAAAATGACCCAGGAAGAACTCGGCGAGAAGCTGGGCTTGCAGCGCGTGACCTACAGTCGCCATGAGCGTGGTGTGACACCGTTTACGCTTTCCCAGTTGTTCCAGATTGCCCGCATCCTTGGCCAGCCGATCGAGTACCTGTTGGGGCTGAAGGCTGATCTTCGCCTGGACGAGCAGACCCTGCTCGGCGCTTATCGCCGCCTGGACGGCTCGCAGCATCAGGCGTGGGTGCTGGTGAACTTCCTGCAGATGTGCCGGCACTGGGAACAGGCGCCGGCTGGCCCTTCCTCTGAGTCCGAACTGGTGCCGGTGATCGTCGCCCGGCAGACGCCGGACGGGCGCTTGGAGCTGGTCCAGCAGGGTCTGATGCAGGCGGAAGATGTGGCGCACCTGAGCGACTACGAGCCGGTTGACGGCCAGGCGCTGACGCCGCAGGAGTGGCAGTACGTGAATTCCCTGCGCCTGTTGACCCCTGCGGAGCAGGCGGAGTCCCTGCAGGAGCTGGAGGCGCGGGTGGCGCGGGCGCGCGCCGCAGCGGCTTCTTAGCCGTCTCGGCGGCCTCCTGCGCGCGCTCTTCATCATCGGGCAACTCCCTCAACAAGCGGATCTGCGTGGCAAACCGGTTAACCATGACCATTGTACCCCCTTTGTACTTTGAAGAACGAACGAATGTTCTACTGTGACGCAAATTCTAACATGAGTCATTCTGGAATGCAAAAATCGCGCTCCGCCTTGCGGGCAGCCTGCCGGGCGTCCGGACTCACCTATTGGGAGGGGTGACACGATGTCGTCTGCTGACGGTTTTGACGATCTGACCGACAAGGGCCGGGCCGGCCGCACGCGCACCGACTGGTTCAAGGAGTATTTCGAGGCGGCCGCGACCGCCGGCGTGCTCGGCGATCCGCACGGACAGCTCGCCTATGCTTACCTGCGCTGCTCTTCGTCCGGCCAGGTCGAGGAGGGCCGTTCCGGGCTGCCGCGCCAGCTCCAACATGTGACCGAGGTCGCCATTGCGCACCACCTCAAGATCACCTGGGACACCGTCTTCTTCGATGATCACAGCGGCTTCGAGTTCGAAGACCGACCCGGGCTGTCCCTGCTGCGCCAGGCCGCCCAGCGGCCGCGCCGCCCCAGCCACGTGCTGATTATGGAGTACCTGGACCGCCTCTCCCGCAACGCCAAGTGGCACCAGGGCTACCTGCTGGATGAGTTCGCGCGCCTGGGGATCAAGATCCTGTTCTGGAAGGCGTTCGGTTCCGATATCGAACGGGCTGTGATGGGCGCCATCTCGGAGCAGGGCATGCGCGATGAGATTGCCCGCATGGTCGAGGGCACCCGCTTCAAGGCCAAATCCGGCCGCGTCACGGCCAAGGTGCGCAAATATGGCTACATCTTTGTGGACGGCGACGGGCAACCCACTGAAAAGGCCCGCAAAGACACGCACTACGCGCTCCATCCGGAAGAGTCCCGGATCATGGCCTTCGCCTACGAACGGATTGTCTTCGACGGCTGGTCCGTCTATCAGGTCTGTGAGTACCTGGAGCAGACGGGCGTCCCGACCCGCCGTAACGCCAAGCATTGGCACACGGCCACGGTCGCCGACCTGCTGCGCGATCCGATCTACAAGGGCGAGTTCTGCGCCAATCGCGTCCACTACGAACGCGTCATCAACCCTCAGACCGGCAAAGCCACCATCAAGCAAATTCAGCGGCCGCCAGAGGAATGGATCCGGGTATCGGTGCCGGCGGTCGTCACACCTGAAGTCTGGCAGATGGCTCAGGACCAGATCACGAAAAAAAGGAAGACTGCCAGCCGTAACCTGCGCCGCGAACGCTTGCTCTCCGGTTACCTGGTCTGCGCCCGGTGTGGCAGTTCTTTTCAGGGCGCCGGCGGCAACCAACAGCATCCCAATCTATACTACTACTGTCGCAGTTGGGCCGAAATCCCTTCCGTCCGGCGGCTCGTCTACTGCGGATCGCCCACCGTCTTCAGCCGGGTGCTGGATGCGCATGTCTGGCACAGCATCATGTCCATCATCCTCGCGCCCGATCTGGTCGCCCTGGGCCTGGGCGAGGAGGCGGCGGCGGAAAGACGCGCCGGCTATGCCCAACAGGCCGACTACCTGACCGGCCAGATCCGCCGCAAAGAACAGGAACGCACGCGCTGGGAGGAAGCTTATGCCGCCGGTTATCTGACCATGGATGAGTGGGGCGACAAGCACCGCGCCATCCAGGCCGACATCGCCGGCGCGCGCGCAGGCCTGCGCAAGATCGAAAAGGACTTGCTCGAGGTCGGCAAGCTCGAACTGCAGCGCCAGATGGCGATCACCTTCTTCGAGCGGCTGCGGCACAAGGGCGTGTCCCTGGATATGCCCTTCGCCGACAAGCGCCAAGTCCTCTCCCTGCTGCTCGATCGGGTGGTCGTCGACTCGGTGGAGAAATGGTACCGGCTGGAGGGCACGATTCGGGGGACGTTTACCTACTCTGAGGATGCGCCGGGGGCGTCCGGGGGGTCGGAAAGCCAGTTTGCCGTCAGTTTGCCCATAACTGAATCAGTTGAGTCGGCATCTGTCCTTTTATGTCCATAAAGTCGGCTGCATAGGGCGGCGGGTCGTCGTCCAGGTTGAGGTCGGCACGATATGGCTCGATGGGATGGTAATCGCGGAGGTGCGCGGCCAGCCGGCCCAGCGTGTCCACCGGGTAAACGTCGATCCCCTCCACCAGGGCGGCCTCCGGCGCGTCGAGCTGGGGCACGAAGATAGACTTGTAGCCCAGTTCCTTGGCCGCGTGTGCCATCGGCAGCACGCCTTCTACGTGCCGCACCGAGCCATCCAGCGAAAGCTCGCCCAGGAACAGGCTGCTGTCCATGTCGGACGGGATTTGCTCGGCTACGGCTAACAAGGCGACCGCGATGGGGAGATCGTAGGCCGGGCCTTCCTTGCGCAGATCGGCCGGGGCCAGGTTGATGGTGAGCCGGCCGCGCGGATAGGCCAGGCCCGAGTTGAAGATGGCCGCGCGCACTCGCTCGGTGGATTCCTTGACGGCCGCGTCGGGCAGGCCGACCAGGGTGACCGAGGGCAACGACTTGGTGTTGAGATCGACTTCGACTTCGACCAACGCGCCGTCGAGACCGACCAGCGCGCAACTGTAGACTTTGGCGAGCATGAGGCTACCTCCCGCTGCATCACGCGGGGGAGTGCGTGAAGCACCGCGTGTCAGGACCGAATGATGAGAGGATTATAACTTGGGGGCAGCGATTCGCCAAGTGGCCAAACAGGGACAGCGGTAGCGACCGGTGATCAGCGGTGCGCCGGCACAACTCAACAAGGCAGGTCATTTGCTTGCCAGACATCACATAACCGAGTACAATAGTTCCACTGACTGGCGCAATCCAGCGCCAAACTTTGTTGCCCGACTGGGCAGCCCTTCGATGATGAAAGGAGACATCCACAATGGCTTTCGAGCTACCCTCTCTGCCGTACGCCGACACCGCGTTGGAACCGTACTACTCCGCAAAGACCTTCAGCTTCCACCACGGCAAGCACCACAAGGCGTACGTGGACAACCTCAATAAGCTGCTGCCTGGCAGCGCCTTCGAAAACGCCACGCTGGAAGAAATCATCCTGGCCACGGCCGGCGACTCAACCAAGGCGGGCTTCTTCAACAACTCGGCCCAGGTGTGGAACCACACCTTCTTCTGGAACTGCATGACGCCGGACGGCGGGGGCAAGCCGCCCAAGAAGCTGGCCGCCAAGATCGACGAGGCGTTCGGCAGCTATGAGAAGTTCGCCGAGCAGTTCAAGGCTGCCGCAGTTGGCCGCTTTGGCAGCGGCTGGGCCTGGCTGGTGCTCGACGGCGACACGCTGAAGATCATGAGCACGCCCAACGCCGAGACGCCGATGACCGGCGGCAAGGTTGCGCTGCTGACCGTGGACGTCTGGGAGCACGCGTATTACCTGGATTATCAGAACCGCCGGCCCGATTTCGTACAAACTTTCCTGGATCACCTGGTCAATTGGGACTTCGTGGCCCAGAACCTGGCCGCCGCAAAGTAGCAGATGCCCGACGCGCCCATCCCCGGCACCCCGCCGGTGTCGCAGCGTATCCTGGTCGTGGACGACGACCCTGCTATCCAGCGCCTGGTGAAAGACAAGCTGGAGAACGCCGGCTACGAGGTGTTCACGGCGGCCGATGGCCACCAGGCGCTGGAGCTCATCGGCCGCCGCGGGATGCCCCACCTGGCCATCGTCGACATCAACATGCCGGCGATGAACGGCTTCGAGTTCTGCGAGGCCGTGCAGCAGTTCAGCGACCTACCGGTGATCCTGCTTAGCGCGGTGGATGAAGAGGAGACTATCATCCAAGGCATCAGTCGCTATGCCGAGGATTATGTCACCAAGCCGTTCAGCCCGCGCGAGCTGCTGGTGCGGGTGCAGCGCGTGCTGCGCCGCATCGGGGACTTCGCCTACACGCTGGAGCTGCTGACCCGCATCGACGAGCATCTGGCTGTGGACTTCCCGCATCAGTGTGTCCTGGTAGATGAACAACTTATACCACTGACACCCACCGAGACCAAGCTGCTCTACTTGCTGCTGCGCAACGCCGGCCGCGTCGTCACAACCGATTTCCTGCTGCGCCGCCTGTGGCCGATGGAAGAGGTGTTCGAGGACACCCTGCGCGTCCACATCCACCGGTTGCGCCAGAAGATCGAACCCACCCCGCCCAGACCGCGCTACATCCTCACGGAGCGCGGCCTGGGCTATAGCTTCCCAGCTAACAGCTAGAACACCTGCGTAATTGGCGCCGTAATGTCTAGGCGCTATTTTCTAGGAGGAATGAATGGCCGATAACGAGCAAGCAACCGGGACGGAGTCAGTAGAGCGGATTCGCGACATTATCTTCGGCCCGAAAATGCGCGATTATGAGCAACGCTTCGAGGTCGTGGTGCGTGATCTCGGCCGTCTACAGCAGGAGCTCGACCAGCTCAATGAACAGCTCACCAGCAAGGATGCCGCACAGGGCCGGAATCTGCAAACACTCCGGCAAGAGCTGCGCCAGGCCAGCAGCGACCAGCAGGCCGCGCTGAAGGCCGAAGCCAGCCGGTTGAGCACGCAATTGACCGAACAGAACGCGGCGCACAACGCGGGGAGCCAAAATCTGCGTCAGGAGCTGCAGCAGGCTGAGAACGATTTGCGGGCCGCGCTCAAAGCCGATGCCGATCGTCTGAGCGCTCAGTTGACGGATCAAGCCTCAGCGCAAGAGGCGAGCCAGCAAGCCTTGCGCCAGGAGCTGCGCAAAGCCGATGCGGATCTGCGCGAGGAACTGCGCCAGATTGCCCAACGGCTCACCGATGACAAGCCCGATCGGACCATGCTGGGCGAACTGTTCATCGAGCTAGGTAATCACGTCAAGACCGGTGGCTCGCTGGCCGATCTGCTTCAGGGCCTGGATCAGCCGAATTGACGACGGCGATGGACGCACGCCAGTTGACGCCGGACACGGCAGACCCGCAACCGGCAGCAGAACACGGCCCGCCGGAGAGCCAGGCCCCGCCTGGGGCGCCCGACCCGTTGGCGTCCATGTCGGAGCCTGCCGGCGAGACGCCGCTTGAGGAGCTGCGCGAGCTGCTGGCCCGACCGGACCGCGAGCACTCAGCTGCGCTTGAGGCGCGGGTCGAGGAATTGGAGCACCGCACCAGCGACTCGTCCGCATTGATCACGGCGATCTCGCCCCTCATGGGCGACATGATCCGGCGCAATATTCAGGACAGCCGGGACGAGATGATCGAGGCGCTCTACCCGATCATCGGCCAGCTCATCGGCCGCGGCATCGCCGAGGCTATTCGCGACCTGGTGCGCACGATCGATACGCGCATGCGCCCGTCTTTCAGCCCGGGATCAGCGCTGCGCCACTGGCAGGCACGCCGGGCCGGCATCCCGGACGCGGCGTTGGCGCTGCGAGACGCCCTGCCCTTCGGGGTGACCGAATTATTCCTGGTGCACCGCGAGAGCGGGCTGCTGCTGCAGCACCTTTCCAACGAACCGGAACAGGGAGATCAAGCCGACCTGGTCAGCGGCATGCTCACTGCGATCCGGGATTTCGCACAGGATGCTTTCGGCCGCGGCCAGGAAGGCCAGCTCGACGAGATCCAATACGGGACCAAGCGGATTATAATCGAGGCCACGCGGCACGCGTACCTGGCCGCAGTCGTGGAAGGCATCGAGCCGGCAGGCTTCCGGACTACGCTGCGTGAGCAGATCATCGCCATCGAGAATGCGTATGCCGGTGCTTTGGTGCGTTATGACGGCGACGCCACCCATTTTGCGGCCGCCGAGCCGGAGCTGGCCGCGCTGCTGGCGCGATCGACAGCCAACGATCTGGCAAGCCCCGCGGGGTTGAACGCCGGGCAACGGCGCATCCTGGTAGGGCTGGCGGCTCTGCTGTTGTTGTGCCTGCTGGCCGCCTGCGCGGGCGGCGTCCTGGCGGTGCGCAACTTATTGAACCGTCCGACGACGGCAGTGATGATTATAGTCACGGCGACGCCGGGACCGACGGCCACGGCCACACAGACGCCGCTGCCGACAGCCACGGCTTCACCGACAGCATCACCAACGCTGTCGCCGACTATGAGGGCGACAGCCAGCCCAACAGCCACGCCCGCGCCGACGATCCGTCCGACGCTGGGGCCTAGCCCGGTCGCCAGGATCATCGAGGCGCAGGTCAACCTGCGCGGCGGGCCAGGCTTGGACTACGGTGTTGTAGAGGTTGCCGAAAAAGGACGTGCGTTTTCGGTGGTGGGACGGAATGCCACCGGCGGTTGGTGGCAGGTCTGTTGCACACAGAACGGCGCCAGTGGCTGGGTTGCTTCGGCGCTGGTTCAGTTGGAAGGGACCTTGCAGGCTGTGCCGGTGACGGCGAGGGAAGAGCAGTGATCGCACTAAGTAAGAAAGTGTGTCTACTGGGCGATTACGGGGTCGGCAAAACGAGCCTGGTGCGCCGCTTCGTCTATAACATGTTCGATGACAGATACCTCAGCACCATCGGCGTCAAGGTGAGCCGCAAGGTGATTGCGCTGCCGCGCGGCAACGACATCGCCGAGCTGACGCTGATGTTATGGGATCTGGCCGGCAGCGAGGAATTCGATAGTGTGCGAGCCAGCTATCTGCGCGGCGCCAACGGTGCGATCGTCGTCTGCGACCTGACCCGCCCACCCACCTTGGAATCGGTAGCCAAATATGCCGCCGAGTTGCGCCAGACGAATTCGGCGGCCCGACTGATCATAGCTGCCAACAAAGGCGACCTGACTGAAAAACACCAACTCACGGTCGAGCAAGTCAGCGCCTGGGCCACCGCGCTGCGCGCTGCGTACTACGTTACAAGCGCCAAAACCGGCACCAACGTAGAAACGATCTTCCGCCAACTCGGCCAGTTACTAATCGTTTGATCTGGCGTGATGGCGCCGGGTTTAGACGGAACCAGTATCCAACCGGACCCGGAGCACGGCAATGCCCCATCAAATTATCCAGTCCATTTTACACGATCGCCGGATCGCCTACGCGATCACTGACCGCGACCTGAACATCATCGAGGTCAGCGGCGGCAGCGAGAGCCTGCAAACGTGGCTGAATAACTGGCTGGGACGTCCCCTGACCGACATGGTCCCGGAACTGATCGGCGGCGAAGAAGCGTTAGCCGAGGTGTTGGCCGGCAAACAGCAACGCTATCAGATTCCCTGGGTCAATCGCGAACTGCCCGGCGACACGACTGCCTACCTCACCATGATCGACCTGCCGCACCTGGACGATTCAGGGCAGATCGTGGGGCTCATTCACGTGATCCAGGATGTCACCGATGTCGGCCGGCTGGAGCAGCACTTAATGCAGCAGCGCAACGGGCTGCGCCTGCTCCAGGAAGAGCTACACCTTCAAAATCTTAAGCTTGAAGCGGCCAACGTCGAGTTACGCAGGCTGGACGAGGTTAAATCGGTCTTTGTATCCATCGCTGCTCATGAGCTGCGCACGCCCCTCGCATCGATCAGCGGCTACGTGGAAATGCTCCTGGATGGCGACGCCGGACCCCTCACCGACAAGCAAAACGCATATCTGCATATCCTGGAGGGCAGCGCACAGCGTCTGCTGGGCATCACCAAGGATCTGCTGGACCTGACGCGCCTCGAAGCGGGACGCCTGGAACTGATCCTGAAGCCCACCGATTTGGTGCAGTTGGTCGAATGCGTCGCAGCCGAACAGGCCCCCCAGCTGGAAGCCAAGGCCCAACGTCTGGTCCTACGCACCCCCCCTGTGCTGTTTGCCCTCTGCGACGCAGTCCGTACGGCACAGGTCATCGGCAACCTGCTGAGCAACGCCAGCAAGTATTCGCCCTCCGGCGGGGCCATCACCATCGAAGTCGGCCCGGCAAACGAACCCGGCTTCCTGGCGCTCTCGGTTACGGATGAAGGCATGGGCATTGCTGAAGAAAACCACCAACGCCTCTTCAGTCCGTTTTTCCGCACCCCCGATGCCGTACAGAAGGCCACCGGCATCGGCCTGGGGCTCTACATCGCCCATTCATTAGTCGAGTTACACGGGGGCCGCTTGTGGTTCGACAGCACACCCGGCCAAGGCAGCACCTTCTACGCCACCTTCCCCATCGCCACCGCAGTTTGACCCACACCTACCACGTAATATGATTTGTAATCTCAAAGTGAGATTATTATTGCTGAAACTAACCAAACTTGGACCGTGCCAGGCGAGCTGGTTAAGGAGGCCAGGCGGGCTGTTAGCAGGCGCTGCTCAGCTCTGCTTCTCACAAAAAGGCGAGGGTAAACACATGGCTGTTGTGCTCAGCAAACTCTATGGTATCAATCCTGAACTTGAGTCCCGGCTGAAGGCGTTGGGGATCAAGGATAGCGATGACTTGCTCAAATTCTGCAAAAACGGCACTTCTGTCGATGATCTTGCGCATACTGTGGGTGCGGAAAGGCGCGTCATCGCCCAATTGATGCATCGGGCCGACCTGGCCCGCATCCGCGGCATCGGAGAAACTTACACCATGCTGCTGGAGGAAGTCGGCGTCAGCACGCTCAATGACCTGGCAAAACGCAGCCCGGAAACCCTGCGGGCACAGTTCACGAACATCAACAGCGAACGCAAGTTGGTGGGTCGGGTGCCGGCGCTCGCGATGGTGAACGGATGGGTAACCAAGGCCCGCCGCTTGCCAGAAACGATGATTGAGTGATATATTGAGGTTGCGCAGGCCGGACCGTCCATAATTGTATAATCGGTCTGCAGAATCATATCAAAAGGAGCTATCTCATGTTCAAGGAATTTCGTGATTTCATTGCGCGCGGCAATGTCATCGACCTGGCAGTGGCCGTAATCATCGGCGCTGCATTCGGCGCCATCGTCAAGTCCCTCATCGACGACATCTTGATGCCCCTCATCGGCATCATCATCGGCGGCATCGACTTCAAGACCCTGGCCGTTCAGGTGGGCTCAGCCACCCTGACCTACGGCAACTTCATCCAGGCCCTCATCAACTTCCTGGCGATCGCCTTCGTGGTATTCCTGATCGTCCGCCAGATCAACAAGATGAAGGCCAAGCCCGCGGCGGCCGCGCCCGTTGAGCCGCCCGCTCAGGAAAAACTGCTGGCCGAGATCCGCGACCTGCTGAAGAAGCGCTAACAACCGCGTTTCGCAGCGCTGACATGACCATCGCCGCTCTGGCCACCAAACCGGAGCGGCGATGTCGCGTTTGGTTTACCGCGTCGCCAACAAATACACGGCCCCGTCGGCGCCAGCCATCGTCCCATGCACCAGGCCGGCCGGCAATTCCGCCCGATCGCCCGGCTCCAGCTCCAACAGCCGCCTCTCAGCCGGCAGGATCACCGTCAGGCTGCCGGATACCACACAGATCAGCTCCGGATAGATGTGCAGATGGGGCGGATAGCCTGTGGCCGGTTCGTTGGCCCAGCGCACAACCTGATAACCGTCGGCGATCAGTTGCGCGCGCAGCGCCTCTTCGATCGGACGCCCTGGCCCCTCCCACAACATCACCTGAACGCGCGGCCGGGCCTTTTCCGGGAAACTAAGCAATTTGGATGGCTCGCTACTCATCTGCGTCGCAACCTCTACCCAAGTCGTGCCAGCTCATGGCCCATCTGAGGTGTCGCGTACCCGCCCAACGCCTGCACGCGCAGCGCAAACGCCGGGTCACGGATGATCTCCAACAGAGGCGCCAGCCAACCGCTATCATAGAAGCGGGCCGGGATCACCAGGTCGTAGCGCTCATGATCCAGCGGCACGAAGTCCAGATTCAACGCCCTGGCCGCGGCCAGGATGCCCATGCCACAGTCCGCCGCGCCGGACGCGACGGCGGCCGCCACCGCCAGATGCGTGAACTCCTGGCGCTCATAGCCCTGGATCGCGGCCGGGCTGATGCCTTTCTGCCGCAGCCGATAGTCCAACAGCACGCGTGTGCCCGCGCCGCGCTGCCGGTTGATGAAGACCACGTCCGGTCGCGTCAGATCAGCCACGGCGCAGATGCCTTTGGGGTTGCCCCTGGGCACGATCAATCCCTGCTCGCGCTGGACGAACCCAAGCAAGACCACCGGGACATGGGGCAGAAGGCGGCGGATAGCACCCACGTTGTAGTCACCCGTGTCCTCATCCAACAGATGGGACCCCGCCAGGTGCGCCTCTCCGCGACTCAGCGCCAGCAGCCCGCCTAAACTGCCCACATTGGCTGACGACAGGCTCCAGCCGGGCTGACGACGGCCCAGCTCGTCGGCCAGCAGATCCAGCGTCAGATCATGGCTGCCGATGGCGACGATCGTGCGGCGCAGCGCTTCGACCGGACGGAACAGGCTCACCGTCACCGACGCACCGGGCTCGAACCCCTGCTCGCCGCGCGGGATTCGCACGACACCGTCGGCCCGCACCAGCGACATCAGGACGCCCGACCCGCCGGGCAAGGGGGTGGCCACGATGCGCTCGCCCACCTGCCCCACGGTCACCCGCAGGAACTCGTCGTCCCCTTCCGGGCTGACAACCTTGCGCGTGAGAGTGGCCTGCACGGTCGGCCGCTCGTCCAAGGGTTGCCCCAACCAACGGGCCAACGTCGGCTTCACCAGCAGCTCGCACGTCACCGCGGCCGATACCGGATAGCCCGGCAGGCCGATGACAGGCGCCCACCGCGGCGAGTCCGCCGGTGAGGCACCCTCGAGGCGCACCAGACCCAGGATCACCGGATGCCCCGGCCGGACGGCAATCCCATGCACCAGCAGGCGGCCCAACTCGGCCACGATGCGCGCGGTGAAATCCTCCGACCCGGCCGATGAGCCGGCGTTGACGATCACCAGATCGTGATCGCGAGCCGCAGCCAGGACGCTCTGGCGGATCGCGGCATAGTCATCGGCCAGCGGCGGCAGGCGGGTCACCTGGCCGCCCCACTCCTGCACCATGGCGCCCAATACCAGGGAGTTGTACTCGATGATGTCGCCGGGGCGGAGCTGGGCGCCCAGGCCCACCAACTCGGTGCCGGTGGGCTGGATGGCGACGCGCGGCCGCCGGCGGACCTGCACCTGCGCATGCCCGGCGCCCGCCGCAGCGCCGATATCCTGGGGACGCAGACGGCGGTTGGCAGGCAGAATCAGCTCAGTGGCGACCATGTCTTCGCCCATGGGCCGGACGTGTTGCCAGGGCGCAACAGAGGCCAGGATCTCGATGTGTTCGACGCCGCCAACGGAGGAAACGCGCTGCACGTCCTCGATCATGATCACCGCGTTGGCGCCCGGCGGCAGCGGATCGCCCGTATCCACGTAAAAGGCCTGTTCGCCCACCTTGAGCATCACGGCATGCGTCTCGCTGGCCCCGCGTGTTGCCTCTGCCGGCACTGCATAACCATCCATCGCCGCTGCGTGGTAGTGAGGCGAAGAGATCAGCGCCCACACCGGCGCCGCCGTGACGCGGCCGCAGGCCACGTCCAAGGGCGCCGGCTCACCTGGCAGCGGGTCGGCCAGCCCCACCTCGGCCAACGCCTGCCACCAGCGCGTCAACGCCACGGCCAGTGGGATGTCTTCCAGGTACGGCGAATGCGAATGCTCGGTCATGCAGATAACTCCTCAAAAAGGCCAACGCCCGAATCGTTCCAGGATCCTAGTATAGCACAAGTGGCAGGACTGCGTCATGAGCTTAGTCTAACGGCGCGACCGTTGCAGCGACCGTTGCAGCGACCGCTGCGCACCTGGTCCCCACCAATTTTGACGATTTGACAGCCCGAATGACCTGTGGTAACTTTCAACTTGCTTCGTTTCGCGAATTATAAATCATGAACCGCACCACCGGCCTGATCGTCCTGTCGCTTACCCCGCTCCTTGGCAACAAGGAGCTCAACCCGTTTGGCAGAAGGTAGCGCAGGCAACAGGGCAAAGCAGACCTGGAGACAGAGCAGGCGGGGCCTCCCAAACGGAGGCCCCGCCTTTTTTTCAACCCAAGGCAAGCAAGTCCAGGAGGAAAAGCTCATGACCCTATCCACGCACACTCACCAGCAGCCCGCGCGGCCGAAGAACGCACAGACTGACTCGGCAGCCAGGGCCGAGGCTGAAACCGGCAAGCAGGCCAGCGATCCCGCCCGCCGCCCAGCCGAGGAATCCGCACGATCGGTGATGCACCCGGATCACCATGATCCGGACTGGCGCTACTATTTCGGCGCCGTGGTCGGCTGATCCTCGCACCACCTCGCCCCTCACCCTCACCCCAGCGGCCGCAAAGATGCAGCCGCAAGGCGCCGTTGGGCATCCCGCCCAGGCATGTTATAATAGCTCCATTGCACAGTGGGCAGTTGCGCGCGCTGCACCGGCGACGACCGTTGAGGCGAGGCGCTGCTCGCCATTCAAATCAACCAAGGGGAGTAAGCCTAAATGCGCGTATTACTTCTGAAAGACATCAAGGGCTTGGGGCATGCTGGCGATATCAAAGAGGTGGCTGGGGGGTACGCGGCCAACTACCTATTGCCCAACCGGTTAGCCCAGCCGGTCACTGAAGGCAGCGTTAAGTCAGTTCAGCAGGTCAAAGAGGCGGCTGCCCGCCGGCAGGAACGCAAGGTCAACGAATCGCAGGCATTGGCTGACCGGCTGAACGGGCAAACCATCACCCTGAAGGCCCGCTCCGGCGAGGGCGATCGCCTGTACGGTTCCATTACTTCGACTGATATCGCGGAGGCCCTGGCACGCCAGGCCGGGATTGACATCGATCGCCGAATCATCGTGCTCGATCACCCCGTGAAGACCCTTGGCCAGCACCAGATCACGTTGAAGCCGGGGGGCGGACTGACAGCCACGATTACGGCGATTGTCGAGCGCGACAAAACCGCCGAATGAATCCGCGCAGGGCAGCTTTTCAATCTGCCCTGCTAGCGATTTATCTCGAAGCGCGCCGAATCCAGGTTGACAAAACTACCGTCCGCAGCACGGCGATAGAGGACGACAGCCACGCCGTCCGCGGGGCCATCGGAAGTCGGGGCGAAGGGATACGCATCGACGACCACCTCGCCTGCCGACCAGCGGGTCATGGGATAAGCGCCGAAGACCGGATGCTGGCGGTCGAGCTGGGCGAGCACCACCTCCCCTTGCAGCAAGCGCACCGATACCGACCAGTCCTCGGCCACTGGGGCTGACGCCTGCCAGGTCAGGAACACGACTTGTTCTCCGGCAGCCCCATGTTCCTGAATTCTGCCGCCGACCAACTGCACCTGGCCGGCGAAATCATGCGTCCAGGGGGCCAGATCTGGTGGAACAGTCCGGCTTGGCTCCGTTTGCACCGCGATCAGCGTGCGCCCCAGCGCGCTGTAACGGAGGGCCGGGCTGATCTCGGTTGCCACCAGCGGCAGTGCAGCTTCCGTGACGGCAAAGCCGGAACCCGCCGCGTACGAGCGCGCCTGTGCCGTGGTCAATGCAGTCAGGTCAGGCCGCCGGCCCCAGATGTTCGTCACATAGTTGAGCGCCAACATTTCGGTTTGCACGCCCAGCACGCCCGTGCCGTACGGCGGATCATCGGCCAGGATGGCCCAGGCCGGCGCCAGCCCAGTGTCCTCAGGCCGATTCGAGGCGTCGGCGCGCGGGTACGAGACGATGCCGCGATAGGCGATCAGCGCAAGCAGCAAGAGGATGACGGCTGCCCTGCACAATCTGCACAATCCGGCGGATTGTGTTACGGGCCCATTGTGGGACAATCTGCCAGATTGTCCGGCGGATACCTTGGCGCACAATCCGGCGGATTGTGTTACTGATGACGCGGCGGCCGCAATCCCAACCACCAGCAGCGCGTAGACCGGCATGATCACCTGGTACCAGTTCCCCAACCGATCGATCCAGCAGAAAACAAGATAGATAGCCAGCGTCGCGTAGAGCAGAATGGCGCGGCGCCGGCCCAGGGTCGACCAGCCCAGCAGCCCGACCACCAGTCCGGGCCAGGTCATCTCGCGCCAGATCAACGCCGGGAATTCAGCAGTGAACAAGGGTGTCAGTGACCAGGTTAGCTCGCCGCGACCCTGTGGCGTGGAGATGAAGGCCCAGAACCATTGCCACGTACTCGCCCACTGGCCCGCTCCACGCCATTCCGGATGTTGTGCACCGCGCACGTAAACGTATGCGTAGCTCAGCAGCGGCAACAGCACCAGGCCAACGACGCCGGCGAGCAGCCGTTTGCGCCGCAAATCCGGCCGCCGGCTGAGCACCAGCCAGAGGATGGGCGGGATGACCGCCAGCACCGTGACCTGGTGCGCCAGGCCGATGCCGATCAGCAGCGCCAGTCCCAGAAGGTAGCGATCGCGCCGGGTGCGCTCCCACCGGAACGCAAACAACACCGCGGCCAGCGTCCACGCCACCGATGACGTATATTGCTCGGCAGTGACCGCGTAGTACCAGAAGAAGTAGGTGACGCCGTAGAAGGCAACGACCAGGAAGGCGAAGGGCCAGACTTCCCAGAAACCCGGTTTCTCGGAGAAACCGGGTTTCTGAATAACCTCCAGAATCAACACATACAGCAGCCCCAACGCGATCAACGCCCACAAGGTCGAATAGCTGGAGAGGATGGGGATCGGGTTTGCATCGGGGCCGCAGAGCAACCGGCCGATGCGGAACCAGAGCCAGCCGCCCATGGTATAGAGCGGATAGCCGGGCGCGTTGCTGAAGCGGGCCTGGACCTGCGCGTACTGATGTGTGATCAGATCGCCGCCTTCCAGCTCACCCGGCCGCAGCCCGTTGTCCAGGGTGGCCCCGTAGAGCAGGGCGAAAATCACAATCAACAAAACGCCGGCGACGTTGGCCGGAGAACGCAAAAACCTGCCGGCGTGCGCTGATGGCGCAGTTCGGGATAGCGACATGTGCCCACTATAGCCGGGCAGTAAAAACCTGTCAAAACCTGCCTTGCCACCACCCGGCAACAGGATTATAATCCTCAAAACGCGATCATCTACCCAGGAGCTTTTCGTGACTCAGAACCGTCGCCCCCTGATCGGCATTCCCGCCGCCACCCACACCGACCAGGAATATGTCGCCACACCGACCCAACGCTTCAACGGCAACTACCCGGCCGCGCTGGCCGCTTGCGGCGCACTGCCGTTGATCATCCCGCTGAACCTGCCGGAGGAGATCCTGCACGACAGCTTCCAACGCCTGGATGGCCTCTGCCTGGCCGGCGGCGTGGACGTGGACCCCGCCTATTACGACGAGGCGCGCCACCCCGGCCTGGGGCAGGTGGACGCGGCCCGCGACGCTGCCGAGCTGGCGCTGACGCGCTGGGCCCTGGCCGCCGACCTGCCCATCCTCGGCATCTGCCGCGGCATCCAACTGCTCAACGTCGCCGCGGGCGGCAGCCTATATCAGCATCTCCCCGCGCAGCTCCCCCAGGCCGGCCGGCACGATTTCAAGCTCGCCGAAAGCACCTGGGAGCGCCCAACCCATCGCGTCCGCGTCCAGCCGGGCAGCCGTCTGGCGCGCGTCCTCGACGCCGATGAGCTGCCGACCAACAGCTTTCACCACCAGGCCGTTAAGCGTGTCGCCGCTGGCTTCCAGGCCGTGGCATGGGCTGGCGATGGCTCCATCGGCGATGGAGCCATCGCCGATGAGGTCATCGAAGGGATCGAGGATCCGGGGCGGCGGTTTGCCCTGGCCGTCCAATGGCATCCCGAGGGGATGTTCCGCTCGGACCCCCACGCCCGCCGCATCTTCGAGGCATTTGTGAAGGCTGCGCGCGGCGGACAGGTTGAAGGTTGAAGGTTCAAGGTTAGCGAATGATCGGCGTCTTCGATTCCGGCGTCGGCGGGCTCTCGGTCGTGACTGAGATCATGGCGCAACTGCCGGGCCAGCCCCTGTGCTACCTGGCAGATCAGATCCATGCGCCGTACGGCCAGCGCAGCCTGGCGGAAATCCGCGCGCTCTCCGAAGGAATCACGGACTTTCTGCTGGACCAGGGCGCCCGGCTGATCGTGGTGGCCTGCAACACGGCCTCGGCGGCCGCGTTGCGGTGGCTGCGAACGCAGTTCCCCGCTGTGCCATTCGTGGGGATGGAGCCGGCCGTGAAGCCTGCGGCCCTGCGCACGCGCACCGGCCACATCGGGGTGATCGCGACCGCGGCCACGTTTCAGGGCGAGCTGTTTGCCAGCCTGCTGGACCGCTACGCCGGCAATGTCGCGGTGCATACGCAGATCTGCCCGGCGTTCGTGCCGCTGGTCGAAGCCGGCGAGCTCAACTCATCCCGCACGCGGGCGGCCGTTCACGAGTACCTGGCCCCTTTGCTGGCTGCCGGAATCGACGAGTTGGTGTTGGGCTGCACCCACTATCCGTTCCTGCGGCCGCTCATCGAAGAGGAGGCCGGCCCCGGCGTCGAGATCATCGACCCGGCGCCCGCCGTGGCGCGCCAGGTGATGCGAGTGCTGGCGCGCTCCGACGGGCGCGATGGGCTGGCCGAGCCAGGGAGCCCTGCACCCACGCACCGCTTCTACACCACCGGCTCACCGTCCCATTTCCAGGCCGCGCTGCGCAATCTGCTCGGGATCGCCGCCCTGGTCGAGCAAGCCACCTGGACCCAAGGGCGGCTGCGATAACCCAAACGAATTTGGGATATTTGGGTTATCGCGATACAAAATAGCAAATACTGGATAACCCAACCATATCCCAAACTGATTTGGGATATATCTTGGATATGACGGGGTGAAAGTTAAAGGTTAAAAGGTTGAAGGTGAATGTTGGGTGCTGGAGGGAGGCACACGCCTATGAGCAACAGAAATCGAAAGTCCGAAATCGAAAATCAAAAATCCAATTCGCCCGCACCGCAGAGCGACGAGGAAAAGGCCTGGAACGCGCCGGCTTTTCGCAACGAGGTCCTGTGGAGCCTGCTGTTTGTCGTCCTGCCGGCCATCATCATGTTCGCACTTCACGAGTACAAGATCGCGGCTGCATGGTTCGGTGCGGGTGTGGCCATCGTCGTCTTCGAATCCCGGCGCCAGATACGCGACTTCTGGCGCTCGTGGCGGTCAAGGTGACGCGTTTCAAAAATCTCAAATCTCGAAATCAAACAAGGGTACGCAATGACTCAAACACAAGAAATCAAACGCTATCTGCAGAACCTCGAAGCTGAGCGCAACTCCACCCGGCTTTATGAGCGGCTGGCTGCGACGGAATCCAACGCCAACCTGGCGGCCGTCTATCGCAAGCTGGCTGAAACTGAGCGCCAACATACGCACTTCTGGGAGGAGAAACTGCGCGCGGCCGGCGCGACCGTGCCGTCGTTCCGGTCCACCTGGCGCACCCGCATCTTGGGGGCGCTGGCGGCACGCTTCGGCGCAAAGTTCGTCCTGCCCACCATCGCAGGCATCGAGCAGCAGGCAGGCGCGGAATACGACGGTCAGCCTGATGCGGAAGCCGCCGGGTTACCAAGCCACGAGCGCTCGCACGCGCGCGTCTTCCGCCAGCTTGCCAAGTCGGGCGGAGGGCTGGAGGGCAGCGCCGTCGCCCGGTTCGAGGGGCGACACCGCGCCGCGGGCGGGAACGCGCTGCGCGCCGGCGTGTTGGGGGCCAACGATGGCCTGGTGTCGGTGTTCAGCCTGGTGATGGGCGTGGCCGGGGCGGGAGTCGGCAACCGCACCATCCTGCTCACCGGGTTCGCGGGCCTCCTGTCCGGCGCGCTCTCCATGGCGTTGGGCGAGTGGCTCTCGGTGCAGAGCTCGCGGGAGCTGTACCAACACCAACTGGACATCGAGCGCGAGGAGCTCAACTCCGTCCCCGAGGAGGAAATGGCGGAACTGGCGCTGATCTACCAGGCCAAGGGCGTGTCGGCGGACGCCGCGCGGCAAATGGCCGAGCACCTGCTGTCGGACGAGGCCACGGCGCTCGACACCCTGGCGCGCGAGGAGTTGAACATCGACCCGACCGAGCTGGGCGGCTCTGCATGGACGGCAGCCAGCACGTCGTTTGTACTCTTTGCCATCGGCGCGATCATCCCGGTGTTCCCCTACCTCTTCCTCAGCGGGACGACAGGCATCATGGTCAGCGCGGCGGTCAGCGCCCTTGGGCTGTTCGTCATTGGCGCTGCAATCACATTGATGACAGGCCGCAACGCGCTCTATTCGGGGCTGCGCCAGGTGCTGTTCGGCCTGGCCGCCGCTGCCGTAACCTTCGGCGTCGGGCATTTGATCGGGGTCAATGTAAGTTAAGGTATTATGTCTAATAAGTCTCAAATCACGTCCCAGAAATCACCCGCCCTCAAGACGAGCATCCGCCAGTTACCGCGCAACGTGTGGGCGGTGAGCCTGACCAGTTTCCTGATGGACATCTCCAGCGAGATGGTCATCAACATCCTGCCGCTCTTCCTCTCCAACGTCCTGGGCGTCAAGACCAACATCATCGGCGTCATCGAGGGGGTGGCCGAAGCAGTTGCCAGCATCCTGAAGCTCTTCGCCGGCTGGCTGTCGGACCGGGTGGGCGGCCGCAAGTGGTTGGCGGTCATCGGCTATGGGATCTCGGCGCTCTCCAAGCCCTTCTTTTACTTCGCCGACACGTGGGGGGCGGTGGCCGGCGCGCGCTGGGGCGACCGCGTGGGCAAAGGGATCCGGACGGCGCCGCGCGACGCGCTGGTCGCCGACTCGGTGGACGAGCGCAACCGCGGGCTGGCGTTCGGCTTCCACCGCGCGGCCGACACCGCCGGGGCCATGCTCGGTCTGCTGATCGCGCTGGGCATCGTCTGGGCTGCGCAGCGCGGCGCGGTGGCGTTGGGCGCAAACGTCTTCCGCACCATCGTCCTGGTCAGCATCGCGCCCGCCGTGTTGGCAGTGGTGTCGCTCGCCTTTCTGGCCCGCGATGTCCCCGTTGCCGGCCGGCGCGCCGCGCCGAGGTTCGCCTTCCGCAGCCTCGGCAAGCCGTTCATGGTCTTCATGCTGATCGTGGGGCTGTTCGACCTGGGCAACTCGTCCGATGCGTTCCTGGTGCTGCGGGCCCAGGAGCGCGGGCTCAGCGTGGCGGGCATCCTCGGCATGCTCATCACCTTCAACTTGATCTACACCCTGATCTCCACGCCCGCGGGCGCGCTGTCGGATCGCATCGGCCGGCGCAGGATCATCATCGGCGGCTGGATCGCGTACGCGGTCATCTACCTCGGCTTCGGCGCGGCGCAGGCCGCCTGGCAGATCTGGGCGCTCTATGCCATGTACGGGTTCTACTACGGCATGGCCTACGGCACGGCCAAGGCGTTGGTGGCCGACCTGGTGCCCACCGAGCTGCGCGGCACGGCCTATGGCACCTACAACGCGGTCCTGGGGATCCTGGATTTCCCGGCCTCGGCAATTGCGGGGGTGTTATGGCAGGGGATCGGGAGTTGGCAGGGGTTCGGCCCCTCCGCGCCCTTTATTTGGGGCGGGGTGCTGGCGCTGCTGGCCGCGGTGCTGCTCAGCGTCAGCGGCATTGGCCGCATGCCGCGCACTACGTCCGAATAAGTAAGGGCCAAGGCATCCAGTCGTCAGTTGGCCGCGGTTCACGGATTCTCAGCTGATGAACCCACGTCCAGACCTTTGAGGTCGCGCCAACCTCAAAGGTCTCCGCAGGTTGCTCCCATTTGACACCTCCTCAGAATTGTATTACACTAGCTGCATCTTTATAGTTACTATAAATTTACAGTAGGTGCAGTCGTCATGACACTCTCCCTCCGTGATGTCAAACGTTCCCTGACCGAGCAGACGATCGTCGAGAAGGCGACGGCCCTCTTCACCCAGCATGGCTTCGCACAGGTCTCAG
>CAZELR010000067.1:0-20540 GCA_964513075.1 uncultured Anaerolineales bacterium
CGGCGAACCTGCCCCCAGGTGTCAGCAGCACCGCGGGGGCGGCGCTATGGTATCCCCTGTATTATAGGCAGAACGATTGTTCGGTGCAAAAATCCGCGCGCGGGGTGGCGCTGAGACCTGTCACCTTCTACCTGCCACCTGACGATGGCGGCTTGCGACACCGGGAGCGGTGTGCTAGAATCGGTGGCAGCCTGGATTGAGGGACTGCGTCCGCAACGCCCGCAGTGAGGTGCGAATCGTAATGCCTGCCAAAGAAGCCACTGCCCGCATCAAGATCAACAAGCTGCTCGAAGCCGCCGGCTGGCGTTTCTTCGCCGAGGGCGCCGCCCCCGCCAACATCCGATTGGAAGCCGGCGCGACGATCAAGAAGACCGATCTCGACGCCCTGGGCGAGAACTTCGAGAAGGCGACCGTGGGTTTCATCGACTTCCTGCTGCTCAACGAGAAGGGCTTCCCGTTCATCGTCCTTGAGGCCAAGTCGGAGGACAAGAATCCGCTCGTCGGCAAGGAGCAGGCCCGCAAATACGCTAAGTCCCAAAACTGCCGCTTTGTCATCCTCTCCAACGGCAACCTGCACTACTTCTGGGATCTCGAACGCGGCAATCCCTACCAGATTACCGCTTTTCCGACGCCCGCGTCCGTGATGGGCTATCAGAAGTCCGTTCCGGATCCCAAACGCCTTGTCGAGGAAGCGGTTGACGCCGACTACATCGTCCTCTCCCAGCGCCCCGGCTATGCCGCGGAGGCGGCGTGGAAGAATGAGGCCGAGCGCCCCGGCTTTATCGAGGCAAACGGGCTGCGCTTCCTGCGGCCCTATCAGGTGAAAGCCGTTGCCGCGCTCCAGCGCGCGGTCAAAGAGGGCAAGGACCGGTTCCTGTTCGAGATGGCAACCGGCACCGGCAAGACCCTGATCTCTGCGGCAGTCACCAAGCTCTTTCTGCGCACCGGCAACGCCCGGCGGGTCCTCTTCCTGGTGGATCGCCTGGAGCTTGAGGATCAGGCCAAGAAAGCGCTCACCAAGGTGCTCGCGAACGACTACCAGGTCGTCATCTACAAGGAGAATCGCGACGACTGGCGCCGCGCCGAGGTCGTCGTCACCACCGTCCAGTCGCTGCTCTTCAACAACAAATACCAACAGCTCTTCTCGCCCACCGACTTCGACCTGGTGATCTCCGACGAGGCCCACCGCTCCATCGGCGGCAACGCGCGCGCCGTGTTCGACTACTTCATCGGCTACAAGCTCGGCTTGACCGCCACGCCGCGCGACTACCTCAAGCGGTTCGACAAGGCCGGCCCCACCCTTCGCGACCCGCGCGAGCTTGAGCGCCGGCTGCTGCTGGACACCTATCGCACCTTCGGCTGCGAGAACAGCCAGCCCACCTTCCGCTACTCGCTGCTCGACGGCGTGAAGGAAGGCTTCCTGGTGAACCCCACCGTGGTGGATGCCCGCACCGAGATCACCACCGAGCTGCTCTCGGCCGATGGGTTCGTCGTCACGTTCACCGACGATGCCGGGGAAGACCAGCAGGAGGCGTTCAAGCAGCGCGAGTTCGAGAAGCGTTTCTTTGCCGACGCCACCAACCAGCTCCTCTGCAAGACCTTCCTGGAGAACGCCCTGCGCGACCCGGTCAGCGGGGAGATCGGCAAGTCGATCGTTTTCGCGGTCAGCCAGAATCACGCGGCCAAGCTGGCGCAGATCCTCAACCAGATGGCCGACCGCATGTTCCCCGGCAAGTACCAGTCCGACTTCGCGGTGCAGGTCACCTCGCAGATCACAGACGCCCAGCAGTTCACCATCAACTTCGCCAACAACAACCTGCTCGGCTCGGCCAACTTCCTGCCCACGTACCGGACCAGCAAGGCGCGCGTCTGCGTGACGGTCGGCATGATGACCACCGGGTACGATTGCACCGATATCCTCAACCTCGGCCTGTTCCGACCGATCTTCTCGCCGACCGACTTCATCCAGATCAAGGGCCGCGGCACCCGCAGGCACAACTTCCTCGAACAGCTTTTCGACGACAGCCTCAAGGATGCCGTGGCGGAGCCGCAGAAGACCACCTTCAAGCTCTTCGACTTCTTCGCCGTCTGCGAGTACTTCGAGGAGGGGTACAACTACGACCAGGTGCTGAAGCTGCCCGCACCCAAGAGCAAAGGCCCCGGCGATGGCGGCGGAGATGCAGGCCCGACGGTGACCCTCGGCGCTTACGAGCACCTCGGCGCGGACATCCTCGCCACGATCAAGGAAGAGGTTGTCGGCTTCGAGGGGATGAAGATCGACCGGATGTTCTTCGAGAAGTTCGGGGACGCGGTGCGGGAAGATCAGACCATCAAGAAAGCCGTCGAGGCGGGCCAGTGGGACCGCGTGATCGACTACGTCAACCGCCAGGTCTTCAACAAGCCGGAGGAGTACTACACCCTCGACAAGCTGCGCAAGGCCGCGGCCGTGGACCGCCGCCTGACCCTGCGCGAGATCCTCGAAAAAGTCTTCGGCCTGATCCCAACCTTCAAGTCCAAGGATGAGCTGCTGGAAGAGGAGTTCGCCAAGTTCGTGGCCGATCACCGGCCCGCGGAGGTCGAGGCGATCCCGGCCATCAAGACCTACTTCAAGGCGTACATCACCAGCGGCCGCCTTCGGGACATCATCGACACCCGGCAGTACACCGACCTGGCCACCAACCCCGTGTTTTCCACCCAGGACTTCAGAGCCGTGCCGCCGAAATACCGCGGGCTTGTCCCGGAGTACGTCAAGGACTACGTCTCTCTGAATCAGTTTGCAGCATAAGACCGGGAGGTGAAGCATGGCAAAGCTCAGGCCCAGTGGAGGCTACCGCGAACTGCGCAGCTTTCAGATAGCCACCATCATCTACGATGCCACCTACTGGTTTTGTGAGCGTTTTCTGGACCCGCGGTCGCGCATGAGCGATCAAATGATACAGGCCGCGCGCAGCGGCCGGCAGAATATCGCCGAGGGCAGCCGCGCCTCCGCCACCTCCTCCCAGACCGAGCTGCGCCTGGTCAACGTCGCTCGTGCCAGCCTGGACGAGCTGCTGCTCGACTACGAGGACTTCCTGCGACACCGCCACCTCAGACAATGGGGGCCGGAAGACCCTGAGGCGCTCGCCGTCCGCCGGGTGGGGCAGCAGATGCCGGACAATCTGACTGACGAGCAGCGTTACGCACGCTACGCCCAGTGGCTCAATCATGAGAATCCCGCCATCCGGGCGAACGCCCTGATATGCCTCATCAACCAGGCCAACTATCTGCTCGACAAGCAGATCGCCTCGCTGGAAACGCAATTCATCGAGGAGGGCGGCTACAGCGAACAGCTTGCCACTGCCCGCCTCGCCGAGCGCAATCGCAAGAAACAGGAACAGACTCCAGATGCCATTCCCGTCTGCCCCGAATGCGGCAAGCCCATGGTCCTGCGCACCGCGCAAAAGGGCAAGAGCGCCGGGAAGCAATTCTGGGGCTGCTCCGGTTACCCGGACTGTAAGGGTCTGGTGAATATTTAAGAGATCCGACGGATCCGACCGATCACCCAAAAGGAACCCCATGCTAGACACCGACACCCGCCGCCGCATCGACAGCGCCCGCGACATTCTCGTGGGCAAGGTGCCTGACCCCAAAAGCCAGGTCGAGCAGATCACCATCGCGCTGATCTACAAGTTCATGGATGACATGGACGCGGAGAGCGAGGAGTTCGGCGGCGAGCGCAAGTTCTTCGCCGGGGACTTCGCGCGCTACGGCTGGGCCAAGCTGATGCACGCCGGGCTGGGCGGCAACGAGGTACTGAACCTCTACGCCGAGGCCATCGCCAGGATGCCGGAGAACCCCGGCATCCCGCTCCTGTTCCGCAACATCTTCAAGAACGCGTATCTGCCCTACCGCGACCCTGAGACGCTCAAGATGTTCCTCAAGGTGATCGACGAGTTCAGCTACGACCACAGCGAGCGGCTGGGGGATGCGTTCGAGTATCTGCTGTCGGTGCTCGGGTCGCAGGGGGACGCGGGGCAGTTTCGGACGCCGCGGCACATCATCGATTTCATGGTGGAGGTGGTCGACCCGAAGAAGACCGAGACCGTGCTCGATCCGGCGTGCGGCACCGCGGGGTTCCTGATCTCGTCGTACAAGCACATCGTGCGGGCCAACACCGACGCGCGGGGCCACAGCACCCTGACCCCCGACGAGAAGGGCCGCCTGGCGCAGAACTTCCGGGGCTACGACATCTCGCCCGACATGGTGCGCCTGTCGTTGGTGAACATGTACCTGCACGGCTTTGCGGACCCGCACATCTACGAGTACGACACCCTCACCAGCCAGGACCGCTGGAACGAATACGCCGACGTGGTTTTGGCCAACCCGCCCTTTATGTCGCCGAAGGGGGGGATCAAGCCGCACAACCGCTTCTCGGTGCAGAGCAAGCGCAGCGAGGTGCTCTTCGTGGATTACATGGCCGAGCACCTGACGCCCGGCGGCCGCGCGGGCATCATCGTGCCCGAGGGGATCATCTTCCAGTCTGGAACTGCCTACAAGCAGCTGCACGAAACGCTCGTGAATGACTTCCTCATTGGCGTCATTTCGCTTCCGTCCGGAGTGTTCATGCCGTATACGGGTGTGAAAACGTCGATTTTGGTGCTTGACCGAGTGATGGCCAGACGCAACTCCAACATTCTTTTCTCCGAAGTGAAGCACATTGGCATTAGCCTTGGCATCAAGCGGACGCCAAGCGAATACAATGACCTGCCCGATGTATTGCGGGACTACCGCGCCTACTACGAGGGCGGAAAACTGTCGCGGTGCTCATGGCTTGCATCACGTGAGGAGATTCTGGCAAACGGCTGTAGTCTGACAGGGAGTCGATATCGGCCCGCAGTCGCGAATGGCGACAAGCGGTTGGTCAGGATCGCAGATGTCTGCAGAATCACGAGGGGCGCTTCTTCCAGCACTACCACACCGCCTGGGCCTTACCCATTGATTCTGACTGCCGCGGAACCCAAGACTTCAGCGGCATACCAGTTTGATGGTTCGGCGGTGTGCGTGCCGCTGATTTCTTCCCTCGGCCATGGCAAAGCCGCGCTGCACCGCATTCACTTTGCCAGCGGCAAGTTCGCACTGGCAAACTTGTTGGTCGCTCTTCAGCCCAACGACGAATCTGAACTTGATGCGAGGTTTCTCTACCATGCCCTCGATCTGAAAAGAGCCGATATCGCCGCTCTGATGCGGGGCGCGGCAAATGTCGGCATGAAGCCCGAGGACCTTGCTCAGTTTAAAATTCCCCTCCCCCCGCTGGACGTCCAAAAGGAGATCGTGGCGGAGATCGTGGGCTACCAGAAAGTCATCGACGGCGCCCGCACCGTCCTCGACAACTACCGCCCTCACATCCCCATCCACCCCGACTGGCCGAACCTGGAGTTGGGGAGTGTTTCAGAGTGGATAACAAAAGGCACAACTCCTACCACAAATGGCCACAAATTCCAGGATTCCGGGATTAGTTTTGTAAAGATCGAGTGCATCAACGATGATGGTGAAATCGACCTCACAAAGGTCGCATTTATCGATGAAGCGTGCCATGAATCACTTAAGCGAAGTCAGCTAAGGGAGAATGATATTCTGTTCTCAATTGCTGGAACCAAAATGGGTATCACTGGTTTCATCACAAGGGCGGTATTGCCAGCCAATACCAACCAGGCACTCGCAATCATTAGGGTAAAAGAGGTCATGCACCCGCGGTTTGTCTTCCATTACTTGCGCTCGCAAGTAGTTCAAGCCGCTATTGAACACCTCAAGGTCGGCGTTGCTCAATTCAACTTGTCGCTGAAACAGGTTTCGGAGATACCAGTTCCCCTCCCACCCCTCGCCACCCAACAAGCCATCGTCGCCGAGATCGAGGCCGAGCAGGCGCTGGTCGCCGCCAACCGCGAGCTGATCGCGCGCTTCGAGAAGAAGATCCGGGCTGCCCTTGCGCGCGTCTGGGGCGAAGACGAGGCGGGCCAGGCAGAGGCATGAGCGGCCGGTGGCGCTGATGAACGGCGAGCAGTTGGTGCGGCTGCTGGTGGAGAACGATATCGGCGTGCACCGGGCGTCGTATGATTTGATCGAGCTGGGTGAAGGGGAATAGGCGAGAACGGCAGGAGGAAAGCCATGAGCGGACCGAGCTATCAAGTGGGCCCGGCGAGTTCCGGTGCGGCGCCGGATCATGCCGAGCGGGGCGAGGCGCTGGTTGCCCTGCTGAAGGAGCGGCGCGACCATGACTACCTGACCAACGAGGGTTGGTATCGCATCCCAGTGCAGAGTGCGCCGCAACGCTGGCCGCCCAAGTGGCTGGCATTCTACCTGCCGAAGGTCTTTGGTGAGCGGGCGTATGCGGTGCGCTCCTACGGTCGCGTGGGCTCGATTGACATCGTGCCGCGCCGGGCGCTGATTCCCGAGCCGGCGCATCCCAACGCCGACAAGCCCTACTATCGCATCGAGGTCGAAGACCTGCAGGAGCTGCCACAGCTCATTCCCAGCAAGCGCTTCCGGCGGATCGTGTTCATCCCCACCACCTATCGCAAGCTCTTCCAGGCGCAGGAGATCAACGACCTGTTTGACGACAGTCCGCTTGAGGATTTGCTGTGGAGTGAGCTGAAGGCCCGCCAGATCGCCGCCGAGCGGCAGTGGGAAGAGGTCATCAGGCAGCGCCTCTACCGCCTGGACTTTGCCCTGTTCTGCAGAGACGGCAAAATCGACATCGAGGCCGACGGAGACACTTTTCACAACGCGGCGGATCGGGTCAAGGCGGACAAGGAGCGCAACAATGAGTTGTCCGCAGCCCATTGGCACCTGCTGCGGTTCACCGGTGAGCAGATCCGAGAACGGATGGCGCCCTACTGCATGACGCGCCTGACGGAGCTGGTCAACCGCCTGGGCGGTCTGCAGCAGGAGACCACCGTGGTCCCGCGCGTCTTCTACGAGTCGTCCGCCGGTTCGGTGCAACAACTGGCGCTTTTGGAGGATGAAGCGCCGTACGAGCTGGACTAGCCGTCGCCATGAATGAATTCACAGCCTGAGTATCAGGTGGGGTTTGAGCGGTTGATGCGGGATTTGAAGGCGGAAGGGAATGTGAAATGTGGAATGTGAAATGTGGAGTCCGCGCGACCAGGCGCAGGAGTTTCCACAACTACAGTAATCACGCCAAGGCGTCGAGGATTTCGCCGAGCATAGCCCGCAAGTGGGGCAGATCCTCATAGACTCATACTGGCACCAGCTCTGCAAGGATCGCCGCGCCGATGCGGGGCTTCAGCGCGCTGCGCATCACCAGGTCCACCGGCAAGCCTAACAACTCGGTCAGATGAGATTTGAGCCGGACAAACTCGAACAGTGTGGGCGCGGCCGTGTACTCCACGAGGATATCGACGTCACTGAGGTCCGTCGCCTCGCCACGGACATAGGAGCCAAAGAGCGCGAGGGAACGCACCCCGAAGCGTTCGACCAGATACGGCATCTCTGCGCGCAGGCTGGCTAGAAGCTGTTCCATCGTGAACTCGACAACCTGTTTCATAGCCTGAGTATATCGCACCAACCCGCTTCCGTCAAGCCGTTTTCGCCTACGCACCACGCAGCACGAGATTCTTCGCGCTGCGGCGCTCAGAATGACAGCCCAGCGGCGGCGCTCAGAATGACAGGGGAGATGTACAATGTTGAATGTACAATGTTGAATGTACGATGTTGGATGTACGATGTTGAATTCGGCAATCGAAAATCAAAAATCAAAAATCAAAAATCGCCGCGGTTGCGCGGCGGCAGCGCGTGCGGTACAATATCAACGCGTTCACCGCCGAACACCCCGCGCTGCCGCGAGACTGCCCCTCGGAAACGGTAATGTACAAACGGATCGTCGTCAAACTCGGCACCAGCGTGCTCACCGGCGGCACGCGGCGGCTCGACCGCAGCCAGATGGTCGAGATCGCGCGGCAGTGCGCCGCGCTGCGGCTCCAGGGCTGCGAGGTCATCGTGGTCACCTCCGGCGCGATCGCGGCCGGCCGGGAGCGGCTGGATCACCCCGCGCTGCCGCCGACCGTGGCGGCCAAGCAGATGCTGGCGGCCGTGGGCCAGGGCTGGCTGATGCACGTGTGGGAGAGCCTGTTCGATATCTACGGCCTGCACGTCGGCCAGATGCTGCTGACGCGCGCGGATGTGGCGGATCGCAACCGGTTCCTGAACGCGCGCGATATGCTGGCCGCGCTGCTGGAGCACGGCATCATCCCGATCATCAACGAGAACGATGCGGTGGCCACGGCCGAGATCAAGGTGGGCGACAACGATAACCTGTCCGCGCTGATCGCGGTGCTGGCCGAGGCCGACCTGCTGCTGCTGCTGACCGACCAGGCCGGGCTGTTCACCGCGGACCCGCGCACCCACCCGGACGCCCAGCTCATCCCCGAGGTGCGGACGATCGACGACGCGCTGCAGGCCATCGCGGGGGACAGCGTCAGCGGGCTGGGGGTGGGCGGGATGAGCACCAAGCTGCAGGCGGCCGACGTGGCGCGCCGCGCGGGCGCAGATGTGATCGTGGCCGCGGGCCGTGCGGCGGATGTGATCCTGCGCGCCGCGGCCGGCGAGCCGGTGGGCACGCATTTCCCTGCGCTGGAGGCGCCGCTGGAGAATCGCAAGCGGTGGATCTTCGGGGGCACCAAGGCGGATGGCCGCGTGACCGTGGACGCGGGCGCACAGCGCGCGCTGCGCGAGCGGGGCGGCAGTTTGCTGCCGGCCGGCATCGTGGCGGTCGCGGGCGGCTTCGAGCGGGGCGACACGGTGCTGATCGTGGGGCCGAAGGACAAGCCGCTGGCCCGCGGCATCGTCCGCTACAGCGCGGAGGACCTGCGCCGCATCCTGGGCTGCAAATCCGACCAGATCGCCGAGCGGCTGGGGTACACGCTGGGGCCGGTGGCGGTGCATCGGAATGATATGATCCTGGTTTGAAAAAATATGGTTGCTTTCCGGCGCAACGTGCTGTATACTATCGCTTATGGAGGTGTGCGATGACATTGGGTGATATTCTCGTTGATATACACGCACTTGAGGAGGAACTTCTGGCTTTCGAACGGAAGTATGGTGTACGGTCCGAGACGTTTTATACCGCTTACCAGAGCGGCGAAGAGCCTGAAGACGATTCTTGGGTGTTGGATTTCGGCGAGTGGGCAAGCGTTTATCGCACCTGGCTGACGCGGCAGGCCGAATATCGCAACGAAGTGCAGCGGCGGCAGCGACAGGCGCCGAGCCTGACCGGCTTGATCCGAGTGGCGGCATGATCAACCCTCTGCGCACGGCTGAGGACTACGAGCTGTTTCTGTATACGCTCGCTCAACAGTTTCCCTCGGTGCGTCGCTCAACCCTGACGTTCGTTCGGCTGGGCAGCTCGCTCGCGCGCGTGGCGGGCGAACTACACTTTGACCACGGAATCCGGTTGGTGGTCCGCGAACGCCTGCTGTATGATCGCTCACCCCTCGTCATTGATTGGTACGGATACGAGGCCTGGCAGGATGACGAAAAGCTGTACTGGTACGATTCTCAACCTCATCCCAACGAGCCCATGTTGCAGAGCACGCACCCTCATCACAAACACGTTCCCCCGGACATCAAGCAGCATCGCATCCCTGCATCTAATATGGATTTCTTGCGCCCCAATCTCCCTGCGCTCATTCAGGAAATCGAAACCTTCATTGACCACGTCACGACTTCGTAGAAAAATCAAGAACTGACCTTATTCTCTTTGCTGTGGCCGGTCTTTGACCGAGCCACCGGCGTTCGGTTATTGCGGAGATGCAAAAATGACTGATCTGAACCACATGGGCCGGGCGGCCCGCGCGGCGAGCAGGGAGCTGGCGGTGTTGTCGAGCAGCCAGAAGAATGCGGCACTGCTGGGCATTGCGGACGCGCTGGAGGCGCAGGCGGGGGCGATCCTGGCCGCGAATGCGCTCGATCTCGCGGACAGCCGCGCCAGAGGGCTGAGCGAGGCGCTGCTCGACCGGCTGCTGCTGAACGAGGTGCGCATCGCCGCGCTGGCGGCCGACACCCGGCACGTGGCCACCCTGGCCGATCCGGTGGGCGCGGAGTTCGACGGCCGCGTGCTGGCGAACGGCCTGCGCTTATGCAAGCGCCGCATCCCGATCGGCGTGATCGGCGTGATCTACGAGGCGCGGCCCAACGTCACCATCGACGTGGCCGCGCTGTGCCTCAAGACCGGCAACGCGAGCATCCTGCGCGGCGGCTCCGAGACGCTGCGCAGCAACCTGGCGCTGGTGGAGGCCATCCGCGCCGCGCTGGCGCAGGCCGGGCTGCCGGCAGACGCGGTCCAGACTATCGAGGATCCCGACCGCGGCCGGGTGACCGAGCTGCTGCGGCTGGATAAGTACGTGGACATGATCATCCCGCGCGGGGGCGCGAGCCTGCACCGGCTGTGCCGCGAGCAGGCGACGATCCCGGTGATCACCGGCGGGATGGGCATCTGCCACATCTTCGTGGACGAGAGCGCAGACCTGGCCCGCGCGGTCGATATCGTGGAGAACGCCAAGGTGCAGCGGCCCAGCGTCTGCAACGCGCTCGACACCGTGCTGGTGCACCGGGCGGTCGCGCCGGCGTTCCTGCCCGCGCTGGCCGAGCGGCTGGCGGCCAGCCATGTCGAGCTGCGCGCGACGCCGGACGCGTTCGCGATCCTGGCTGAGGCCCGGACCCCGGCAATCTTCCTGCCCGCGGGCCCGGAGGACTTCGACACCGAGTGGCTGGCGCTGATCATGGGCGTGAAGCTGGTCGACGGGGTCGATGAGGCGATCGCGCACATCCAGGCGCACAGCACCGAGCACTCGGACAGCATCCTCACCGAGGACCTGCGCAGCGCGACCCGCTTCGTGGACCGGGTCAACTCGGCTGCGGTGTACGTCAACGCCAGCACCCGCTTCACCGACGGCGGCCAGTTCGGCCTGGGCGCGGAGGTGGCGGTGAGCACGCAGAAGCTGCACGCGCGCGGGCCGATGGGGCTGGAGGCGCTGACGACGTACAAGTGGATCGGGATCGGGGACGGGCAGGTGCGGGAGTGAGGGGGAGCAGGGGAGCGGGGGAGAAAGGGAGCAGGGGAGAAAGGGAGCGGGGGAGATTGCGGCGAGTCGCCAGTGAAGCATCTCGTTGCGGGAGTTTCGAGGCCGGTGGAGGCGCTCCTACTAACGATAAGGCCGCCGGGATCAGGTTGAACTGACCCCGGCGGCCTGTGCTGCCGGCATGGCGTGCGGTGCACTCCTGTGCGACGACGACGCCAGGACCGGCGCCTACTTGCAGTTATAGCCTTGCAGGAGTTTGCCCTCGGCGTCGACCACTGCCTGGCGCGCGCTCATGACCTTCTGCGCCGACGCACCCACGGTGGAACCGGTGATGCCGCTGATGAGGTCGCTGTAGGTCTTGTAGGCGGTCTGGAGCGTCTTGGCCTCGGCCGGGCGCACCGTTGCGAGGACATTCACGACGCCGTCGAATGCAACCTTCACCTTGTTCTGGCCGGCCTGGAGGTCGGTGACCGTGGTGTTGGCGTCGATCGTGGGCAGGCCCTTGACCGTCTGATCGAGCGTGTTGATGGCCGTGCAGACCGGGGCCTGCAGGTCGACCGGCAGCGCCTGAATCGTGACCGGCTTCGGGCGCAGGACGAGGAACCACAGGAGGGCCAGCAGGGCCGCGGCGCCCAGCAGCCACCACAGCCACTTCATGGGTCGCATGGGTGACGGCGGTTCGGGCTGCGGATTGAGCCTGGGCGACGGTACGGCGGGCGGCGTGACGCGCGGCGCTGCCGGCATGACGCGCGGCGCTGCCGGCTCAGGCGCGCTGAAGTCGCCGGCGCTGAAGCCCAGCGTGTCGAAAACCGCCTTCGGTGCAGCGGCCTTCACGAAGTCCGTCTGCCCGGCCAACAGGTTGGCCAGGCCCGACGCATTTAGCTTGTTGCCGACAACCTGCTTGCCGACCATGGCCAGAACCACAGGGGCAATGCTGTTGAGAAGCGAGGAGGCGGACCCTCCCCGGATGCCTGCGATCGACGCGATCACGTCAATTATCTTGCTGGTGTTGCCGCCCAACAGGCTGCTGACGATGCCAGCGCCCGAAGAAAGCAGGTTTCGGCTCGAATCGGAGCCGCCAAGCAGGCCGGCGAGATTGCCGAGTACATCCGCACCGCCGGTCTGTTTCCCCACCAGGTCCAGGATCACTTGCGCGCCGGCCGGCGTCCCACCCTGTTTGGCCAACGTGCCCACCAGGCTGGGGATGACTGCTCCCAGAGCATTCTGTGTCTGCGCAGGGGTGATCCCGCTCAGGCTGCCGAGTGTGTCGACTACATCGGGCGTGAACTGCTTGCCGATGAGTTCGATCAGATTGTCCATTCTTTGCTCCCCTTTACTATATGACTGTGTGTCTCAAACGAGCCGGACCACAGCTATGATGTTATAATACCAGGTCTCTGTGACAAAACAGATTACAATGAGCCGGCGGGCCCTGCTCCAACAACGAATGTACTCGGGAGAGGGTTGCCAACTGTGCGAAAAAGTTGGCAACCCTGCTGGAAGGTTAAATGGAACAGAAGAACTTCCCTGATTTCGCGCCCCGCCCAACGGCGGCCGATGCCGACGAGGTGAAGGCGCGGCACGAGGCGAACCGCGTCGCGTGGAACGAGGGCGCGGCGCGCTATACGGAGGAGATCGCGGAGACCATCGCGTTCCTGCGCGGCGGCGGCAGCAACCTGCACCCGATCGAACGCGCCAACCTGGGCGACCTGCGGGCGTGGTGCCGCGTGGCGATCCACCTCCAGTGCGCGTCGGGCCGCGATACGCTGTCGCTGTGGAACGAGGGCGTGCCGCAGGTGGTCGGCGTCGACATCTCGGACGTGCACATCGCCAACGCGCGGCGGATCGGCGAGGCGCTCGGTGCGCCGGCCCGGTGGGTTCGCTGCGACGTCCTCGACACGCCGCACGAGCTGGACGGCACGGCCGACCTGGTCTACACCGGCCGCGGCGCGCTCTGCTGGCTGCACGACCTGGACGGCTGGGCCGCGGTGATCGCGCGGCTGCTGAGGCCGGGCGGCTGCGTGCACATCTTCGACGACCACCCGGTGACCTGGCTGTTTGCCCAGGAAACGGCCGACCTGGTCGCCACCAACGTCGACTACTTCGCGCACAGCGACTCATCGCAGGGCTGGCCGGCGACCTATATCGGCGAGCTGGCCGTGCCGGTGGAACAGCAGGCGCGCAAATACGAGCGCCTCTGGCCGCTGGCCGCCGTCTTCGGTGCGCTGCGCGGCGCGGGCCTGGTCGTCGAGCGTTTTGGGGAGCATCGCGAGGAGTACTGGGACGGCTTCCCGCTGCTGAGGCCGGAGCTGAAGACGCGCATCCCGATGACGTTTTCGATGCTGGCGCGGCGGCCGCGATAGTAGCGGGGACGCAGATTCACCTGATTTACCTGATCCGATCAGAGGAGCGGGAGCAATCATGGACGTGCGAGCTTACAATCGGGCCGCGTGGGACCGCCAGGTGGCGGAGGGCAACCGGTGGACCGTGCCGGTGGGGCCGGAGGTGATCGCGGCTGCGCGGCGGGGGGAGTGGCAGGTGGTGCTGACCGCGACGAAGCCGGCGCCGGCGAGCTGGTTCCCGCGCATGGCGGGGTGCGACGTGCTGTGCCTGGCCTCGGGCGGCGGGCAGCAGGGCCCGACCTTTGCTGCGGCCGGCGCCAACGTCACCGTGTTCGACAACTCGCCGCGCCAACTGGCCCAGGATCGCCTGGTGGCGGAGCGGGAGGGGCTGGCCATCCGCACGGTCGAGGGGGACATGGCCGACCTGGGGGTCTTCCCCGACGCCAGCTTCGACCTGGTCTTCCACCCGGTCTCCAACCTGTTTGCGACTGCGGTGCGGCCGGTGTGGCGCGAGGCGCATCGCGTGCTGCGGCCCGGCGGGGTGCTGCTGGCCGGCTTCATGAACCCGGATTTCTACATCTTCGACCGGGACGCCATCGACCGCCGCGGGGAGCTGGTGGTGAGCTACCGGCTGCCCTACGCGGACGCCGAGGACCTGCCGCCCGAGCAACTGGACCGCCAACTAGCCGAGGGCTGGCCGTTGGAGCACAGCCACTCGCTGGAGGATCAGATCGGCGGGCAGTGCGACGCGGGGTTCGTGATCACGGCGCTGTACGAGGACCGTTTTCCGCCGGAGCTGCACGATCTGACGTCGGACTACATGCCGGCGTTCATCGCCACGCGGGCGGTCAAACGGGGGGTTATCAGAGCAGTCGCAGCACCTGGACCAGGATCTGGGCGGCCAGGATCTTGAGGATCAGCACCACGGGGAGGACGCTGGCGTAGGCGAGGGCCGGCACGTCGGTGCGGGTCTGGTTGCTGGCTGCGGCCAGGGCCGTGGAATTGGTCATCACGCCGCTGAGCAGGCCCATGCTCGACAGCAGGTTCAGCTTGTAAAAGCCGTGTGAGAGCAGCAGCGAGACGAACATGGCGGCGAGGGTGATCACTGCGCCGGCGGCGAAGAGCTCCGGCCCTTGCTCCTGGAACACCGTCTGGAGCTGCGCGCCGGAGTTGACCCCGACGCCGCCCAGGAAGAGCATCAGCCCCAGCTCGCGGGCCAGGTTTTTCGCCGCGGAGGGGACGTACACCCGAAACGGGCCGATGCGGCCGAAATGCCCCAGCAACAGGCTCACCAGGAACGCGCCGGGGGCCGCACCCAGCTTGATGGTCAGGCTGTCGGACAGCCGGAACGGGATCAGGCCCAACGCGATGCCCAGCACCAGCCCGATGAAGAATGGCACCATGTTGGTCTCATCCATGCGCCGCGCGTCGCCGCTGACCAACCTGGCGAACTGCACCACGGCCGGCGTATCGCCCACCACGCGCAGCGTATCGCCCAGCTCCAGGGTGCTGGCGCCCACCGGCGTGAGCTCCACCCCCTGCCGGCGGATGCGCGTGATGATCACGTTGTAACGATCCCAGATACGCAGATCCATCAGGCTTTGGCCGGCCAGCCTGGCCTCGGTGACGTACAGGTCGCGGCTGACCGCGTGGGTGTTGGCTTCCATCGCCACGTTCACCTCCTCGCCGATCAGCAGCCGCAGCTTCTCCAGTTCGTCCTCAGCGCCCACCGCTAACACGACGTCTCCCAGGTGCAGCACCACGTCGGGCGTGCCCGCGACGACCTGGGCGGCCGGTCCCCGGCTCTGCAGCAGCACGCGCGAGACGTTGGCCTGGCTCAGCCGGTGCGTGTCCAGCTCGATCAGCCGCTTGCCGTCCAGGTTGGGGTTGGTGACCTTGAACTGCCGCCGGGCCAGCGCGGGCTGCTCGGCCTGCTGCGCCGCCAGCCAGTCGGCTTCCGCGACCTTCGCGTCGCGCCGCAGCAGCCTGGGCACGATCTGCATCAGCAGCGGCACGCCGACGACGCTGAGGGGATAGGCGATGCCGTAGCCGACCGAGGCCTGCGCGGCCTGCGCGGGATCGATGCGCGAGATCGCTTCGATCGCGCCGGCCAGGGAGGGGGTGTGCGTCAAGGCGCCGGTGAACATCCCGGCGGCCAGCGCGTAGGGCAGATCCAGCAGGGCGGCCAGCGCCACCGTGACCGCGCCGGCCGCCACGATCGCGGCTGCGGCGACGATGACGAACTGCAACCCCTGCGCGCGGAAGGTGCGGAAGAAGCGCGGCCCGGCCTGCAGGCCCATCGCGTAGAGGAACAGGAGCAGGCCCAGGTCCATGATCGGCTTGGGGATGGTGGCCCCGAAGTGGCCGAACGCCAGCCCGACGAAGAACACCGCCGTGCTGCCCAGCGCCATCCCGCGCACCGACAGCTGTCCCAGCCAGGAACCGATGGCCAGGATGAGGAAGAGGACGAGCATCGGCTGGGTAAGAAACGTCGTCATTATGTGAACTCATGTAGGGGCATGGCCTTGCGCCTGCCCACGGGGCGACCGCGAGGGTGCGCCCCTACAACGCGAGATACGACATCAGAACAATCGCAGCACCTGCACCAGGATCTGCGCCAGCAAAATCTTGAAGATCAGCACCACCGGGAAGGCGCTGGCGTAGGTGACGGCGGGCACGTCGGTGCCGGTCTGGTTTCCGGCCGCGGCCAGCGCGGGCGGGTTGGTCATCACACCGGCAACCAGGCCCATCGTGGTGAGCAGGTTCGTTTTGAGAACGAAGTGCGTGATGCCCAGCGTCACCAGCACGGCGACCACCGTGATCGCCGCCCCGGCCACGAACAAGCCGGGGCCCTGCTGCTGGATCACCTTGACGAGCTGCGTGCCCGCGTTGGCGCCAGCGCCGCCCAGGAACAGCATCAGTCCCAGCTCTTTCGACAGGTTCGCGGCCGCCGCGGGCACGCGCAGACGGAACGAGCCGATCCGGCCGAAATGGCCCAGCACCAGGCTGACCAGGAACGCGCCGCCGGCCGCGCCCAGCTTGATGACCATGCCGTTCGGCAGGCGGAACGGGATCAACCCCAGCGCGATGCCCAGCACCAGCCCGATCAGGAACGGCACCATGTTGGTTTCATTGATGCGCCGCGCATCCCCGCTGACCAGCTTCGCGAACTGCGCCATGGCCGGTGCATCGCCCACCACCCGCAGCGTGTCGCCCAGCTCCAGCGTGCTGGTGCCCACCGGCGCGATCTCCAGCCCCTGGCGGCGGATGCGCGTGATGATGACGTTGTAGCGATTCCAGATTTGCAGGTCCATGAGGCGCTTGCCGGCCAGCTTGTCCTCGGTCACATCCAGGTCGCGGCTGATGGCGCGGGTGTTGGCTTCCATCGCCACCTCCACCTCGTCACCGATCAGCAGGCGCATCTTCTCCAACTGGTCCTCGGCGCCCACCACCAGCAAAACGTCGCCCAGGTGCAGCACCACGTCGGACGTGGCCGCGACCACCTGTCCGGTCGCTCCCGGGCCGCCCAGCATGACGCGTGAGACATTGACCTGGCTGAGCCGGTGCGTGTCCAGCTCGCCCAGCCGCTTGCCGTCCAGGTTGGGGTTGGTGATCTTGAACTGCCGCTTGGCCAGTGCGGGCTGCTCGGCCTGCTGTGCGGCCAGCCACTCCGCCTCGGCCGTCTTGACATCCCGGCGCAGCAGCTTCGGCAGAAACGGGATCAGCAAGGTGACCGCGACGACGCTGAACGGGTAGGCGATGCCGTAGCCCACGGACGCATTGGCGGCCTGGGCCGGATCGATGCGGCCGAGCGCGTCGATCGCGGCGGCCAGCGCGGGCGTGTTGGTCACGGCGCCGGTGAACATGCCCGCGGCCACGGCAAAGGGCATGGCCATCAGCCGGGCGACCACGAAAGTGACCAGCCCGGCGGCCAGGATGCCCGCGCCGGCCACGATCACAAAATCGCGGCCCTGTGTGCGGAAGGTGCGAAAGAAACGCGGCCCGGCCTGCAAGCCCACGGCATACAAAAACAACAGCAGGCCCAAATCCATCACCGGCTGGGGGACGGTCTTCCCGAAGTGGCCGAACGCCAGTCCCACAAAGAAGACCGCGGCGCCGCCCAGCGACACCCCGCGAAACGACAGGCTTCCCAACCAGGAACCGATGGCTAAGATGGCAAAGAGGATCAGCATCTGATTGGCGAGAAGTTCGTTCATGATGGCTCCATGATCTTGCCAGAGAGAATATAACTGAGGGTCTTGATCGTCCGGCGATGACGATTATAACACCAATCGATCACAAGCGCGAAGGCAAATCAGTGTCGATGCACCTGCCAACCATTTTGCCCGGTTCCGTGGTAAAATAGTCCCGTGACCTTCGATCCAACCGCGTTCCTCGATGCGCTCCGCCGTGAGCGGGGCTACGCCGGACAACTGGCGCACGTGCAGACGCTGCCGGCCCGTGCCGCGCGCTACGGCGCATTGCACGAGCGGCTCAGCCCGCCGGTGCAGCGCGCCCTGCACGCCGCGGGGGCCGACCGGCTTTACACGCATCAGGCCGAGGCGATCAACGCCGCGCTGGCCGGACTGAACGTCGTCGTGGCCACCTCCACCGCCAGCGGCAAGACGCTCTGTTTCAATGCACCGGTGCTGGAGGCGCTGGCGCGCGATCCGCTGGCGCGGGCGCTGTATCTCTACCCGACCAAGGCGCTGGCACAGGATCAGCTCGGCAAGTGGAACGCGTTCGTCAAGGGCGCGGGCGACGGCATCATCAACCCGCTGGCCGCCACGTACGACGGCGACACCTCGCAGTCGGCGCGCGCCCGCCTCCGCAAGCATGCGCGCGTGCTGCTGACCAACCCCGATATGCTGCACACCGGCATCCTGCCCAATCATCCGCTGTGGGCCGAATTCTTCCGGCATCTAAAAGTCGTCGTCATCGACGAGGCGCACACCTATCGCGGCGTCTTCGGCTCGCAGGTGGCGTGCGTGATCCGGCGGCTGCGGCGGGTGTGCGAGCTGTATCAGGCGTCAGGGGTCAGGGGTCAGGCGTCAGGCGTCAGGGGACTGGCGTCAGGCGTCAGGGGTCAGGACGCCGACTTCCAGCGGATATCGAAAATCGAAAATCGAAAATCAAAAATCGTCTTTATCGCCACCTCCGCCACCATCGCGAACCCGGCGGAGCATTTCGAGCTGCTGACGGGCCTGCCGGCCACGGTGGTGAACGACGACGGATCGCCCCACGGGCCGCGCACCTTTGCGCTGTGGAACCCGCCGTTCCTGGATCGCGCCAAGTCCTCGCGGCGCAGCGCCAATCATGAGGCCAGCGAGCTGTTCACCCGGCTGGTGGGCCAGGGGGTGCGCACCATCGCGTTTGCCCGTGCGCGCGTGGTGGCCGAGCTGCTGCTGCGCTATGCGCGCGAGCAGCTCAAGAAGACGCGGCCCGAGCTGGCGGCGCGCATCGCGGCCTACCGCGCCGGCTACCTGGCCGACGAGCGCCGGCGCATCGAGCAGGAGCTTTTTGCGGGCCGGCTGGCCGGCGTCACTGCGACGAACGCGCTCGAATTGGGCATCGACGTGGGCGGGCTGGACGCGGCGCTGCTGGTGGGCTTCCCCGGCACCATCGCCAGCCTGTGGCAGCAGGCCGGCCGCGCGGGCCGGGGGGTCGATCCCGCGCTGGCGGTCTTCATCGGGCTGGGCGATCCGCTGGACCAGTACTACATGCGCCACCCGGCCGACCTGCTGGGCCGGCCGCATGAGCACGCGCTGCTGGACCCGGACAACGTCTACATCCTGCGGCGCCATCTGCCCTGCGCCGCGCACGAGACGCCGCTGCGGGTGGGGGAAGAAGAAGACCTTCGAGGTCTCGGAGACCTCGAAGGTCTAGGCGCCCGGGATGACGAAGCCCTCTTCGGCCCCGGCTTCGTGGATGCCATGGTGGCGCTGGAGAACGCTGAGGTGCTGCGTTTCACCGGCGACAAATGGGTCTACGCGCGGCGCGACTATCCGGCCCAGGATGTCAGCCTGCGCGATGCCGAGGGGGACCGCTTTGCCGTGCTGAACGCGGCCAACCAGTTCAAGCTGATCGAGGAGCTGAGCGCCACCACTGCGCCGCAGCGCGTCCACCCCGGCGCCATCTACCTGCACCAGGGCGAATCGTACCTGGTGACCGAATACAGCGAGGAGCTGCGCCACGCCATCGTCCAGCCGGTTGCCGCCGACTATTACACCCAGCCGCGCGAGCTCAACGACGTGCGCATCGTGCGCTCGCTGCGCCACCGGCAACTGCCGGCAACCACCGCCTACCTGGGCCGGGTGCGGGTCAGCAGCCGGGTCGTGGGGTATCGGCGGCTGCAGCAGTCCAGCGAGGCTGTGCTCGAGGAGGCGCCGTTGGAGATGCCGCTGACCGAGTTCGAGACGGTGGCGCTCTGGTGGGACCTGCCCGACGACCTGCCGGCCGAGCTGGCCCGCCGCGGGCTCGACTTCATGGGCGGCATCCACGCGGCCGAGCACGCGGCCATCGGCATCCTGCCGCTCTTTGCCATGTGCGACCGCTGGGACATCGGCGGCCTGAGCACCCCGCGCCACCCCGACACCGACAGGGCGCAGATCTTCATCTACGATGGCTTTCCGGGCGGCGTGGGCATCGCGGAGAAGGGCTTCGAGCTGCTGCCCGAGCTGTGGGCCGCCACGCTGGAGGTGATCCGCGGCTGCCCCTGCGCGGACGGCTGCCCGAGCTGCGTGCAGAGTCCCAAATGCGGCAACCTCAACGAGCCGCTGGATAAGCGCGCGGCCGGGCTGATCCTGCAGAGGCTGTTAGCCGAAAGGTAAAAAGGGTTACAGCGGAACGAGATTCTTCGCTGGTGCGTCATCGTAACGGGAGTTGAGCGGTTGACCCGCTGCCTAGAAACTCCCGCGATGAGATCCTTCGCTGAGGTCTCACCGCAACTGACTTTGGGTGGTTAACCCGCTCAGGATGACTATCTGGAGTTACTTGCCGGGGCGCATGCCGCAGACGGCTTGGGTAACTCAGAATGACGCGAATGGGTTCTGTAAGTTGGTGTTTTGTAGGGAGGACAATTATGGTAAAGCGTTCTTGGATTCTGGCGGTCTTGCTGGTGGCG
>CAZELR010000068.1:0-1220 GCA_964513075.1 uncultured Anaerolineales bacterium
TGCCCCCAAGGGGATTCGAACCCCTGCACCAGGCTTGAAAGGCCTGTGTCCTAGTCCTCTAGACGATGGGGGCGGGTGGCATTTACAGGAACGATTGTACCAGAGATGCGCGAATGGGTCAAAAAGGGGCCTGCACGCTGACAGGATGACAGAAACTAACCGAACCGGGCGCCCGGTCTGACGTCTGGCGCGCACTCACGCGGCCGGACAGCGGCCGCCCAGCGCGCACGCGGCGCAGGCGTGCTTGATCTCATCCCGCTCGCCAGGCCGCAGCAGCCCCGCCTGTTCGCGTTTGTCGAGCAGCTTGTCGACCGCGCCGGGCGGGAAGGGAAGCTGGCGGCCGAGCTGGATCAGCTTGAAGGTGATGTCGGCTGCGTGCTCCAGCTTTTCCAGCTTGAGGTAGGCGTCGAACGGTGTGCTGCCCACGGTGACGCTGCCGTGCCGCTGGAGCATGATCGCGTCGTGGTTCTGGATGAGCTCCCGCACGACAGTCGCGCCTTCGGGGCTGGCCGGGGTGGCATACTCGGTGGTGGGGATGGCGCCCAAGGTGACGATCACCTCGGGCAGCACGCATGGCGCGATGGCGATGCCCGCGATGGAGAGGCTGACCGCGACGGGCGGGTGCGCGTGGACCACCGCCTTGATCTCGGGCCGCTGGCGGTAGGCCTCCAGGTGCAGCAGAATCTCGGAGCTGGGCTTGAGGTCTCGGCCGGCGCCGTAGCGGCTGCTATCCGTGGGCTTGGCCTGCCAGTCGATCACCACCATCTGGTCCGGCGTCATGAACCCCTTGCTCAGGCCGCTGGGGGTCACCAGGAAACGGTCGGCGTCCAGGCGGGCCGAGATGTTGCCGTCGGTCGCGGTCACGTACCCCTTGGCATGCATTAACTGCCCGATGCGCACGAACTCCTCGCGCAGCGCGCGCTCGGTCAGCCCGACCGCGCCGCCGTTGTAGCTGCCGTAGCTCACTTCGCCCCCTGAGGCAGATCCACCTCGTCGATGATCCCGACGATTACTGCGCGCACGGGGCCCCAGGGCTCTACGTGCAGCACCTGCCGCGCGCCGTTGCCCTCATCCAGTACCAACACCCGGTCCCCCACGCCGGCCTGCACGGAGTCGACCGCGATGTCGTATTTGGGCGTAGGCTGGCCCACAAGATCGAGCCGCTCCACCAGCAGCAGCTTGCGGCCGATGAACATGGGGTGTTTGATGGTGGCAACAAC
>CAZELR010000068.1:1320-20286 GCA_964513075.1 uncultured Anaerolineales bacterium
CCACCAGCAGCAGCTTGCGGCCGATGAACATGGGGTGTTTGATGGTGGCAACAACTGTGCCGGCGACTTGACCGATGTACATACCTACCTCAGATCCACCTCATCCACGATCCCCACCACTGCATGGTCCACCGGCACGAAGGTCTCGGGCAGGGCCAGGGCGGCTTCGCGGCTGGCGATGATGAATACCAGCTCGCCCGGCCCGGCCTGGCTGGTGGCATCGGCCGCGACGACAGGCTCACCGCTGGGCCGGCGCGCTCGATCCAGCGGCTGGACGATCAACAGCTTGATTCCTTCCAGCCCCGGGTATTTCTGGCTGGCGACCATGGTGCCGATGACAGTGGCTAGTTGCATGGGACGCTCTCGCAGGTGTGAGTGCGGCGATCTACGGATCGCTGCGATCCCTATTATACCCCCCGGCGTGCGCCTGTGCAAGGACCGCACCAGCGGGCCTGATCTCAGTCGGTGCGGGCTGACTTTCGCAAGGGTAGCCGCAACTTCAGTCGCCCGGCTTCTTCGTTTGCCCGGCCTCGTCTTGTCTGTTCGCGCAAACGGTTGGGTGAAATCAGCGCCTCTGTGGTACAATCGCCCTCATCATGAAGGGTATGACGCAAAGCCCATCCGGTGGGCAAAGCTTTCACAAAGAGGCGGAAGCATGGACAAGTTGATCGTCGCCAGCGCGCAACAACAGATGCGTCTGTTTGACTCATCGGAAAGCTATCGCAAGGAACTGACTCGTTTCTTGTATATGGCGCGTGCCAAGGGGGCGCAGCTCATTGTTTTTCCGGCCCTGTCTGGTGTGATGGCCGCCAGCCACCGGGTCGAGGGGTTTCGGGTAGGACTGCTCAAGCAGGCTGGAGAGCGGGCGCAGGGGAAGAAGTCCATTTGGGCGCGCACCCGGGGCGCGTTGGCCACCGGCACTGCGGCCCTGTTGGGCGCCAGCTTCCGCCGCGCGTTTCTGGCGCTTCTGCAGCAGGATCCGGCCGCGGTGGTTGGGGATTATGAGCCGCTCTTCGCCGAGTTGGCGCGCACCTATGAGATGACGATCGTTGCCGGCAGCGCGTACTTGCCGGATGCGACCGGCGTGATGCGCCATCGGGTGCTGGTGTTTGGGCCGGACGGCACACTATTAGGCCGGCATGACAAACTGGCTTTATCGCGCGAGGACGAGGGTCTGGCTACTGCTGGGGATGTCTGGCATGTCATCAATACGCCGGTGGGGCGGCTGGGCATCTTGATCGGCGAGGAGGCGCTGTACCCTGAGGCGGGTCGCGTGTTGGCCTACCAGGGCGCCGATCTGCTCGTCACTTTGGCAGCCGCGGGAGATGAGTCACTGGCAGCTTACATCCGTCAGGGCGCCATAAGTCAGGCGCAAGAGAATCGCATTTTTGCGTTGACTAGCTTCCTGGTGGGCAAGAACTACCTGGCGACCGACGAGAGCCTGGATGCGTCGTTTGTAGGCAAGTCCGGCATTTATGCGCCTCTGGAGCTGACGACCCGCTACACCGGTGTGTTGGTGGAGATGGGCACATCCGAGGCCGAAGGGCTGGTGACCGCTACGCTGGATCGAGAGCTGTTGCAGAAGTTCTGGGCTAACGGCACCGAGCCTGTGCGTCAACGCATGCCGGTGGACTTGTTTGCTAACTATCTGCCGGCGCTCTATAGCAGCCGGCGCACGTTGGCCGAGGCCTGGCCCGAGGCGGGCGGTGTGCCGGTCCCCTCACAGTTGCCTCCGGCGCCGGAAGCCAAGCCGCTCGAGCTGCCGTCGCCTGAAGCGGCGCCCTCCCAGGCCGCGCCGGATGAGACGGATGAGAACGACTGGGGGTAGAACAAGCCAGCAGCTTGTCTCACACGGCGTTAGGCCGGCTTGAACAGCGCCGACACCTGGCGGACCAGGGCAACCAGCGTCGTCACGACTTTGACGTAATCCGGTGCACCGGCCTGCAGGCGCAGTTGCTTGCCTGCGACAGCGCCGCTGGTCAGCTTGCCCCCCTGGGCTTGCATGTAGGCCCAGCCCGCAGCCGCGCCCAACACGGCTCCTACAGCGCTGCCGATGATGATGGCTGTGTTGCGAGACGACACGTTCATACCTCTCCTTCGATATTGGGACGCAGATTTTGCGATGCATGCATCGTCTGATTTAATCGGCCTTATGGTTTGGTGTGCGGCGCGCGGCGCAGCAAGGCGACAGGGGCGGACCGCAAGCTCCGCACCTGGGCCATGGTGGCACTGGTTGCGATGATCGGAGACGCCACACGGTGGCTGGCCTGTTCGGAGATGGACGCCACTTTGCGAAAGGCATTCTGGACGACAGGTGCGGTAGAGCGGAGTTTCCGTGTAGCCCAGGACATCCCCCGTATGGCAAGGTAGAGCACGATGCCAGGTATCAGGACCATCAAAAAGGCCTCGATGGCCAGCAGGATCACGGACAGATCACGCCAGGTGGCTAGAGTCATGAGCTACCTCCGTTATGGACGGGTATCATTGTAGCAAAGAACGTGAGGAGCGACAAAAGTAAACGCATGGCTGATAGCACACCGCACAGCGGTGCACGGCTTGTCGCGTCGTTGGTGATCGCTGCCGCGTGCCTGTTGGTTGCGCGCGATACGCGTCCTTGGGTCGAGTTTGGCCCCCCGCAGAAGGTCGTCTCGATTAACTCGAAGATCGGCGTCCATACGCGACTCACCGATGAGGTCGAGCCATGGAAGATTCAGCGCACGTTTGAGATGGTGCGCGAGATGGGCGCCTCATGGATCGTGGAATATTTTCTGTGGGCTGCGCATGAGCCAGCGCGCGGGGTTTATGACTGGTCGCACGCAGATTTGGTGGTCGATCACGCGGTCAACCAGGGGCTCACCGTCATCGCGCGGCTGGGCTATGTGCCTGCATGGGCGCGGCCGTCGCGCACCATGCCTCAGTACCTGGACGAGGATGGCTACGATGACTTTGCCAGCTTTGCGGCCGCTTTTGTCCAGCATTTTCGTGGTCGCGTGAGCTATGTGATTATCTGGAATGAGCCTAACTTGAGCCAGGAGTGGGGCTATCGGCCGGTGGACCCGGCCGGCTACGCCGAACTGTTGCGGCGGACGGCCGCTGAGGTGCGCCGGGCCAACCCCGAGATGACGATCCTGGCCGGCGCCCTGGCCCCGACCCTGGCGCCGGCCGGCAGCGAATGGGGCATGAACGATTTGGATTATCTGCAGGCGTTGTATGACGCGGGGGCGGCATCTGCATTCGACGCGCTGGCGGTCCACGCGTACGGCTGGCGATTCCCGCCCGAGGAGCCCGCCAGTCCCGATGCCGTCAATCTGGCGCGGGTAGAGTTGGTGCGCGACATCATGGTGCGCAACGGCGACGAGGCCAAGCCGATCTTTATCACCGAGGCCGGCTGGAACGATCACCCGCGTTGGACGAAAGCCGTGCGACCGGCAGCGCGCGCCGCGTTTACGGTGCAAGCTTATCGCAAAGCGTTGGCTGACTGGCCCTGGGTCGAGGCCTTGTGCATCTGGGCGTTTCGCTATCCCGCGCCTACCGGAACCTATCAGGATTACTTCACCTTGGTCGATCCCGAATTTCAACCTAAGCTGATCTATCTGGCGGTGCAGGAATATGCGATCGGAAGAAGCTCGCCGTAGGCTTTTGATTGGACTGGGCGTTGGGCTGGGACTTACGGTCGTGGCGCTGCTTTTTGTCCGCGTGGGCATCGGCGGCCGCGATCCTACCTGGACGCGTATTCAGAACACCGGGGTGTGGCGCGTGGGCATGGATCCCAGCTTCCCGCCCTTCGAAAGCCTGGATGCGGCTGGGCGGTCAGTTGGGCTGGATGTGGACCTGGCCGCCGCGATCGCCACCACCTGGGGGGTGCGTGTGGAGATTGTCAGCCTGGGCTTCGACGAACTGCCGGATGCGGTGCATGCGCATAAGGTGGACAGTGCAATATCGGCGCTGCCCGTAAACCCACTGCGCACCCAAGACGTGGCTTTCTCTGCTCCTTATGTTGAAGCAGGTTTGTTGTTAGTGGCGCCGGCCGGCAGCGACCTGCGGAGCCTTGATGACCTGGTCGGGCGCCGCGTGGCTGTCGAATGGGGCGGCAATGGGGATGTCCAGGCGCGGATGTTGGCGCGTAAGTGGGAAGACAATCTTATTTTGGTGTTGCGTGATTCAGTGACGGACGCGCTGGATGCGCTGCTGGCCGGCGATGCGGACGCTGCGCTGGTGGACGCCATCAGCTTTGCGCTGTATGCGCGTCGCAGCGAGTTGGTGGTGGTGGGTCAACCGGTCGTCAGCGATCCTTACGCGATCGTTGTCCCGCACGACGCACCTGATTTACTTCGCAGAGTCAATCAGACGTTGGCGGCGCTGGCGGCCGATGGGACACTGGATCAAATCAAAGGGCGGTGGCTGAGGCCGGAGACAAAATGATTCACTTCGATGTCTTTACACTCTTTCCCGGCATGTTCGCCGGGGTGCTGGATGACAGCATCCTCAAGCGGGCGCAGGCGGCCGGCATCCTGTCGGTTGCGCTGCACAACATTCGCGACTATGCGGAAGGGCGGCATCGCGTTACCGACGATACGCCTTACGGCGGTGGCGGCGGCATGGTGATGAAGCCGGAGCCAATCTTCCGTGCTGTGGAGACCGTGTTGAGCCACGAGCCTGGCTGGCTGCTTGTTGCGCCGGCGCCGGAGGAGCAGTCGCCCGGGGCGGCGCCGGCGGCAGGGCCGGTTGCGTCCGAGCCAGCAGCGTTCGAACCACTGCTGCCGCTCGACGTGCCGATCATCCTGCTCTCGCCCCAGGGCCGCCCCTTCACCCAGGCGGTGGCCGAGGAGCTGGCCGGCTATGCACGCATCGCGCTGATTTGCGGGCGGTACGAGGGGGTGGATGAGCGCGTCCGCACTGGTCTGGTAACGGATGAGATCTCCATTGGTGATTTTGTCATCTCCGGCGGCGAGCTGGCCGCCGCGATCGTCGTTGATGCGGTGACGCGTCTGCAGCCAGGCGCGTTGGGCTGCGCAATGGGTGCGTTCGAAGACTCCTTCGCCACCGGGTTGCTGGAGTACCCCCAGTATACGCGGCCCGTCGCCTATCGGGGAGCGGGGATCCCGGAGATTCTTACCTCGGGCGATCATGCCAGGGTAGCGCGGTGGCGCCGCGAGCAGGCGCTGCGCCGGACGTGGGAGCGCCGCCCTGACCTTCTGGCTTCGGCGCCACTTTCCGAAGCCGACCGCGCATTTCTGGCAGGTCTGGAAAGCGACACCCCATAGATTTTGTTCAGCAATGTCCTTGTGTTACAATAACGTTTCGTGACACTAGCCCTTGGTCTTATTCTCGGAGAGGAACGCCGGGAGGCCGGCTGGTAGATTTGCAGAAAAGGGTCTTAACCTATGTCGAACTTAATTGCTTCTCTTGATGCTGCGGCCGCACGGCCAGAATTGCCTGAGCTCGCTGCCGGCGATACCGTAAAGGTGCACACCCTGATCGTTGAAGGGGATAAGGAACGTGTCCAGGTCTTCCAAGGCTTGGTGATCCGCGTGCGCGGCGGCGGTATGAGCAAGAATTTCACCGTCCGGCGTATCGCTTCCAACGGGATCGGCGTTGAACGTACGTTCCTGTGTGCTTCCCCGCGCGTGGACAAGATCGAGGTGCTGCGCCATGCGATGGTTCGGCGCTCGCGTCTCTACTTCCTGCGCGGCCGCACTGGCAAGGCTGCACGCTTGAAGGAGCGCGCTGCCTGATGTTGTCCGGCCGGTCGATGAGTCCGGTCGCAAACCTGGATCGTTGTGCGAGGCGCAGGGATAGACTCCCTGCGCCTTTTCTGGTTAAGAGTTGCCAACTTTGTCGCAAAGTTGGCAACTCTATGCTTAGCAGGTGAAGGCAGATGTCACGGACACGCGCGAACTTAGCGCTTGAGCAGGGATTGTGGTCCGAGGGCTACACGGCCATTGCCGGGGTCGATGAGGCCGGTCGCGGCGCCTGGGCGGGACCGGTGGTCGCGGCTGCCGTGATCTTGATGCCTGATCCTGCTGGGCTGATGCCGCTTGTCGGCCAGGTGAACGACTCGAAGCAACTCACCCCGCGCGCTCGTGAGCGTATGTTCGACCTGATCAGCCAGTGCGCTCTGGCGGTCGGTGTCGGCAGCTGCTCAGCGGAGACCATTGATCGGGATGGCATCCTCCCGGCGACGCGCCAGGCGATGACGGATGCACTGGACGGGTTGAGCCTTGCCTGCGATTTTGTCCTGCTCGACTATCTGACCCTGCCGGGCCTGGCGATGCCGCAACGCGGGATCGTGCACGGCGACGCAATTTCTCTGTCCATCGCCGCCGCATCGATCATTGCCAAGGTCACGCGTGACCGCTGGATGATCGATAGGGAGAGGGAGTATCCGAGCTACGGCTTTGCTAGTCATAAAGGTTACGGCACGGCGGCGCATACAGCCGCGTTGGCTCGTTTGGGGCCCTGCGCACTGCACCGGCTGACGTTCCGGCCCGTGCGCGAATGCAAAATGGTGTCTGGAGGCCTACCATGACAGGCAGCGATGCGCGAGTGAGTCTGGGCCGTCAGGGCGAGGCGATTGCCGCGCAATACCTGACCGGCCAGGGTTGCGAAATCATCGCCCGCAACTGGCGTACGCGCACAGGTGAGCTGGATATCGTGGCGCGGGACCGTGAGTGGCTGGTCTTCGTGGAAGTGCGCGCCCGCCGCGCTGCACGCGGGGGCGCCACGCCGGCCTTCGGCAGACCGGAGGAGTCGGTGACTCCGCGTAAGCAGCTCCAGCTTATTGCTATGTCTGATGAGTACCTTTTCCAGATGCCGTGGGACGGGCCCAAGCGCATCGACGTGATCGCACTGGAGCTGTGGCCTGATGGCCGCGTCGCTCGGCTGAATCATCTGCGGGATGCCGTCGGAGGGTGCGCATGATGCAGAACCAATCCCCATTCGCGATCGGCCATCAATCATCCGTCATCAGCGATCAGCCACCTGCCATCGTCGTCATCGTCGGCCCTACCGCTGCCGGCAAGACAGCGCTGAGCCTCACCCTGGCCGAAGCGCTGGCGGGCGAGATTGTTTCCGCCGACTCACGCCAGATCTATCGCGGCATGGATATCGGCACCGCCAAAGCCTCGCGTGATGAGCAGGCGCGGGCGCCTCATCACCTCCTCGATGTTGTCGATCCCGATCAGGTGCTGACCCTTGCCGAATATCAGCGCATGGCGTACTTAACCCTAGATGCCATCCTGGCGCGCAACCGGCTGCCGCTCCTGGTGGGCGGCACAGGGCAATACATTCAGGCAGTGATCGAGGGTTGGCGCATCCCGGAAGTGCCGCCCGATGCCGTGCTGCGAGCCGAATTTGAGGCTGAGGTCGCAGCCCACGGCGCTGAGGCCCTGCACGCTCGCCTGACGCACCTGGATCCCGTTGCCGCAAGCCGCATCGACTATCGCAATGTCCGCCGTGTGATTCGCGCGCTGGAGGTGTGTATCGTCACTGACCGGCCGATCTCCGAACTCCAGACCAAGTCACCTCCCCGCTATCGCATCGTGCAGGTCGGCGTGACCCGGCCGCGGTCCGAGCTGTACGCGCGCATCGATGAGCGCGTCGACCGGATGATGGCTGCCGGCCTGGTGGACGAGGTGCGCCGTCTGGCTGAAGCCGGCTATGACTGGACGCTGCCGGCCATGACCGGCTTGGGCTACCGACAGATCGGCGGCTACCTGCGCGGGGAGATCAGCCTGGACGAGGCGGTCGCGGCGATCAAGCATGGCACGCGGCGCTTCGTGCAGCAGCAGTACAACTGGTTCCGGTTGAGTGACCCTGGCATTCGGTGGATAGACCCGGCGGAGGAGCCCGTGGCGGAGGTTGTGGGGATGCTGACGTAGAGTTGCCAACTTTTCCGCTAAGTTTGCAACTCCGGTCGCCCTATCGTTTGGCGACAACCGCGAACGGTAGTAAAATCGCATCATCAGGTATCGTGAAAGGCGATAAATCGCATGGGCCAAGATCTCCTTCCGATCATACTCGCTCTATTGGTGCTGGGTGTCCTGCTGCGCCTCCAGATGAAGCGGCGGGCGGCTATGCGAGCGAGCCGGGAATCCAACGCCCGCCAGGAGGCTCTATCCGCAGCCGTGCCGCCTGTCGACTGGGCGCCGCCGCGTTACGCGGCGGCGCGGGATGCCAAAGCGGGACCGTCGCTGCGCATCGCCATCGATGCCGCGCGCCAGGGAGACGCTGGCCTGCTGGTAAGCTGGAACGCCACCAACAACGGCAGCCTGCCGGTGACCATGCAGTGGGGCGCGCCGAGGGCAGTAGTCGAGAACGATGTGCTGCAGTTGCGCTATACGCTTGAGGCTCCCGCAAAGCCCGCGGCGTTTGACGCAACCGCTTTCTCCTTCGCGGCGCCCGAGATGCGCACCTATCAGCCTGGCGAGATTCTCAGCCGCAGCATCACCGTTGCCCGGGGGACGATCGACCCGGCGTGGGATGGGAAGCGGGTCGCCGTGGCAGTAGGGTACGGCAACGCCGAGGAATATGACGCCGTCTGCGCGGATCAGGGGGCCTATCTGGACTGGCAGCGGGTGGCCGTCTCACCCTCGCGCGGCGTGTCGCGCGGTTGAGGCCGAAAGTGGAACCCAACTTCTTCGAACGCGTCTACGCCCTGGTGCGGCAGGTCCCCCGCGGCAAAGTGGCCAGTTATGGGCAGATCGCCGCGCTTTTGGGCCACCCGCAGGCCGCGCGCACCGTCGGCTGGGCGCTTAATGCGCTCAGGGAGGGCGAGCATGCCCCCGTCCCCTGGCAGCGCGTGATCAACAGCGCCGGCCGTATCAGCATCTCCCGCGCCGACCTGAGCGCCGATCTTCAGCGGGCGCTGCTTGAGGAGGAAGGCATCGAGTTCAATCCCTACGGCTACGTGGATTGGCAGCGGTTCGGTTGGGAGGGGATGGACTGGGATGAGATTGAGGCGTTGTGGGAATGAACGTCGAATGTCGAAGGTTGCAAATTGAAGGTTAAAGGTGCCGCCTGTCATTCTGAGCGGGTTTACGGCTCAATACTCGTTACGGCGAAACGCCAGCGAAGAATCTCGTGCTTCGTGACACATGATACGTAAAAACGTGACACGTGACACTTTACATTTTTGAACACTTGTGCTATACTCGGGTCGCTAAGGCGGTCGCTGCTGCGGCCGCTTTAGCGCCACGCTAGTCCTGGCATGAGGAGTGTAACCTATGACCCGTGAAATCACCATTGCGCTGGCGCAAACTGCGCCGGTGCTGAACGACAACGAAGAGAACCTGCGCCGGATGTCAGCGATGATCCAGCGCATCTGCAGCGAGCAGCCCACCAACCTGATCGTTTTCCCCGAGCTGGCCGTGTCCGGCTACGAGTGCGGGCTCCACTTCACGCGGCTGGCCGAGCGGATCACCGGCCATGCGGTCTCATACCTCGCCGGCAAGGCAGCCGAGTTCAGCGTCTACCTGGTCTTCGGTATGCCGGTCAAGGAGAAGGTGGAAAGCATCCTGTTCAATGCTGCGGTGGTCATCGGGCCCGACGGCGAGCTGTTGGGGGATTACCGCAAGCTGCACTTGCGCGGGGAGGAGCGGCTGGCGTTCCGGCCTGGCTACCGCATTCCCGTGTTCGAGACCGAGTTCGGCCCGCTGGGCGTGATGGTCGGCTGGGACCTGGCGTTTCCCGAGGTGGCGCGTAGTTTAGCGCTGGACGGCGCAGACCTGATCGTGGCGCCCGCAGCGTGGGAGGCCGATCACATGGAGGAGTGGCGGGCGTACACCATGGCGCGGGCGTGCGAGAATGCGGTGTACCTGGCCGCGGCCAACCGGGTGGGCGAGGAGCCCACCTACACCTTCGGCGGCGAGTCGATGCTGGTGGGCCCGCGCGGCGCGGTGCACACGGCGCTGGATGAGGCGGTTGAGGGCTATTGCGTGGCCACCGTGGACCTGGACGAGATCCGCAAGGCGCGCGAAGAGTCGCAACTGTTGCAGTGCCGCCAGCCCGCGGCGTATCGCGCGTTGGTGCGGAAATATTGAGATAGTAAAGCAGGCCTTCGTTATCTCGCGGACACCCCCATCTTGCCCAACCTTACCTTGCCTATCTTGCCTATCTTGCCCTGTCGACATGCAGAAGCAAGATGGGCAAGATAGGCAAGATAAGGTTACTTTATACTTAAGGGTCTCTATCTTGCCCATCTTGCCTACAGAGGGCGCCGGGCAAGTGCCCTGATCGCCTACCGGCGCCGGCCGCCGTGCAACCGCACCATGCTGGCGGATTGATTTTTCGGATTGGTGCGAAAATCTAAGAGTGGGTGTATGATGGGGTTGGGCAGCGCTTGGGCGCCGCCCAACCCTTGTTATTTTGGAAAGGCGCCTTATGCATAGCATCGATTTTCGCAGCGACACGATCACCAAACCGACCCCCGCGATGCGCGCGGCCATGGCCGCGGCCGAGGTGGGCGACGACGTCCTGGGGGACGATCCCACGGTCATTCGACTGGAAGAGATGGCGGCCCGGCGGGTGGGCAAGGAGGCCGGGCTGTTCGTCGCGTCCGGCACCATGGGCAATCTGGTGAGCCTGTTGGCCCAGTGCGGCCGCGGGGCCGAGGTCATTCTCGGCGATCAGGCGCACACGTACATTTATGAGCAGGGCGGCATGGCTGCGCTGGGCGGCATCCACCCGCGCGTGGCTCGCACGCAGCCCGACGGTACACTGGACCTGGACGAGGTGGCTGGCCTGATCCGCGTGAACGACGTCCATCAGCCGCGCACGCGGCTGATTACCGTGGAGAACACACATAACCGCTGCGGCGGCACGCCGCTGACAGTGGCGTATATGCGTGACCTGGGCGCACTGGCGCGGCAGCGCGGCCTGCTGGTGCATGTGGACGGTGCGCGGCTCTTCAATGCGGCGGTGGCGCTGGGCGTGGACGTCAAGGCGTTGGTCGTGGATGCGGACTCACTTACCTTCTGCCTGAGCAAGGGGTTGGCCGCGCCGATCGGGTCGGTTGTGTGCGGAAGCAAGGCGTTCATTGCGGAGGCGCGGCGTGCACGCAAGATCGTCGGCGGCGGGATGCGACAGGTGGGTGTGATCGCGGCCGCGGGCATCGTGGCGCTAGAGCAAATGGTGGACCGGCTGGCCGAGGATCACGCCAACGCGCGGGCCCTGGCCGCGGGGTTGGTCGAGCTGCCCGGCATCGAGGTTGAGCAGGTGGCAAATCGCACCAACATCCTGTTCTTCCGGATCACGCGGCCCGACCTGGATGCGCCCACCCTGGCGGCCCGCCTGGACGCCGCGGGGGTGCGCATGCTGGCCCTCGACCCGCGCCGCGTGCGCGCGGTGCTCAACTATCACGTGACCGCGGAGGATATCCAGGCCGCGCTGGGCGTTATGCGCGACGTGCTGGGGTAGCAACACGCGTAACGCGTAGGGGCGAGGCATTCCCTCCACGACTTTCCGCTACGGCAGATTTGCCCGGGAATGCCTCGCCCCTACATGTCTTGGGATCACAGCGCCTTCAGCGCCGCGTCGATCTCCTGCCTGGCCGCGTCGATCGCCCGGCCCAGGGTCTCGTCCTCTCGCTTGAGCCCGGCCAGTCGATCCTCTAACTCCTGCAGCGTGCGGGCGTAGCGGGCGCGCAACTGACCTTCCTCGCCGGTGTCCTTCAACGCCCCCAGATTGCCCTGGATGACCTTCTGTTGGCCGAAGATTTCCTGCCGCGCCGCTTCATTTTTCTTGAAGCTGGCCTCGTGCTCGGCAATTCGATCATAGAGCGCCAGGATCCCGGCGAGCCGCGCGTAGACCGGCTCATCCAGCACCTTGTCGCGCAGCCAGCGGGCCAGTTGTTCGAGCCTCTGGACCCGCACCTCTTCACGGCGGTAAAGCATTCGACGCTGTTTGGCCGTGAAGCTCGCGGCGCCGCGACTGGGAGCTTCCACGACGTACCTGAAATAGTCCGCCGTGCTTTCGATCGGGTCGGGCGTGTCGAACGGCGCATAGTTGGCCAGCCTGGCATGTTCCAGCGTGATGCGCGCGGCCTGGTCGCCGCGGTTTTCCACCCGGTAGGTTACCTTCTGGATATCGAACTCCTGCACCACCAGCATGCCATCCTTGATGCTCACCGACGCCAGCACGCGCTCCGACTCGGATGTCTCTTGCACGGTCACGCCCAGGTCCACGGCGTAGGCCAGGTAGATCTCCCCGGCCGGCGCGGTGAACGGCACCATCGCATCGCCCGCGTATTCTCCCGCCTCGATCACGGTTAGCGGGCCGCGCTCCAGGGTCAGACCGGTGTCATTCACGAAGCGGGCGGTGATCACCGGGTTGCGCGGCTGCTTGCGGCCGTTGTAGATGCGCTCCTTGCGGAATTTAAGCTGCGCTTGCAAGATGGGCACCATGGCCGAACGGCCGCGGCGCACTGTCACCGGGCTGCCCACCACGTAGCTGAAGAACTCGCCCTGTGCCTGTCCGGTGACTGCCACCGCGGTGGACGCTGCGATTTCCTCTGCGTTCATATAGGCCATCGCCGGCTCGGCCACAGCGCCGCGGATGCCGGTATCGGCCGCCAGCGCCCGCATCATGCTGCGAGCAGGCGCGGCGCTTTTGGCAAGCCCAGCACCCACCGCGCCCTCGAACTCCACCGGTCCTGCCACAGCGCGCGCTTGCTCTTTGACGACCGGCCGCTGGGGGGTGAACGGCGTGTAAAGATCGTAGATGAAGCTCACCGGCATGCCCGAAACGAACGTGAGGGCGACGTTTTCCAGATCCTCGTCCAGGGTGTTGTCGAACAGCCCCCAGCCTTGCAGCAGACCCCTGCCTTCCTGATCTGCAGCGTCAGCCACCAGGCGATAGCTGACACGCCAGACCGGGCTGGCCGCGATGTACGCGACGCTCAGATCGATTGCGCCCGGCGCCAGGCGGATCGTCACCGCGCGCTTGTTCTCTTCGGTGAGGCTGGTTTCCAGGAAGTAGGCCAGGTCACCCGCGGCGCGGTCGTCGATCAGCGTCAGCTCGCTCAACTCGCCCAGGCGCAGCGGCTGAACGCGCCGCTCGGCCGGGATGAAGAGTGACAGCAGCGCGGCCGCCATCGGCTCGCGCTCGCCGGGCAGATCGACGCCCACGACAAGGCCTGCAAGCCTGCCGCTAGGCGTGAGCGCTTCCACGCGACGCCCACGCAGGTCGCGCAGCAGGTCCCGCAGGCTGGCCTCGTCGGAGAGTTGGATCGAGGAACGCGCCAGACGAGCGGCCTTATCCTCTGGCGTTTCGTAATCCACTCCCAAGACCTGTCCCCCGCCCAGCGCCACCGCGGTCAGGCTTTTCAGGACGTCGTTCATCTCATCTTTATCAAATGTCAATGCTACGGGATTTTCACTAACCGGGCCGCGGCGCATGTAGAAGCCGACGCCGTGTTTGTAGAGGGTCATCTTGACGATGGGCAGACCGGTCATGGGTGGACCTCCTTGGTGGAATGTGCCATTCGCACGGCTCGATTATACGACCGATGGGCGCGGAGAGCAAGGGAGCGGGGGAGCTGGGGGAGCGGGGGAGCGGGGGAGCGGGGGAGCTGACCGTCATTGCGAGTTACCCAAGCCGTCTGCGGCATGCGCCCCGGCAAGTAACTCCAGATAGTCATCCTGAGCGGGTTAACCACCCAAAGTCAGTTGCGGCGAGACCTCAGCGAAGGATCCCATCGCGGGAGTTTCTAGGCAGGAGCGGTCGCCGTCCCGAGTCTCACGCCGCGGCGAGAATAGCGGCGAAGCAATCTCTCCCGTCAAGCCGGGATTGCTTTGGGGCTGCGGCCCCTCGCAATGCCCACGCCGGAGTTTGTTTGGGACGCCTGACCGGCGGACGTCAGCCAATTGTCGGCCTGGCGCAACGTTGATGTGGCGAGTTTGTAGTATAATGCTGGATGATGCGTACTGCGTGCTGCGTACTGCGTGCTGCGTATTACGTGCTGCGTAGTCCCTGTCATTCTGAGCGCCGCAGCGCGAAGAATCTCGTGCTGCGTGATTTGCTGATTCAACATTCGTCTCTGGAGCTCCAATGACCCAACCAATCGTTTCACTTTCCGGCCTGTGCAAGACCTTCGGCGCGGTGCGGGCCGTGGACAATGTGTCCTTCGACGTCTACCCAGGCGAGATCTTTGGCCTGCTGGGACCGAACGGCGCGGGCAAGACGACCACCATCCGCATGATGCTGGACATCTTCCGGCCCGACTGCGGCGAGGTGCAGCTTTTCGGCGCGCCGCTGGCCGAAGCCACCAAGCAGCGCATCGGTTACATGCCCGAGGAGCGCGGGCTCTATCGCGACCTGAAGCTGGAAGCGACCCTGGTCTACCTGGCTACGCTGAAGGGGCTGAGCGAATCCGCCGCGCGGCAGCGGGTGGGCGAGTGGCTGCGCAGACTAGATTTACATAATGATAAGAATAAAAAGATCCAGGATCTGAGCCGCGGCATGCAGCAGAAGGCGCAGTTCATCGCCACCCTGGTGCACAACCCCGACCTGATCGTGGTGGATGAGCCGTTCGCCAACCTGGACCCGGTGAACACGCGCCTGGCGATGGAGATCCTGGAGGAGCAGGCCCGGCGGGGCGCGGCGATCATCATGTCCACGCATCTGATGTTCCAGGTGGAGGCCATGTGCAACCGCATCGTGCTGATCGACAAAGGCCGCACCGTGTTGTACGGCGAGGTGGATCAGATCAAGCGCGATTTCGCGACCAACGCGATCCTGGTGGAGGGGCAGGGGGACTTCACCGGCCTGCCCGGGGTGCTGGATATGCGCCAGGAGAACAGCCACTGGCGGCTGTCGTTGGCGCCAGGCACCGAGCCGCAGGCGATCTTCCGCGCGCTGGCTGGCCGGCCGGGGGCCAGGATCGAGCGCTTCGAATTGGCCGAGCCGTCGCTCGATGACATCTTTATCCAAGTGGTGCAGGGCGGCCAGGCGGCTGGGGAGGCGAATGATGCGGTCCAGTATGCGTAACCTGTGGCTGATCGCCAGGGCCGAGTACACCCGCCTGGTGAAACAGCGCTCGTTCTTGTTGGCCACACTGGGGGTGCCGCTGTTGATCGGGGTGGTGTCGGCGGTCAGCGGGCTGGTCGCTGTCAGGAGCGCCACCGGCACGCAGCCGTTCGGCGTCGTTGACCAGGCCGCGCTGATGGGGGATGTGTTGTCCGAGTCCGCCGCGTACGGCGCGGACGCGCGCGCGTTTCCCGATGAGGCCGCGGCGCGCCGCGCCCTGGAGGCGGGTGAGGTGCAGGCCTACTACGTGCTGCCGGCCGACTATCTGCAGACGCAGCGCGTTGCGCTGTACTACTGGGAGGAGGCGCCTGCGGAGAGCGTCTCCGGGCAGTTCAACCGCCTGCTGCGCACCTCGCTGGCCGCGCGGGCTGCGCCCGACGCGCGCGAGCGCCTGTTGAGCGGCATCAACCTGAGCTACCGCACCCTCAAGGAGGGCGCGCAGAAGCTGGAGCAGCAGATCATCGGCTTCGTGGTGCCGCTGCTGGTGGGCATGTTCTTCGTCTTCGTGGTGATGGGATCCGCGGGCTATCTGTTACAGGCGGTGACCACCGAGAAGGAGAACCGGATGGTGGAGGTGATGTTCACCTCGGCGTCGCCGTTCCAGATCATCGGCGGCAAGGCGATCGGGCTGATGGGGGTCGCGTTCACGCAGATCGGCATCTGGGTGCTGGCGCTGGTGGTCGCCGTGCTGGCGCTCAGCCGCTCGGTGCCGTTTCTCCAGGGCATCAAGCTTGATCCGGTGTTCTGGCTGCTGGTCCTGCTCTATTTCGTGCCCACCTATGCGCTGGTGGCGGGGATGATGATCACCATCGGCAGCATGGTGAGCGATCTTCAGCAAGGACAGCAGATTTCGGGCATCGTCAATATGCTGTTCCTGCTGCCGTTCTTCTTCTTTGTGCTGATCTTTACCAACCCGAACAGCCCGCTCCTGGTCGCGATGACGCTGTTCCCGACGACGGCCTTCATGTCCGTGGCGATGCGGTGGGGCATGACCACCCTGCCGCTCTGGCAGTTGGTCGTCAGCTGGGGGCTGTTGGTGGCGACCGCGGCCTTCAGCATCGTCGTTGCGGCGCGGGTGTTCCGTGTGGGAATGTTGCGCTACGGCCAGCCGTTGAATCTGGCCGCGGTCGCGCAGATCGTGAGGGTGCGGCATGCGTAATGTCTGGCTCGTCGTCAAGCATGAGATCCTGACGACCATCGGCAAGAAGTCGTTCTGGTTCACCACCTTGCTGTTTCCGCTGCTGATGCTGGGCTTCAGCCTGTTTCCTTCGCTGTTCGCCCAGAATGCGGTCGAGCAGGCGCAGACCTTCACCGGCGCAACCAGCTCGGCTGCGCCCGCCATCGGCTACGTCGATTCGGCGGGGCTGCTGGCGCAGCTCCCGCCCGACGTGTCGCCCGATCGGCTGCTGGGCTTCGCGGATGAGGCCGCGGCCACCGCGGCGCTGGAGGCTGGCCGGATCAGCCAGTACTTCGTGATCGCGGCCGACTTTCGCACCAGCGGGAACGTCATCGCGGTCGCCAAGGACCTCGCGCCCATCACCGGCCAGGGGCAGGAGCTCCTGCTGCGCTACGCCCTCAACTACAACCTGACGGGGGACGCGGTCCTGTCTCGCATGGTGCTCGAACCGGATGCCCGGGTGGACGGCCACGCGCTGGCCCCCACCGCTAAGACCAAAGCCGATAGCTCCGGCATGCTGGGGTTTGCGCTGCCGTTCGCCGTCATGTTCCTCCTCTTCTTCAGCATCACCATGACCGGCGGCTATATGCTGCAGAGCGTGACCAAGGAGAAGGAGAACCGCACGGCCGAGGTGCTGCTGTTGAGCGTGCGGCCGCGCGATCTGATGCTGGGCAAAATCCTGGGCCTGGGGGTGGTTGCGCTGACGCAGATGGCCGTCTGGCTGGGTGGCGGGCTGCTGCTGGCAGGCGGCGGGCTGGCGTTTCTCAGCCTTTCCGGCGCGATCAAGCTGCCGTTCAGCTTCGTGCTGTTCGCGCTGGCCTACTTCCTGCTGGGCTATCTATTGTACACCTCGCTGCTGGGCGCAGTCGGCGCGTTAGCGCCCACCGCGCGCGAGGGCGGGCAGTTCACCTTTGCGATCATCCTGCCGCTGCTGGTGCCGTTCTACCTGAACCAGGCGTTCACGTCGGCCCCCAACGGCGCGCTGGTGACGGCCCTCAGCCTGTTCCCGCTCACCGCGCCCACCGCCATGATGGCGCGGCTGAGCGTGGTGACCGTGCCGGCCTGGCAGCCGATTGTCAGCCTGGCGGGGTTGGCGGTCACCACCTATCTGCTGGTGCTGCTGGCCGCGCGCTTCTTCCGTGCCGACACGCTGCTTTCCACGGCCAGCCTGAGTTGGGGTCGAATCTTCAAGGAGTTGCGGGGCCGCGGCGCCGCCTAGTCACCACTCTTCGCAAACGGCCGTGGCCAGCTCCGGCACAGCCATGCCGTCGGCCCACAACCAATAGGTCGCCATCTCCGGCGCCTTGCCCAGCGCCAGTACGAACGGCCGGCCCTCGGCGTCGATCGCATGGAGGGTGATGGCGCTGGGGAAGGGCCGCGCCAGATGACGCAGGTCGCCGGCTGCCGCGCGGCACGCCTCCTCGACCGTCATGCCCAGCTTCATGTAGAGTACTATGCTGCGGGCTGAGCCGGCGCGGATGGCCAGCTCGCCATGGCCGGTGCAGGCGGCCGCGCCAGCGCGATTATCGGCATAGCTGCCCGCGCCGATCACCGGCGAGTCACCGAGGCGGCCGGGATATTTCAGGGCCCAGCCGCAGGTGCTGACCCCGGACGCGAGATCCCCTGCCGCGTCAAGAACCAGGTAGGTGACGGTGCCGCCGGCTTGCTCGGGGTCCGCCGTGAGCCGCGCCCAGGGGGCCAGGTCAACGTCGGGCCAGCGCGCCAGCTCAGCCGCGGGCACGTGGCGGTCGAGCCACGCGCGCCACTCAGCCTCGGCTTCCGCCGTGAGCGTGGGTCCGGCCTCCGCATCGATCTCGGCTGCAAAGCGCGCCGCGCCCTCGCCGACCAGGAAGACGTGCGGCAACTGGACCATCACCTGCCGGGCGACCGAGATCGGGTGCACGTAGCCCCGCAGCGCGCCGACCGCGCCCGCAGCCAGCGTCCTGCCATCCATGATCGCCGCGTCCAGCTCCACCTGGCCCAGCAGGTTCGGCCAGCCGCCCACGCCCACGCTGCGCACCGATGGGTCGGTCTCCACCGGCCGGATGCCGGCCTCGACGACGTCCAGCGCCGCGCGGCCGGCTTGCAGCGCGGCCGCCGCAGCGGGCATGCCCACGCCGCCGGCCGAGTTTGCCAGGATGATCACGGCGTCACCAACCGTTCCGATGGATGCGCGCCCGGTTGAAGCGGTCGGCCGGCTCCGGCTGCTCCGCGGGGTAGCCCAGCGCTACCAGGCCCAACGGCGTCACCTCCGCCGGTATGCCCAGCAGCTCTTGCATGCGCGTCACGCGCTCCTCGCGTGGGTAGACGCCGACCCAAACCGCGCCCAGTGCCAGGGCGTGCGCGGCCAACAGCAGATTCTCGGTGGCCGCCGCGCAATCCTGCACCCAGTAGCCCTGGTGCTGCTCCAGGCGGCCGTCGCCGCACACCACGATCGCGCTCGGCGCCTCCTTCAGCATGTTGGCGTACGGGTGGAACGCCGGGATCGCGTCGAGCAGGGCGCGATCGTCGATCACCACGAAGTGCCACGGCTGCTGGTTGCCCGCCGACGGCGCAGCCATCGCCGCGCGCAGCACCTTATCGACCAGCTCCGGCGGCACCGCGCGCGGGGTAAAGCGGCGCACGCTGCGCCGCGTAAGAATCGCTTGTAAGGCATCCATCGATACTCTCCCTAACTCCAACTTGTCATCATGTGTGTCGCATAGTCATCCTGAGCGGGTTAACCACCCAAGGTCAGTTACGGCGCGTCCCCAGCGAAGGATCTC
>CAZELR010000069.1:0-19906 GCA_964513075.1 uncultured Anaerolineales bacterium
GCGCTGAGGCCGTGTCGATCGCGACGATCCGACCGCCGTCGATCAGGACGGCTGCGTCTTCAAGAACACTGTCGGGCGTGTAAAGCGTCGCGCCGTGGATGTAACGCATGGTATGGACTCCAGATATTGGATGGCAGTATCCCCATCGGAAGTGAGTGTCATTCTGAGCGGGTTGGTCCCAAGTCTTTCGTTGCCGCATCAGGCTAGCGAAGAATCTCGTACGCCCAAAGAGATTCTTCGCTGGCGCTTCGCCGCAACGAGTGTTGAGTGGTTGACCCGCTCAGAATGACACGCTCTATTCCCGTCTTAGCGCCGGCAAACTCGCGGCCGCAATCGACTGCCCGACGCGGCGGCTTTTCTCGTCCGGCAACTGGATGTTGATGCGCCCGGCCAGCTCCGGGAACTCGGCCGCCAGCACCGTCTTGGCGCCGTCCAGGATAATGGCGCCGCCGCTGCCCGATGTGACGCGGCCCAGGATGAGCACGTGCTTGAGATCGTAGAAGTTGGCGTAATGCGCCAGCCCGTAGCCCAGGTAAATGCCGATGCTCTCCCAGATCTGTCGCGCGCCCGCGTGGCCGGCCTCCAAATGCCCCTGTACGTGCTTCAGCTTCTCGGCTCTGGTGGCGCCTGCAGGTAGCTCGATGCCGACGGCCGGCGCCAGGCGGAACACGCACTGCTGCGAGAAGTACTGCGACCCCACGCCGCCGTCGCGCGACCACTCGTCCGCCGGCGCCTGGGGGTGGTAGTCCACTGGTGCAAAGGCCAGCTCGTTCAGCCAGCCGGTGATGCGGCCATTGAGATCGACATAACCAGCCGCCTCGCTGGAACCCAGCGCGATGCCTAGCACGCCGTCATCTTCCAGCGACATTGCGCCGGCCAGCGCGGTCACGTCGCCGTCGTTGATCACTTCCAGCGGTGCGCCGAATTCGGCCTGCAAGCGCAGGAACATCGTGCGGATCTCATTGTAACGCTCGGCCGGGACGCCGCGAAACAGGGAGGCGACCATGGGCCGGTTGGCCACATAGATCCCCGCCGAGCTGCCGCCGATGGCATCCAGCCGCGGCAGCTTGGATTGCGCAAGCTTCAGCGCCGCGCGGATCTGCTGATAGTGGTAGTCGGGATCGGTTTGTTCTACTGGCTCCCACACGATCTCCTCGCTGAAGATCGGCTCGCCATCGATGACGGCCGATACCTTCAGATCAGATGCGCCCAGGTCAAAGCCGATGCGGCAGCCGTCCAGGTGGCGGCCCAGCGCCTGCCCCATCCCGCGCGCGGCCGGCACTTCATCGCGGTAACACGGGACGACCGTGAAGCGCTGCTGATAGACCTGCTCGCCCAGAAAATGATAGTCAAACTGCCGCGCTCCGCCGGGTGCATAGACCCGGGCCAGGCGCTTGCCGATCGCGTGCGGCCCGCCGACGAAAAGCTGCCAGCCGCCGCGCGCCCACAGCAGGAACTTAACCAGGCGCTCGACGTGCGGAAAGTTGGCGGCGAAGCGCGGATGGCCTTCGGGAAAGATCCGCGTCTCGAACCGTGACAGGTCGCCGTCGGCCTGTTCCAGGCCGAGCACGAGCGGGACGCCTCCAGCCTCGGCGACCTCCGCGTCGAACGCGCGGACCGCCAGGCTGGCCGGCCGGAAGTTGGGGTCCAGGGGTGGAGGGCAGCGCGGGGGTAGAGCGCGAGTCGATGGCACGAACATCTCCTTGGCCGGGAGGTAGAGTAAGTTAGAGTTATATTACCACGACTTTGGCGATTAGTGAAGGCTTAAGTGCCTGAGACACTTTGCGATTTCTGCTTGCCATGTTTTATCCGCTGTGCTATACTCTCTGACGGATGCCTCGAACCGCGTAACCGCATGGCCAGCACCGGAGCTTGCATGGAAATCGAAGCCAAGTTTGTCGTTCCCAACCGCCAGACGTATCGCTCGCTGCTGCGCCTGCGTGACCTCGCCGGTTACACCCTCATTCCCACCGCTGCCGTCAATATGGTTGACCGCTACTTCGACACCGCTGATGGGCGCCTGCTGGCTGCCGGGTATGCCTGCCGGCTGCGCACGGAAGGTGCGTCGGTGTTGGCCACGTTGAAAGGGCTGGGCGGCGCACTGGGTGCGATCCATCACCGGGATGAGCAGGAAATCCAGCTTCCGAAGTGGACGCCGGACGCGGTTGCCTGGCCCGGATCACCGGCGCGCGATCTGGCGCTGAAGCTGTCCGGCGGCGCAGCGTTGCAGCCCCTGTTCGATCTGGAGCAGCACCGCACGCGCTCCGACCTGATGGACGGTGCGCGCCGCGTCGCCGAGCTGAGCTTGGATGCCGTGCGGGTCGTGGTGGGCCGCCGGCCTGCGCTCTACTACGAGCTGGAGGTTGAACTGAAGGCGGAGGGGACCGAAGCCGACCTGGCCAGGATCGCCCAGGCGTTGAGCGACGTGCAGGGCCTGGCGGCCGAGCCGCGTTCCAAGTCCGAACGTGCCTTGGAGACGCTGCGGACCCGCGGCGCCGCAGTGGATGGCCGCCTTTCGATGCAGGAACGCGGCGTCCTGGCCGCGCACGTTGCCGGCCCGGACAGCGAGCTGGCCCGCCGCGCCGCCGTGGTGCTGGGCTGGGCTGACGGCTTGCCCACGCGGGAGATCGTCGTGCGCAGTGGGTTGTCCAGCGGCCGCGTGCGCTTTTGGCTGCGCGCGTTCCGAGCCGATCGGATGCGCATCTTCGCGCCGTTGGCGGCCGCACAGACGACAGAGGTGGCGCATCCGCAGCCGGCGCGGGCGCGGAAGCCCGCACCCCGCGCCCACCCGGAACGCCGGCCCGTGCCGGCAACCGCGGCCGCGGCCGCGTCCTCTCCGGACGCGGCGGTTTCCCAACCGGCAGTTTCCCAACCGGCGGTTTCCCAACCGGCCGTCCCAACGCCGGCGGGCACACCCCGCCGCCCCGTCCCCGCCGCGGCTCCCTCCCTCACCGCAGCGCCGGTTGAACCGCCGGAGCCGCCCGCTGTCCCGCCTCTTCAGCCTGTCCGCGGCCGCCGCGGCCTGCCCACCGTGGCCGAATTCTGCCGGGCGCACGGCGTCGACATGGTGCATGCGGCCCGCGTGGCCGATCATGCAGGGTTCCTGTTCGACGCACTGGCCGGCATCCACGGTCTGCCGCGCAAGCGGCGCAAGCTGGCGCGCCAGGCTGCGCTGCTGTGCACGGTGGGCGCGCGTCAGGATTCCGAGCGGCCGCACCGCGCCGGCCGGGATCTGATCCTGGCCGAGCCGTTACGCGAGATCAGCACCGGCGACCGCCTGCTGCTGGCGTCTGTCGTGGCGCTGCAGCGCGCCAAGCCGAAGCCCGACAAAGAGCCGACCATGGCCGCGCTGGAGCCGAAACAGCGCGAGCTGGCCGTCTCGCTGGCTGCGCTGCTCCAGGTGGCCGAGGCGTTGGATGCCTCGCGCTCCCAGGCGACTTGCTTCGAGTCGGTGGAAGGCACCGGGTCGGTGCATTGCGAGATCGTGTTGGCCGGACCCGCGGCGGATGTGGATGCGCGTCAGGCAGCCATCGCCAGCGCGTGGTGGCAGCGGTTGTACAAGCAGGAGCTGGTCTTCACCGCGGCGCCGGCCCCGGTGGTCGCGCCCGCGGCTGCCGCAGCAGCAGGGACAGGTTCGGCAGCCGTGGCCGCAGAAACTGCCGCGGCAGAGCTGCCTGTCGCGCCCGCGCCGGTCGAGATCCCGCCCATGCGCGCCGACGAGCCTATGAGCGAGGCCGGCCGTAAGGTGCTCTACACGCACTTTTTGCGCATGCTGGCCAACGAGGAGGGCACGCGGCTGGGTGAGAACATCGAGGCGCTGCACGACATGCGGGTCTCCACGCGGCGCATGCGCGCAGCCTACCGCATCTTCGAGGCCTACTTCGAGCCTAAGGCGGTCCGCTCGTTCAACAAGACCCTGCGCCGGATCGGCGCCGCCCTGGGCGCGGTGCGTGACTTGGACGTGCTGCTGGAGAAGGCCGAGGCGTATCAGGGCGCTTTGCAGGCTGCCCCTGCTGCCCCTGCTGCCGCCCCTGCGGACGCCATTCAGGCGCCGCCCGCAGAAGATGCCGGCGGTCTGGCGCCCTTGCTCGACGATTGGCACGCGCGCCGCGAGCTGGCGCGCCGCGAGATGCTGGATACCCTGGATAGCGGGGCCTATCGCCGGTTTGTCGCGGATTTCCAGGCCTTTTTGACGACGCCTGGCGCGGGCGCCCGGCCGGTCCCGCCGGGCGAGCCGGTGCCGTACCAGGTGCGCCATGTAGTGCCGCGGTTGGTCTTCGAACGTTACGAGGTCGTACGCGCCTACGAGCCGGTGCTGCGCGGCGGCGTGCGCGACGGTGCGCCCTTGACCAGCTATCACATGCTGCGCATCGACTGCAAGCGGCTGCGCTATTTGTTGGAGTTCTCTCGGGACGTGTTGGGCCCGGAGGCGCCTGAATTGATCAGACAGGTGACCGGCTTGCAGGACCTGTTGGGCGCGCTGCATGACGCCTACGTGGCTGAGGGACTGATCCAGACGCTCCTGGATGAGCAGCGCAGCAAGCGCAAGAAAGCGCGGCCCGTATCCCTGGTTGGGGTGGAACGGTATTGGGAAGTGCAGCGTGCGGCGCAGCAGGAATTGTTAGTACAATTCCCCGCGCTGTGGTCTCAGGTGCTCGGCGCCGATTTTCGACGGTCGCTGGCGTTGGCAGTGGCCGTGTTATAAGGGCAAATTCGCATCATCAAGCATAGGGAGGAGGAATCCATGGCAAAGTCGAAGAAGAAGGACGAAGCTCCCAAGGAGCCCAAAGCTCCCAAGGAGTCCAAAGGGAAGGACGAGGTGAAGGCGGTGGACAAGGCCCCGGCCGCGCCAACCCCCGTAGCCGCAGACGCAGCGCCGCCGAAGCCAAAGAAGCCGCTCTCCACCAAAGAGTACGAAAAGGAGATGGCCAAGCTTAACATCGAGCTTGTCAAGCTCCAGAACTGGGTCAAAGCTCAGGGCCTGCGGGTGGTCGTGCTCTTCGAGGGACGCGATGCGGCCGGCAAGGGCGGCACCATCAAGCGGGTCACCGAACCTCTCAATCCGCGCGGCTGCCGCGTCGTTGCGTTGGGCACCCCCACTGACAAAGAGAAGACGCAGTGGTATTTCCAGCGCTACGTGCCGCATTTGCCGGCCGCCGGTGAGATCGTCCTGTTCGATCGGAGCTGGTACAACCGGGCCGGCGTCGAGCACGTCATGGGCTTCTGCACCGAGGATGAGTACCGCGAGTTCCTGCGCTCGGTCCCTGAATTTGAGCGTATGCTGGTGCGGTCGGGCATCATCTTGATCAAGTACTGGTTTTCGGTGAGCGATGAGGAGCAGGAGCGCCGTTTCAAGGACCGGATGGAGGATCCGACCAAGCGCTGGAAGATCAGCCCCATGGACCTGGAATCGCGGCGGAAGTGGGTGGAGTACTCCAAGGCCAAGGATGCCATGTTTGCATCGACCGATCACAAGCAGGCGCCCTGGTATGTGGTGCGGTCCGATGACAAGAAGCGGGCGCGGCTTAACTGCATCAGCCACCTGTTGAGCCTGATCCCGTACCAGGATACGACGCCGGAGAAGATCGAGCTGCCGCCCCGCCAGGACGACGGTGGCTACGTGCGGCCTCCCATCACCGATCAGACCTTCGTGCCGGAGATTTTCTGAAGGCCGACTCTGGCATAGATTGATCTGAATCGGGCTCTGGGGTCTGAGGAAACCATTTCTCTGTCATGCTGAGCGGGCTAACGGCTCAACGTGCGTGACGGCGCGACGCTAGCGAAGCATCTCGGCCTGCCCACGAGATTCTTCGCTGGTGTCTTGCCGCAACGAGAGTTGAGTGGCTGACCCGCTCAGAATGACTAGAAATCAGCCCCCCACCCCTTGCGGCCGCATCCCCTTCAGAATCGGCCCCAGTTTTTTGCGCAGGTCGGTGAAGATCTCGCCAACCGAGTGATTGGCGTCCACCCAGATGAAATCGTATTCCTTACCGATCTGGCGGAACTCGCCGAGCAGGCGCGTCTGGTACTCGCGCCAGGTCCCGAAGATATCATCCCCGCGCAGCACGTCCATCCCCGACTCCCAGTAGTCGAACCCCTCGCCTGAGACCACGCGCGGCACCAGGCGGTCCAGGTCCGCTTCCAGGTAAAATACTGCATCGGGCACCAGGGCGAAGCCGAACAGGTCGCGCAGCCAATCGTGGTTGACCCCCCGCACCAGCGCACGGGCAATAATTGAGTAGATGTAGCGGTCGGTGAGGCAGATGAACCCGGCCCGCAGCGCGGGGATGATCTCCTTCTCCAGCCGGTCGGCGAAGTCGGTCGCGTAAAACAGGTTCAGCGTGGTGTCGCCCAGCGTGTGGCCCTGCTTGGCGCGCTGCAAGCCCGGCCCCACCAGCGACGAGCGCGCCAGTCCGGTCTGGGTCACCGCATAGCCGTTGGCCTCCAGCCACTCGTGGAGCAGCGCCACCTGCGTCGTCCGGCCCACCCCGTCGGTGCCCTCCAGCACGATGAGCCGGCCCGGCAGCTCGTCGGCCTCAAACCCGGGGATGGTCCCTGCACCGTAGTAGCGGATCTTGGTCATATTGGTTCACGCCTCCCTGGGCTTCTCGGCAGCCGTCGTCTGCAGATAGCGGCCGTAGAGCCCTTCCTTGGCCAGCACCTCGCGCCACGGCAGCAGGTTGACCCGTGTCAGGCCCCTCAGATGGGGCGAGACCAGCGCGCGCACCTGCTGCTGCTGATGCACCAGCGGCTGCAGCGCATCGATCACCGTCAGCCCGAACTCGTCCACCATCCCCTGGTACTGGCCCAGGATGCGCTTCTGGAACAGCCGGAAGCTTTCGTTGGGATCGGGGCTGAGCCCCAGGTCCATGCCCGCCTCATACCACTTCAGGCTGGGCCGGCCCACCATGATGCGCTTGAGCGCCTCATCCAGGGGCACCTGGAAGTAGAACGCCACCGTGGGCCGCACCGCAAAGTTGTAGAGCTTGCGCACCCAGCGCTGGTTGATGCCCCGCGCGCCGTCGCGCGCGAATGCTGTGTAGATGTAGCGGTCAGCGAGCACGATGGCGCCCGCCTTCAGCGCGGGGATCACCTGCCGCTCCATGCGATCGGCCAGGTCGGCCGCGTGGAGCAGGCTGAAAGTCAGCGGGGTGAGCAGTTGCTCCTTCTTGCCGCGCTGCGTGGTGCGCCGCACCAGCGGCGACGAGTTCCACTCGGTGAACACCACCAGGTGGCCCTCGCTTACCAGCCACTTGTGCAGCAGGTCGAGCTGCGTGCTCTTGCCCGAGCCATCGATCCCCTCAACGATGAACAGCTTGCCGGGCAGTGCAGTGCCGTCGGGTAGAGTGGCCATAGCATTCCTTCTTGTGCAAGGGTTGTACGCGGACAGTGTAGCACCGGAGAGGCGGTTGCGCAAGCGGCGCGGGGGAGGGGGAGAGGGGGAGAGGGGGAGAAAGGGAGAAAGGGAGAAAGGGAGAAGGTGGATGTCGAATGTCGAATGGCGGACGGTAAATCTGAAATCGCAAATCAAAAATCAAAAATCTCACCGGTTCTGACCCAGCGCCTGAGGGCGCTTCTCAGTTTCAGCCGGGGGTTTGCAACCCTCGGCTCTATTGTGGTACAACGTGGCTGTGAAATCCAAAGCCGCGCTCGCACTCCTCCTCCTCATCCCGTTCATCCTGACGGCATGCAAGTACTTTGCGCCTGCCGCCACCTGGGCCAACGTGACCCCCGGGCCGCCGATCACCCGCACGGTGTCGCCGCAGGACACCGCGTCACCGGCACGCACGGCGACCGCCGCAGCGCCCGTCGATGCTGAAGTAACCTACGTCTTCGACGGCGACACCATTGCGGTCACCATCGATGGTCAAGAGGTTCGGGTGCGTTACATCGGCATCGACGCGCCGGAGAGCACCTACCAGCACGACCCCTTCGGCCCGGAGGCGACGGCCAAGAATAGGGAGTTGGTCGCGGGTAAACGGGTTCGTTTGGAGAAGGACGTGTCCGAGACGGACCGCTACGGCCGGCTGCTGCGCTACGTCTACGTCGGCGACCTGATGGTCAACGCCGAGCTGGTGCGCCTGGGCTATGCGCAGGCCAGTTCCTTCCCCCCCGATGTGCGCCACCAGGCGCTCTTCGCCCGCATGCAGCAGGAGGCCCGCACCGCCGGCCGCGGGTTGTGGGGATTGCCGCAGGAGTAGACACGGGGCAAGCGTCAGGCGTCAGGGGCAGGGAACCAAGTTCAGTTGCCGGAGGTTGAACGAGAAGCGTTGCAGCCGCTCGTTCAACCTCCCTGTTGATTCGTCGATTGCCCTCGGCTACTTCTGGATCAGGGGCAAGTAGTTCCACACGCTGGCGATCAACTGCTCGACGTAGGCGGGCTGCTGGAAGGCGCCGGCGGCCGCAGGCTGTCTCAGGTTCTGCGCACGCCCAGGGCCGGTGCGGCTGGCCAGGTCAGCTTGACCCTGGTAGATGGTCGCGGCGTAACGCGCCAGCGGTAGATTGCGGATCTCGGTGCTGGACCAGCAGACCTGGAACTGACCGTTACGGTCCGGGAAGGCCGGCTTGGTGCCCATCAGCCTCCGTGCGGCGTCTAGGATATCGACCTGAAGCTGTGTGCCCTGGCCGCCGGTCGGCGGCAGGGGCGGCATGGGTGCGATCGAGCCGGACACACACACCCCGCCGTTCGGATCGCGCCGCGGCTTGATGCTGAGCCTGGTCGGGTCGGCCACGATGACGCCGAGCGTGGCCGCGCTCAACGGCTTGTACTCCATGTGCACGTCGGGCAGGCGGTTGAACGGATCCAGCCCCGGAATGTCGCTCGGCAGCGGGCGCAGGTAAGTGGCCCGCAGCGTCAGGCTGTAGACCTCCCCGGCGGCCGCGGGCGCCGTCCGGATGATGCTCACCGGCAGCAGCGCCAGGCCCCCCGCCGGGATGTCCACCGTCGGATTGTCGCCATTGACCTTCACGATCCAGCCTGGCGGCAGGTCGTTTTCCCAGTCCAGGTTGAAACTCTTCGGCTTGAGCGTATCGTCGTTGCGCAGCGGCACCAGGTACTCGATACTGCTGGCCGCCGCGCCCGATCCGGCCGGCGCAGCAAAGAACTGGCCGATGTTCTCCTGCTCGTCAACGCCGTCCTGGTTGGTCAGGATGGTCTCGCCGGCCACGGGGTCGATGACCACGCGGATGCAGCTATGGAAGTTGAACAGCCCGGCGGCAATCTGCGCGGGCGTCAGGGTGACCGCGGGCGCCCACGGCACGTAGACGTCCGTGTAGGCGCCGGCCGCGAGCGAGGCCAGACCGGCGAATGTCCCGGAGTTGGCTGTGCCGATATCCACCCAGGTGCTGCCGTTCATGCCCACGCCCAGCGGGTCGGTGACCTGGAAGTGCACCACCACGTTGGCGGCTGGCGTGTTGCCGATGTTACGGATGCGTGCGTAAACGCGGTTGTCGTGGTTGGCGCACGGGCTGTCGCCGTTGCTGTAGCCGAGCGGCGTGCTGTCGCCCGACGGCGTGTAGACGCCGTACATGAAGGCGCCATAGCCGTTACAGACGCTGTCCACCCAGATATCGGGCGTCTCCCAGGTGTTGAGGGGCGGCGACAGCCAGGGGTGGATCATGACGTCGGGCCGGGGCATGGCATCGCGGCTCACGCGGATGAGATAGGCCCATTTCGAGGGGTCCGGCTGGCTGACTACCGTGATGTACACGCCGTCTGGGGTGGCGATGACCGAGTTGGGGTTCGGCTGCCAGAGCTTTGTGGCATCGCCGCCCGGCCCGAGGACCGTGACCCAGGGGTCGGCGCCGGGTTGCACGCGCTCGATCAGCACGCCGTGGTCATCCGGGATGGGCCGGATCTCGTCGCCATACATGCGTTGGCGCACGCTGATCATGTAGTAGACGCTGGCCGAGGCGTAGAACTTGATGGCGCGCTTGCCGCCGGCCGGCAGGTCCACCGGCTGGTATTCTTCGGCGTAGACGACGGCGCTCGTACCCGTGACACCGGTGCCGGCCACTTCGTAGACCGCAGGACTGATCCAGCCGGGAAAGCCCCCGGCGCCCGCGGCCTGCTTCGAAAACATGCCGCTGTGACCCGGGTAGAGGCGGTCCATCAGCTCGAAGCTGTTGTTGTAGTTGGAGGGATGGGCGGGGCCGCCCGCGGCCTGAAAAGCGTGCCCCATTTCGTGCATCCAGCGCCCCCACACCCGCGCATCCGGGTCGGCCGGGTTTTCCGAGAAGATCGCACACCCGACCGAAGCGAGGCTGCTGCTGGGGCCGACGGCCAGCATACAGGTGGTCGCCTGCCCGCGGTGATACTGCGCCGCGCTGGTCTCGCCCATGACGACCATCACGTCCTTCACGCCGGTAAAGTCGATGCCGGCCGTGTGGGCTGCGGCAACCGCATCGTTCAGCACAGCCATGAACTGCCCGCCCTCAGACAGGTCGCCGTCAGAGTGATCGGTGATGTAGTTGGACCGCGGGTGCGGCAGGTTCAGCAGCGCGCTGACGGTGGCGTTGATCGAGATGGCGCCGTAGGAGATGCGGCCCCACAGGGTGTTGATGTCATTGTCAAAGAAGCTCTGAACGGTGGGCTGGGTGTAGCGGGTGGCGGTCGAGTAATCGGAGAAGCGGACGCGCAGGACCACGATCTTCTGCGGGCCGGTGACGTTGAAGCCGCCGTCGGGCAAGGTGTACGCCTCGGAGGTGTCGCCGTGAGAGTGCTCCGGCTTCACTATGAGATCGGCAATGCCGGCCGCGGCCGCGGCCGCGGGCAAGGCGCCGAGCAATACGAGCGACAGGAGCGCTGCAATCATTGGACGTGACAGATACTTGCGGAACCTTTGGATAGACATATGATACTCCTTTCGCAAAGAAATAACCCGTGCGATATTTGTATCATATCTATATCATATATGAGTAGTATTTGTCAATAGCTGATTTCTAAAAGCCTCCCGGGTGAAGGTTGAAGGTTCAAGGTTAAAGGTGGACCGCCGTCGTCCGGCCGGGACGACGGCGGTCCTCGCGTCTGCTGCGGTGTTATTTGATCATTATGGTCGCGGTGAGCGGGGTGTTGTCGCTGGAGTTGCCGGCGTACACCGTGTACTCGCCCGGCTTCACGACGAAGCCCTGCACACAGTAGTCCCACACCGACAGCGGGTGGTTGGTCGCGGCCGGGTCGATGACGATGCTGACCCGCTGCGACTGGCCCGGCTCGAGGTGCACCTTCTTGAAGCCGACGAGACGCTTCGGCGGCTGGCCCTTGACCGGGATGCCCAGGTAGACCTGCCCCACCTCAGCGCCCGCGACCGGCCCGGTGTTGGTCACCGTGAACGCTACCGTGATTGGCGCTGTCCCATCGATCCCTGCGCCGATCCCGGCCCCGGATACGGCCAGATCGGACAGCTCGAACGTGGTGTACGACAGGCCGAAGCCGAACGGGAACAGCGGCTTGATGCCCTGGGACTGGAACCAGCGGTAGCCGACCTGGCGGCCCTCCGTGTAGCGGATGACCGGGAAGCCGCCGCCCTCGTCCGTGCCGGGGTAGCGCACCGGGTCGTTGTAGTAGAGGGTGTCCTTCTCGGATGCCGGGTAGGTGGTCGGCACCTTGCCGCCGGGGTTCACGACGCCGAACAGCAGGTCCGCGACGACGTGGCCGTCCTCCGTGCCCTGGTTCCACGCTTCGAGGATGGCAGGGGCCTTGTCGATCCACGGCATCAGCACCGGCGAGCTGTCCTTCAGCACGACCACGGTCCTGGCATTGAGCCCGAGCAGCGCGTCCAGCATCCGGTTCTGGTCGTGGAACATGTCCCCGCTCGGCCGGTCCATGCCCTCGGTGGCGACGACGCCGGCCATCAGGATGACGGTATCGGCCGCCTTGACCGCGGCCGCGGCCGCATCCAGGTTCGACAGGTCGTTGGCAACCGTGACCTTGCTGACGGTGGCGTCCGACCCGAGCTCGGCCAGCACGTCCTGCATCCCCTGCACCGGCGGGACCGTGTAGAGCGGGTCGACCTTCGAGGAGCCGCCGCCGCCCTGGCAGGCGTCGTCCACGTACTCGGCCTGGCCGACGATGAGGATCTTGCCGGCCGTCTTCGGATCCAGCGGCAGGAGCCCGCCCTCGTTCTTCAGCAGCACGGCGAGCTGCTCGCCGATCTTGCGGGAGATGGCGCCGTGGCCCTTGGCGTCGATCACGCCCGGGTTGTACGGCCGCTCGAACTGGCCGAAGCGGAACATTTGCGTGAAGCGGCGCACCAGCGCCCGGTCTACCGTCTGGATCTCGAGGCTGTGGTCGTAGAGCGCGTTCTTGACGTTGGTCTCGTTGAGCCACTTGGCGTCGGGCATCTCGTGGTCCATGCCCGCGTTCAGCGACGCGGCGCACGAGCGGCAGGACCAGAAGTCGGACTGCACGTAGCCCTCCCAGCCCCACTCCTCGCGCAGGATGGTCGTCAGGGTGTAGCGGTTCTCGGTCGCATAGACGCCGCGCACCCGGTTATAGGCGCTCATCACCGCCGCGATCTTGGCGTCCTTGATCACCATCTCGAACGGCAGCAGGTAGATCTCCCGCAGCACGTCCTCGTCCACCTCGATGCTGGTGCGGAAGCGCTCGTATTCCTGGTCGTTAACCACGTAGTGCTTGGCCATGGCGATCACGTCATGCGCCTGGATCGCCTTGGTCACCTCGACGCCCATCACGCCCGACAGGTAAGGATCCTCGGAGAAGTACTCGAAGTTGCGGCCCGCGATCGCTGTGCGCTCGATGCACACGCCCGGGCCCTCCAGCACGTGCTGGCCCAGCGTGGCGGTCTCCGAGCCGATCAGATCGCCGTAAGCGTAGGCCAGCTCCGGGTCGAAGCCCGCGGCCAGCGCAATCGTCATCGGCAGGCTCGTCGCGGGCGGGCTGGGGGTGCCGTCACCCATGCCGACGCCCACGGGGCCGTTGGTGATGCGGAAGCGCGGGATGCCGAGCTCCTCGATGGCTTTGACGTGGCGCTCGATCCGGATCTGGGCCGCAAGCCGGTCCATCTCCTCCTTCGTGGTCGCCTTGGCGGACAAGCCATAGATATCGATGGTCTCCATGTTGCCGTGGAGCTGCTGGATCTTCTGGTCCAGCGTCATGGCGGCAACAAGCTTTTCGGCGCGCTCGCGTGGCGACAGGGAACCGTCCATCCACGGGAACGAAGGGGTGTGTTTTGGGCTCATGGTCCTCTCCTCTGGATGCTGTTGCGAACGGTACACGATTCTATGCATATTGTACGCACATTGGCGTTATTTGCCAATGATCTGTGTCAGGTAAAAATACCGTCAACACCCAACACCCAACACCCAACATTGCGGAATCCTGCTTGTGTTTCCGTAACAAAAGAAGTATCATCGTGCTCTGCACCCGACCGCACGACTGCCGGCGGAGGAGATGGTGCAGGTTCACGCGAAACGAGGTCGCAATGCCAGACGAACTCATGCCACAGGGACTGCCGGTGCCGGCGCCCATCTCCGTCGTGATTTTTGGAGCCAGCGGCGACCTCACCCAGCGCAAGCTGATCCCGGCACTCTACACGTTGTTCGCCGAGCAGCATCTGCCGGAGCAGTTCGCCGTGATCGGCGTGGCGCGCACGGAGTTCGGCGGCACGGATGCGGAGGATGACGCAGGATACCGCGCTCATCTCCGTCCCGGCGTGCTGGAGAACGCGCGGTGCTTCGGCGCGGATGCTGCCCTGTGGGAGCGGTTCGCCGCTCACCTGTATTACTGCCGGGGCGACTACGACGATCCCGCCACCTATACCGCGTTGGCCGCGCGCCTGGCCGAGCAGGATGCCGCCTGCGGGACGTGCGGCAAGCATCTGTTTTATCTGGCGATGCCGCCGCAGCTTTACCCGATCGTTATCGCACACCTGGGCGAGGCCAACCTGAACCGGCCGGGGCCGGCCCCCAGCGCCGACGATGCCGGCTTCACGCGCATCATCATCGAGAAGCCGTTCGGCAGCGACCTGTCCAGCGCTGAGACGTTGAACCGCCGGGTGCACGAGGTTTTCGACGAAAGCCAGGTATACCGCATCGATCACTACCTGGGCAAGGAGACGGTACAGAATCTGCTGGCCTTCCGCTTCGCCAACGCCATCTTTGAGCCGTTGTGGAATCGCAACTACGTCGATCATGTGCAAATCACCGCGGGCGAGACGGTGAGCGTGGGCCAGCGCGCCGGGTACTATGACACGGCCGGTGTACTGCGTGATGTCTTCCAGAACCACCTGCTGCAATTGCTGACTTTGGTGGCCATCGAGCCGCCCGCGGCCTTCAACGCCAGGTTCCTGCGCGATGAAAAAGTGAAGGTGCTGCAGGCGATGCGCCCCCTGCGTCCCGAGGATATCGCGTCGCAAACGGTGCGCGGCCAATACCGCACCTATCGTGACGAGAAGGGGGTTGCGCCCGGCTCGACCACGGCGACCTTTGCCGCGCTGCAGCTCTATGTGGACAACTGGCGCTGGCAGGACGTGCCGTTTTACCTGCGCTTCGGCAAGCTGCTGCCGGCCAAGGTGACCGAGATCACGGTGCAGTTCAAGGACGTGCCTCACCACCTGTTCCCCAAAACAGACGGCAATGAGCCGCGGGCCAACTTCCTCAGCTTCTGCATCCAGCCGGACGAGGGGATGCACCTGCGCTTCGAAGCCAAGGCCCCGGGAAGCGGGATGCACCTGCGCTCTGTGGAGATGGACTTTCATTTCGGCGCTGAGTTTGGCCAGTCCGCGCTGCCCGAAGCGTATGAGCGGCTGCTGCTGGATGCCATGATCGGCGACGCCTCCCTGTTCGCGCGCGCGGATGAGATCGAGCTGAGCTGGCAGATTACCGATCCGATCCAGGCCGCCTGGAGCCACGCCGCGGCGCCCGGCGACGGGCCGCGCATCGAGATCGCGCCGCCGCTGGAGTTCTACGAGCAAGGCACCTGGGGCCCGCCCTCGGCCGCGCGCCTGCTGGCGCAGGCGGGTCGCCACTGGAGGCTGGGATGCAGTCGCAACCACTCATGAGCGCAGATCGCGCGCGGCCGGAGATCATCACCCTGCCGGATCCACCCGCCCTGGCAGAAGAGGCCGCGCAACGGTTCGCGGCGCACGCGGCTGAGGCCATTGCCCAGCGCGGACGGTTCACGGTGGCGCTGGCCGGCGGCAGCACGCCCGCCGAGCTATATCGCCTTCTCGCGCAAACGCCGTGGCGGGAACAAGTCGATTGGTCGCGCACCTTGATCTTTTTCGGTGACGAGCGCTGCGTGCCCCCCGACCACGCGTGGAGCAACTATCGCATGGCGGCCGCAGCATTGCTAGATCACGTGCCCCTGCCGCCGGGCAATATCTATCGCATGGCCGGCGAGCGGGCGCCCACAGACGCCGCAAGGGACTACGCGGCTGCGCTGCGCCGCGTGTTCGGGTTGGCCGGCAGCGCGCGGCCGCAGTTCGACCTGGTCCTGCTGGGCCTGGGCGACGACGGGCACACCGCGTCGCTGTTCCCCGGGACGGTTGCGCTGGCAGAGCGGCGGCGGCTGGTTGTGGCGAACGAGCCGCCGGGATACGTGCAGCCTGCGGTCAGCCGGATCACGCTCACCTTTCCCGCCCTGAACGCGGCGCGGACCGTCATGTTCCTGGTCGCGGGCGCGGGCAAGGCCGAGAAGGTCCGGGCGATCCTGGCATCGCCGATCCTGGGCGCAGCGGAGCCTGGCCATCCTGAGCGAAACGCTGGCCGTTTTGACGCCGGCGTGGAGTCCAAGGGTCTACCTGCGAGCCAGGTGCGGCCGCGCCAGGGACGTCTGATCTGGCTGCTGGATCGCGCCGCCGCCTCGGGATTAACTTAGCAGAGTTGCCAACTTTGCGACAAAGTTGGTAACTCTGCCCTGAAATCAAAAATCGAATACATTTCCGCGGATTTGACAGCAACCGGCAAGCCGCGTTATGCTTTTAGTGACGGAGTTTTCCGCTGGGGGGCGGTGGCGAAACGGCAAACGCGTTGGTCTTAAAAACCAATGGTCGAAGGACCATGTGGGTTCGATTCCCACCCGCCCTATTGATCCCTTGTTTCCCCTCTATTGAAAGGGAGGCGCCATGACGCTGCAAGCACTTGAGTACACCTGCACCATGAACGCACCGGTAGGCGAGGTTTACCGCGCGTTCACCCGCACCGCGCCCCTGCGCGAGTGGCTGTGTGACACGGCGACGGTCGAGGCGCGGCCCGGCGGCCGGGTGTACCTGTGGTGGAACGCGGGCTACTATGCCGCGGGGCAGTTCACCGCGTTGGAAGAGGACGCGCGGGTCGCTTTCAGTTGGCAGGGCCGCAGTGAGCCGGGCCCCACGCAGGTGGACGTGCGGCTGGCGGCGGTTGGGGGTGGGACGGTGTTGACCCTGGTGCATGGTGGCCTGGGCGATGGCGAGGCGTGGGAGCAGGCGCGCGCTGAGTTCGCGCGCGGCTGGGAAAGCGGCCTGGAGAACCTCGCATCGCTGCTGGAGACCGGTCGGGATCTGCGCCTGGTGCGGCGGCCCATGCTGGGCATTTATCTGACTGAATTCAACGCGCAGATCGCGGCCGATCTGGACGTGCCCGTGACCGAAGGCATGCGGCTCAGCGGCGTGGTGGACGGCATGGGCGCGGCTGCGGCCGGCCTCATCGCGAACGATGTGGTCGTCAGCCTGGACGGCAAGCCGGCGCACACCTACGATCAGATGGGGGTCGCGCTGCAGGGGCGGCGCGCAGGCGATACGGTCCAGGTCGGCTTCTATCGCGGCGCCGAGTTCCGGCAGACGGCGATGACCCTCTCCGCCCGCTGGCTGCCCGAGGTCCCGCCGACCCCCGCGGCCCTGGCCGAGGCGGTGAGCAAGATCAACGCTGAAAGCTTGAAGAAAATCGAGGCGGTGCTGGCAGATGCCGACGAGGTTCAGGTCGCGGCCCGGCCGGCTCCCGATGCCTGGAGTGTGCTGGAAACGCTGGCGCACCTGGTGCTCAACGAGCGGGAGACCCAGGCATGGATCACCGACCTGATCCTCGACGATGAGCGCTGGTCCGATGCGAATCCCTCTGTGGTGCCGGCGCGCATCGCCGCGCTGTTGTCCGTGTGCCCCGCGCTGGATCTGATGCTGGACGAGCTCAGATGCGCCCTGGCCGAAACCGAGGCGATGCTTACGGCGCTGCCGGCCGCGCTCGTGGCGCACAAGGACAGTTATTGGCGCCTGGGTTACAGCCTGCTGCAGGGTGGCTCGCATTGGGAAGAGCACGCGGCCCAGATCGCGGCCGCGCTCACGGTGGGAGTGAGTTAGTGAGTTAGTGGGTTAGTGGGTTAGTGGGTTGCCGCACTACCGCACTACCGCACTATCGTACATCGTACTATCGCCCCAATCCAAAGCAAAGGGCTGGCATCCAGGATGCCAGCCCTTCTCTAGAGGCGACGATGGGATTTGAACCCATGATCGAGGTTTTGCAGACCTCTGCCTTGCCACTTGGCTACGTCGCCATTACAAATCTTATTTTAGCGTAACGAGCGGCCCTTGTCAAAAAGGGGTCAAGCGCATGTCTTACGACCAGGTCCTCCGTTGTGCTGCGTGCGGCACACCTTTTGTTTGGACGACCGGTGCGGTCGCGGTGGCGGACGCCGGAGACTACGCCGCGCCCGAATTCTGCCCCATGTGCCGGCGCCTGGCGCCGGCGGTCGGGCGCCAACGCGGCCTGGTCAAGTGGTTTAGCCGCGCCAAGGGCTATGGGTTCATCACCCCGATCACGGGCCCCGAGGTGTTCCTGCACAAGTCAGGGCTGGCTGCTGCCGACCAGGCGCTGCCCAGCGCGGGTCAGTTGGTGGAGTTCAGCCTGGGCCACGGCTCGCGCGGCGCTCAGGCGGAGGATGTGGTGATCCTGGATCTCGCCACCCCCGCCAACAAATCATCATAGACCGGCCCCTGCACCGACCAATCGAAGCGCGCGACCCAGGCCCTCAGCGCCGCTGAGAGCCCAGGGTTGGGCGGTGGGCCGGCCAGCAATGACCGCAATGCGGTTCGCAGCAGCGCCAGCAGGCCGTCGAAATCGCGATACAGGCAGCCGGCGCGCGCCTCAGGCGGCAGGAGCTCTGGATAGCTGAGGCGCGCGGGCAGCACCGGCCATGCGCCGCAGTAGATCGCTTCGACGATGCTCACCCCAAAGAACTCGTGGACCGCCGTACTCAACACCACGTCGGCCGCACGCAGCAACCGCGCATACTCCGTTTCGCTCTCGATATAGCCGAAATGCACCAGGCGCGACCCCAACCGCTCCCTGGCCGCGGTGAACTCGGCCGGGTCCACGCGGGCGTTTTTGCCAGCCAGGGCCACCCGGAACGGTGCGCCTTCGTCCATCAGCGTGTAGAGCGCAGCCAGCAGCGTTTCCGGACCCTTGTCATATTCCCAGCGCTGATTCCACAGGATCAATGGCCATTCAGAAGTGGAGTGACTTTCGGCATCCTTCGACGTGCTCGGGATGCAAGGCTCAGGGTGCTCATCGAACCGGCGCAGGTTGCACCCCACCGGCAGCACCGACGCTTTCGCCCGTGCAGCCGTCACGGTCTCCAGGTGCGTATAGTCGGGGAAATGCTTGAGCAGGCGCGGCAGCTCGTCGAACCAGGCAGCCAGGTGATAGGCGGAGTTGAAGTAGACGCGATCGGCTGCCAACATCGATAGGTGCTGCATCATGCCGTAAGTCAGGTCGCGGTGCTGGCCCGGCGGGTCCGGGTACGTAAGCTGGTTCTCGTGCATGTAGAGCACGGTGGGGACGTCGCTCAGCGCACTGCGGGTCAACCCCAGGAACGCGGGCAGGTTGGTCATGCTGGTTGCTAACAGCAGATCAGGGTGCTCGCCTGCGTCCAGCAGCGTGCGCGCTTGCTCGGCCAGCTCCAGCGCTGCGCCCTGCATGCGCCACTTCCAGAATTGGCCCTGCATTGCCAGCACGTGCACGCGGTGGCGGCTGTGCGCGGCATAACCGTCAGCCCAGGCAGAGTGCGAGCCGGTGTGGTAGGGGTTCAGCAGCCAGACGTTCAGCGGTGCGGCCATGCCCCGATGATATCACAAGGATAAACCAAATACCACATCTGCTTAATCTGCGTCCCAACGCCCAGGCGCTTGTGCAAAACACAGCGAGTTGTGGTAGAATATTTCCTGGAGTCATCCATTTAACTGCTAGTAAAAATACCCTCTACAAGGAAAGGTGGTTCCCATGCGCACACATCGCGTTGCACGAACTGTGGCAATTCTTCTGCTCGTGGCAGCCTTGGCTGTTCTGGTACTGGGCCTGGTGGGCGCGCTGACCATCGCGCGCGGCGGATTGGGCGCGGGTTGGGGCAGCGGCTGGCAAGGCTGGGCCGTCATCCCGATGATTGTGAGTGCGGTTCTCGGCTCTCTGACCCTCCTGTTGTTTGGGGCCATGCTTCTGTTTCTGACGCGCATCAATGCCAACTTGACATCGGCTCGTAAGCAGCAAACGGAGAAGGTCGCCCTGCCGCAGGTTGAGTCGCCCAAGGCTGACATTGCTGCCCCCGCGATCGCTGGTGCTGCCGCAGTCGCTGTCCCGGCAATCGAAGTCGGGCGGGCGAAGGTCGAGGTTGAAGCGCCCAAGATCGATCTCGAAGCCCCCAAGGTCGAGCTGCCCAAGGTCGACATCGAAGCGCCGAAGATCGAGCTGCCCAAGGTCGAACTGCCGAAGGTTGACATCGAGCCGCTCAAGGCCGCGGTCGCGTTGCCCGAGATCGACCTGCCGAAGGTGGACATCGAAGTCCCCAAGATCGAGGCCGTGCTGCCCGAGATTGAACTGCCCAAGGTCGAGCTGCCCAAGGTCGAGTTGCCGAAGGTGGAGCTGCCCAAGGTTGACATCGAGCCGCTCAAGGCCGCGGTCGCGTTGCCCGAGATCGACCTGC
>CAZELR010000070.1:0-19335 GCA_964513075.1 uncultured Anaerolineales bacterium
CAGTAACCTCAGTAACCTCAGTAACCTCAGTAACCTTTTCCTTAAGAAGTGTCTTTGCTTCGCTTGCCCGTTGTCCTCTCTATGTACTGAAATATGACACGGTTTTTTTAATAGAGGTTACTGGAGGTTACTGGTTACTGCCCGCTCATAGCGCGCACGCCCCAGCGCGCGCCTTAAGAAGCTGAAGTATGACGTGGAGGCCGATTCCTGACCCCCGTCCCCTGACCCCTGATCACTGACCATTGCTCAACTTACCCTTCAGCTTGAGCATCACCGCCGCGGTCTTGAGCGCAATAAGGGTGTCGAGGTAAAAGCCGGCGTGGCGGACATAGTAGAGATCATACTCCAGCTTGGTCCGGGCATCCGCGACCGTGCGGCCATAGCCGCAGCGCACCTGGGCCCAGCCGGTGATGCCGGGCTTCACCGCATGGCGGGCGCGGTAGAACGGGATCTGCATGGCGAGCTGGTCGACGAATTCGGGGCGCTCCGGCCGGGGGCCGACGAGACTCATCTCGCCCTTCAGCACGTTGAGCACCTGGGGCAGCTCGTCGATCCGCGCGCGCCGCAGCCAGCGGCCGATCGGGGTAACGCGCGGGTCGGCGGTCTCGGCCCACATCGCGCCGGTGCTGTGTTCCGCGTCCGGCCGCATCGTGCGGTACTTGATGACCCGGAAGTGGCGGCCGCCTTTGCCCACGCGCACCTGGCGATAGAACAGCGGTCCGGGGCTGCTCAGCACGTTTCCCACCGCCACGATGGGGATGGTGAGGGCCAGAGCGAGCAGCCCGATGGTTCCGGCGAACAGATCAACCCAGCGCTTGAAGATGCGGAAAAACCGCTCGACAGGACCGCGTTCATTCACGGGCAGCACCGCGTTGAGGTTGCGGCCGACGTGCTCGACCGCCACGCGGCCCAGCAACTGCTCGTACAATGCCGGCATGGTGGTGACGTGGTAGCCCTGCTCGCGGCACGCCAGGAGCGCATCGAACGCGGCCTGCGACATGGCGGAGCGGTCGGTGATGGCCAGCACCACTTCATCGACGGCCAGCTCGCGCGCCAGCCGCAGCAGGTCCGCGCTGGCGCCCAGGATCGGCACGCCGGCCATCGTTGCCGACTCGGCGGGTTGGGACGCATCGTCCACGAAGCCCACGATGGTGGCGCCGGTGCCGCGATAGGGGTTGGGAGTCTGCTGGTCGCCTGCCTGGCTGAGCGCTTCAGCCAGCGCGCGGCCGGCCCAGCCCGCGCCGAGCACCAGCACCCGCTGCTGGAACGCGGGTTGCACGAACAGCACCGCATAGATTCCCCGCCAGAGCGCGATCAGCCCCACGGCCAGCAGGCCAAAGCTCAGGCTGAGTTTGCGGGAGGCCAGAGGCGGGGTGAAGAGCGGGATCCACTGGTAGAGGAGCGCGGTGATCGCAGCCGCGGGCGCGGCGGAAAGGATGCTGTAGGACGCGCTGGCGGCCCGCGCCAGGTCATAGGCCTCGGCTACCTGGGCGACGATCCACCAGAGCACGGCCAATGTGACAAACCAGAGCCAGTTGGCGAACAGGGCGCCGGGCGGATCCAGCCAGGGGGTGCGCGTTTTGACCGCGATGATCAGCGCCGCCGCGAGAAGCGCGAAGTCAACCAGGCCGAGCATCAGCAGCCGCTCGGACGCGCGCAGGCCCAAACCGGGCAGCGCAATGCGCGGGAGCCGGCTGCGGGGGCGGATCGGCTGCGCTTCAGCATCCGGCGGAGGGGTGCTGAAGCTGATCGTATCCTGGTGACTCATGCTTCTATCAATGGCTCCTCTGGATTACCTGAACCATGATATCGTGCGCCCGTCGGGCGAAGGCCTCGAAGGTGTAATACTGCTCATAGCGATGGCGTGCGGCCTGGCCCATGGCCGCGGCTTCTTCCGGATGATTGAGCAGACGTTGGATCGCAGCACGCATCCCCTCCGCATCGCCGGGCGCTGCCAGGAGGCCGGTTACGCCATCCTCGATATAGTCCACGGTGTTGCCCGTTCGAGTCGCCACGATGGCCTTACCCATCATCATGGAAAACACGATCTGGGATGATCCGACCGGGGCCGGCGTATCTTGGAGCGGTACAACCTCGACGGCCGCATCGCGGAGGAGTCGATGATATTCCTCGCGCGGCGCCATCTCGCCGATGGATACATTGGACGGCAGCGACAAGCCAGCGAAGTTGTAACCCCGGCCATGAATCACCACGTCGGCGGCCAATCCCTGGGCAGCCTTGATCAGTGTGCCGTAGTCGCGCGCAGAGCGGCCGCTGGCGTGGACGTAAGGGCGACTGCCTGCCCCCTGGGCTGCCTGGGGCCCGCCGGGGACCAGGTCGTAGGCGCCGAGCAGACACAGGCTGATCTGGGAGTTCCGGAGGTGAAACAGGCGCTGATAGGCTTCGACCTCGGCTCGCGTGAGCACCGTCACGCGGTCAACCGCACCCAGCGCGTAACGCACCAGCGGGAAGAATGCATGAGCCACCTCGCCGGGAGTGAAGGTCAGGATGATGAAGGGCGTTTTGACCTGGCCGCTGAGGCGCCGGAGCAGCGCCAACGGAATGCCGGTCTTGCTTTCCCAGGCGATGATCAGATCGTAGTTCCGCACCGCCGCCTGGCGCAGCGCGCGGAGCGCGAGCCGCCAGAAGGGCGGATAGCGCGTGAGAAGCTTACCCAGGCCGCGTGCTCGATCTCCGGGTTGAGCCCACAGGAAATCGACCTCGTCCTGTACGCCGTCCAGGGTATTCCAGATCCACCGATCGGGCGGTTTCACCGGGAAATCCGTCAGGCACAAAACCTTCATGACGTTGCTCTCTGCGCTTGGGCCTGGCGCTTGGCCATAAGCCGGTCGGACAGATCGATCAGCGCCATCGCCGCGAAGGGCATCAGGCAGGCATCCGTGGGCACGCGGTAGCGCGCCGTGGGCCATGAGAGCAGGTAAGTGGCCGCGGTGACCGCAAAGAACAGCAGTGGTAGCGCCCATGGCCGCAAACGGTGACGCGCCAGGTACAGGCCATAGATCGTCAGTGGCAGCAGCAGACCGAACGATAGGGGACGCTGCAGGTTGCTGACCAGGCTGGAGCCGGGGGAAGGCCAAAACTTGAAGTATTCCTTGGCCCGGCTCAAGGTCAAAAGCGCATAGCGGCCTGGGTCGGCCAGGATGAAGCCGATTCCCCGCCGCATCAAGGCCGAATCCATCTCGGCCTCGTTTTTGCCTTGCAGATCGGCAGGCAAGATCGCGACGGAATTCTCCGGCGACCAGTCTGTGCCGAGCGCCGGATTGTTGGAAGAGAAAAACGCATAGCCCGCATTGGAGTTGAGCAGCAAGAAGCGGCCGTAGACCCGAATGTTGCGCGCTGTCCACGGTGCGATCAGCAAAGCAAGGACTGCCAGGGGGACTAAGTAGTGCTGCCAGCGCAGCCGGCGCCGCCCCTCCCACCAAAGCCAAAGCAACAGCACAGGAATGAACGGCAGGATCGCCTGTCGCAGCAGTGCTGCCAGCCCCAGGCTCAGTCCTAACGCTGCGGCGCGGTTGATCGCCGGTCGCTCAACCAGACGGTGGGCAAGCTCCAAGGTCATGAGTGCAGCGACCATGAAGAACGATTCGGTCATCAGCGCGGCGCTGTAGTAGACGAAGTACGTGTAGACCGCGGCGATGCCGGCCGCCACCAGCCCCACCCGGTTCCCAAAAACGCGCCGGGCCAGCCCATAAACCAGCAGGCACGTGGCAACGCCGACCAACGCGGCCTGGATCAACCGTGCGGCTAGCGGATGGATGCCGAACAGCAGATAGGTTCCTGCCAGGTAGGCCGGATAAGCGAACGACCAGTGGGCTGTGGGGGTGTTTGGGGGCGTGAACGGATACCATCCCGCGTCGAACGAGTAGCCGTGACCGTCCAGCAGGCGCAGCGCCAGGGCGTTGTAAGAGATTTGGTCCTGGATGCCCGGGAGCTCAACCACCTGATCGCTCATAAGCAGTGCAACCGCTAGACGCACTGCGACCGCAGCCAGCACGATGAGTGCAAGTGGCCGCTGCTTATGAATTACAGATCGTGATAGGTACATCTACATCTCTTTCTGAGCGTCCCGATTCTAGTTGATGGAATCAGCAGGTTGCCAGCGCTAGGCTGGCCCTATCTCAGTCGGGATCTATAGTACATCATGAGATTATAACATAGCAGGCTCCCGGATGCGCAATGCAGTGGATTACTCACGCATTGTGCCACAGAACCAGCCCGATTTTGTCAACAGAATTCTATCAAGCAGACCGCTTGCGTCTGGCGGCGTGGGTGCTGTTGCGGATGCGGGATACCTGGGTGGGCGGGGTTCCAACGGCGGGAGGCAGCGCAAACGCCCTTGGAAAAGAATGAGCTCCTACGATTGGTCCTCGTAGGAGCTCAAATCAAGAGACACTGTCTATCTGCTCTAGTGGTAAAGTTGCCCTTTTACCCACTGATGAAACATTGTCCCAGCGGGGACGACGGGTGTCCGGCACGGATGTGGCATCATCCCGGCCGCGAGCGTGCCGATCCCCCCAGCAACCGGTCATTCTGCTGCTTCCATCCGCTCAAGCTGACATATCGTCCTCAGCGGGTTGGCTGCTTTAGCGGCATCGGCCAGTTGCGTCTCGTGTATGCCCCCGGCCAATTCCTAGCCCTTCTGGATAGCGCATCTCAGTGAGCGCGATGCCTGCGACGCAGTGGTGGCGTCGAGCGTCGCTGCTTCATCCCCTTGCCCGCGCTGGCCGGTTGAAGTAGTAGTGCGTGGCCGGCCCGACCGGCCCGTCGTAGCCCCCCTCGGCCGCGGGCCTCTCGATCACCTGCACCAGCCGCCAGCCGTCCGCGCCGAGCTGTTTAAAGCCCTGATAGTGATCGTTCAGGTGCTCCGAGTGCGGCACGCCTTGGTCGTCCAGCCAGTCGAGGTACCAGATGATGGCCGAGCCGGGCGTGCCCTCGCCGGCCTCCTGGCTGACCATCAGGCAGTGGCGTTGCGCGTGTTCTTCGTTCATGTCGTTCCCTCCTGAAATAGTTGCTTCGCTCTGGCCGGTCTCCGACCGGGCCAGTTTGGGGTACAATGGCACGTCCGACAGGAAGTCCAGCAGCGCCGGCCACTCCCGGAAGTGCCGCGTCTCGCCGCTGAGCACATGCGTCACCCGCCCGCGCCAGCTCGCCCCGCCCCCGGCCCGGGGGTCGGGCCAGAGGCGGACGGTGAAGAGGTGGGAGTCGGTGGGGTGGGTGTTCATCGCGGCGGCAGAGTGATCACGGGGAATGGGTTGCCCCATCCGCCCGTCGGTATGGCCGGCGTCGGCGTGCGAAATCCTACGCTGCCGCCTGGCATGATCGGGCCGAGCGGGAAGGGTGTGGGGGTGGCCCAGGGCAGCGGCGCGACGCCGGTCGGGGATGCTCCCGGCACGGCATTCTTGATCCATGAAGGCACCTGCTCCCACCAGGTCTCGCGCTGCTGCTCGGTCATCAAGAAAGAGGAGAAGATCAAGGCGCTCAACCCCTTGACCCCGGGCCCCTGGGTGTTGCACTGCGCCTGGATGACCGGGTATGGCAATGCGCTTCCCATGTCGCCCCCGTCCGCTGTCACGTCAATCAGGATGCGGTCGGCGCCGGCGAGGGCCGCCACATCGAGCTCGATCCCGGCGCGTTTAGTGTAGTCGCGCATGAACGCCTCTTCTTGCATTAGCAGCTCAGCGATCAGCCCATTGACGCACCCGCCCCCGCCGACCAAAACTACGGTGCTCGATCCCGCCCCTGTGCCGGCCGCGGCCGGGCTGCCGGAAGGTGGCGTCGCACCGGTTTGCGCGCACTGCGCCAGGTGGCCGTTGATCCTGCGCCACTCTGCCTCGCCCCGACGATAGCTGTCGGAACCGGCCGGGGCCAGCACCAGCAGCGCCTCGACAAGGTCGCGCGCCTGCGGCAAGGCGCCGCAATCCCTGCTGGCCTCGTGGCTTTTACGCAGCGCCACGGCCTGGTTTTCCAACACTTCCAGCGCGATCTTCAGCCGGGCCGGATCTTCGCCGGCAGCCGTGCTGCTCACGTTAGCCGATGCCCAGGCGCTTTGCCCCGCCCACGGAGGCCGGCCGGCGCCCCAGCCAGAAAGCAGCAGCGCCAGTGCAAGCCCCGCGATGACCAGGTTGCGCGGCAGTGAGCGTACGTGTCTCATGGGCGACTCTCCTTCACTTCTGCAAGTGCGCCGGCAAGTCGGCCGCGGACAGAGACAGCGTGACGCACTGTTCCGGCAAGGCCAGCCCTTCGTCCCGCACTTCGACTTTGTCATCCAGCAGGACGACCCCCATGATGATGATCGCGCTCAGGATCACCACTACCATGCCCGGCGAGCTGGTGACCAGGCGGACCTTGGCCTTGTTCTCCGCCGAGAGCTCCGCTTCCACCGGCGCATCGCGCACCCCGCGGATGACGATGATACAGCCTAGCATGAAACCGATCATGCCGATGAGGAACGCCAGGCTGCGCCGCACCGCGTTGGTGGCCGTGGCGATGCGGGCCTGCTCGTAGCGCAGCGCCACATTGGTCACCTGCGCCTTGACGTAGTCCAGGCAGATGTCCCCCTCCGGCGCCAGCCACGCGGCCACCAGCGGCTCGGTCGCCTCCGGCCGCACAGTGGTGACGTAGTGCTGATAGAAGAAGATCGCGAAGAGCACCAGCGTCAGCAGCGAGAAGACGTAGAGGATCAGGTCCTCGACGTTGAAGCCGCGGAGGAAGGCCGGCGGCGTGATGCGTTTGGGCGGGGCGGGTGGTGGTGATTCGGCCATAGGTGGACGTCTCCCTCAAAGGGTGATTATGAGCTTCGACGATCTCCGTGCGCTTGCTGCCGCTGGCGCCAAAAGGCCCGATCGGGCCAGCGCGTCTCCTAGCGATAGTAATGGCTACTGTACTTCAACCAATTTAGATTTGCCATCCTTCGCGCTCAAAAAGCGGCATACACGACTGCTCTGGTCTTGCCAAGTCTGCTGCCAAAACGGCAACACCGAGCTCTCCCTTGTACAGGCTATAGGGAGGCAGGTCGGACTTGCCGCCCGCTGTTGCAGCGCGCTCGGCCAGGATGCAGGCGCGTTCGAGCCAGGCGTTTTCTCCGGTGTACCGGAACAGATTGAGCAGACCGTACGCGCGGCCTGCGAGGCCGCAACACAGGTTGTCAATGCCTCCAGGCTCTTCCCAGGTATTCCAGGCCGCCTGCTCGGCCAGGTCGAGATAGCGATCCTCACCGAATACCTGATGCGCCAGTGTCCACAAGTGGATGTAGCCGGAGCTTCCGTTGCACCAGCCTGGCATGTACTGGTACGCGCCGGAACTCAGGTCTGGGTCGAGCATCCACCTCCAACGTGCGCCCCGACCGATCGGCTCGGCCAAGGCCGCCAACTGCCCCAGCCGCTCCTGCGTTTGGCCAGGCAGGGTTGCTCCAGAGGCGCGATTCCACAGGAGTGTGGCGTACAGAAAGCCCGCCCAACCATGCGCAATGCCCAGGTAGCGGATCTGGTGGCACTCTTGGATCGAGGCAAATGAGTCGAGTTTCTCCCAAATGCTGGTCATGGCCCACTGGCCGAACGCCAGCAGGTGGGCCGCATCGAAGGCTTTGTGGGTATTGATCGTATCCAACAGGAGCGAGCAGCCAAGCAGCGTACTGCTCCGGCCTACCGTCAGATCAAGATCATCGCAGGCCTGGCTGGAATCCCGGATAAAGGCGCCGATGGCCGTTTGTTGGGCCCCCAAGTCGCCCAGCGCGTGTCCGATGAGCGCTCGAACGCAGTGGACGCCGCTGATCGTATGAAACAGCGAGATCTTCCCGATGGTCTCGGGCGTGAGGTCGAGTTCGGAGTGATAGAAAGCATTCTCGTTGTAGCTGTCGTGCGCGGCTTTGGTTGCCCAGAGATCAGCCTGCGACAGCAATTCGGCCGAGTTTTGGATGGTCGCCAACCGGTATAGAGAATAGGCGATGCCAGCTGCACCCATCTTGACTGAACAGGTGGGGGCCGCAGGGATACCCGAGCGGAAGAGCGTGCCCGTCGGATGCAACTGGCTGCGGACCTTCTCAAGCACCTGTTCTGCGGCTGAGGCTTTTCGTGATTTGGTGGCTTCTCGATGTTCTCTTGACCAGTCTGTTGTAACCGCTGCACGAAACGCCGCGATGAACTTAGCCACTGAGCTGAAACGTTCTGCCGGTTGCTTGTTCAACGCCTGGCGCAGGGTTCTTTCAACGGTAGGCCAATCGTCTATCCCGCGCGCCTGGAAAGGTATGGGATCATCTTCGACGATCTGTCGGAGGAGGGACTCTCGTTCCAGGGTGAAATCAAGATAGTGTGTGCCAGTGATAAGTAAATAGATCAGCGCAGCCAGGCTATACTGCTCTCCAAGAAAGCTCGGCGGTGATGATTTGGCTCCCAGTAGTGCGGACGCGTATTCCGGATCGTAGAAGAAGCCGACGCCGCCCCGCACGACGTGGTTATCGTGATCATCCCCGGCTGGGCGATGCGCCAGACCGAAGTCAATGAGCCTCACCTCACCACGACGATCCACCAGCACATTGCGAGGGTGAATATCCCCGTGAATGATGCCCGCCTCATGCAATTGGCTGTAGGCATCGAGCACTTTGGCGCACAGTTCCAGGAGCTGCCGCTGGCTCTGAGGGCTGGCCTGGCGCCGGATCTCTGTGGCGGCAAAGGAAACCTCAACTCCGGGACACCAATCCATGATCAAGTAAGGGCGATCCTGGCTCACGCCGGCCTCGAGCAGGGTCGGGCTCACCATGCCCCCGACCTGTCGCAGGATGTTTGCCTCGTTCGCCAGCAGATGGCGAGCCATTGGGCTTACAGCGGGCCTCACCAGCTTGAGAACAGCTACTCGCCCGTCGTATCTGATCTGATAAAGCTCAGTATCTTCCAGGCTTTGTAGAACGCTGATGACCTCGTAATCGGTAACCTGGTCGTTGTGCTTTGCCGCTGCGGTATCGGCTGTATCTGGTGCGGCGGGCACGAGCAACCGAGCCAGGAGCAATTCTCGCAGCAAGGGGAAGGCTTCTGTGAGAGTCTCTTCGGAGTTAGCCTGGACGCTGCGACTGTAGTCAAAAACGGCCTGCACGATGGTCGTCGGCTCTCGGAATCGCGAGATAAGATTGGCCGTCTGGTCATCTATGATCTTCGACGGAACGCGCGAGCGAGGACGAGTGATGGCATAGTCGCCCTCGTCATAGGTGAACCGCGCCCGCACCTGCTCCGGCAACTCGGCCACCGGCAGAAGGATGACATCTTCAGGGAGCACAAGGGGATCAGTGATTACCATGATGCGTTACATCTCCGCGGCCCTATCGTCACGCCAGATATTGCCAGCCGGCGTCCACGTGTCCGTGTCTACGTCTTCCAACTTCAGACGATGCAAGGCAAATTCCCAGGGCTCCACCTGTCGCGTGGGTGATGCCTGTGCGTCTACCAGCGCGTGCGCCAGCCGATTGGTCAACCATAACCGCCAACTCTCGCCGTGCTTGAGCAGTGGGGTCTGCGCGCTCTTCGGCGGATCCCTGCCCCACGAGAGCAGCCCATCGGGGGTGATCCCGGCCGTGAAGGGCACGCCCTGGGCCGGGCAGCCATCAAGTCGGCCCCGCAGATGATCTGCGCTTTCGGCCAGATCTTCGAAGCTGTTGAAGTAGGCGACAAGCTTATCTGGCCGCAGCAGGCCGTAGACGTCCCGGCCAACCTTGAAGGCAAAGGCTTTCATCCCGTTGCCAGCGGCGATGAGAGCCTCAAACGCCGCCCCGATATGTTCGGCCTGCGGACTGACATAGAGCTTGTAGGTGGTGGTTTTTCGGTGTTCGATCTGGCCAAGCCGGCGCAGGCGCCAGGAGAGCCAACCGGTCTGCGTGGAATTTGCCGGCACCGCAGTCCAGCGCTTGGACAGGAACCGGGCGTTCGGCCCAGTGCGATCAAGCCCCAGGTGACCCAGCACGGCATCGGGCGTTGGCAAACGGTGATACCAGGCAGGTGTGAGCGGCGCGCGATTGTAGCCGTACAGCCAGTGCGAGAGTTGTTGCACATCGGTTAGCGCCAGGGCCTGCCCGTATTTCAGCGCTTCGATAGAGAGCGCCGCGTTTCTGTTGGCAGCGCCAGTCATGGGCTGCCGGGCAGCCAGAAGCAACGTTGCGGCCGCGCCGGATACGAAGCTGCCGGCGTGCTCCATCTCCAGGACGCCATCCAGCACCAACTCGGCCATGGCGTCAGCCGCCCGCTGCCCCAACATGCGGCGCACATATTGGGGCAGCGGGCCGGCCCGCTGCATGGTCAGATACAGCAGGGCGGTATGTTGGTCCACCGATTTGATTCCCAGACTGGCCTCGTGCCGCGGCCGGAGGATGCCGTAGAAGCCAGGGTCATCTTGCAGACCTTGTAGCGCGCCCTGCTGCTCGTGTGAAAGCCGATCAAAGAGGACCAACTCGTAGCCCGGATTCGACCGAAACCGGGTGTTCGAGAGATCCACTGCCGAAGGTGGCACGACTTGACCTTGCAACGGTTGTGACATGACTACATGCTCGGAACCGATTCCAAGAGGCCGGCTGACTTCAACCTGCCTGCTGCTTCAACAAACGACGCTTCCGGGTTCGCAAATCCTGTTGGGCCTCCTTGAGGGCGGCCTCTACAGTTTCGATTTCTTCAACGGTCTGCGGCTCGAGTTTTGTCTCCAACGCGCGGAGGCGTTTGCGCAGCAGGTCAAGATCTTGCGTTTCACCGAATTCACGCAGATGCGCGTCCACGAAAGGCGAGAATTTCGGGTCATTGCAGAAGCTTGGCCCACCCGGACACTCTGTGGGCGGTGGCGGTACCAGGCTATCCAGTCCTAGCGCCTGGCAGATGTCCGACACCAGATCACACCCTACAGGCTGTGGGCAGGGGGGACAGGATCGTCCAAAACAGAGATTGCTGGGGAAGTTACATCCTGGATCGGGTTCCGGTCCGGGCTGCGGCAGGTCGATCATCAGTTGTTTGACTTTGAAGCGTTGCATGTTGAGTTTCTCCTTGATGGATGGGTTATTGGTCTCTAAGTCGCTGGCCGTTGTGCATCGCGGACGCGTGACTCAGGGTGGCTCTCCGTCATAGACAGCGCAGCATGCACAAGAGCTGGTTAAGCGCCTTGAGCAGATTGTTTATGTTGAATGACAGGCGCGGCCCCAGCCAACGTTCGAGCGTTTCCTTCGCATCTGTCGCAGCGCTGAATGCGAGCTGGTCATCTCCACCGGTTTGATACCAGAGGTTGATACGATTGACTACTCGGCAGAGTTGTTCTCTGTCCTGGTCAAGGTTGATTGCTTCCCGGAATTCTTCACTGTCAGCGAACTGAATCAACTTGTCGAGCACTTGCGCCCACATGAGGCCTAAGGGTTCGCTAAGAATGGGGGCAGCAGCGCGCACGATGATCCAAACCGTACCGCTGTCGCGCAGCCGTTCCAGAAAAGTCTTCCACGCCAGAACGAAGTCCTTTACTTCCATGTCCTCGCATGGCATGGATTGTGAGGGCGGAGGTTGGATCGGCGGAATGCCCAAAGGTTTGATTGTCACAGTTGTCTCCTTGCGTGAATGTGCGATGCAAAGCAGGTGCTTGCACCTTGATGAATGTTGGCACTTGACTTACGCATTTCGGTCAATCTGCTGCCAAAATGCCTCCTTGACTACGATTCAAGGCTTGGGCTGCACGAGTGCCTACAACCTGTCTGCGCTGACCAAGCCGTAGCCCCATTTGGGGTCGAATGTGCCAGCAGGTTGGCCCGAGATGGAACTGGCGGATTTGAGCAATTGCTTGACGCCATCAGGGTCGAGCTGCGGGTCGCGTTCCAGAAGTAGAGCAACCAGGCCGGTGATGAACGGAGTCGCCATGCTGGTTCCTTGAAGAGCCAGATGTTTGTCATCTATCGGCAGATGGGCCCTAAAATCAGCGAGGGGATATCTGAGATATGGGCTGTCGGCCGAAAGCGCCGAGATGATCCACGCACCAGGCCCCGCCACGTCCGGCTTCTGGCTGTCATCGCGCAGCGGTCCTTCACTGCTGAATGAGGAAACGTCGTGCAGAGTAAGACTAGAGGGATTGTTAAGCGTATCGCCATGAGAGTCAATCCATTTTATTCTTGTCGTGTAGGATGCCACTGTGATGGCACTTGCCGCGGCGGCAGGTTCTCCAATTTTCATCCCATCGTGCACATCATCCAACCACGCCGCGAGCGAGTCGAAAGGTTGGTTATTGCTGGCAGCCTGAATCCAAGCATCTATCCTTCCAGTGTTGATGTTGGCCCCGCGCAGGACTAGCGTCCAAACGCTATTGCTCGCCCTATGACCGAGATCTATCTCCACCCAGAAAGGACGATCGCCGTTCACCCACGGCTGAGCAGCTACAGATGACCCTATTCTGTCCTGGACTGGAGGAGTTCCTTCATGGGTCAGTACCTCGACCTGGATGGTTTCCGGCCCGTGAAAGCCTGTCATATGACCTTCAGGTGAACGTAACGCTATCTCAATGTTATCTTGGCCGCTGAACCACCCATTTATCAATACGAAGACAGCATCCCCTGGAACCTCGAAACGCGTTTCCCTGACTCCACACTGAGTCAACAGCATCTGAGCATGAATCGGATCATTTCCCTCATTTCCCGCTGCACAACAGACGATTCGACCAGGGCCTGACTCTTGATCTATCACTTGCGAGAGGAAGTCACTCCCGTCATGCGGGCCAAAGTGGCCACCGAAGCTCATGTTAACCACTGCTGGTCTGCCGAGCTCGCGTGCCACGCGAAAGATATATCTGAGTCCATCGGCGATGTGTCCATCATTCAGATCTGATTTGACGATGACAAGTCTTGCGTCCGGCGCGACCCCGCCATAAACTGGATCTTTTCCGGCTGCGATCCCGGCGACATGGGTACCATGACCCTTTTCATCTCTGGACACATCCCGCATCTGTCCAGTCAGTTCTGCGCCGTATCCGCCCTCCGGAGCTCCAGGGCCAAAAATGGTCTGATCCCAAATGCGCAAGACCCGACTGCCATTGCCAAGCTTAAAGGCAGGATGCCGATATTGAATACCTGAGTCGATGATGCCGATCACCACATCCTTCCCTGTCAGGCCGCTAGTCTGTCGGAACTGTGGGAGTTGAACGGCATCTGCAGCAGCATCCATCAAAAAGCGCATCTGCTGTGTTGGTTCAATACGCTTAACAGCGGGCTCATCAGACAGACGCCCAAGTTGCTCAACAGGCAAAAAAGCGGTGCGAATAGAACCTGCCGTCTGATTGACACGAATTCCCTCACGAGCAAGATGAGACAGATCGGCATCCTCAGCGCACTGGATAAAAACGATCACGCGTTCGGGTTTGGACGTGTTATCGGCTATTGCGCCGCGATTGCTGTATCGAGATGCGAATTCGGTTCGCTCTAGACGTGACTGATCATCCAACATTGCGAGCAATTGTGGGGAGATCTTTTCGGATATCATGGGTTACCTCCTGAACAAAGAATGCGGGATGGATTATCGAAGTATATGGATGCAGGTTGACCTCGAGATCTGTCATCGATCCTGCACCACGGGTTTACGAAAGCTGTTTCGCAGCATCCGGCTCACCTGTCTCATCCGTCTGCCCAGCCACCACTTGCAGATACTTTCGGTACGTCGGCCGGGCGAGCAACTTGTTCTGGATGACGTGGATGGCATGCACCAGGTCGTGCCAATCGGTCTCGTGCAGAGCCGGCAAGTTATAGAGCTGACCGGCCAGCGTCCCGGCCAACTCCCAACACTCGGCCTCCTGCTCGGTCAGACCGATGGTCAGTGCTCGTTCTCTCTCGTTCATCGGTTAGCCTCAAGGCACTACATCATCGAAGTTCATTCACAGCTTTGAATCGTATCGTCAACGTAGATGACTAGATTTCCTTGTGCTTTTCGTTGGCATAACTCTATCGGCAGCGGGCCTGTCAGCTTCTCATTGCCAAAGAGACTCAGGGTTCGCAGATTGGCGAGTTTTCCGAGTTGAGGCGGAATATGACCCGTCAGCTTGTTGCTAGAGAGATCGAGCGTCTGTAAGGCCTGCAGGTCGCCCAGTGCTTGCGGGATCTCACCGCTCAGACCTCCATTTCTAGCGAGATCGAGCTCTTGCAAGGCCTGTAGGTTGCCTAGCGCTGCCGGAATCTCACCACTAAGCTGGCCCTCGGACAGATCAAGAGTTTGCAGAGCTTGCAGGCTGCCCAGCGTCGCCGGAATCTCGCCGCTCAGCAGCGGGTTGAAAGAGAGATGCAGGGATCGCAGGGACTGCAAGCCGCCCAGTGCTGCCGGAATCTCGCCGCTCAGCTGGTTGCTCATGAGAGACAGCGTCTGCAGAGCTTTCAAGCCGCCCAGTGCTGTCGGAATCTCGCCACTAAGCTTATTGATAGAGAGATTTAACGCTTGCAGAGCTTGTAGGTCGCCCAACGCCGCCGGAATCTCGCCACTCAGCTGGTTGTCGGAGAGATTGAGAGTTTGCAGAGCCTGCAGGCTGCCCAGTGCTGTCGGAATCTCACCACTCAATTGATTGACGGAGAGATTAAGAGTTTGCAGAGTTTGCAGGCTGCCCAGTGCTGCCGGAATTTCGCCGTTCAACTGGTTTCTGTTTAGAGAAAGATCCTTCAGGTTAGTCAGCTGGCCTAGCTCTGGCGGAATCGGGCCGTTCAATTGGTTAGAGTACAGATGCAGGCTCGTCAGGCCGGTCAACTGACTTAGTTCTGGAGGAATTCTGCCGCGCAACTGATTGCCACCAAGACCCATAAGATCGCTTACATGACCTTCCCGACATTCAACTCCATACCACCCTCCCCTGTCTTTCGGTGCGCAGGGATCCGGCGTAACCAACCACCAAGTATTGGATTTCCACTCCTCCCCATGGGTGCTATTGAAGAGCGCAACGAGTGCCTCACATTCCGACTGCGGAATTGCGCTGGCCGCGCTGCAATCGAACACAGTAGGCGGCGGGGATACGGCTGGCGGCGCTAACGCTGCAGTGGCAGCCTGCGTATGAACGATCTGTGCCGGAATTGGCGCACAGGCGGTAAGAATCAACGCCAGTGCGGTGATCATCAGAGGAAGTGGATTCACAATGGATCTCTTGGAAACAGGTTTTATCATAATACCTCCAACTTAATAATTGTTTAATGTAAACTTCCACACAAAACTCGTCACGCCCCGGGCGCCTTCAACCGCGTCACCGGATACGGCGCCACGCTCATCTCGCTCGACCGGAACCGCGAGCAGGCGTTCAGCCGCATAGCTGCGCCGCCGTGGGGCAGGCGGTAGAGCGTGAACGCGCCCTCCTGGCCCGGTTTGCCGTCCAGCAGAGCGATATCTGCCTGCGCTCGCGCGGGTGTCGCAGTAGCGGATGATCCGCTGTTGGAGCGCGCCTTCATCATGTTCTCCCGATTTAGACTTCCAGGTAGCGAATCTCATGGGTTCCTTTTTCATCATCGCCTATGAGACTTTCTATTACCTGCTGATCGGCGCGATATCCACAACCGCCAGGTACACTTCTGAGCCGTCGGCTTTACCGGCTGCGGTCCAGCCTACCACCTCAGCGATCTTTTTCCGGTCCGGCTGATCCTGGGCTTTGCAGACGTAGACCTGCACCCAGACAAATCCATCTGCTACAACCGGGTAGTCGGCCGCGGTCTTGGGCTGCTCCAGGATGACTGCGTGCTCTCCGGGCGGCAGCCAGGCGGTGATATTTGTGGTTTCGGTAGTGGGGGCCGTACGAACTCGGTTCGCGTCCTGCCCTCTGGGCACCGCGACTACCGCGCCTGCACGGATGTGGCTGAACTTCGAGGATACCGTTGTCATGGTGTTGGGTCTCCTTTTTTATTTAGTTACAAATATTGCACAAATATATCACAATTATCGTTTAAAAATCGTTTAATATGATCTTTCACAAAAACCATAATAAAAGCCCTGTGGACTTTTCACCATCCACAGGGCTCCTGAACCGAGTCTATCATGAGATTCGCGCGTTCAGGCGGTCTGCGACCGCCGTCGCGCATAGATTCCACCTTGGACTTAGTGTTAGTCGGCGATCGTCTCCCCATGCACGTAGCGCGTGCGCGTTTGATCTTCGGCCTGCAAAAGGTAGCTCAAAGCTTTGCGTTCGTCGCCGGCTTCCAGGTAGTGGTGGTCCAACTGCGCTGCTCGGCCACTGCCGGCCTCCGCTGCAGGGGCGAGCGCCTCCAACGCCTCGGCCGCGCGGCGGTGCAGGTAGCGCCGGCGCGCCGGGCTCAGCCCTGCATAGGCCACCGCGCGCAGCTTGTCGTGGGTGAAGTCGTACGCATCCGCGCCTTGCTCACGCACGATCCGTTGCCGCCACAGCTCATCCAACCCCTGTAACAGCGCATCCTCTGTCAGGCCGCTCACGCGAGCCAATAAGTCCGTCGTAAAAGTCCGGCCCAGGATAGCCGCCGTCTGTGCCAGGTCACGCGCCGGCGCAGAAAGCCCTGCCAGCCGGCGGCGGATGGCTGCTTCCACCTTGGGCGGCAGCGGCAGATCGGGGTCGCGACCGCCCAGCGCCATCTCCACCACGAAGAGGGGATTGCCTTCGGTCTCGCTGTAAAGGCGGGCAGCCTCGCCGGTGCTCAGGTTGCGGCCCGCGGCTGCGCGCGCCAGCTCGGCCGCAGCCGCGGGGGACAGCGCGCCCAGCTCGATGCGCGTGAGCAGCCCGCGGCGCTGGAGTTTCTGCGCCAGCGCTTCCAGCGGGTTATCCGCCGCAAGCTCAGCGCAGCAGGTGGTCCCCAGCACCAGCAACGGCGCCGAACCGGCCGTTTCCAGCAGGTAGAGCAGCCAATCCAGGGTGTCGGGGTCGGCCCACTGCAGGTCGTCCAGGCACAGCAGCAAGAGGGCAGCCGGCGCAGCGCCCCGTGGGTCTGCGTTCAGGATCGCCTGGGCCAGGGCCTGGAACAGGCGCTGGCGCTGCCACGGTTCCGTCAGCGGGCCGGGCGCCGACAGGCCGGGGTGCGCCGCGGCCAGCTCGGGCAGCAGCCGGCTGATCTCGCTCAGCCATCCCGGCGCCAGCCGGGCCAGCCGGGCGTTGAGTGCAGGGACCCGCAGCAGCGCGGCTACCGGCGCGTAGGGCAGGGTGCGATCGGTGGCCGTGCAGCCGACGGCCGCGGTCGTCTGCTGATGGCTGTGCGCCCACTGGATCAGCTCCTCGAGCAGGCGTGTCTTGCCGATCCCGGTTTCGCCATCCAGCAGCGCCATCTGCGGATGGCCGGCGGCCGCGCGGCGCCAGAGGCTGAGCAGCTGCGTCCACTCGGCCTGGCGGCCTACGAGGGGAGGCAGCGGAGGCAGCGGCAAGGCGGCCGCCTCATCTGCGCGCAACACCTGCAGGTGAATGGCTTGCGTCTCCGCACTGGGATCCACCCCCAATTCGCTACGGAGCAGGGTAGCGCAGGCGTGGTAGACGCGCAAGGCGTCCGCCCGGTTGCCGGCCGCCAGGTGCAGGCGCATCAGGCGCTGCGTGGCAGGCTCGTGAAGCGGGTCTTGCTGGGCCAACTGTTGGGCATAACGGATCGCCTCATCGTAGGCGTGCTGTCCCTCCAGGATCGTTATCAGGCGGCCGAGCGCGCGCAGGTGGGCCTGGTGCAGGCGCTCGCGCTCGGCCGCGATCCAATCGTCGTAGCAGGTTGGCAGGAGCTCGCCCGCATAGAGTTCGATCGCCGTTTCCAGCGCTCGACAGGCGGATGGCAGATCGCCCGCAGCTTCAGCCGCCGCAGCCTGGGCCATGGCCGCGTTGAACTCCGCCACATCCAACCAACACGCGTCCGGTTGCCGCCACCAGACCTGAGTATGGCCGTATTGGAGGAACTGCTCGCTGCCGGGCAAAGCCGTGCGCAGCCGATGCAGCAGGTTGCGCAGGTTGGCGCGGGCCTGTTCTTCGGTTGTATCCGGCCAAAAGACAAAGGCGAGTTGTTGTCGGGAGATGGGTGCGCTGCGATGCAACAGGAGATATGCCAGAAGGAACTGCATGCGAGGCTGATTGAGACCGGGGACAGGCTCGTTGTCGAATGTCAGTTGGAAACGCCCCAGCAAATGAATCTTGAAGGATGAACTGGTGACCATCGCCGCCCGCTCCTATTCAGGCCTGGCTCCCCAAATGCTCCATCACCCACAACACCGCCAACTTCGTCGCGCCCAGCTCGTTGAAGAAATGATTGCGCGCCTCGGCGGACTTGATTGCGCCCAGGTGGCGCGGGCGCATGCCGATGCCTTCGGCGAATGCCTTTTGGGTGATACCGTGCGCCTTGAGTTGGGCCAGGAGCTCATCCAGCTTGACGCCGGCCAGGTAGGCTTGCAGATCCGTCAGCCCGCCGACCGCTTCACGCGGGATGGTGCGGATTTCTCGAAAACTGTCGGGGTTGCGGAGGAAGGTGTGGCCGAGCGCGACGCAGTGATGGCAATAGCCGCCCTTGCCGATGTAACAGCTACAGGCGGACGTGAAGCCATCCTGGCTCGCGTTGATGGAGACGGTGTACGTGCCGTGGTTGCCCTCGACCTTCGCGACGATCTTTGTTCCGGTGCGCGTGCAATCGAAGAACCGGCCGATGTAATGCGCGGCCTTTTCGCCGGGCGGGCCGGACCAGTGGGATCGGATGGCGGTTTGGAGTGTTTCGATATCGGACATGGTAGATATTTACCGGGTCATGGTGATTTCTATTATAGCGCACATCTCATCGCACCTCCACCCTCACATCCGCCTCCTCCAACGCCTCCAGCACCGCGTTCCGCAGCCAGGCGGGATCGAAGCCATCCGCCTTCTCCGCCTCCACCGTCACCTCGATGCCGCCGGCCTTGTCGGCCAGGTTGGCCAGGGCGTTCGAGCTGGCGAAGATCTCCCGCCGGATCATTCGTATTAAGGGGTGCATGGTTATGCGGCGAACAGCCTCGCTTCGTTCTAGACATCAGATCGGCAATCATGAACAAGATCAGTGGAATACGCGATCTTGTGTCTACTCTATACCACAACGCGACCAACTCGACAATATTGTCAAAAACGGGGCATGCCACTAGTGCGGGGGACGGCGAAGAAGTGTGAGGTCAGGTTATGTGCTTAATATCAAAAGGCTCCTGCGAGCACTGCTCACAGGAGCCACATACGGGGACGACGGGTGTCCCACACGGATGTGGCATCCCCGGTCCGCTAGCTCTTGTGCCGGGGGGTGGATTCGGACGCCGCGTGCAGCGGCTGCAGCAGGCGCTGCCAGCCGGCGCGAATGTTGTTCTTGCGCAACTGCCAGGTGCCGACGATGCCGTAGGGCAGGAAGAGCACCAACAGGAC
>CAZELR010000071.1:0-18100 GCA_964513075.1 uncultured Anaerolineales bacterium
CAACTGACTTTGGGTGGTTAACCCGCTCAGGATGACTATCTGGAGTTACTTGCCGCGACCCGCAGGTCGCCGCATGCCGCAGACGGCTTGGGTAACTCAGAATGACAAGCCGTGCTTCATGGACCGACGCAAAGAAACCAGGTTTCTGTATGGGTGTTTACGTTATTCGTAGCGCAGTGCGTCGATGGGATTCAGAGCAGCCGCGCGGTTGGCGGGATAAAAGCCGAAGAAGACGCCGATGGCCAGCGACACGGCGACGGCCAGCGCGACGCTCTGCCCCGTGACCAGGGTCTCGGAGCCGCCCAACAGCGGCGAGATCACCCGCGCGCCCAACACGCCCAGGGCTACGCCCACTACGCCGCCCAGCGCACTGATGACGATCGCTTCGATCAGGAACTGCACCAGGATGTCGCTGCGCTTAGCACCCACCGCCTTGCGCAGACCGATCTCCCGGGTGCGTTCGGTGACGCTCACCAGCATGATGTTCATGATGCCGATGCCGCCCACCAGCAGCGAGATCGCCGCGATGCTGCCCAGCAGCGTGGTAAACGTGCCCGAGGTCTCCGCGACGCTGGTGAGGAGGTCCTCCTGGTTTTGCACCTGGAAGTCGGCGTCCTCGCTCGCGGCCAGGCCGTGCTTCGTGCGCAGGATCGCGGTCACCTGCGCCTGCGCGATGTCCATGTCGTCACCCGAACGCGCCTGCAGGTTGATTGTGCTCACCGTGGTCGTGCCCGCGCCGCCCAGCTTCAGTTGCGCAGTGCGCAGCGGCATGATGATCATGCTGTCCTGGTTGCCGATGCCGCTGGTCCCCTTGGATGCCAGGACGCCGATCACCTCGTAGTTCTGGCGGCTGATCCGGATCGTCTCGCCTACGGGGTTCACCGAAGTGCTGCCGAACAGATCTTCCACGATGCCCGTGCCCAGCACCACCACCATCGCGATCTTATCGTTGTCCGCATCCGTGACGAAGCGCCCGCGCGAAACCGCCTGGTTGCGCACCGTGGCATACGCCGCGGTGGCGCCGGTGATGCTGGCACGAGTGGTGTTGCCGCCGTAGGTTACCGTGGCGCTGCTACTGTACACCGGCGCCACTAAACTGACTGCATCAGCCAGCGCCGCAATGGCCTTTACATCGGCCATCGTCAATTCAGCGGTACTCTCCACCTGGCCGCCGGGCCGGAAGCCAAAACTCTGGGCGACAGACACCGTCAGCAGGTTGGAGCCCAACGACTGGAACTGGTTCAACACCTGGGCCTGGGCGCCCTGACCCACGGCTACCAGCGCAATCACCGACGCGACGCCGATCACGATGCCCAACATGGTCAGGAGGGTCCGCATCTTATGAACCATCAGCGCATTCAGTGCAACCCGGAAGACCATCATCAGTTTTTTCATCAGAGAGACTCCTTACCTGCCGCCGAACATGCCCCCAAGACCACCCATGATGCCGCCGCCCATGCGGATGCTGCGGATGTTAGTGCGGGAGTCACTCGTATCAAGCTGCACGAGGACCTTGTCGCCCGCGTTGAGACCCTTGGTCACCACGGTGTACGTGCCATCGCTCAGCCCGATCTGCACCGGCACTGCCTCAGGCGACCCATTGGGATCGGTCGTGTTGGGCACCAACACCTGATACATATTGTTGGACTGGGTCAAGGCCAGGGTCGGCACTAGCAAGGCGTTCGTGACCTTCCCGACCTGGATCTCCACGTTAGCGGTCATGCCCACCAGCAACGCCAGATCCTCCGCGCCGGTCAACGACACGGGCACGCTGTAGACCATCACGTCTCCCTGGAGCGACCCCTGCAGCGGCACCTCCAGCACTTTGCCCGTGAAGCTCTGACCCGCGAAGGCGTCGAACGTGATCGTCGCCTCCTGCCCCGTGCTCACCTGCCGGATCGCCGTCTCGTCTACTGAGGCCTCGACCCTGAGAGCCTTGAGATTTGCCAGCGTCAGGATCGTGGTGTTGGCCGACACCCGGTCGCCCTCACCGACGTTGGTTTCCAGGATCGTGCCGTCGAAAGGCGCCACCAGTTGCGTGCCCGCCAGCGCGATCTCGGCATTGCTCACAGCCAGCCGCTTCTTATCCACAGCCGCCTGCGCCGTCGCGACCCTGGTCGCATCCGCACCTTCATCTAGAGCTGTCCGCGCTTCCTGCGCGGCCTGCAAATTAACTTCGGCCTCGTTCACTGCAAGCTGTGCCTGGGCCAGCGCGAGTTTGTCGCCGCCGGCCTGCGCATCCGCCAGCGCCTTCTGCGCCTCGGCCAGCGTCACCTTAGCTTGGGCAAGCTCGGCCACTCTGGCCTGCCGCGCCAGTTCGCGTTGCGATTGGACGCGGGCCAGGTCGGTCTGAGCATTGGTCAGCGCCACATCATCCTTCTCAAGCTCTGCGCTCTGCTCCAGGTTGGGGTTCTTGAGGGCTTTCAGTTGCTCGATGCGGCGCTCGTACCAGTGCACGCTGTACGTGAGATCGCGCTCGCTCTTCGCCAGCGAATCGCGTTGGGCCTGATCGCTTTCAATCTGCAGCAACGTGATGTTATCCTGCGCGTCCTTGACTGCGTTCTGCAAAGAGTCCAGGTCCGGAGCGCCGAGATCGGCCAGGTCGGCCTTGGCCTGCTCGAGCGTTTGCTCGGCCGTCGCAACCGTCACATCGGCCTGGGCGATCTCCAGCGCGGTGGCTGGGGATTGCAGATCGGCCAGGATCTCCTCGGCAGCGTGCAGATCGCTCCGCGCCTGGTCGAGCGCCTGCTGGTAGGAGGCGTCGTCGATCGTTGCCAGCACCTGGCCCTTGGTCACAACGGCGCCTGCCGCGATCGACAACGTCTCCAGCTCGGTCGCACCGCTCAGGTGCTCAAAAACGAGGGAACTGCTCTGCTCCGCGGCCAACTGACCCACGACACTCAGCGTCGAGCTCAAGTCTCCCTGGGTCACCTGGACTACCTGGGTGTAGGTCGTGGCACTGGCGGAGCTGGTGGTGGCGCCGCTCGCCGCGCGACTCCGATAATAGAAGTAGCCGCCGCCGACGGCCGCAATCAACAGGACGGCCAGCAAGATTCTCAAGACACGTTTCATCATCGCCTCTCCGGAAAGCTCATCCATGCTCAGTGCTCTGTTAGGCTCGAATTTGTCATGCTGAGGCCGAGTCCCTGACCTGCGTCGTAGAGCTAAGTTCATCGGGCCGAAGCATCTCCGCCGGCGCAGACGAGATCCCTTCGTTGCACTCAGGGCAGGCTCTTCGCTGGGGTTTCGCCGTGACTGGCTTTGAGCCGGCAACCCGCTCAGGATGACAGAGTTTAGCTTAACAAAGCACTCAGTCGATGCTCAGACATTATGTCAGTTCCCGCCCGAACGCGTGCTGCCGCTCGAACGCGTGTTGCCGCCCGCTGGGGCCACACCGCCCGGCGGCATGCCGCCGCCCAGATCCATGGGACCACCGGGGCCGAACATCCGCTGTTGGTTAGACGTACTCGTCGAAATCTTCACAAGAATCTTGTCGCCCTCGTTGAGGCCCTTGAGGACCGCGGTATACGTGCCATCGCTCTGGCCGATCACCACAGGCACGGTTTCAGGAGTTCCACTGGGATCGGTCGTGTTGGGCACCAGCACCTGGTACATGCCGTTGGACTGTGTCAGTGCGAGGGTCGGGACCAGCAGCGTCTCACCCATCTGGCCCACCTGGATTGTCACATTGGCGGTCATGCCTACCCGCAATGCCAGGTCCTCGGCGCCGGTCAACGAGATCGGCACGCTGTAGACCATCACGTCACCCTGCAACGTCCCCTGCATCGGCACAGCCAACACTGCGCCGGTGAAAGTCTGACCCGGGAAGGCATCGAAGGTGATCTCGGCTGTCTGACCCGTGCTGATCTGGCGGATGGTGGTCTCGTCGATCGCTGCCACCACCTGCAGCATGTTCAGATCCGCCACAGTCAGTACCGTCGTGTTGGGCGACACCAGATCGCCCGCGCTGACATTCGTATTCAGGATCGTGCCGTCAAATGGCGCCAGCAGTTTTGTACCTGCCAGGGCGACCTCGGCGTCATTCACCGCCAACTGCTTCTTGTCCACTGCGGCCTGCGCCGCCGCGAGGTCGGTCGCATCCGCGCCTCTGTCCAAATCCGTGCGCGCTGTCTTCGCCGTCTCAAGATCCACTTCGGCTTGGTTCAACGCGACCTTGGCTGTGGCGATCTTGAGTTTGTCACCACCAGCCCGCGCCTCCGCCAACGCCTTCTCCGCATCCGCCAGGGATGCCTGGGACTTGCGCAAAGACATTTGCGCCTGAAGTGCGCGGGACTTGCTGTCCAACTGATATGCGACCCGCGCATCCTGGGCATCCATCATCTTGTTGTATGCCAACAGCAGCCGGTCCTGGTAAGAGACGTCCGAATAGGTCTCGCTGGCCAGCCGGTTGTACTCCGCCGTGGGGGTTGACTCGGCATAGATCAACTTGTCCAATTGGGCCTGGGTGGCTGCGGTCTGCTCCTGCGACAAAACATTGGCCTGGGCTTTCGCCAATGCGCTCTTGGCGCTGGCGACCTTCGCTTCCAGGCCGGCGATGTCCGGAGCAAGCAGACCGTCCAACGTACTCTGCGCCTTCTGAAGCTGAACCTTGGCCTTGGCAACTGCCACATCAGCCTTCGCAATCGCCAGCGCAGTGGCCGGAGTTTGCAGGTCGGTCAGGGTCTCCTGAGCAGCCAACAGATCGCTGTTGGCCTGATCCAACGCCTGCTGATACGGCGTAGCATCGATGGTCGCCAGCGTCTGGCCTTGCGTCACGACATTACCGGCCTGCACATCCAGCGTGAGCAGGTTGGCCGTACCGCTCATCTTCTCAAACGCCAGGGAGGCGCTCTGTTCGGCCTCCAATTGGCCCACGACGCTCACCGTCGCATCCAGGGTCCCCTTCTTCACCTGCATCACCTGGGTATAGGTCCCGCTGACGGCGGACGTGGCATTGGCCGTCGATGCGGCCTTATTCTGATAAATCCAGTAACCGCCGCCGGCGACCGCGGCCAGGATCAGCACCGCCAACACGACCCGCATGCCCTTCTTCATGGTACAGTTTCTCCTGAGTTCTATTCCGTCTAGACCTTCGAGGTCTGCGAGACCTCGAAGGTCTTGTGGGTCATGGCGCGGGGATTACGGCACACGCGTGCCCATCGGCGCGCCGCCCATCCCGAACCGACCCGCGGCGCCCACCTGCACCGAACGCGCCGTGATGCTGCCGTCGTCCGCCCTGCTGCCCGATACCATCACGGTCTCCCCGGCCGCCAGGTCAGCGAGCGTGACCGAAGCCTGCTTCTCGATCAGCGTCGTGTCGGTGACCTTTACCTGGGTTTGCTTGCCAGCGGCGTCGGTAATCACCATCACACCGTCACCGATCTCCTGAATCTGGCCGATAAGCATCCCGCCCTGAGCGCCTCCTTGACTGCCTCGCTGGCCAGCGCCTGGAAAGGCGCCATTGCGCGCTGCGCCGGGGAAGGCGCCCCCTTGCAGGGCAGCCGCAAAGGTTGCCTGAGCCTGCTTCTTACCGACCAACGTGCCGCCGAAGAAACTGCCTCCGGCCACGGCAAGCAGTACACCGATGCCGAGGGTGATGTTTGTCGCAGTTCGGTTCATTTTCTGATTCTCTCCGTGAGGTGATAGCCTGCCGTATCAAGCAGGTCAGATTGTGTGGTGAGCTCAGTTTTTTGTCTTGGTATGCCGGGTCTCAGTGCGCTACGGCCGGGTGTGCTACCGGCGCATCGCTCACGATCAGACCATCCGCCAGGCGAACGATGCGCCGCGTATGCGCCGCGATGTCCGGCTCGTGCGTGATGAACACGATGGTGATGCCCTGTTGCGCGTTGAGTTCCTGGAAGATGCGCATGATCTCCTCGCCGGCTTTCGAATCGAGGTTGCCGGTCGGCTCATCGGCCAGGATCAGGCTTGGCTGGTTGACCAGGGCGCGGGCGATCGCCACGCGCTGCTGCTGCCCACCCGAGAGCTCGTTCGGCTTGTGATTCTGGCGATCCCCCAGCCCTACCATGTTCAGCGCAGCCACGCAGCGCGGCCGGCCATCGCTGACGCCGGCATAGATCAACGGGAGCTCGACGTTGGCCAACGCCGTCGTGCGCGGCAGCAAGTTGAAGCTCTGAAAGACAAACCCGATCTTGCGGTTACGTATCTCCGACAGGGCGTCTTCCCCCATGCGACTCACGTCCTGGCCATCCAGCCGATAAGTCCCGCTGGTGGCCACATCCAAGGCGCCCAAAATATTCATGAGCGTGGATTTGCCGGAACCGGAAGGCCCCATGATGGCCAGCATTTCGCCGGTGTGCACGTCCAACGAGACCCCGCGCAACGCCTCAACCGTGACATCTCCCATCCGGTAGGTCTTTGTCAAATCCCGGATCGAAATCAGTGCCTGACTGTCTGCCATTAAGGAGCGCTCCTCCTGTTCAAGGTATCGACGTGATTATGGCCCCACTGCCTGAGACATCCCTGTGTGAAAACTGAGTGGAAGCTGAGAAACCGGCCGGTCCGTTGTCACAGATTAGCCAATCGGCCAATAACCATATTGCCCAAGCGTCCGATGTATCCCAGGTCTGCAACGCCTATACTCTCAGCCATGAGAATCCTCATTGCCGATGACCAGGACAGGGTGAGACATGCGCTGAAGATACTCCTGACACAGCAGCCGAGGCTGCAAGTGGTGAGCGAGGCATCAGACGGCTTGGGGCGGTTTCTCCTACGCGGAGCTCGCCGCCGTGTTCGGCACGAGCGTCAGCGCGGTGAAGAGCCGCCTGCACCGGGCGCGCGTGGCGCTCGGACAGCGCATGACCGCCGAGGCGGGGCAGCGTGAGGCCCGGATTACCTCCGGACGCGCGATGCTGAGCGAGCAACGTCTGGCACTGAAGTGACCAGGCTGGCATACGAAGAGCGTCGAGACGCACTAACGGCGATCAGATAGCCTGTTTGAGAATGCAGCCCAACAGGGGCTGGGGATTAATAGTAGGTCTGCGTGAAGGTCTCGCCCAGGGCAATGCAGCCCTGGCGGCCCGCACACGCGCTCTTCGTGGCCTCGACATAGAGATCAAAGTTGTGCGACCCGGCATTCGGCAGCTGCGCGGCGATGCGATACCGGCCCGTGCCCTGCAGGACGAAGCGGTAGGTTCCCGGCGTGTTGCCCACCTTACCTTCGACCCGGAAATTCTGATCGTTCACCTGCATCGTGATGTAGCGGCCGATATGGTTCTCGATAACAAGATACGCCACGTTCGCAGCGGGCCGGGGCGTGGGCGGCGGCGCGGGCGCGGCTGCCACGGCTACCTTCGCCAAATCGATGGTGATGTTCAGCAGCGAGACTGACACCCAGGCCTGGCTCTGACCCGCCAGTTCGATCTTGGCCCACTGGCTGTCGGCGCTGCGGCCCAGGATGCGGACGGCATCCCCCTGCTTCAAGGTTCCGACCACCGCGTATGCAGTGGACGGGCCACTGCGCACGTTGAGTGTTGCGGATTTGACGGTCGCGTCGCTACTCGACACGGGTTTGCGCGGCGTGGCCGTCGCAGTCGGTTTGACGGATTTGCGGCTGATCGCTCCGGTCTGAGTGCCGGCCTTCGTCCACAGCCAGAGGTTATCGAAAGCGACCTCCACACCCGCCTGATCGTTGGTTCCGGCGAGCAGCGCGATCTGACCTGCGGCGAAGGAGTTATCCTGCACCCGGGTCAGCTCCTCGTTGTTGACATACAACGCCATCTCGTTGCCGGCCGCAAGCAGCCCCAGGCGATTCTCGCCCCCAGCGCCGGTTTCGATGGCGTCGGTCGACTCCCACTTCACCAGCGAGAACCACTTGTCACCGACGAACTTGCCCAGGCTGAACGCGCCGTCGCTGCTGATCGCGAAGAGGTAGAAGTTCTCAGAGTCCTCCATCCGGAAGACGACCCCAAAGACGTTATCCACCGGCCCGGCGACGTGCACGGTGTCGACCTCCAGGTAGAAGTCGCCATAAGCCCCATCCAGGGCGGACCACTGCATCAGGTCACTCTCGTCGACGCGGATCTTGAGCACGCCGCCGGCAATGGTGCGGGCCGCGTTGCGACCGGTGTCGAGCGTCCAAATGCCCGAGTCCGCTCGGAACGTCTCACGCAAGGCCGGCGCGCCCAGGCGCCAGTCGGCCGGATTGGGGCCGGCCCCCTGGGCCGCGGCGGACCCAACGGGAAAAAGCAAGACCAGGACGGCGATCAGATCAAACCAGCGAGGCAGCAAGCGGCGCATCGGATTCACTCCTTTTTTGGGTCAAATTGACTTACGTCCAGGAGGGGATTATAGCTTAAAAACAGATTCCATGTCTACATGAACGATTCTGAGCGGGCGCACAGTTGCCAACTTTGCGGCAAAGTTGGCAACTCCAGGCCCGATCGAAATAACCCTGAATGGCCTGACCGGAAGTTCTCATACATCGGACTTGTGCTAAGCTCGTGTAGTATACGGTCTGATGTTTGTCTGCAAAAAACAGGGATGCTGGACACACCCGGCAGGCAGGAGCACAGGATGGCGAAAAGGTCGACGGCCAACTCCATTGACGAGTACATTGCGGCATTTCCGCCCGAGACCCGGAAAGTGCTGGAGGAGCTGCGGACGCTCATCAGGGCATCCGCGCGCGACGCGACGGAGACGATCAGCTATGCGATCCCAACATTCGACTTAAACGGGAAGCACCTGGTGCACTTCGCCGGCTACGCGAGGCATGTCGGGCTCTATCCGGCGCCGAGCGGGCTCGAAGCGTTCCAGGAAGACCTCAAGCCCTACAAGACCGGAAAGGGCTCGGTGCAGTTTCCCCTCGACCAGCCGTTGCCCACAGACCTGATTCGCCGGATCGTTGAATTCAGGCTTGAAGAGAGCACAGGCCGCGCCTCGAAATAGGGTTGCCAACTTTCGGAAAGTTGGCAACCCTAGACCGTTTCAAACGCGTCGATCTCCGCCTGCGACGCGAGCACGCCGATCTCCAGTCGATAGTGACGCGTCTCGCCCGGCTCCAGGAAGCGCAGCCGGCCCGCCGCGCGCTCCTGGTCGCGGCCGATGGTCCAGTTGGTAGCCGGCTCCAGCCCTGAGACGTACGCGCCCCGGCCGATCATCTTCCACTGCACAAGCCACGGCAGCTCGGCAGCGCGCCAGCGCAGGCAGACCCCGATCCCGCGGCCGCCCTCGAACGTCCGGTTGACCAGGGCTGCGCGGCCATAGCCCTCGGCGTCGGTCGCCACACGATGCTGGAAAACCTGCTCCGCGTAGCCGGGCGTCGGGGGACCGAAGCGGCGGTGATCGGCCAGACCCGACGCGCAGCCGGCATCGCGCGGGATTGCCGTCGAGTCGATCAGCAGCTCCGAGTGCTCGCTGAGCACCGGGAAGCCCAGGTTGCAGTGGTAGAGCAGCATGTGCGGGGTGGTCTCATAGCCATCGTTGGTCACCGCGTCCTCGATGAGCAGGCGTGACGCGCCCAGCCACGTCGTGATGCGGCGGCGCAGGACCAGGTTCTCGCCAAACAGCCGCGCCTCCCGCGTCTGGCCGCTGACCCACAGCTCATATTCGTCGCCGCGCCAGTCGCCGCCGTAAGCCAGGTTGGTGGCGGGCAAATAGGATGCCCGGCCGTGCAACCCCAGCGGTTGGCCCTCATCCGTGCACGGTGCGCCGAAATAGGTCAGCCCACAGGTGGTCAGCAGCCCGCCGCCGAAGCCGCGCAGCCAGCCGAGCCCCTCCGGCTCATAGAACGCAGGATGGGCGAAGGCTGCGGGCGCGCGCCAGGCCAGCGGTGCGCCGCGAAAGCTGGCGGGGCCGATGTCGAGACCGCGGTCGACCAACACGCTGAACTCCAGGCCGCTGCCGGTGCGGACATCCGCGGTGCGCACGCCTGCCTCGAAGCCATCGGCCAGCTCAGCCAGCCGCACGCCGCCGAACTGGCTCATGTCGCCCCCGCGCTGCGCGAGTTCGGCACGGGTGAGGGATTGGCCGTAGAGAGTTGGCATTGGACCTCCGTGGTGCGTGATGCGTGATGCGTGGTGCGTGGTGCGTGGTGCGTGATGCGCACCACGCACAATGCTGCTTTTGTCATGCTAAACGGGTCTGCGACACAAGGTGCGTAACAGCGAGAACCCGGTGAAGCATCTCCGTTGCGTGGCCAAGATTCTTCGCTGGGGTCGCGCCGCAACGAACGTTAAGTGGCCAACCCGCTGCCTGGAAACTCCCGCGACGAGATCCTTCGCTGGGGTCGCGCCGCAACTGACCTTGGGTGGTTAACCCGCTCAGGATGACTACCTGGAGTTACGCAACTCACGCACCACGCAACGACCCGCAGGTCGCCGCACCACGTTTCACTTCTGCGGCAGCGCCACCTTGTACCCCAAATAGCGCTCCAGCGCCTCGGCCACCGGCGCGACGATGCGGCCGGGGGTGAGGCCGACGTGGTGGCGGAAGCCGTTGACGCCGATGTAGGTGAGCACGTCCTGGAGCTGCGGGATCTCGGCCACGCCCGCCACGCCGAAGAAGTCCGCGGGGACCGGGTCCTCCGTGAAGCGGCCCTCGCCCAGGTAAACCCGCGATTCCCCCTCAAACGTCATGAGGCTGCCGAAGGTGAAATCCATCGGCTTAATGCGGCCGACGTTGCACCCGAACCCGCACCCTGCGCGCAGGATCAGGTGATCGGTCACCCGGCCGCCAGGCTGCATCAACGACGCGGGCGCCGGTCCGCAGTGGAACAGGATGCACTTGTCGTCTTCTTCCTCGTAGTTGTTATTCCAGTCCAGGAGGGTCACCGCGCTGTCCGAGGCCAGCTCGAACGCGTGCATCATCACCGCATTGGCAACGTCCACCTCGCAGGCGCCGGCGACGCCCCGATCGCTCAGCTCACCCATCAGCACGCACGGGGAGATGTCGAGCTCGTTCTGCAGCTCCTCCCAGCAGCGGATGGCGTAGGCGTCGAGCTGGAACTCGTCTACGATCGCGTCCAGCACCACGCCCAGGCGCACCAGGTTCTCCATTGGGCCGGCGGGCACCGCAGCGAAGGAGGTGTACGCATGCAGCTTGGCGGCCTTGTCCCTGAAAGCCGCGCTGTCGGGCGAGACTTTGCGCACGCGGGCCAGCACATCGGCCATGTCGAGGGTTTCCACGGTGACGCCGCGGCGCTGGAGCGCAACCTCATCCACGCGCACCGTCTTGAACGGGGTGGTGCGCGCGCCGATGGCCGCGACGCGCATCCGCCGCAGCCCCTTCACCACGCGGCATACCCGGTCGAAGTGGTCGATGTTTCGCGCAAACTTCGGGCTGCTCGGGCTCACCACATGCGGTTGAAGGGTGGTGAATTTGATGTCGTTCTGGAAGAAGACGTCCATCATCGACAGCTTGCCGCAAAACGAGTCGCGGCGCAGCGCGGGGCCCATCTTGTCCAGGTCGTCGGGGTACGCGTGGATGAAGATCGGGACCCCCGCATCCTTGAGCGCGGCCGCGCCGCCGTTCTCGTCGCCGAAATTGGGCAGCGAGAGGATCACGCCGTCAAAGCGGCCGCGCTGCTGGTCGAGGAAGGCGGCGAACCTGGCCCCCTCCTGGATCGTTTCCACTGCGCCGTGGCGGGTGGCATCCTCGTCCAGGGCGATGACCTCATGCCCGAGGCCCTCCAGCGTCGCGATCAGCTCGCGGCGCGCGCCCGCGATGAGGGAGGCGGGGAAGAATCCCCGGTTGCCGAGACAAAGGGCGAAGGTGGATTTGGGAGTAGACATGGTTGGGTCCTTTTGGGTAGAGCAACATGGGCATGAGCCCATCCTTGCGTTCTGAATGAGCGGTGGTGATGGTGAGGCAGTATACAAAGAACCACGGTGGGCGTCAAGCCCTGCCTGGACAACTCAAGTTGCGGCTACCGGCATGCTGCGCATGCTTACAAAGTCGGCCGGCGCCGACTGAAGCGCCTGCTCATGACGCGACTCATGAACCGCGTATCATTTCGCCACTTTTAACGTCTTAAATTAATGCCGCCCCTAAAAACGAATCTCATCAGGGAGGTGGATCCATGTCATCCCCGACGCTGTCACGACTAGCCTGGTGGAACCACACGACTTTCCAGAGCACGTTCGCCCGTCTGCTGCTTATCGGCGTCTTGCTGCTGGGACCGGCCTTGGCGCCGGCCGCTGCCGACGTGGCCGCACCCGCGACTGCGCTCGCCCAGGGGCCCGGGCCGGACGTTGCGCCCACGACGGACGCGCCCGCACAGGAACCGCTGCCGGACGCCGCGCCGGACGCCGCCGACAGCCTGACGATCTCCGTGCCCGGCCTGCAGGCGCCTAACGGCCTGGCGGTCCACGGCACCAACCGCCGCATCTACATCACGAGCCGCAACAACGGCATGCTTTACATGCTGGACCCGGTCAGCCTCAGCGTGATCGGCCAGGCGGCGGTGGGCAGCCTGCCCTACGGCGTGGCCGAGGACTACGCGCTCAATCGGGTCTGGGTGGCTAACTTCGGCAGCGGCACCGTCAGCGTGCTGGACGCCACCACCCTGAGCACCGTGGCCACCATCAGCATGGGCGCGGGCAGCGAGCCCACCGCCATCGGCTATCTGCGCGCCTATCAGCGGGTGTTCGTGGCCAATCACCACACCAACACCATCGCGGTCATCAACGCGGTCACCAACACGGTCGAGAAATTCGTCACCGTGCTCGACAAGGGTGCCTGGGGGCTGGCCGTCAATGACCGGTTGAACCGGGTCTACGTCTCCTTCCGGGAGACGGCCACCCTGGTCACACTGGACGCCGGGTCCAACTGGGAGCCGCTGACCGGGCAGACCATCCAGCCGTGCGGCGGCCAGCCGGCCGCGCCGTACGGGTTGGCCTTTGACTCCGGGCCCATGAAGCTCTTTGTGGCGTGCGCGCCCGCAGGCAGCGTCAACACCGCGGTCGTCTATCAGGCGGGCAGCGGCGGCCTGGTCGAGCTGAAGCGCGTTGGCCTGCCCTCCGGCGGCCCGAACGGCGGCCTGGTGGCGGTCAACGGGGCCAGCAACAACGCCTTCTTCGCCAACAGCAGCTCCAACAGCGTCACCATCCTCGGCCATCCCAGCAACCTGGCCATCGGCACCGAGGCCGTCGGCCGCGACCCCGGCCCGGTGGCGGTGGACCCCGTCGGCGGCCGGGTGATCATCGGCAACCGCGGGGATAACACCCTGACCATCCTCAACGACCCCTATTTGCCCATGGCCTACGAGGTGAACGGCGTCGCGGTCAACCAGGCGGACGGCAAGGTGTACATCACCAGCCGCGAGAACAACCTGGTGCTGCGGCTGAAGGGCAAAGGCTCGACCGCGCTGGACGGCGCCAGCATCGTGGGCAACCGACCCTGGGGCGTGGCGGTCAACCCGACCGCCGACCGGCTCTACGTGGCGGACTTCGCCGACGGCGACGTGCGCGTGCTCCAGGCCTCCTCGCTGACCCCCCTGGCCGCCATCGCGGTCGGCGGCGAGCCGACCTTCGTCGAGGTGAACGCCGCGACCAACCGGGTCTTCACCGTCAACCACGCGCAAAACCGGCTGGTGGTGATCAACGGGGCATCCAACACCATCGAAGCCTCTCGGCCCACCGGCGGCGCGGGCGCGTTCGGGCTGGCGCTCAACCCCGCGCTCAACCGCGCCTACGTCAGCCACCGCAGCAGCGGCGACATCGTCACCATGGACGGCGCCAACGGCTGGCAGTCCATCGAGAGCCAGCGCATCAACGCGTGCGGCGCGGACCGCAGCCCCTATGCCCTGGCCTTCAATGCGGTCAACAGCCGGCTCTACGTGGCATGCGCCACCGGCGATAACGTGAACTTCGCCGTGGTCTACCAGGCTACCGGTGCTGGACTGACCCGGCTGGCCACCGTGCCGCTGGGCGCCGGCGGGTCGGACGGCGGCGGCGGCATTGCGGTCAATATCATCACAGGCAACGTCTTCTTCACCAACAGCGTTGCGGGCACGGTCACGGCCATCAACGACCGCAATGAGCCGGCCGGCCCCGCGCGGGCGGTGGGGCTGGACCCGTTCGGCATCGCGGTGGACGCTGCAAATGGTTATGTCTACACTGGGCTACGACTCGGCAATGACGTAGTCGTCTTCAACGACACCTCCGGGCCCAGCCCGACGGGGCCGCGGCTGATCCTCTCGCGGCAGGACGGCTGCCAGGGGGTGGCGCTCACCGTGACCGGCGCGGGCTATATCGCCAGTGCAGGCCGCGCGGTGGAGGTGCGCATGGACGGCGTGCTGCTGGCCACAGCGCTGGTGGATGACGCGGGCGGGTTCACGGCCCCGATCGTCGTGCCCGGCCCGGTCAGCCCGGGCGGCCCGCGCACGATCACGGCCACCGACCCCGCGCTGCCGGTCATCACGGCCCCCGCGACCCTGCGCACCCCGCGCACCGATCTGCCCGTCATCTTCATGGGCGGCATCGCCGGCTCGCGGCTGAAGGCCGGAACCGAGTTCCATTACGAGATACCGCCCTACAACATCTTCGGCTTCGGCGACGTGCGCAAGTACGAAGCGTTCGAGGAGATCTGGCTCGGCACCAAGAGCATCGACCAGGCGTTGTTCGGCAACGACTACCACTTCTACCCGCTGCGCCTGGACGCGACCGGCCTCAACCCGCTCCGCGACATCCGCGGGCGTGTCCCGTACATCTATGCGCCGGAGCCGGTCTGGTACCTGGAGCCGCCGTTGTGGCAGCCCATCGTGGACATCTACAACAACTTGTACGGGAGGATGGGCAGCGCGCTGATGACCCAGGGCCGCAATCTCTACTACTTCGGCTATGACTGGCGCAAGGACCTCAACGTTTCCGACCCGCTGCTGGATCAGAAGATCAACGAAGTGCTGGCGGCCACGGGCAAGAGCAAGGTCGTCCTGGTGGGCCACAGCATGGGCGGCATGTTGGCGCGGCATTACATCCTGAAATACGGCGTCGGCAAGGTGGATCAGATCATCACCTTCGGCACCCCCTACCTGGGCTCGGTCAATCCCGCCAAGTACCTGGAGATGGGCGACAACATGGGGATGGTCAAGGATATTTTGGGCGAGCACAACGAGCTCGACCCTGCCGTGGTGAAGGAGATGGCGCTGAACTACGGCGGCCTGTACCAGATGCTACCGGGCCGGCCGTGGTACAACCACAGCCCCCTGGACGGCGCGTTCTACGATCCGCGCTACCTAGGCCAGGCGAGCTGGCTGCTCAAGGAGGGCCTGCTCGGCGATCTCTGGTCGGCCAAGGACGTCACCCCGCTGAGCTACGATCAGACCAAGGCCTACCTGGCACTCAACTACAACGCCGGGCTGGTCGAACTGGGGGATCGCTTTACTTCCGAGGGGGTCGGCGACATGACGCTGCTGACCGATCAGTACATCAACCAGCGCATCATCGGCACCGGCTCGCCCACCTGGGGCCACCTGTGGGTGTGCCAGCGGCCGTGCAAGGTGTGCACCAAGAACTGGTGGGACGACAACTACACCTGCAACTACGAGACCTACGTGCCGGCGGTCCCGGTGCTCGACACGCTGGGTGATGACACCGTGCCGCTGCGCAGCGCCGCAGCCAGCGAGCCGCTCTCAAAAATGGTGGCGGACGGCCATTACTACTTCGTGGATGGCGCCCATCACATGACGTTGGGCGCGGATCAACGCGTCAAGGACCTGGTCGTGGGCCTGCTGAAGGGCGACTTCTGCACGAACGAGCAGACCGTGCCGTCCGGCGTGACCAGTGCGGCGGCCGCGGCCGGTGTGCTGGATAAAGCCGGCGGGGCCGGCTTCGCGCCGGATGCAACCGCCGATGATTACGCGGCGCTGGGCACAACCACCGGCGTCCAGATCACGCTGATCGGCGCTGCGAAGATGGTCATCACCGATGCGGAGGGCCGGCGCCTGTCCGGCGACAATGGGCTGCTGGCCGGCTACGCCGATGCCATCCCCGGAGCGACCCTGGTCGAGGTAGCGGGTGCGCAGGTGGCCGCGCTGACCACGGGCGGCCCGTTCGCAGTGACGATCACCGGCACAAACGCGGACACGGCCGCGCGGCTGAAGGTCGAGAACCTGCGCCTGGGCGCCATCGTGCGCACCCTGGCGTTCCCCGGCCTGCCGATGACCACAACGACGACCGCCAACCTGAGCCTGGCGTCCGCCATGGTCGAGCCGGACGCGCTGCTGACCTATCGCTACACGCCCGACAGCCCCGTGCAGGAGCTGACTGCGGTGGCGCTGGACGGCGCGCCGGCCGGCGACGTGACCGCGCCGATCGTGCGCGTGACGCGCGATGCTGAGACCGGCCTGGTCAGGGTGACGGCGTCCGATGAGGAAGAGGGTTCCGGGGTCCAGCAGGTGCTCTACAGCGGTGAGGCTACGGCCGTCCACTTCACGCCTTACATACAGCCCTTCGCCTGGCCTGCGGGCGCGGCGTGCGTCACCGGCCTCGCGCTCGACCGGGCCGGCAACACCGGCGCAGGTTACCTGTGCCGGACGCTGCTGCCGCTGATCGCCAACTGAGGGCCGCACGATTAAAAAATGGGAGCAGGGTCAAGGCAGCCTCCCGCGCGCCAGTCCCGCAGCCGACGCAGGCCCTCTGAGATCGCGGCCAACACGGCGGCGCGTTCTGCGACATCCGGAGAGGCATCGTGCCAGAGCTCATCCAGCGGGGCCGACAGCTCGCTGCGCTCCAGATGCGCTGGGTCGAGGTAGACCAGCGCGGCCGCGGCGCCGAAGGCGTAGCGCCGCGGCTGGATGCCCTGGCCCAGCGCCAGCCGAATCGTACCAATCAGCCGGTCATCCCACCCCAGCTTCCGCTGCGGATCGCGCGCCACGCGTTCCACGCTGTCGCCCAGGTAGGGATTGATCATCCGGGCCAGCAGGTCGTCGGCATAGGCGGCGTAGCCGGTCGGCGTGAAGAGCGGGTCCGCACCCGCGTATTTGCGGATCAGCGCGGCGCCGGACTCCTCGATGAAGGCCGCACGCAAAAGAGCCAGCGCACCGGGTACGGTGGGCAGGTCGGCGATGCGCTCCACGCCGGCCAGCGCGCCCACGTAAGCGGCCAGAGCGTGTGTGGCGTTATGGCCGTAGAGCTTGGCCTCCTCGAACGGCAGCAGGTCGGCCTTTTCCTCGAAGACTGCGATGCCGCGGCGGTAGGGCGGCTCACCGGCAACCGACTCGAAGCGCACCTGCGAGACCAGGATGCGGTTGAAGGACTCCACCAGGAACGCGCGCGGTAGATCTGGCGTCACCGGCCGCAGGGTGCGCCGGGCGATCTCCGCGGCATCCGTCACCACGCCGCTCATCTTGCCGATGACCGTGTTGAGGAAGCGCACGCGGCCGCGCACTGCGGCCCGCTCTGCCGCCGGCAGCTCGGCCAGCACCGCCTCTTCGAGGATCTCGGCTGCCTCGTTGTGGTTCTCTGCAGCATAGATCACCGCTGCCGGACCGCCCAGCGCGATTTTGGCGCGCAGCCCGGCTGCCAGGACGCGGTGGAGGCTGCCGGGGCCGGGGGAGATGTAGTGTCTGACGCTCGGTACGGCCGTGCCGATCTCGTCGGCCTCAGCGATCGCGGCAATCAGGCGCCCGCGATCCGCCGTGTGCAGCGGGTTCTCGATCTCCACCGGCCCGAAGGTCACTTGTTCAAGATGGTCAGCCGCAGCGACGTTGACGGCGATCGCCCCGCCCGCAGCCCGCACCGCGGCCACGACCTCGGGCACCACCTCCGCCACGACCAGCCGGCCAAACGCGCCGGAGCGGTGCGCCTCGTGCAGGAACAGGCCCGCCTGGATCGCGCCGAAACCAAACCCCACATAAACGCGCCGATCCCCTGATCGTCCAGTCAACGCCATGCGACATCCCTCGCCTGATTCCCTAATCCCGGCCGCACTCAAAACGATTAGCGGGGATTAGGGGATTAGGGGCAAGCTCATATCTACCCCTAATCCCCTAATCCCGGCTGCTCGCGCCCACATCAGCAATGCAACTACTGTGCGATCCGCCGCGGCCAGCCCGCTGCAACGCGCGCCCACGTTTCCTCCCACGTGCGGATGCCCGAGAGCGCGTCGGCGGCCTCCACGTTGCACGCGCCCACCGCGACCG
>CAZELR010000071.1:18200-19290 GCA_964513075.1 uncultured Anaerolineales bacterium
CGGATGCCCGAGAGCGCGTCGGCGGCCTCCACGTTGCACGCGCCCACCGCGACCGCCGCGGTCAGCGCGTCTTCGGGCCCCAGACCGCGCAGGAGTGCGGCCAGGAACCCGGCAATGGTTGCATCGCCCGAGCCGGTGGTGCCTGCCACCTGCACCTGAAAACAGGGGGCCCACAGCTCGCGATCGGCCCAGGCGACCGGGCCGGCCGGCCGGCCGCGGCCTAACGCGGCCAGCGCCGCGCGGCCCGCGGTCCGCAGGTAGGCGCCCTGGTCGCCCAGCTTGATGAGCACGATCTTCACGCCCCACGCCAAAAGCTGATCTGCCAGATCGGCCAGCAGGGCGGGCGTGAGCGCGATATTCCCGTCCGCCTTCATCCGGTCGTGGGTTTCCCGCCGCAGCATGAAAAGGATCTCCTCAATGCTAGGCGCGCAGATGTCCACCGCGGGCAGGGTCGCGCGGAGGATGGCGGGCCAGTCCGCGCGGCCGGCAGGCGAGGCCGGGTCAGGCAGCGAGAGGTCCAGCGAGGTGGTGCAGCCGGTCGCCTTGGCACGGCGAAACATCTCCGCCAGCTCGCGGTCCCCCCTGGCATACATCAACCGCACCAGGGGCGGATAGCCGAAGTGAAACAGCCGGGCCTGCGCCACCAGGTCGTAGCGCACGTCGTCGGCCGCAAAGGTGTCGTTGGCGCCGGTGTGGTGCAGGAAGATGCGGTCGACGCCCGGCACGTTCACAACCACGGAGTAGGAGGAGGTGACCGCGGGATCGACCACCATGCCGTCGACCAATCCCTCGCCCTGGGCTGCCACGATGCGCCGGATCGCCAGGCCGAACAGGTCATCGCCCACCTTGCCCATCAGCCGGGTCGCGATGCCCAGCTTGTGCAGCACCAGCCCGGTGTTCGACACCGCCCCCCCGGTGGAGAGCACCGCAGGCCCCACTTCGCTGAGCCGGCCCGGCGTCATCAGGCCGGCCATCCCGCCAACCGCAGCCGGGATCGCCGGGATGATGTCCAGGCACAGATGCCCGGCAACGATAGCGTCGAAGGCGGTGTGGGTTGGCATGAGGTGAGTCTCCTTGGTGCGTGGTGCGT
>CAZELR010000072.1:0-19178 GCA_964513075.1 uncultured Anaerolineales bacterium
TGCCGTACTTTTGGCTGAAGTAATCGCCGATCACATGCGCGACCAGCGTGCCGTTCACGGTCTGCGGGCACGAGAAGGTCTCGCCTTCCGGCAGGTTGCCCCACTGGCCCGCGTTGTGGTAGAGGCCGGTGCACGATACCCAGCGCCAGTCCGGGTTGAAGCGGGCCGTCAGGTCGGTGCCGTCGGGCGTGGCGACATGAATGGTGTCGGCCAGCCGTGCCATGTCGTAGACCGCGGTCGTGATCGACGCGACCATACGGTAGTCGGTGTTCATGCCCTCGGTCATGAGCTGAGCGGTGATGCCTGGCATGTGGGCATGGCGCACCTTGAGATCCTGGATCAGGAAGGTGCGCAGAGCCATGCGAAAACTGACCTCACCGGGCTGGCTGGCTGCGGTGTAGAACGTGATGTGCGGCCGGAAGCGGTGCAACTCGGCCCGCAGCGGTTCGGGCATGGTCAGAATCGGCCGGTCGGTGAATTGTTCGAGATCGTGCACCAGCACTTCGCCCCCAGCATCTGAGGCCTCCTCGCCCAGCAGGCGGCCGATGCCGTGGGTCAACTTGTCGGTGATGACAAACACCCGGTTGCCGGGCCTGACGTTCATGCAGGTGCGCACTGCGACGCGCGCGCCTGAGCGCATAGACTCCAGTTGTCTCAGGCTGACGTGAGTGATATCCGTAGGCACTTCCCCTCCACTTGGATCTCGCCCGGGCGATGCGTCGGGCGCAAGGGCGCGCTGCACGATGTGCGCCTCGCCCATGGCAGTGAAGGCATCATAGCAGACAAAAGAATGCGCAACGGTTGGATTGGGTTAGAAATGCGTCGGGGTTTGGATGGAACGGGAGAGAAGCGGAAGTGGGGTGTCTCCGGCGGAGCCGCAGGAAACTCCCCACCATAATCAGCGTTTGCCCCTCCTGGGCCCAGGTGGCGTCACGGCGTGCTTCTGAGCACCAACGGCAGATACACCTTAAGAAGAGCGTCCGGGTCGCGCGTCGGCGTGACGGTCGGCGTATGGGTCGGCGTGGCCGTGGGCGTGCTGGTCGGCGTCGGGGTGCTCGACGCTGTGGGGGTTGCGGTGGGGGTCGGCGTCGGGCCGGACTCATAAGGCTCGAACTTCTGAATCCGGTTGTTGCCGGAGTCCAACACGTAGACATAGCCGTCGCTATCCACAGCGACCCCGCCCGGCCCGGAGAACTCGCCCTCACCTGTGCCCGGGCTGCCCCACCGGGTGATGAAGCTACCGGCAGACGTGAACTTCTGGACGCGGTTCCCCCCCACCTCCGTCACATAGACAGCGCCATGCTGGTCTATCACGATGCCGCGCGGCCCGTTGAACTGGCCCTCGCCGGCGCCCGGGCCGCCCCACTGGGCCACAAACGCGCCGTCAGCAGTGAACTTCTGGATGCGATTGTTGCCCGTGTCCGCCACGTAGACGGAGCCGTCCGGCGCGACCGCGATGCCCTCCGGGTGCGAGAACTGGCCCTCGCCGTTGCCTTCCCCGCCCCAACTAATCGCGCTGCCATCCGGGTTGAATCTCCAGACGGTGTGCTTCTCAGCGATGGCCAGGTAGACGCGACCCGCCTGATCCACCGCGATGGCAGCGGCGGAAGAGAAGCCACCGCCGTAACTGCGCGCCCATTCGGCGAGGATGTTGCCATCGGAGTCGAACTCCCGGACGCGGAAATAGGTAAAGGTGCCCATCGGGTTGCCGTATTGATCATAAGGCGTGTCCCAGTAACTGCTGGCAACGTAGATGTGGCCTTCCGGTCCTGCGGCGACCGCGGCCAGCGCCCAGAACGAAAATGGGGCGCCGGGCTCGCCCCCGCGCCACTGGCCGATCAGTTCGCCGGCCGCGGAGAACTGCTGGATGCTGCGGCTGTCCATGTCCTGGATAGCGGCATAGACATGGCCATTACTGTTGGTTGCGATCGCGATGCTCGCCTGCTCGTGCTCTCCGTGAGGATAGGGCAGACTGGCCTGGTAATAATACACCTCCACCCGGCTCAGCCTGGCGCCAGAGTAGACGTATTTTCTCACGGTGTAACACACGTCCGGGTTGCCGGCATCGGGGCACCAGTCCTGCCGGTCAATCCTGCCGCCGGCGTAGTAGGTGCGGATGGCCCCGCTACCGTATATGTAGTTGCCCAACGCGTAGTAGTACAGATCTTGATCGGGGTAGTTCACGCGCTGCGTCTTCTTGACGCCATCATACACGTGTTGCTCCAACAACGCGCCGAACCGGCTGACGGCATAGTCCTGTCTTGCGTGAGTGTCGTAGTAGATCTTGGCAGTCTGTGGCGGGAAACTGTCGCTTCTACCCCAGGTTGTGATAAACTGACCATTGAGTGTGAACTTCTGGATGCGATGGTTGTATTTGTCGGCCACGTAGATGTTCCCATCCTGATCGGCTGCCAGGCCCCAGGGGAACTGAAATTCCCCCGGCTCCGACGTGCCGTAACTGCCCCATTGGGTTACATATGCGCCGTCAGAGGCCAACTTCTGAATACGTTGGTTCGCCGAGTCAGCGACGTAGATGAAGCCATCCTGGTCAACTACCACACCGGCTGGCCCGGCAAACTGGCCGTCGCCGGAGCCCCTGCTTCCCCACGCAGCGAGAAAAGCGCCTTGAGCATCGAACTTCTGGATGCGGTCGTTGAAGGAATCTGCCACATACGTGTTGCCGGCCTGATCAACCGCCACATCATAGGGGAAATCGAGCTCGCCTGGCCCGGTTCCTGTGCTCCCCCACTTGGCGACAAACACACCCGTTGAGGTGAACTTCTGGATGCGGTCGTTCGTTGTATCAGCTACATAGACATAGCCAGACCGATCCACTGCTACGCCATGCGGCCAATCAAGCTGACCTTCTCCAGATCCCTTGGTTCCCCACTTGGCGACAAACGCACCGTCAGAAGTGAACTTCTGGATGCGATTATTGTTTGCTTCCGCCACATAGACATAGCCAGCAGAATCAATCGCTATACCGTACGGCCCGTTGAGCTCGCCATCGCCGGCGCCTTTGGTTCCCCACTTGGCGATAAACTCGCCACCCGGTGTGAACTTCTGAATGCAGTTATTGCCCGAATCCGCCACATAAACATAGCCATCAGGGCCTATCGCAACATCATGCGGCAGGAGAAAAAATACCGAGTCCCATGCAGGGAAATCGCCGAATTCAGGCTGCCACATCCCGACAAACCGGTATGCCTCGACGTCCGGCGCAGGTGAGATGCTCTCTCTTGGAACGCTGTGCGTGGCCTGCGATGGCGCATCTGCTCGGGGCAGGGGCGCGGCAACGCCAGGCAGGGCGCCGGCCAACACCAACGCGGCGATCGTAACCAGAGCCAGCAGGCCCAAAATTCGTCTGCGATGAATCGGATGGAGTGCGCTCATGGGGGGACCTCCTTGTCATACCCAACAAAAAAACAGCCCCAAAACGCCGAGAAGCCGGCGCTCAGACTGGGGCTGCCATAGTGACAAGATGGAGTTAAGGCTGACCGTAAACCTGCTTCGCGGCCCGAGCAAATAACCAGCCAGGGGCCGTTGCTCCGCTAGAGGATATCATGATCTGAACCGGTTGTCAATCTCTTTTTCTTACATGGGTGCGGTTCAAGGTTTTGCATCGGTGCGCTCGGTTGACGGCTTGAAACGCGCCCGACCGACGGGCATGCGCCGCCAGGGATGGTCAGCTGGTGGGCGCCAGGGTTGACCGGGTGGCGTCTGGGCGAGCGGTGTACTGGCTGGCCGCGCTGACAGCTCGCTGGTTTTGACTGCCGGCATCGGTGCGGCGGGTGTAGCTCCGCTGGGTTCGGCAGCGGTCAGGGATGCCGGTGCGCGGTCACGTGCCGTGCGCCGTTGGTGATGGCGTTCAGCCCGCCGCTGCTGCGTCTGCTGGCGTAACGTGCGTACGATCTGGGGCCAGGCCTCATCCCAGCGATCACTGCAGACGATATTGCGCAGCGCCAACATGGGATCGACATGCGGCCGGGCCCAGTGCATGCCACTGCCCTTCAGCCGCGCCTCGACGACCAGTTTGTTGCCGCTCTCGACGGCCCCATCCCCAATCGGCCAGCCCGCCGCCAGGAAGGTCGGATACTGCATATGCGCCGTACGCTTCTCCAGGTAGGCTAAATGACCGGCCAAGTCGGGCGTTTCCGGCTGTGCGGCGACTAACCGCACCACTTCGGCCACCACCGCGGTCGGACCGTCGTGTTTGAGCGTATGCAGCTGCGTCTTCAACCAACTCTGCGCTTCGGCACTCCCTTCACCGAAGCGGACTTGACCCACCGGCGCCAGATGTTCCCCGGCATGCGGAAAGTCGAGAATCCGCACGGCATCCGCACGATGGTGATCGGCAAACTTTTGCAGCCATTCCGAACCATCGGTGACGAAGCCGACGGCCGCCGCCGTCTCCACCCCGCGGCGTTGGGTTTCCACCAGTGCCACCCGCTGAAATGTATCCGAGTCGGTCAAGCGGGAGAAGTAGGAGTGCTCGGCCGTGCGTATCACCGTTTCCCCCTTGACGACCTTGGGCGGCTGCACCACCCCGATGACCAAGGTCTTGACCTCAGCCCACTCCCCACCCACCAGGGGAATATGCGCCCCATCCACACTCATGAACAACTGCGCCGGCCCTGCGGGGGGCGGCGGCAACTCCCGCTCGATCCGGGCCACCTCCGCCGTCTGCCAGGCCACATAGGCGGCGCCCGCCGCTTCCGTCACCCGCTCCGCCGTCGGCCGTGACACGTCGGTCTGCCGGAACCGCCGCAACTGCTCGGCGGCCTTGCCGAAGGGCAGCCACGTGCCCAGATGCACCAAGTCTTCCTGCAAGCTCGGCGTCAGCGTGCCAGGCAATAGCTCCAGTTCGTCATCCAGGGGGAAAAAGGCCCGCCCCACACGTAGGACAGACCCCGTAACTCCGCTCCAACCGCAGCACCTGGTTGTGCTGCGTGACCAGTTCCCGCTCAGCAACCGTCCGCTCCACCAGCACGCTGCCGCAGGCGCTACACACCGGCCGCTCCGTCACCTGCGCCGCTTTGAGATCCGCAGACGCACTCGCTAACGCCGCATCCTGCAGCATGCGCGCCCGCATCTTCCCCAAACGCTCGTCCAGCGCCGCTTCGATCTGCCGGAGCGTGGCCTTGGGATGCTGCAAACGCCATTCCTTCATCCCGCTCAACACTTCCTCGGCCAATTCATCCCACTGGGCATCAAAATCGGTGCGCATTGTCCCCCCCCTGTGATTCTGTTGCCCGTATTCTATCAAATTCTCGTCATCTGCGTGCAAAACTCTGTACCGCACCCTTCTTACATTGAGTCATTCTTCAGGCAATTAAGATATCCAAACGCGAATCTGTATCTGGGACCTCTGAGGCTTCGGAGCGACCCATGGTATAGCCCACCCCGCGGACATTGAGGATGGTGCGCGGATGTGCGGGGTCCGGCTCGATTTTCGCCCGCAGGCGATGGATGTACCACTTGACGATCTGGCGTGCTTCGTGTTGATGGTCGGGCGCATACCCCTGGATGGCGTTCACTAGCTCTTTGGGGGGCACGGTGCGATGCGCGTTCTCGATGAGATGCGCCAGCAGGCTGAACTCGGCCGGCGCCAGCTCGACCGGTTGGCCGGCACAAGACACAAGGCATTTGTCCAGGTCGAGGATCAAGTGGCCATGCCGCAACAGACGGGCTGGCGGCCCTCCAGGCGACTGGGCGCCGCGTGTCTGTCGTTGGGCCAGCGCCTCGCGCACGGCCGTCAACAAGACCTCTGGCTCGGCCGGCTTCAGCAGATAGCCGTCCACGCCCTCACGGATGGCGGCCATGGCGGACTCCAGCGACCCGTGCGCGGTCAGGATGACGACCGCCATCCCCGGCCAGCGCCAGCGGATGCCTTCGAGCACGCGCAGACCGTCCACACGCGTGCCCAGGTTGAGGTCCAGGATCGCCAGGTCAAACGGCTCATCGCGCAGCAAATTCAGTGCTGCGTCCCCGCTTTCTGCAGTAACCACAGCATGCCCGGCGCGGCGTAATGTTTCGGCCAGGGTGAAACGCACGCCCGCATCGTCGTCCACTATCAGCGTACGGATGACGTCACCCATCTGATCCCTCCGGAAGTATGGGGAGCCACACAATGAACGTTGTCCCCTGGCCAGGACGGCTGTGCGCCTCGATGCTGCCGTGGTGCCGTTCGACGATGGTGCGGCTGGTGAACAGCCCCAGACCCAGGCCTTTCTTCTTGGTAGTGTAGAACGGCTCGAATACTCGCTCCAGCACTGCAGGGGGTATCCCGGCGCCCGAGTCGCGCACTGCCACGCGTACCCCGGCCGGATTTCTACTCTGCGTTGAGCGGATCATCAACTGTCCACCTTGGGGCATGGCATCTATCGCGTTCAGCAATAGATTGAGAAACACCTGGCGGATGCGGTCGGCCACGACCAACAGAGGCGGCAGCCGGCGTGCCGGCCGCCAGACGACCTGAATGCCCTGCTCGGTGCATTTGGGCGTACTTAGGGTGAGCAGTTGCGAAAGCATGTCGTTGAGATCCACCACTTCCGGCTGCTCTGGCTGGGAGACTGTCTGTAGATCGCGCAGTTGAGCCACGGTGCGGGCGACGCGGTGCAGTTCTTCGCGCGCTACAGCCAGGTAGCGGCCTGCCTCGGCAGGCTCCGCCAGCGTCTCCTCGGCCAGCCCCAGGCAGCCGATGATGGATTGGAGTGGATTGTTGATCTCATGGGCCAATGAGGCGCCCAGGCGCCCGGTGATGGCCAGTTTTTCGGCCTCGATGAGCGCGCCCTGCGTCTTCCGCGCTTCGGTGACATCTTCGATCATGACTACCGCCAGGTTGCCCGCTTCCGGCGCAGCGCGCACTTGAGCCAACGTCATATGCGCCCAGATCCTCGGGCCATCCTTGCGTCGCAAGGTAATATCTGACCTGAAAGGCAGCTTCTGCGCGGTCAGCGCTGCATCCAGGCGACGATTGACGTCAAGATGGTCTGCGCCAGCGGCCAGCAGATCGGTAAAGGTCCTCTCCTGCAACTCCGCCTCGCCGTAGCCGAGCAGCTCCTGCAGCGCCGGATTGGCCTGCAAGAGCTGGCCGCCGGGCGTCGCCAGCAACATGCCGATGGGCGCGGCTGCGAAGATGGCGCGCAGGCGCGCCTCGCTGAGGCGCAGCGCAGCCGTTCGTTCAGCCACCCGCGTTTCCAGCTCCTCGGCATGGCGGCGATTCTGTTCGTGGAGGCGGGCGTCCACGATGGCGACGGCGAGTTGATCGGCGATGTCGGCGATTGCCTCCAGATCTGCCTGGGGCGGCGCCTCCGGGTGTTCCGAACCGAACGTCAGCGCGCCGATCACCTGGCCCTCGGTGACAAGTGGGAAGCTGGCATAGCAGCGCACCCCTTCACTCCGCAGCAGTTCAACCCAGGGATGTGTAAAGGGTGCGGCGCTCAGGTCCGCCACCAGGTACGGCTGGCCCTGGGGCGAGTCGCCGAGGAAGACCGCCCGGCTGAGTTGCGCCCGAGCCCCGGCTCGCAGTTGGAGCCCCGTGTCGCTGCTGGTGGCCAGCAACAGCACCTCATCGGCTTGGAAATCGAAGAGGGCCACGCTGGCGCGCAGGCAGGGCACGAGCTCGCGCAGGCCGCGGAGCGCTGTGTCGGCGGTTTGGTCGACCGACTGGGCGCGGAGGACCGCGCAGTCTATCTCGCGCAGCAGCCGCAGCCGCTCGCGATACCGCTGGGCATCGTGGGCCGCGGCCGCTCTCGCATCCTGGATCATGTGTCCTCCGGGACACATTATAACACACAGTGCTCACCAGTCTTGACTAACGGGAAACAACCGGACCCGGCGGCAATGCCAACCCAATCCAGCCGTTCCCGGCGATTTTTGCCCGTATGATTAGGGTCAGAAAGCTCGATGAAGGAGTCACAAACATGGCAGGAATTGCAGGTATCGGCGCGACTGGCAAGCATGCCCTGGTCGATCAGATGCTAAACAGGCTGCGCCACCGGGGACCGTCCGGACGCGTGATTGTTGAGACCGAAACGGCCACCTTGGGCCTGGTGTACTCAGCAGCGGAGGCCGGTGCTGTTGAAGACTTGGAACAGCGGGGCATCGCGCGGGATGGCGCAGGCTACGGCCGGCTGGCCGAAGCGCACAGCGCAGGCGGTTCTTTAACACTGACCCGCGATGCGCTGGGCGTTGCACCGCTGTACTATGGCTATCTAGCCGACGGCGTGCTGTGTTTTGCGTCCGAAGTGAAGGCGTGTTTGCCACGGACCGACCACGTTCATGAGGTGCTGCCGGGAACCATCATCTACGATGGCGAGCGAGTTCAGACGTACTACCAACTGGCGCAGCCGCCCCCCTTCAGCGGTTCCCCCTCGCACATGGCTCAGGAGCTGCGTCATCGGCTAGCCACAGCCGTGAAGCGGCAGGCAGGCAATGGTGAGGTCGGCGCCTGGCTTTCGGGGGGCCTGGACTCCAGCGTCCTGGCCGCCCTGGCCCGGCCATATGTGGACCGGCTGCATACCTTTGCCGCGGGGTCAGCGGGCGCGCCCGATTTGGCCTACGCGGCCGAGGTTGCAGCATACATCGGGTCGGACCACCACGAGGTCGTCGTGACCTTCCCGCAGATGCTGGCGGCGCTGCCCCTGGTTATCTACCATCTGGAGTCCTTCGATGCGCTGCTGGTGCGTTCGAGCATCACCAACTACCTGGTGGCGCAGGCGGCAGCCGGCTATGTGCCGGCTGTGTTCTCCGGCGAAGGCGGAGATGAGCTCTTTGCGGGCTATGCTTACCTCAAGGCGCTCGCCGCGGCCGCGCTCCCCGGAGAGCTGCTGGACATCCTAGGCCGGCTGCATAACACTGCGCTGCAACGCGTGGACCGCTGCGCGTCAGCACATGGCACGGTCGCACATGTGGCCTTCCTGGCTCCTGAAGTGGTGGAGCTGGCCCTGCAGATCCCGGTCGAGTTCAAGCTGCGAGACGGTGTGGAGAAGTGGATCCTCCGCCGAGCGCTAGATGGCGCTCTGCCCGAGTCTGTCCTGAATCGCACCAAGGCCAAGTTCTGGGAGGGCGCCGGCGTGGGTGATCTGATGGCCCAGCATGCGGAAGAGCGCATCAGTGATGCTGACTTTGCCTCAGAGCGGATCCTGCCTAATGGCTGGACCCTGAACACCAAAGAGGAACTGCTCTACTATCGCATCTTTCGCGAGCGCTTCGGCGAGTTGAGCGACTTGACCTGGATGGGGCGCACAAAGGGCGCGTCGCACGCTGAAGAATAAAGGAGCGGGGACGTGCAGCTACTAATGGCGGTCGTTCAGGCTGAGGATGCCGACGTCCTGGTGGCGCGACTCGTGAAACAAGGCCGCCGCGTGACCCGTATTGACTCCGCGGGCGGCTTCCTGGCGCGTGGGAACGCGACGCTGTTGATCGGCCTGGACGATGATCAGGTAGACGAGGTGCTGGCGCTCATGCGTATGGTCTGCCGCACGCGGGCAGGGTATATTGTCGCGCTGCCAACGCCGGAAGCCGCCGGCGCTTTGTCCACTGCCGCGATGCCGCTTGAGGTGCGCATCGGCGGTGCAGTCGTGTTCAGCTTTCCGGTGCAGCGGTTTCTGCGCGTGCTGGGCGGGACGGCGTCTGCCGTGGCAGATCAGCCTCATCCCGCTTTAGTGCAATCCGGGGTTGACGTAACAAACGAGAAAAGAGGCGGCCGGATGAACCTGGTTCTGGTCATCGTGCAAAACAACATCGCTGAGCAGGTCGCAGGCGGGCTGCTGGCGGCTGGCTATCGGGTCACGCGCCTGAATACTGCCGGCGGCTTCTTGCGCCGCAGCAACGTCACTTTCCTGATCGGGGTCGAAAGCGCCAAGGTGGACGATGTTTTGGCGATCATCCAGGCCAACACGGAGCCCCGCACCGAAGCGCGTCCGCTAGACGCGGGGATGCCCGCGTACGGCGCCACCATCTTCGTGCTGGAGGCGGACCGCTTCGTCCGCATGTAGGAGAGCAGTATGGCCAATTCGAGGACGGTGGTTGCGGCCGCACTGGGCGAGTGCGTGCATGTCGCGGGTGTGCTGAACTTCCTGCGCCTGGCTGAGAAGGCCGGCTGGCGGACGGTCTTCCTGGGCCCGGCCGTGCCAGTCGAGCGCGTGCTGGAAGCTGCGCTGGCCGAGGATGCGACGCTGGTGGGCGTCTCCTACCGTTTGACGCCGGAGACCGGCGAACGGCTGCTGGGGGAGTTCGCCGAGGCGGCCGACGATTTGCGGTCTGCAGGCGTGCGGTTCGCGTTCGGCGGCACGCCGCCCGTAGCCGAGCGTGCCCGCGCCTTCGATTTCTTCGAGCGCATCTTCGACGGCTCACAGCTGCCGGAAGAGGTGTCCGCCTACCTGCGCGGCGTGACGCACACGGCGACCGAGGCCGACTACCCGCAATCGACGGTGGCGCGTATCGCCTGGAAGCCGCCGTATCCCCTGATCCGCCACCACTTCGGCCTGCCCACGATCGAGGCCACGCGCGCCGGCATCGAGCAGATCGCGGACGCACGGGTCTTGGATGTGATCTCGCTGGGCATCGACCAGGACGCCCAGGAGAACTTCTTCCATCCGGAGCGGCAGGACCCGCGGCGAAGGGGGGCAGGGGGTGTGCCGGTGCGCAGCGCGGACGACTACCGCAGCCTTTACGCCGCCAGCCGCCGCGGCAACTACCCGCTGCTGCGCACCTACAGCGGCACCGACGACTTCGTGCGACTGGCAGAGATGTACGTCGAGACGATCCATATCGCCTGGGCCGCGGTGCCGCTCTTCTGGTTCAATGCGATGGATGGCCGCGGTCCGCATGACCTTGAAACGTCGATCCGACTCCACCAGGAGCTGCTCTCCTGGTACGGAAGCCGCGACCACCCGGTAGAGCTCAACGAGCCGCACCACTGGGGTATGCGTGACGCACCCGATGTCATCTTTGTGGTTGCCGCCTATCTCTCGGCCTACAACGCGCGCGCCTTCGGCGTACGGGATTACATCGCGCAGTTCATGTTCAATAGCCCGCCCGGCCTCTCCGACGCGATGGACCTGGCCAAGATGCTGGCCTGCCTGGAGATCATCCAGCCGCTGGCGGACGCCGATTTCCGGATCTGGCGGCAGACCCGCACCGGGCTTTTGAGCTACCCGCTGGACCCGGCAGCCGCGCGCGGACACCTGGCTGCCAGCGTCTACTTGCAGATGGCGCTGCGGCCGCACATCGTCCATGTGGTAGGGCACACGGAAGCGCACCATGCCGCCACAGCCGATGACGTGATCGAGGCGTGCAAGCTAGCGCGCCGCGTCATCGAAAATGCCGTGACCGGAGCGCCGGACATGACACTTGACCCACGCATTCAGGCGTGCAAGCAGGAACTCCTTGTGGAAGCACAAGTCACGCTGAACGCGATCCGTGGCCTGGCCGGCCGCGGCATCACCGATCCCCTGGTTGACCCGGCGACCCTGGCGCGAGCCGTCGCCTCCGGCATCCTGGACGCGCCGCATCTGCGCAACAATCGATATGCCCGCGGCCAAATCGCTACGCGGATGGATGCGTGGGGCGCTTGCGTTGCGGTCGATGCCGCCGGCCATCCCCTGTCCGAAGCTCAGCGCCTGGCGGGGCTGTTGTAGGGATTTTGCTGCGGGCGCGCAGTGACCGTCGTCGCGATCTCTGCCGCCTCTGCCTATCGCTGCCCATAAGGAGGCACCCATGAGCACTACATTCGAAGAATCCAAATATACCATCATCGGCGCCGGGCACGGCGGTAAAGCGATGGCTGCGCACCTGGCGCTGATGGGGTGCCGCGTCACTCTGTTCAACCGTACACCCGAACGCGTGGCGGCGATCAAAGCTAGACGCGGGATCGATTTGGAGAGCTACGATGGCGGCCCGCGCGGCTTTGGCCGGCTGGCAGCCGTTACGTCAGACATGAGCGAAGCGCTGGCTGAAGCCGCGGTCATTCACGTCGTGGTGCCTTCTTCGGCCCACGCCGAGATTGCCAAGGTCGCGGCCCCGCACCTGCGCGACGGGCAGATCGTCGTGCTGCATCCCGGCCGCACCCTGGGCGCCATCGAGTTCCACAAGGTGCTGTCCGACCAGGGTTGCAAGGCCGACGTCACCGTCGCCGAGGCGGGCACCTTCATCTACGCCAGCCGCTCCGATGGCCCGGCCCAGGCGCGCATCTTCCGCATCAAGGAGGCGGTGCCGCTGGCCGCGCTGCCGGCCACGCGCACGCCGCAGGTCTTGGAAGCGCTGGCGCCTACCTATCCGCAGTTCATCGACGGCGTCAACGTGCTGCGCACCGGACTCGACAACATGGGCGCGATTTTTCACCCGGCTTTGACTCTGCTCAACGCGGGTCGCATCGAATCCACCCACGGTGACTATGAGTTCTATATCGAAGGGGTGACTCCATCGGTGGCGCGGGTCCTGGAGGCTTTGGACCGCGAGCGGGTGACCGTCGCGGCCTCCCTGGGCATCCGCGCGCAAACGGCGCAGGAGTGGCTGAAGATGGCCTACGATGCTGAGGGCGAAGACCTCAACGAGGCGATCCACAACCAGCCCGGCTACTTCGGCATCAAGGCGCCCAGCACGCTGAACCACCGCTACATCTTCGAGGACATTCCGATGAGTTTAGTGCCCATCGCGGCGTTGGGCCAGCACTTCGGCGTATCGGTGCGCGGGATGGATGCGATCATCCGGCTGGCGTGCATCATCCACCGCACCGACTACTGGCGCCGCGGCCGCACGCTGGAGAAGCTGGGCATCGATCGGTTGAGCGTCGGCGAAATCACGCAGTTCGTCACCAACGGCCTGCGCGACTGGGAAAGATGAGGGCCTTGCTAGGCCAGGAGGTAGGGGAAATGTATATGGTGATGCTTGTTTTGGACGTTGCCGATCGGCTGGATGCCGTGCTCGATGCCTGGGACGCAGCCGGCGTGCGCGGTGCCACCATCGCGGAGACCACGGGCGTCCACCGGCGGCGCGTCAGGCGCGGCCACGTCGCGGCGCGCTATGCCCTGGGCGGCATGGGACCCACCGGCGAAGAAGGCAACTACACCCTCTGGGCTATCGTGCCGGACGAGGAGACGGCGCGGCGCTGCCTGGCCGCTGCCGAAGGGGTGATCGGCGACCTGGATGGTCCCAACACGGGCGTCCTGGCGGCGTGGCCCCTGGCAGTTGTCAAAGGCATGGCGCGTCAGGATGTCGCTAGCGGCAAGGAGGGCTGATGGTCTGGCTGATCTTCCTCGGCAGTTCGGCTGTGATCGTGTTGGCCGCGATGCAGTTGGCCAAGTATGGTGATGCCATCGCTGAGCGGACGAAGCTTGGCGGCATGTTCGTGGGCACGCTGCTCATGGCTGGCGCGACATCGCTACCGGAGCTATTGACGGGCATCAACTCGCTGAGCCAGGGGGTGCCGAATCTGGCCGCCGGCAACTTGCTGGGCAGCAACATGTTCAATATGTTCGTGCTGGCCGTGTTGGACGTGCTATTCCGGCAGGCGCGCATCCTGCGCCGGGTCGCGATGCGCCATGCGCTCACCGCAGGCCTGGCGACATTGTTGATCGGGATGGCTGCCTTCTTCATCCTGGCGGGCGTGGATCTGCGAATCGGTTGGATCGGCCTGGACAGCCTGCTGCTGTTGGCTGCCTATGTGGTCGGCGTGCGTCTGATCCAGTCGGGCAACCCGGCGACCGGCGGCGAAGCGGCCTTGGAGGCTGAGCTGGAGGGCGTGCCGAGCCTGCGTCACGCACTGATCGGCTTCTTTGTGGCTGCCGGTGTTCTGGTCGCAATTACGCCGCAGCTCGTGCGGAGCAGCACGGAAATAGCCGAGCTCACCGGCCTGGGAACGGGCTTCGTCGGCACGACCCTGGTCGCGATGGTCACCTCGTTGCCCGAGCTCGCGACCACGATCGCGGCGGTGCGCATCGGCGCCTTCGACCTGGCGATCGGCAATCTGTTCGGCTCCAATGCATTTAATATGGTCGCGTTGGGCCTGACCGACCTCTTTTACCTGCCGGGGCGCTTCCTGGGCGTGATCGATCCCACGTTTGCGTTGGTGGCGTTGTTAGGGTTGATCCTCACCTGCCTGGGGTTGATCGGCAACCTGGCGCGCGTCGAGCGCCGGGTGCTCTTCATCGAGATCGACGCGCTGATCATCTTCCTGGTATACTTGGGAGGCATGTGGTTCCTACATACGCGCGGAATCGGAACGTGAAACTTTGCCAGGCCATCAAGTAGCGGTAGGGGGAGCGTATGTTAGTCGGCGCCGGGGTTGATGCGCAGCACGAAGCGTGCGCGCTTTGTTCGGGCTTGTGTGATCACGAGTACGCGTTTCAGAAGTACGGCCGGGACGAAGATAACACCCATCTCCCGGCCGCTGCCGCCAACCTCATAGTGGTGTTGGACTTGCAGCCCTACGGCAGCCGTAAGCTGCAGCTCCAACAGTGTCCCGGGTGTGGCGCCTACTATCTGTACAGGACCGACTATGAGTATCTCGTCAATGGCAGCGAGGACGAGGAGTTCCTGACGCGCCTGACAGCAGAACAGGCCGCTGAATACATCGGGCGCTCGAGGGCTGAGTGATAGTCGGTCGGGTGGGTCGACATATTCGTGCGCGCCGTGCTCCGGCTACTTTCTCTCGCGATCGCCACGGGTCGTAATCTGACTGTATCCAGGTAGGATGTCGTGTCTGAACGCGGGCAGAATCGAACTCTGACGGTACATAGGGCCGACCCAAATACTCAGAGATCGTGATGCATAGCACATTTTCAGAATTTCTGTATCCTTCGGATTCCATAAACCTCAAACGTTTTCAGTTGAACGTCAACTGCCTCGGCCGTTAGCTGTTCGATCTTGTGCGCGATCACAAGATGCGGGCAGCACCGTCCTGCGCGGGGTTCGCATCGCGGTGCTCGTCATCCCACCCGACTGCGATCCCGACTCGATGCGTAGGCTGGCGGATCGGGTCGTGTGGGAGCCAGGACTCACGGCGCCCGGGCTCCAGGCGCTGCGGACGATGCGAGCGTGACGGACCAGTCGAGCCCAGAATGTAGTTTGGGCATTCAGGAGGTTGTGATCGTTCATGGGAAGTGTTTCTTTTGTGACACGTGATAATAGGAAGTCAAATCAGCGCACCCCGTATCTATTCGGGGGTTTCAGCATTTATCGATATGGATGGTCTCGAAAGCAAACCATCACACATCTTTCGGCCAAGGAGTAATTCCCGATGAAGAAGACTCTCACCAGCTTGTTACTCGTTGTGTTGCTCGTTTTCGTTACGGCCATGCCTGCTTTCGCTGGCGGCGATCAGGTGCGCGGCGATAACGGCCAAGGAGATGTCAATCAGCATCAGGTGATGGACCCGCCACCGTTTCAGCCCTGATGTCTGCGCCATTCTTGATTGATAAACTTGGGCTGACCCACGGGGCGCCGGGGATGCTAAGTTCACCTTACAGTGGGGTCGGGTGTGGTGATCGGTGGCCAATCTGGGATGGACGGGTTGACGGTTGTCTGCGCCTGGCGGTTCCTCCTAACAGCACGGACGGGCAAGTGCTTGCTCCTTTTTCGAAACAAGCAGGGGCAGGCGAAGTGCTCGCCTGCCCCTGCTCCGCCCCCCGGCGGATCGCTAACCTATAGTCTGTGCACGACTCGCAGCTCGCGCGAACCGCAGCTTGCTGCTACCAGCGGCCTCCCTGGCGTCCACCCCGACCGCCGTTGCCCCCGCCCCGGCTGTTTGATGCGGCCATGATCTCATCGTAGGCTGCCTGGCTCAGATACTGCGGTGCATAAGTCTCACCGGTTTGGGCCTCCAGGTTGGACACGAACGCCCGCAGATGATTCTCGGAGCCGGCCAGTAGGTTGGTGTAGACTTGTTCGATGGCGGCGTTGTCGGTCTCAGCCAGGCGCTCCTGCAGGTCAAGGATATCGATCTCCTCGATCGCCGCGCCGACCTTCAAGGCCTTCGCGATGGACTGACTGCCCTGCGCCACCAACTGGTCGTACAGCGCCTGCAAATCAGCATCCGTGAACTCGCCAGCATCGTTGCCGGTGACCGGATCGGCGATGTCGTAGCGGTCGAGCAGGACGGCGACGGCGTCGGTGTGCTTCTGCTCGCTGGCCGCGATGTTGTTGAAGAGGCGCAAGTCCCACTTCTCATACAGCGTCACATACACGTCGTGGGCCAGCTTCTCCTCCTCCCGCATGAACTGCAGGTCCGCCGCCTCAGCGGGGCTGATCGTGGCCGGTGCGACGATCGTTTGAGCGGTGGGTGTCACGTCTGCCGCGCCCGCGGCGAAGACGGTCGAAGTCAGGGTGAACAGCGCCAGAGCGCCGATAGCTAACAGTTTCTTGAACATTGTGATCCTCCTGGATATGCTCTCTAGGCTCGTCGGGAGCGCAGCCGCTCTCGAACGTTATACTTGCATCTTACAGGAGGCGTGTGAAGATTTAGCGAACGACTTCTGCGCGATCCGTGAAGAGTGCCGCCCTGAGACACGGCGCCTCGCGTCCGCCGTTGCAGGACGAAAAAGAGACCAAGCCCGGCGCATGGGCTTGGCCTCTCAGTAGATCCGATGGCGCAAATCAGGGCTGAAGGGTGAATCACCGCTGCTTCGAACGAGGCGATAGGGCAACTCAGTTACTTGTACTCGTCACCACACCGCAGGTTTCGGTGTTCAGGGCAGGATCGTATAACCATCCCTCTTTGGTCACGTCCTTCACGCAGAGCCTGTAGACGCCTTTTCCCGTCCAGATTCCGAACGTCGCGATGCCCGTGACGTCAGCGGTGACCGCGGTTTTCTCCAGGACGGTGCCATCGGGCAGCGTCCACTCCGCCGTGACGGTGGCGCCTTCGACCGCCTGGAGATTGGCGTCGCGGATGTGAACCATGCCAACGATCCAGTCGGTCCCGCCGGAGGAGCGGCCTGTCCAGGCTACACGGACACGGCTGACCCACATCGTGGTCTCCTCATCCTCGGCCATGACGGGAATGGCGAGCATGGTTCCCAACATAACGGCAAGGATTGCGACGGACAGAAGCTTGGCTTTCATCTAGGTTCTCCTTTCTTGTGATCTGGTTTTGTGAGGGAGCTTTCTTCACATTCATATAAATGCAAAATAGATCGAAAGGATACGGCCACAAAGACCCGAAAAGTGGCAGCGAACTTTCAAGGCGTAACAGAAACCCGGCTTGTCGTTGAAAGGCCGGTTTCAGTATCGGTGAGGGGCAACCACGAAGTACACCGGTCATTGGATCTGGGAGTCAGCGTATCCGAACGACCTCGATTCCTTCGCCCGGCAGCACATCGCCGGCGATCCACAAAGGCTGATCGGCGGCCGCGCACGCGGCGGCCAGCGCATCCGCCCGATCCGGCGCTACGGCGAGGAGCAGACCGCCCGACGTCTCGGGGGTGTAGAGGAGCTGCCGCAGCTCGTCGGGGATATCAGGGGCAAAGGTCACATGGCGGCCGAAACAGCCCTCATTGCGACACGTCCCGGCCGGGAAGAGCCATTCGTCTGCGTAGCGGGTCGCACCGTCCAGGAAGGGAAGCCGATCGAGGTGGAAACGCAGCCGGGCGCTACTGCGCTCGGCCATCTCATAGCCGTGGCCGAGCAGCGCGAAACCGGTGATGTCGGTGCAAGCGTGGACGCCGACCTCTTGGGCCAGGCGTGCGGCCTCCCGGTTGAGCCGCTTCATGCTGGCAATCGCCGGGGGCAGATGCGCCGGGTCGACGGTGTCCCCTTTGGCCGCGGTGGTGATGATGCCCACGCCCAGAGGCTTGGTGAGCGCCAGGATGTCGCCGGGCCGCGCGCCCCCCTTGGTCAGGATGCGTTCCGGGTGCACCAGCCCCATCACCGCCAGTCCATACTTGGGCTCGTTGTCGTCCACCGTGTGGCCGCCGGCCAGTGCGCCGCCGGCTTCCAGCACTTTCGCCGCGCCCCCGCGCAGGATCTCCGCAATGATCTCTTCCGGCAGCTTGGGCGGGAAGCCGCAGATGTTCAGCGCCAGCACCACCTCGCCACCCATGGCGTAGACGTCGCTCATGGCGTTGGCCGCGGCGATCGCGCCGTAGTCGTAGGGATCATCCACCACCGGCGTGAAGAAGTCCAGCGTCTGGATCACCGCCACGTCGTCGGTGATCTTGTAGACCGCGGCGTCATCGCTCACCTGGAGGCCGACCAGGAGCGCGGGGAAGCGTTCGGACTTGAACAGACCTTGCAGGGGGCGCAGCACGTGCGCCAGGGCCTCCGGGCCCATCTTGGCCGCTCAGCCGGCGGCCGTGGTCAGCGCCGTCAGGCGAATCTCTTCCCGCGTCATAGGCTTACCCCTTCAGATATCCACAATCCCCGGGATCTCGACCCTGGCCGCTGCCACCGCGCTGCGTGCGTCTTCGACGTGGCCGCGCAGGATGCGGATGCACACTCCACAATCGGAGCTGATCTGCCGCGGGACGGGGATCATCTTGCAGGCGATCCCCTGCACCGCCAGCAGCTTCTCGATGCGCATGGCGTGGCTGGTGGAGAAGACCAGGATCACCGCGTAGCTTGCGCCGCTCATTGCGCCTCCTGTGCCAGCGCCGCCACCGCGTCCAGCGCGGCCGCCACTTCCTCGGCCATGTTGAACGCGCTCAGCCCGAAGCGCACTGTCCCGCCAGGGAAGGTGCCCAGCGTGCGGTGCGCGGCCGGCGCACAGTGCAGCCCTACCCGGCACGCTATCTCGTACTCATCGTCCAGCCGCAGCCCCACTTCGGACGGCTCCAGCCCGGCGATGTTGAACGAGACCGTGGCCGTCTGGCGCTGCGCATCGCGGGTCCCGTAGACCGTGACGCCGGGGACGGCGGCCAGCCCGGCCAGCAACTTTCCGGTCAGCGCCAGTTCGTGGGCCCGGATCTTCTCAACCCCTTCGGCCAACACCCAACGCACGCTGGCGCCCAGGCCGGCCAGCCCGACCGTGTTGGGCGTGCCGCTCTCGCACAGGTCGGGCAGGAACTCCGGCTGCTCCTCGTGCTCCGAGCGGCTGCCGGTGCCCCCGCGCTTCAGCGGCTCCAGGCGGGTTGCATCGACGCGTTCGCCGATCACCAGTCCGCCGGTGCCCATCGGCCCGTAGAGCGACTTGTGGCCGGTGAACGCCAGCAGGTCAATCGCATCGGCCTCCACGTCGA
>CAZELR010000073.1:0-18666 GCA_964513075.1 uncultured Anaerolineales bacterium
CGCCGCAACCGCGAAGGCGACCAGCGCGACGACGGCTGCACGGCGCATCTCACCGCCGCGGGCCACCCAGAGACCCCCGAGCAACCCCAAGACGGACACGACCAGCATCAAGATCGCATTGTCGAAAAGCACCAGGAGCAGAAGCCCGATGGCCGCGACAATGGCGTATTTGTCGGAAAGAGAAGTGTTTTTCAAGATGGGTTCCTTAGTCGTTCTGTGAGTGTATCTCCAGCACTAGCTTTACGATCTGGCTAGGGATTTCGGTGCGACATTCCGCGGTCACGCGCACCCTGACCAGGTCAGTGCGGCCCAGACGTGCCGCTAGCTCATCGACCAGATACTCACGTACGATAACGATCGCGTTGGGGATGCGCACCGGGTCACCCAACGGTTCCAGCGCAAACGCAAAGCCAGCCTGCCGGTGCAGCTCCAACGGCCCAATCTCGTCGATGACCAGCCAATCTACGTTGGCCAGCAGCGCAGCCGCCAGGACGCCGCGCGCCCACGCCACGGCATCTTCCTCAAGCCGGTACACGCCGATGTCGGCCGGCTCCTCTGGCGCCACGACTCTGGCAAAGGTGTGGTGCTGACCTGTGGTCAGGTCCACCATCTGAATTCCCGTCTTTGTCCCTGTCGCGTCCAAAAGCGGCGGGGAAATGAACCCAGCGATCTTCACGCCAGTGGCCCGCAGTCCGGGCAACGCCTTCCAGCACGCGGTGGTCTTACCCGCACCTTGGGGGCCGGTGAGAAGGATGAACATTATTGTTCACGCTCCTTGTGTAGGATAGGAGGGCTCTCCCCATTCGCAAAGCGTTTCCACATAGGCAGCCGAGCCGTCGCGCAGCCACCCATCGAGCTGGGCAGGGTCCTTAAGGTTTTGTCCGCGCTGTCGCGGCACAGCAATGAAGCGGCAGGCCAATTCGGGCAGGGCCGTCATGTCGCCCCACAATTTCTCGAATTGCGCTACCGGGAAAACGTCTTCCTGGCCCTGGCCCCAGCGCTTTTTTACATCCTTCAGGGTGATGTAAGTCGGCATGCGGGCGGCCATGTTACGGATGGCGGTTGCGACCTTGTCGGCGCCGGAGCGCTCCGGTTCACCAAGGTCAGCACGGCTTAGGCCGAAAGCGGCCAGCAGTTGGTCGATATGCAGCCAACTCGTATTCGAATTATAGTAAGACAGTCGGAACTCGATCTCTTCCTGCGGCAGGGCTAAGCCCTCCAACAGACGCAGCCGTCCATCGACGCGCGCCAGCCCACCCCCGCGATCTTCCAGGCAGCGAGTGACTACTTCCGCCGTATATGCTGCACCCTGGCTGACGACCCAACCCAGGACCGCGGGATCGACGTCAGTGCCCAGCGCGTCGATGTTGTGTACCATCAGGTATTGCAGATTCGGCCGTTCGGCCAGCAGCCGGGCCAAGACGCCGTTTTTTAGCATGTTGGGCACCTCGTACCAGTGCCCGACCGGGTGCAGACATTGCGCGGGTAGGTTGTCGATGTAGTCGCTGCCCTCGCCTGCGCCTTGAGCCCAGCCGATCAGCGCAGCATGCAGGCTATCGCGCACCTTTTGCGCCTGCTCATCCAGCAGTTGTTGCGGCATCTCCTCCCAGGCGAACCGCAGATCGCGGGCCATGGGCACCATGCGCAATCCCACTGCGCGGCCCGGTGATAAGTAGAGCGGCCCCTCATAACCGTAATTGCGCTCGGCCGCCAGGTAGGCCTCGATGGGCGCGTGGGTCAGGTAGCTGGCGGTGATGACGTGGGGCAGCGGGAGGCCGCACAGCCGGGAGATGCGCCGGCTTTTGGCCAGGTGCACCTCAATGAACGAGCGATGGCGTCCGCCCAGCTTGCAGAACGGATGCAGCGCCTTAACGACGCCCGCGCCCTGCGTCCAGCGGCTGCCTACGCCGCCTGCCAGGCTGACTACTGCGACCTGACCCGCTTTCAGGGCATTCAGGCCCAGCGTCCGCAGTTCGGCAAGCTCCTTTGCGCCCGCGCCGGAAAGATCGAACACGTCGCCCGACTGCGCATCCCGGATATCGCTGTTGACAGGCAGGCGGTTCTGGGCAAGGCCGATGCGCCCAGCGCGCAGGTCGGCCCGAATCTGCTCGTGTTGCGTGCGGTCGAAGCCGTAGGTTGTCAGCAGTGCCTGCAGTGAGCGGTCCTCTCGGTTAGCATCGTCCGGTTGCGCCTGGGCGGGCAATAGCCGGTCGAAGAGTACCTGCACCATGCCGGACAGATCTGGCTGCGTGCGCGAGGCTGCGGCAAACATGCGCAATTCGGCCTGGCGCGAGGCTGAGAGCTGGCGCCGTTCCAGGCGCACCAATTCGGGCACCACCATGGCGTAGTAACCTGGGGGCATCAGCGGCTGCCCTGCTACGCCGTGGCCTTCCCGTTCCTCTGCTCCCCCCACGATCTCCGCCCATGTCCCGCGCTCGTTGATGCCAAAGTCATATACGACCGGCTCCATTGCGAACGGTAGAGCCGCCTCCAGCTCGCGTTTGGTGGTTGCCATCAAGGTTTGTAACATTTCCTGGCCGTGCTGCCGTACGGCGGGATCGAAGATGAAGCCCATGCCCCCGCCGGACATGCCGCCCAGCATCCAGAAGCCCCAGAACTGCGCGTCGAACCGGCTGCGCACCCGGCCGATCAGCTTTTCGGTGTAGAGGTTGCTGGCCCACGGAATGATGGCCTGGATGGGGCCGAGAAAGTTGTGCGTGGTGGCCTGGCCGATGCGTTGAATATCGCCCGCGCGTAACGCAGCCACCACTTCGTCAAGCACGGCGCATGCCTCCTGCCGGCCATGCCATTCGGCCTCGGAGCGCAGCAGATACTTCTCGGTAACCATCTCCAGGATGGGGCCGACGTTCTGCGCCATGCCGCCGTGGACGAGCACCAGGCTGTCTTGCAGCGCTTTGCGCGTCTCCGGCGCCACTTCGTCTGGACCGAAGATGCGATGGCTGGGCAGCAGCCGCCCGCGGCTGACGCCATATTCGGGGTCATCCGCGCCGGCAAGCATGCCGGAGATCAATTTAATCCCCGGCCAGACGCCGCCCGAATCCTGCCAGCCGCCACCGGAGCCCGCCAGCCACTCGCCGAGGATGGCCCGCGCGGCGACCAGGCGGCGTTCATGCTCAGTCAGTTGACCGGTGAGCGCGGCCGTTTGCCCTGTGGCGCGCATGCAGGCCGCAATCAGGCAGGCCAACAGGCTGGTCGAGACAGCCAGTCGTGAGCCCTTCGGGATGCCGTTGACATGGCTGACCAGCTCGATGCCGCGGCCCGGCCCAGCCAACTGCGCCAGCAGGTCGACCAACTGTTGTTCTGATCCTTCCAGCCCCGGCGGCACCAGTCCTGCTGCAATAAGAGCGGCTTTCAGCAACCCCAGGTAATCGCGGGCAAAATCGAACACCTCAGCCAGGGCTGTGATTTCGACCTTGGCGCCCAGGTCGACGCTGGCCAGCCGCAGCACCGGCTCGTCGATGACACGGAGATAGGCTTCCACTGGCGGCCGCGGTGCCGGATCGCGGCCGCAGACGCCCAGGTCGATGGAAATATTAAGGACCCGCGCGCCCTCCGGGTAGTCCATGCCCAGGAAGAAGATGTCGCTCCACGCGCTGTGGGAGAGGTCCATGCGCACTGGCGTCGTCTCGCGTAGGATCGGGAAAGGCGCGTCGTCGGCCGTGCCATTGCGGCCTCCGTGCCGCAGCAGCTCAGGCTGGATGCGGAGCGGCTGGTCGGCCGGGTGGCCGATGCGGAACATCCACTGGTTGCCGCGCACGCTGCGCACGCTGCGCCGCACCTGGTCGGCCAGGGTTTGGAAGCCCAGGCGATGATATGCTTCGGCCAGCGCGCTGGAAACGGATTCGTTAGGCCCCTGCACCGCCTGCGCCTTCAGGAAGATGTCGATGGCTTCCTCGAACCGGCGGCGCAGCAGGTAGCTATAGCCGTCAAACGGGATGAATCCGCGGTCCGACACGCCGGGTTTGTTGGGTAGGTGGAACCGGTGGATGGCATACAGGAAGAACAGTGCGCGCACGCGCTCATACAGGTTGCTGCTGGTCCGCCGGAAAGCATCCAACTCGGTGCATTCGGCCAGCAGTTGATCCAGGGACGCTGCCCGGCAGAATGCGTCCACCGAGCGGTTGCGCACCTGGGGATCGGATGAGGTAATGATGGTGCGGAGCTGGCCCATCGCGATCACGCCTCCCGGCGGCCTTCAGGCCGTTGCATTTCGCGCTGTGCCAACAGCTCCAGTAGTTGCGAGATGACCATGTCGCGATCCTTGCCCGACAGTGCCAGGGCCATCTGGGCCGTCAGCAGCCCATATTTCACCCCCACGTCGTAGCGTGACCAGGACCTTTCCAGCGCCAGATAGCGCTCCTTGCTTGCCAGCTCAGCGAGCGCGGGCGCAAGCGCGATGGCTTGCTGCCCTTTGACTTTGCTTTGGGCCACATGGCGCGCCAGGATCTCCATGAGCGCCGGGCCCATGACGTGCATGCCGAAGAAGCATAGGTAATGGCCTGCCCGCAGCCCCGGCACCAGCAGCCGCTGCTCGGCCTCGGTGGGCGTGGGCTTTTCGATCACATCTTCGATGGTATACAGATCCTGTCGCCCGTGCACGCGGCGGCCGCCCACGGTCCCAAAATACGGCAGCAGCGTCTCGCGCGAGGCCTGCACCGCAGAGATCGCGCACGCCTCGGCCGCGGCGACCTCCAACAACTGCTCAGCGCAGCCCTGGCTGGTGCGGCTGACCCAAAGATGGTCGCCCACCATGTGCAGAAATGGCTGATCGCCGACGAAATCGCGGGCGCAGTAGATTGCATGGCCGTAGCCGAGCGGCTCCTGCTGTGGGATGAAAGTCAGCCGGGCAGTCACGTCGCCGGCTGCATTCGCGTAGAGGGCTTCGTCGCCGGGGCAGACGATCAGGCAGATGTCGTCCACACCGCCGCGCACAGCTTCTTCTACGATGACGCGCAGCACCGATTTTTGTACGCCATCCCGGTCGATGAGCGTTTGCAGTGGCAAGGCGCGTTGTTGGCGGCCGGCCGCGGTTATGACAGCTTTGCCGATTTTCATGAAACTACCTCGCAGTGGCAGGTGCAGGATCCTACTGCTATAGTTTACCCTATTGGCGCACATGGCGCCAAGATTGGAGGTCAGGATGACTGGTATTTCTAGAGGAGGAGGCGTGTCTTTCCCTGAAGCTGACCTCGCGCATGGTGCAGCAGCGCAGCCCGTGCTATAAAGGAGCCATACAAAAGGAGTAACTATGCCGGCCTACACCAATCGTCGTGAATTTCTCAAAGGATTGCTGGCGCTGTCGGCCACGGGGTTAGCCACCAGCGCGTGCGGTGCGCGCCAGCAGCGTGCGACTCCTGCGGTCACACCCAAGCCCGCAGCCACTCTTTCGCCATCTGCTGCGGCCCAGCCGCTGCTCCCGGCAGCTGCTGCTCCCACCACGGCGACTGTCTCTGCGCAGCCCGCCGCTGCGCCGCGGCTGGCGTCTGCCGTTACCCCACTTGTCGATCTGGCTGTGGCCCGCGGCATGGGCGCTGACCCGGCTGAGCTGGTGCGCCGGGCGATCGCTGCCCTCGGCGGCATCGAGCGCTTCGTCAAGGCGGGCGCCGATGTCATCGTTAAGCCCAACATCTGCACCCCCTATCACGGTCCCGAATATGCCGCGACCACCAACCCGGAGGTCGTGGCAGCGTTGGTGGCACTCTGCCTGGGCGCAGGCGCCGGGCGCGTGCGGGTGATGGACTTCCCATTCGGCGGTCCGGCCCGGGAGAGCTATGAGAAGAGCGGCATCGAAGCGGCCGTCGGCGCAGCCGGGGGCCAGATGGAGCTGATGAACAAACTGCGGTTCCGAAAGCTCGACCTTCCCGCGGGCCGGACTGTTAAGAAATGGTCGGTCTACGGCGATATCCTGGACGCCGACCTGGTGATCAACGTGCCGATCGCCAAAAATCACGGCGGCGCCGGGCTGACGTTGGGCATGAAGAACCTCATGGGCGTCATCGAGGATCGAAGCGGCTTCCACAGTCGCGGCCTGCACCAATGTATTGCTGATCTCAGCACCGGCGTGCGGCCGCAGCTCACCCTGATCGACGCGGTGCGCATCCTGACGCGCAACGGCCCCACCGGCGGGAACCTGGACGACGTCAAGCGCCTGGACACCGTGATCGCCGGCACGGATGTGGTGGCTGCCGATGCCTACGCCGCCACCCTCTTCGGCAAACAGGGGTCGGATATCGGCTATATCCGCCTGGGTGCGGAGATGGGGCTGGGGCGGATGGACTTGAATGCTGTAAGGATCGAGGAGATTTCTGTCTGACCCCAATCCTTTCCGGAATCGAGGCTTTGGCCGGTCTGGTTGGATTGCGCCTGATGCGGGAGACCGGCTGAAGCATCTAATCCAGATCGTAAAGCAGAGATTTATGCGTATCATCACTTTGCGCCGCCTGCGCCCTTTTGTCCAGCTTGCGGCCTTCCTGCTTTTTCTGTTTCTAGCGCTTGGGATCGGGCGCACCGGCTGGCTGCCGGCCGGCTTGTTCTTCCGGCTTGACCCCCTGGTGGGCCTGGCGCACCTGCTGGCGGCGCGACAGATCGTTCCCGCACTGTTGATCGGCGCGTTGATCGCCCTGGCCGCGACTCTGGTGCTGGGCCGTATCTGGTGCGGATGGCTCTGCCCCTTGGGCGCGGTGCTGGATGTGGCGTCAACGGCCACGCCTCGGCCGCGGACGTCAGCAGCGCGCGCGTCCCAGCCCCGAGAGGTTGACCTGTCCCCGCGCTGGCGCCAGGTCAAACACTTCCTGTTGGCGTTGATCCTGATTTCCGCCGTTTTTGGCAGCCTCAGCTTCCTGTTCCTGGACCCCATCACGCTGCTCTACCGCACCCTGGCCACCGCGCTCTGGCCGGCCAGTCATGCACTGTTGTGGGCTGCAGAGAAGCTGCTGTACAACGTGTCCTTCCTAAGAGGCGGCATCGACGCGCTGGAGGCGACTCGCGGTGCGCTGCTGCCTCTGGCGCAGCCGCTCTACCCGTCCGGCATCCTGATCGCATTGCTGTTTGCCGGCATCGTGGCATTGAACACCATCCGGCCGCGCTTCTGGTGCCGCTGTTTGTGCCCGCTGGGCGCGCTGCTGGGGCTGGCCAGCAAGGTTGCCTGGCTGCGGCGGGTCGTGGGCGAGACGTGCATCGACTGCGGCCGCTGCGCGCGCGCCTGTCCCACCGGTACGATCGACGCGAACCGCGGCTACGCCAGCGACCCCGCCGAGTGCACGATGTGCCTGGACTGCGCACCCGCATGTGCGCGATTGGGGCAGAACTTCCGGGGCCACTGGCGCCGTGGGGCATGGCGGGCGCCCTGGCAGCCCTACGACCCCTCGCGGCGGCAGTTCATCGCCTCGATGGGCACGGCTTTGGCGGCCGCCGGCCTGTTTGCAACCGAGCCGGCCGTTTTGCGCGCCCATCCCCGACTGATCCGGCCACCCGGCGCGCAAGGACCGGCGTTTTCGGCGCAGTGCATCCGCTGTGGGTTATGCGTGAAGGCGTGCCCCACCTCGGGTCTGCAGCCGAGTTTAGGAGAGGCTGGGCTGGCTGGGCTGTGGACGCCGGTGTTGGCTCCGCGCTTGGGACATTGCGACTACAACTGCACCGCGTGCGGCCAGGTCTGTCCCACCGGCGCGATCCCGCCGCTGAGTCTGGTCGACAAACGGCTGGCGGTCATCGGCCACGCCTATATCGACACCGATCGTTGCATCCCGTGGACCGACAACCGCATCTGCCTGGTGTGCGAGGAGATGTGCCCGCTGCCGGAGAAGGCGATCCAGTTGGAGGACGTGACGGTGATCGGTGGGGACGGCGCGCCGGTGGCGCTGCGCCGGCCCCACGTGCTGCGCGATCGCTGCATCGGCTGCGGCATCTGCGAGAACCGCTGTCCCCTGGCTGGTGAGGCGGCGATTCGGGTGTTTGCGCCGACGGGGTAGGGTTGACAATTTTTCGGAAAGGTTGGCAACCCTACTCACTTACGAGCGGCTCTTCCAACTGCGCGCTACGATGGGCAGAATCGGCACGATCTGCTTCTTGCGCGAGAGCACGCCGCCTACGATCAGCGTGTGCGGCGCCACGAGAGATTGACCCAGCGCCTCGGCAACGGCCTGCTCCATGCCCTCGATCAGGATCTCCGTCTCCGCATGAACGATGTCTACGATCATCAGCAGCAGAGAAGCGTATCCTTTCTGGCTGCGGATGGCGTGCATCTCGGCCAGGAGGTCGTCCCGGATCTCGTTCACCTGCTGTTTGTACACGGTTTCGAGGTAGCCGACGGCGAAGGGCGCGTCGTCGATGCGAAATTCCTTGAAGTCGGTGGTGACAATCTGGTGTGGCGTGCGCCCGGACAGATCCGAGGCAACCGCGAAAATATCGCTGCCGAAGGCTTCCACTTCCACTCCGGCCAGCCCAGCCAGCATCTGGGCGACGCGGCGGTCGCGCGGCGTGGTAGTTGGCGAGCGAAAGAGCACGGTGTCGGTGATCAGGCCGCCCAGCAGGATGCCCGCGACCGCGGGTGGGACGCCCAGGCCGGCTTCTTCGAACAGCCCTGCAATGATTGTGCTGGTGGAACCGACGATCTCGTTCCGGAAGAAGATGGGCATCGCGGTCTGAATGTCGGCGATGCGGTGATGATCCACGATGCCCAGCAGCTCCGCTTCGTCCAGGCCGTCAATCGTCTGGGCCCGCTCGTTGTGATCGACCAGGTAGACGCCGTGCCTCATGGGGTGCAGCAGGTCGGTGCGCGAAACCACGCCCACCAGCCGGCCATCGGCTTCAACCACCGGGATGGAGCGCTGCCGGCTGAGCTTGAAGCGCAGGTCGTCCAGCGAGTCGTCAGGCGAGGAGGTCAAGACATCGATGTTCATCACGTGTGAGACGGGGATGCTCAGATTGAGCAGACGGACCGTAGTGTAGGTGTGGTGCGGAGATGCAATGAGGGTGACGTTCTTCTCGCGTGCCAGCGCCACGATTTCGTCCGAAACAGGCATCTCGCCGGTGATCACCAGGGCGCCTGCGCCTTCTACGATGGCCGCGCGCTGGGCGTTCTCGCGATCGCCCATCACGATCATGGCGTCGGGCTCCACACGTTGGCGCAGGCTCGCGACGGAAAGCGCGCCGACAAAGACTTTGCCGCTCAGTGGTCGATCGTGCGCCGCCACGAGCAGTTGCCCGCCCAGTGTCTCAACCACGTTGTGCAAGTCCAGGTGGATTTCATCTGCCCGGTCATCCTCAAAGCCGGAGAGGAGGATGTCGGCAAAGTCCTCTACGGCAACGAGCCCCGCCAGGCGACCGTCGTCGTGCACCACAGACACGGCGCGAATCTTTTCTGCGCGCATGCGTTGCCCGATACGGTACACCGACTCTCCGGGTCGGCCCACTACGGGTTGCGGATTCATGACGTCTAGGGCATGAGGGCGCACGTCTTCGACCAGGAGGGGCAGCGGCAGGCCGAATCTGTCGAGAATGTAGCGCGTTTCACGCCACACTTCGCCCTGGCGCGCGGCAACGACATTTGCTGCGCCCTGGAGGCGCAGCAGCTCGGCATAGGCCACCGCCGAGACGATGGAATCGGTGTCCGGGTTCTTGTGGCCGACGACGTAAATCTTGCGTTCGCCCATAGGCCAAGCTCCGTATCGCTGTATTGAGGATTGCCCCATCTTATCACGACCCGTTGTTTCTTCAAAAGCGGAATGGCGGATGGCTAAGCGGGGGGTGGCAGTTTATTTGAAGCATTGGGAGTTCGTCGATTCGGACGGTGTGCGCCACGCGGGGGATGACTGGATTGTGGATATGGTGAAGAGGTTGTAGCCAGTAGCATCAGCACCATCAGCTCTTCGTCCCAATACCGGTTGCCCGTTTTCAGCGTGCGCGGCGCGGTGCCGTATAGCTGAAAGCCCAGGGAACGGTACAGACCGCGGGCTGCGCGGGCGTTTGGCACCACGGCCAGCAGCAGTTGTTCCAGCCCCACCAACTGCCGCGCCTCCGCGATCAGCGCCTGCACCAGCGCCTTGCCGATCCCCAGCCCGCGCTTCTCTGGTGCGACAAACAGGCTGACCAGGGTGCCCTTGTGCCGTTCCTTGGCGCCTGGCTCGCGGAAAAAGCCCACGATGCCGACCATGCCGATCGAGTCTTGCTCGAAGGCGCCCAGGTAGAAATTCTCGTCGCCCCCTTGCTGGAGCCGGCGCAGCATCACATCCTTGCCGCGTGCCAGCGTCTCTTCGTACGTTGAGCCGAACGCTTCAGAGCTATCACTGAGCGCCTGCAGCCGCAGCCGCCAAAGCGCCTCCAGATCGTCCTCGCCAAGCCTGCGTATCAACATGGCCGGGTTTCTCTTGATTGATCCTAAAATAGACGATGAACATCGAGGCAGCTAAGGATCCTAGAAGCCCCATTCATTTGCCACGCTTATGCGGGTTTGCGCTGCCAGGGCAGCGTTATCTTCGGCTTGCGGCCTTCTCGCCGGCGCTCGCCGCTTTCGTCAGAGTAGTAGTAGTAATAGTAATAATAGCCTCCGCGCCGCGTATCCAGGCGGTTCAAGGCTACGCCGAGCACGTTGGCGCCGGTCTTGCGCAACTCCTCCGTCGCCCCGGCCAGGGCCTGCTCGCGGGTCGTGCCCGCATCCGCCACGATCACGACGCCATCTACCTGCCGACCCATGACGGCCGCGTCGGTGACAGCCAAGACAGGCGGGCTGTCGAAGATGACGATGTCGGCCTGGCTGGACAGGGCTTCGATCAGCTTGGCCATGCGATGCGAGCCCAGCAATTCGGACGGGTTGGGCGGGATCGGGCCGCTGGTGAGCACCTGAAGGTTCTCGATCTCAGTGGGTTGGAGGTGGCCATCCAGGCTGATGTTTTCGCCGTTCAGCAGGGCTGTGGTCAGCCCGGTGTTATTAGGTATACCGAACACCTTGTGCTGCACCGGGCGCCGGAGATCAGTATCGACCACGATGACCCGCTGGCCGGTCTGCGCCAGCACTACGGCGAGATTGGCCGTGGTGGTGCTTTTGCCCTCGCTGGGGCCGGAGCTGGTGACCAGCAGCGTACGGATCGGCTTGTCTACGCTGGAAAACTGGATGTTGGTTCGCAGCGTGCGATAGGCCTCAGACTCCGGGGTCTTGGTGCGCAGCCAAGCGATGATCTGGCGGGTGGCGCCGGTATCCTTCAGCCGTGCGATCGCACCCAGGGTCGAAAGACCGCTGACTCGGTTGATGTCATCGGGCGTCTTTACCGTGTCGTCCAGGTATTCGATCAGAAATGCGGCGCCCAGGGCGAGCAGTGCGCCAATGACAGCCGCCAGCAGGGTATTCGTGCCGGTGCGCGGCCGAATCGGTTTGGTGGGGACGACTGCCGGTTCGGCGATGACAATGTTGTTGATCGATTGGGCTTCAGCCAGCTTAGCCTGCTGATAGTTTGCGACTAAAGTGGAATAGGTGCTGCGATATTGGGCGAGGCTGGTCTCTAGGCTCGTTCGAGTCGTGTCATCGGTTGCGTCTTTCAGCGCCTGCGTGGTGCGAACGATGTCGGCCTGTGTGTTATCGAGCTCTGTTTCCAGGTTGGCGCGCGATTCAGTGGCACGACCAAGCTGCATCTCGCGGTTCTGTTCGATAAAGACCGGCGGCAGGGTGTTGGCGATGTCGGCAATCAGGACTTTGTCTGGTCCTTCGACTTTGATGGTCAGAAGCTGCGTGTCACGCACTGGTGTTACGGTAATGTTATCCTTCAGGTCCGTAGCTGAGATGCCCAGCCGCGCCGCACTTTCTTCCAGCACTGGACGGCTGACCAGGAGACTTGCGTAGGTGCGCGCCAGGCGCTCGCTCGTCAGAATGTCGGAATAGCCGGCGGCAGTGGATGGGTTCGCAGCCTGGTTGACCATCAATATGGCTGAGGCCTGGTAGATCTTCTGGCTGTTGTGACTGACAACGTATGCGATGACGCCTGCCACAACGGTGCACAGGATAACCAGCCAGAGCCACTTACGCAGCAGAGTGACGTATTGCCGAAGTTCCATGTTCGCTCCCAAGTAAGTCTACTATAGCATGGCTGCCCTATGAGGACAAGCCTTTTGTCCACAACGCGACTGTCTCCACGATGTGCGTCTGTGGAAGGAGGTCGATGGGCTGTGCCTCGACCAGGTGATAACCTGCTTGTATCAGGTGGACGGCTTCTCGTGCCAGGGTGGCCGGGTCGCAGGCAATGTAGATGATGCTGCGCGGGCCCAGCGCAGCCAGCTCACGGATCACCTCTGCCCCGGCGCCGGCGCGCGGGGGATCCATCACGACGATATCGACGTGCATTTCCTGGCTGCGAAGCGCAGGCAGCACCTCTTCCATGGGGCCCTCGTGCAATTCGATGTTGGAGCGGTCGCCCCCATTGGCGGCCGCGTTGGCGGCAAAGTCTTCGCATGCGGACGGGGACGCTTCGATGCCGATCACAGCCTGGGCCGCGTCGGCTAGTGGCAGCGAAAACAGACCGACGCCACAATAGGCATCCAACACCACGTCCGTCGGCTGCACCGCGGCATAGGCCGTCACGACTTCTACCAGGGCCGCGGCCCCGACGCTGTTGATCGGGAAGAAGCTCTCGGCCGAAACGCGGTAGATGCGTCCCAGGATCTCCTCGGTCAGCCAGGGTTGGCCGACCAACGGTTGGACCCCACCCGGCGTGCGCAACACCACCGCTGCCGGAAGATCGATGGTAAGCTCGGGGAGCTCCTCGCCGGAGACATCCAGCAGAATGAGCGCGTCCTCCGTATTGACCCCCGTCCGCAGGGTGATCCCTTGCACCCCCAGCTCAGCGGTGTCCACGTCCAGGGCTGCGTGCAGCTCCTCCAGCCGCTCGTGCAGCAGTAAGCAGCGCTCGATCGGGAGAATGTCGTGGCCGCCCGCGGCGCCATGCATGGCGCGCCGATAACCGGTTTGACCCAGGGGGGTCAGAGCGAACTGCACGTGATTGCGATAGCCGTAAGCCAGGAACTGCGGATCCGCACCCGGCTGATCCGGGTCCGCCTCCGGCGCCGCCGGATCAGCCAGGGCGATGATATCAGCAACGGGTGGGTTGGCGATCCGTCCCAGGCGTTGCAACTGGTCCACGACGATGGCGCGTTTCAACTCGGCCTGGCGCGGGTAGGCGATGTGCTGCCACTGGCAGCCGCTGCAACGGTCCGGGCCGAAATAGGGGCATGGCGGCTCGATCCGATCCGGGCTGGGATCGAGCACTTCCAGCAGTCGTGCGCGGGCCCAACGGTCCTTTTCTTCGATGATTTCGATCCGGACGCGTTCGCCCGGGATGGCATAAGGCACGAAGACCGTCTTGCCGTTGTGCCGGCCAATAGCCTCGCCGCCATGAGCGATGGCTTCAAGCGTTAGATCGATAGTGTGTGTCACGTTACCCTTTCAGATTAATCCATGAGGCGGTTCAGCCGCGCTCCGAAGTGAGGAATGCCACCGCGCGGCTGTCGTCGCCGCTCATTATCAAGTCTAGCACACGACCGCCGGTAGTGGCCCGCACGTCGATGACTTTCACGAATTCGGCCCAGCCAGCGTCATGGGGCAGCAGGGCGGGCAGTGCATTCAGCGCCGCCTTGAAGAAGGCGTTGTTGAGCGTGTTGCCGGGCTTGCCCGGGTAGATGGCCAGCGGATAGATGCGCGACTCCACCAGGTCCTGGAAGAAGTGCGTACCGTAGGAGAGGGTGGATCGGACTTTGCCTTGCGACCAGCCGATTTCCACCAGCGCCAGGGTGTTGTAGAAGTCGGAGTAGTTAACCTTCACGCCCAGGTCGGGGTTTGAGCTGCCCCAACGCCCCGGTCCCATGAGGATGAACCGCTGGCCCTCCAGCCGCTGGTTAAGCCTGCCGATAAGGCGCGCAAGCTCGAGCTTCTGGGATGGATTGGCCGCAGCATATTGCTCCGGATCGACATAGACCACGTAGGCAACCTGGCGCGCCTGGCCCGTCGGCACCAGCTCGTCGGTGCCGAAGATGATATCAGGTTCGGGCAACTGTTCCGGCAGGCTGACTTTGTCGGAATCGGTCGGGCTGTTCTGCGGCCGGCATTGCAACAAATGCAGATCGACGCGCGAGCGTGGGTATTCATTGCCCAGGCTCAGAGTAAACTCGACATCCACCGGATGGCTGTAGCTGAACTCCAAGGCCTTAAGAATTGTCCGCAGATCCGCCGCAAACGATGTTTGGGCCAGTAGACCATCCAGGGTAATGACCAGGGAGCGCGTATCCAGGTTTCGATCTACCGACACCATCGGGCTGATGTCGTCCTCTTTGGCCACCGCGGCCAACATTCGTAATCCCGGATAGTCGCCGCCCAGCACCTCGCTTAGCGGCATGGATGCGAACTGGTTGCGCGACAGGTCGATGACATCCATGTAGAATTGAGAGTAGTATCTGATTTCTTTGGCGCTTTTTTCCGGGCGCAGGTTGGGGTGGCTGAGTGCGACCAACCGCGGGTAATCCTCGCCGCCGCGATCCACCGCGCGCGTCCCCAGACCCACCACCAGGCGCGCAAAGCCATCCTCGCGACGCAGCTTCGGGTTCCAGATGTAGGGGTTGCGGCTGAAGGCCACACCTGCCACGGCAGGGAAGTAGGCGTCACGGTAGCGCGTTCCCTGCACTGCCTGAACCATCACCGCCATGCGCTCGTCGAAGTCCAGCACGGAGTGTTGTTTGCGATAGAGCAGCACGTTCGGGTTGTAGATACTGGCATAGACTTTGGTGATGGCCTGGGTGAATGCGGCCAGGTTTTCTTCGAGAGTGCCCTGGTTGGGACAGAAGACGCTCTCGTACATCCCAGCAAATGAGGTGCCAAAGTTGTCTTCCAGCAGGCTGGACGAGCGGACGATCAGCGGCTTGTTGCCGACAAGGGACAGTAATTCACGGAATTCGTCAAGGATCGCCTCGGCGAAATGGCCCCGCGCGTAGGCGGCCTGAAGCTCAGGGTACTCGTTCTCGATCTGATCGACCGGCTTGTATTTCTGGTTCAGATAGCCGATCAGGCCGTTCATGGACATGAACTCGTAACTGATGTCGGCGCCGACGAAGTAGGTCTCGGGCATCACCAGGTTGATCTGCTGGCACGAGTTGCAGAACCGATCCAGGGTGGCGTCCAGGATCTTCCAGGCCAGCACCAGGCCGGCTGCTTTGCCGCCGATCTTGCCCCGTCCCACGCGATGATCGCGGATCCACTTGAGATCATCCAGCGCGAGATACTCCTTGGCCACGCGCACGAACTCTAGTTCGTCGCTGATCAGCGCCTTGATCAGCACGACCTTGGTCTCCTGGATATGGTGCCGGGCTTGAATCTGTTCCTCCGGCGACAACCTGGCAAAACCTTCCATCTGTTGGAACAGGATTTCCATGGAGGCCATCTCAGGGTTGAGACTTAGCACTTGCTCAGCCGTGGGCCGCTGGTTCAATACCGCGCGCGCGATTTCTTCGAACGCATCGGGATTCACATTATAGGCCCAATAGAATTCGGTAAGGGCGTCTCGCACCTTGGCCAGGCGGCGTTCCCAAACGGCGGCCGGCTCCTCCTGATAGGGATTGAGGATGCCTTCGCGGCGCTGCGACTGTACCGCCCTTTCCCGCACTTCTTCTTCGAAGCGCTCCTTCGTAATGATTCCGCGGCGGTACAACTCCTGGCGCATGCGCTCGCGCATGACATCGCCCAGGATCGGATATTGGCCGAGCATCATTTGGATGCGTTGCAGCTTGGGAATATAGCGCGATTCTTCGGGCATAGGCGGACCTCCTGTCAGGTCGACAGGCTAAGTATACCTTGGTCAGTGCACGAGGGGCAAACGCGCGTACTCAGGCTCCGTCCTTGGCCGCTGGTTTGACCGACAACTTAATTCGCATTTGCGATCGTTCCTGGATCATTCCGGCCGCCAGATTTTGCGGCCGGTTATTCTGTTCACATATCACCAGGCAGTGTCCGGCGCCTCTTCCTTAAGGGCGGCCACCAGGTACGGCAAATAGCCGCGGCGGTCGAGGTATTGGATCAGATTCAAGACTTGGGCCTCCAGGGTGCTGCCCCCTGCGAGGGCGATATTGACTTGGAGGTCGATGCCGTCGTCTTTGAGCCGTTGTTCTACGTTCTGGCATACGACGTCCAGGGTGGCCGGCGGAGGGAAACGCTTCACCATCGCTCTCCGCAGGACGACAGGATTGATCGCGCTTCTGGGGGGCAAGACCGGCCGGGGCGCCGATCCGCCACCTGCCGTTCCGTCGTTCCGCATGGCTTCACCACTGCCGGTTGGTTTGGGGGACAGCACGCCTTCCTTGTCCTCAGCGCGCAGGTAGAGGACGGGCACACCCCAATCCCGTTCGTTATCGTCGGCCTGATTGAAGATTGCCAATCTGCCTTCGGTCACGGCCGCATCGATCGGCTGGCCGGCCGCCAGAGCCCGATAAAGCTGCCGGCTGAATGCGATGGCATTCGCATCTCGGATGGTATATTGCATCCCCACGACGGCCGGGATGCCGGCCTTCGTGAGCGCCGGCGCGACGCCGGTCCAAGGATTGATCTCATCCCGCCGTCCACCTTCGCACGCACCCAGGATCGCCAGGCGAATGCCGCGTCCTTTGAGGTTGACCGCCAGTTTTCCCCCCGATAGACGCGCCGGCTGCCCGGCATCGTTCATCAGCAGGAGATAACCCTGGCCCTCGACGGTGCCGTACGCCGCGCCCAGATCGCCCTCGAACTGGCCATGTCCGGCGAAATGAAAGATGTGCAGGTCATGGCCCACTGCATCCAGGAGCGTGGCGATGGTTGCGTTGGGATAGAACTCGGCCTGTATGCCGCTTAGACCCTTTAGAGCTTGCTCGATGTTTTGCTGTTCCGCTGCCAGGTTCAATGGGGCCAGGCCGGGCTCTTTGGGGCTGGCTGATAAGGCCACCAGGCGGAGCGTTTCGCCAGCCACGGGATCGAGCACGCCGGGCGCCTGTGGCAGGATCTCGTACCGGACGAGTGAGATGCTGCGGTCGAGCACCAGGAAGCCGTCAGCTCCCTGATACTTGGCCGGCGTGCCCGGGCTGGGCAAGTACGCGTACTCCCAGGGCAGGTCAACGAGGGCATATTGGTCCAGCTTGAGCCGGATGCGTAGACCTTCATCCCTGGCCAGCGCGGCTCGGCTGCGATCCAGGAACCCGCGCACGCTCGCCGGAAAGAGCAGGTCCGCCAGCACTTTTCCGAGTTCGACCATCTCGGAAAACGTGAGTCCGCGCTTGTCGAGCGTCCGGAGTTTCTTTCTCAGGTCCGCCGGCAAAGTCCGTGTCTCGGCGTCAGTCTGATGCTGTTCCCCAACAGGCGACTTCATGACGCGCACCCTGAATCGTTCAGAAGCTCCGGCTTTCTTGTATTCAAAGGCTTCCAGATCGAGATTGCGATAATCCATGATGATGGCCTCCATGCCGCTATTCTGGCGCAAGATGAGCGACCGTTCGGCGGTCCTCAGTCGCCTGGCAATGCTTCGCCCCGCCCGCCTATGCTGCAGCCAGATTGGCTTCTACGACCCGCCGCACTCCCGGCACCCGATTCAGCCACCGCGCGTTCGGTGCGTCGACGAAATCGGCCCCGGCCAACACGACGTAGCCACCGATCACGATGTAGGCCGCCGCCATCAGCAGCCGGCCCTGAGGCACTACGGCGGCAGGCACGCCGCCGAGCAGCCGTAGTCCCTTCAGTAGCTTGTCGATGGTGACGATCTGCTGTCCGTACTTGCTGCCCAACGCGTCGACACTCTGGATGGCGGACGTGAAGTTCGCCAGGCTGGCCTGACTGGCTGCGGTCTCTTGCTCGATGCTCTTTGCGGTTTCAGCGGTCTTGTAAAGGTTATCCAGCAACTTGATGAACTGCTTGCCCTGCGCCACGTCGTTGGCCCAGGCCACCACTTGTTGTGCCGCGGTCTTGGCCAGCGTTGGACCGAGAAGTGCAAGCAGCGAGTTGTACGCGTTCAGCGCAAACTCGCGGCAGAGCGAGTAGAGGCCGGCCACCTTGTCGCTCACCCCCAGCGCATCGGCGATCTGCAGGCCGACCACGCCGGCCGCCTTGGCCAACTCGCCTGCGCCCAGGGCCAGCAGACCGCTGATCGCCGTTTGTCCGGTTTTGCCGGCGCGCTCGCGGATTAAATCCAGGGTGTCGTCGGCGAGTTGGGTGAGCTGGACGCGCGCCGCCGGCACGCTGGCCGGGAGCGACGTTACCCCGCGCTCGACCGGCAGGGGAGCAGCCCCCGCCCCGCTCAACAGAAAGAGCAGGTTCTCCTGCAGGTCGGCCGGGGCCGCGATGTTGACGCTGCGCTCGACAACCGCGCCGCGCGTGGCGGGCGGGCCCGCTTCTTCGTCCATGGCCGCCTGCAGGAGCTGCGCGCTGATCTGCAAATCGGTCAACGCCTTGGTCAGGAGCTGTGCGGCGGTGTCGGCGCGCACGGCTGGATCCGGTGCGTTTAGCTGTGCCGCGGCTGCCTCGGTGAAGTTGGCGGACAGCGGCGCCAGTTGCTTGGCCTGGACTGCCAGGGCGTCGGTCTGAACCGCTCCGCCGCCGCGTTCAACGCCTCCCCGCGTGGTCGCGGCAGTGGGCTGTGCGAAGAAGTCGAGCACGCCCGC
>CAZELR010000074.1:0-13114 GCA_964513075.1 uncultured Anaerolineales bacterium
GGGATTTGGGGAAAGGCCATATTTATACCCCTAATCCCCTGATCCCGGCCAGGCTCAGAACGGTTGGCGGGGATTTGGGGATTTGGGGAAAGGCCATATTTCTACCCCTAATCCCCTGATCCCGGCCAGGCTTAGAACGGTTGGCGGGGATTTGGGGATTTGGGGAAAGGCCATTTATACCCCTAATCCCCTAATCCCGGCTAATCTCGTCTGCCTTCGTAATGGACCCAGAACTGGCCGCTGCGGAACAAGACCAGCGTCAGCGCCATGATGATCAAGAAGAGCACCCAGGCCAAGGCACTGGCGTAACCCATGCGAAAGAACTGGAAGGCCTGGCGGTAAATGTAGAGCACGTAGAACAGTGTCGCGTCCAACGGGCCACCGTTAGTGGCCACGAACGCGCTGGTGAAGGTCTGGAACGTGCCGATGATGCTCAGGATCAGGGCGAACAGGATCGTGGGCGAGATCATGGGTACGGTGATGCGCCAGAACCTGGCGACAGTCCCGGCGCCGTCGATGGCCGCCGCCTCGTAGAGCTCCGATGGCACCCCCTGCAGGCCGGCCAGGTAAAGCACCATGGCGCGGCCCCAGCCCCAAAACGTCATCAGCAAGAGCGAAGGCAATGCCCATTGAGGATCGATGAGCCAGCGCGGGCCCTGGATGCCGATGGCGCCCAGGAGCGTGTTCAGCAACCCACCCTGCGGGTTGAAAATCCACATCCAGAGCACCACGTAGGCCACTCCGGCCAGCACCGAGGGAAGATAGAAGATGGTGCGAAAGACGCCCGTCCCGCGCACTTTCTGATTAACGAGCAGTGCCAGGCTGATCCCGCCGATCATCTCCATCGGCACGTAGACCAGGGTGTAGATGGTGGTGACCTTCAGCGCCTGCAGGAACAGCGGGTCTTTCGCCATGCGCGCGTAGTTCTCAAGGCCGACCCACTGCGGCGCGCCGAACAGATCCCAGCGGGTGAAGCCCAGGTAAAGCGCAATCGCCATGGGCGCGAGGGTAAAGACCAGGAACCCGATCAGCCACGGTGAGATGGTCAGGTAGAAGGTGATGGCCTCGCGACGGCGTGATGACATGGCTGGAAACTGGAGGCTGGAAACTGGAAGCTGGAAGCCCGTCGGTCCGACCGGCCTCTAGCTTCCAGAAACCAGCTTCCAACCCTCACTTCTGCGCCAACTGCTCGTCCAGGGCCTTCTGGGCCTCGGCGGCAGCGGTTTTCAGCACCGTGGCAACGTCGGCCTTGGGGTCGATGAGCACGGTTTCCAGCGCTTTGCGCAACGCGGGATCGGCGGTCTGACCCCAGTAGGGGGTGGAGACGTAGGCGCGCGGGGCGAGGTGCGACAGCTCGCCGATCCAGACGCCCTCGATGGGATCCTTGCTCAGCCCGGAGGAGTCGGCCACCGACGTGACTGCGGGCAGCGCCCAGTCCTTCCACACCTCGGCGCCGGCCTCACCGGCGTAGAACTTCAGGAAGCGCCAGGCGGCCTCAGGATGTTCGGCGCCCGCCGCAATGCCGAAACCGCCCCAGAACAACACGCTGGCCCGCACCTTGCCTGCCGGCGTGCCGACGACACCCAGGTCGATGTTGGGGTTTGTCTTGTAGCCGGCCTGGGGCCACCGCCCGAAGAGGCGCATGGCGGCCTTGCCCTGGTCGAACTCGGTGTTGCCGCCGCCCCACATGGCCAGATCGGCCGGGGGCGGAGCCACCTTCTGCACGTTGTACAGGTCGGCGTAGAACTTCAGCGCAGACTGCACCTCGGGCGAGTCCATGTAGCCCACGAACTGCTTGCCATCCTCGCTGATCAGCCGGCCGCCGGCCGCAGCCACCCAGTACTCAAACCCGGAGGTCCATGATGCGGGGAGCTGGATGCCCCACACATCGGTCTGGCCATCGCCGTTGGTGTCCTGGGTCAGCGCCTGGGCTGCTGCCAGCAGGTCGTCCCAGGTCCAGCCGTCCTGCGGATAGGGAACCTTGAACTGATCGAAGACCTTCTTGTTGAAGTAGACGCCTAACGGCGAGTAGTCCTTCGGCATCAGGTACTGTTTGCCGTTCCACCGGCCGGGGTCCGTCAGGCCGGGCAGGAAGATGCCGGTGTCGAGGCCATCGGCGCCCTTGATGAAGTCGTCCAGAGGCAGCAGCGCGCCCTTGTCCACGAACATGGGCACCGCATCATCGCCGATCTGCATGATGTCCGGCGGCCGCTTGGCTGCGATCTGGGTCAACAGCCGGGTGTAGTAGTCGTTGCCGGCTACAGCTTCGAGCTGCACCAGGATATCCGGGTTGGCCTGCTCGAAGCGGTTGATGATTTCCTGGTGGGGCGTGAGGCCCTCGCCGCTGTCGCCGGTGCCGACGCGCAGGATGATCTTGCCGCTCTCGGCGGGCGCAGCCGCAGGGGCAGGGGCGGCAGGCTGTGCGGGCGCGCCGGGAACGGGTGCGCAGCCGGCCAACAGGGTGAAGGCCGCCAACACGCACAACAGCGACCAAACGGTGGTTGTGTGTTTCCTCATGGCTCGAAACTCCTTTCGGGTGAACTCAGCTTAATAGTTACATTTTCTCACACCGGCGCGAGGGTGCCGGCGAAGATGAGCCAAGCCAGCACGGTCTTGGCAGCCAGGCTCAGCACGATGTAAACGCGCTCGCCGAACAAGTAATCCGCCCACCGTCCCACCTTCTTGTACTGGAGGTACATGTTGAGCGCAAAGATGTTGAAGAACACGAAGATGGTCGGGATGATCGCATAGACGAAGGCCGGGGGCTTGGCGCCGGACGAGTTGATCGCGCTCATGAAGTACACCACAATCACGACCCAGGGCAGAGCGCCCGCGATGCAGCCATAGATGAAGGAGGTCCAGTCGGTCTTCCTGGTCGTCTGGTTGTGCAGTTCCATCATGACCCCGAACAGGTTCATCATCGCGTTGATGCCGAAGGCCAGGATGATGGTGCCCAGGTCCCAGACGCCCACCAGCATGCCGATCAACACGATCATCAGCGAGGAGCTGAGTGCGTACTCGTAGAACCGGGCGGGGTTCATGCCCTTCACCAGGTTCTTCTTGTACCAGTTGTAGCCGAACGTAGCGAGCGAGAAATGGGCCACGGCCGACAGCAGCAGGAAGACGGCCACGGCCGGGCCGAAGGGCAGATTAAAAGCCAGCTTCGGATCGGGCACCAGCGCGCGGGCAGCCAGATCGAACTTCAGGAAATTGGTGTAGATCGGGTAGGTGGTTGCATTGCTGAGCACGATCATCAGGATCCCCTGCACCAGGTGCAGGAAACCCATGACAAGGTTGAAGCGCCGCAGCCCGCTCAGTTGTTTCTCGGGTACGGGCGCGGGTGCGGGTGCAGCCACGGCCTTGACAGATGCTTTGTTGACAGGTGCTTTACGTGCAGACATTGGATTGATTCTCCTTATGGGGTTGTGATTTGGGATGCTTCAACGCGACTCAGATAAGCTTCGATGGCTTGCGCCAGCTCGCCACCCTTCGCTTCATCGAAGCTGCCGGCCGTGCGCCACAGAATGCCGCCGCGGCGATCGACCAGCAGAACATGAACCTCGTTCTTGGTGGGGATGCCAAGCGCCCGCATGAACTGCGCGGTGCTGATGTACAACGTGACGGTGCGCTCGCGCGCCCTGGCGTTGGGGATGCCTGCCCGCATGCCCTCGTTGATGAAGGTTCGGGAGAGCGCGGGCAGCTCGTCGATGGTCGGCAGCTCATAGTACGCGAACTGAGGAAAGACAGATTCGAGCTGGTCGGCGAAAGGAATCCAGGTGTTGACGACGAGCTGCTGGTACTGCAAGAACGGCACGAACAGAAGATTAAGGTCGCCCCGGAAGTCGCGCGGAAACTCGAACTCCTGGCGGTTCAGGTTGGATCCTGAAACCGTCGGGAATCGAGCGTTATCTATGCCGACTTCCAGCCGGCTCCGGCGGACCAGCATTGGCATTTCCGTGTTTCCTCAGTTCTTGCGATCAGGCCCCGGCTTGCTGCGGCCGTTGGGCGACGCCGGGCGCCGGCGGCTGTCCGGCGCGAGCCTCAGCGCGTTCGGCGATGGCGCGGATCATGTTGCCGAAGATCGCGCCGTGAAAAGGATAGAGCACATACCAGTAGACCAGACCCGGCAAGCCCTTCGGCGCCATGAATGCAGTCTGGGTCAGCAGCGTCTGTCCGGCATCACGGGGCAGAGCCTCGAATTGAAGCCACGCATCGCCGGGCGCCTTCATCTCAGCGCGCAAGCGCAGCAGCCGGCCCGACTCGACGGCCTCGACCCGCCAAAAGTCCAGGGCATCGCCCACGCGCACCTCGTCCGGATGGCGGCGCCCACGGCGGAAGCCGGGCCCTCCGACCAGCCGGTCAACCACGCCGCGCAGCCGCCAGAGCCAATTGGCGTAGAACCAACCCCGGCGCCCTCCGATCCCGCTGAAGACAGCAAAGACCTCTTCGGCCGGCGCCGCAACCAGGCGCTGCCGACGCTCGATCTGCATCCCCTCGTCGCTGCTGAGCTCCACCGGCCGCACATCGCCGTAGGTGGACGCCAGGCCATCCGCCCAACTGGTCTCCACCTGGCCCGCTTCGAGGTTGGCAAGGGCCTTGCGCAAGGCAGCATCATACCCCATTGGCTCAATATCAGGAAATATGCGCCTGGCTGTGTCGTCACGCACCACCACTTCGTTGCGCAGCCCCTCGATGAGAGGGTAGACGATCCCGGCGTTCACCGGCGTCATCCAGTTGACCCAGTGTGCCGACAGGTGCGGGGTCAGCACCGGCACCGGGATCAGCCAGCGCCGCAGGCCGCGGACCCTGGCATAGCCTTTCATCATATCGCCGTAACTGACTATGTCTGCGCCGCCGATCTCGATCACCCGGCCGGCGCTCTCCGGCGTTGCCAGGGCAGCGACGAGGTAGCTCAACACATCGCGAATGGCGATCGGCTGGATGCGGGTGAAGACCCACCGCGGGCAGATCATCACCGGCAGCCGTTCCGTCAGGTGGCGGATCATCTCGAACGACAGGCTGCCGGAGCCAACGACGATAGCCGAGCGGAATTCGGTGACCGGCACGCCGGCCTCAGCGAGGGCTGCGCCGGTTTCCTGACGCGAGCGCAGGTGGGTGGATAGATCCGCAGCCGGATCGCCCAGGCCGCCGAGGTAGATGAGGCGCTGCACGCCGGCGGCTTTTGCCACCTGGCTGAAGCTGCGCGCCACCGCCATATCCCGCTCCCGGTAGTTGGGCGTGTCGCTCAGGCTGTGGATGAAAAAGTAAGCTGCCCACACGCCCGCCATGGCCGGCGGCAGGGTTTCGGGCCGCGTTGCATCGCCCTCAACCACCTCCACCTGTTCGCTCCAGGGCCGACCCTGCAGGCGACGGGCGTCGCGCACAAGGCAGCGCACCCGGTAGCCGGCCTCCAGAAGCCGGGGCACCAACCGGCCGCCAATATAGCCGGTGGCCCCTGTGACCAAGATCAGTCGTGTTTGTTCCATCTCAACTCCTGACGCGATTTTCGGGATCCTTTTCGGAATTCTACCATGTGACCCGGACATGGCAAATGCGGAGCGCTTGAGGCGCCCCGCATTTGCCGTTAGAAACGAGATTACTTGTTCGCGATGGTGAACTTGCTGACGAACTCGTCGTAGTTGCTATCAGCCCGCACCACACGGAGCCTGAAGGCATGCTCGCCGTTCGGGAGGCCTGCGGTGTCCAACATGTAGCTGAACTCGCCTGCCTGCTCACCTACTGCCAGGAAGATGGCCGCATTGGGGTTGCCACCAGGCAACAGATCCAACTGCCACTTCAGGAAGCTGGGATCGCTGGCGTATCCCTTGATCTCCACCTTGCCACTCACGGTCGCGCCATCCTTCGGAGCGCTGATGCCGTTCGTCATCTGCCCAGCCGGCGCAGCGGGCGGCAGGATCACGGAATCGATGACATGAATCACACCGTTGGAGGCCATCACGTCGGTTGCAACGATGTTGGCGCCGTTGATCATGACCTTGCCATCCACTACCTTGAAGGCCACGGTTGAACCCTGCAGCGTCTTGGCGGTGAGGCCATCCTTTACAGCGGCGGCCTTGACTTCACCGGGAACCACATGGTAGAGCAGGATATTAGCCAGCGCCTTGGGGTCCTTCAACAGACCTTCTACCGTGCCCGGGGGCAGCTTGGCAAATGCGGCATCGGTCGGGGCGAAGACCGTGAACGGTCCCTTACCCTGCAGCGCCTCTACCAACCCGGCAGCTTGCACCGCGGCAACGAGGGTCTTGAACTGGCCCGCACCGATCGCCGTAGCAACGATATCCTTGGAGACAACCGCCGTCGCCGCAGGTGCAGCCGGAGCCGCAGGAGGCAGGATCACGGAATCGATGACGTGAATCACGCCGTTGGAGGCCATCACGTCGGTTGCGACGATGTTGGCACCGTTGATCATGACCTTGCCATCCATCACCTTGAAGGCAACGGTCGAGCCCTGCAGCGTCTTAGCGGTGAGGCCATCCTTCACAGCGGCGGCCTTAACTTCGCCGGGAACCACATGGTACAGCAGGATGTTAGCCAGCGCCTTGGGATCCTTCAACAGTCCTTCGACCGTGCCCGGGGCCAGCTTGGCAAATGCCGCATCGGTCGGGGCGAAAACCGTAAACGGTCCCTTGCCCTGCAGAGCCTCTACCAACCCAGCGGCCTGCACAGCGGCAACGAGGGTCTTGAACTGGCCCGCACCGATCGCCGTGGCTACGATGTCTTTGGCCGCAGACTGATGGGCCGCGCCATTGGCGATGGTGAACTTGTTGACGTATTCGTCGTAATTGCTGTCAGCGCGCACCACCCGCAGCCGGAGGGCGTGCTCACCATTAGGAAGACCTACAGTGTCCAGGCTGTAGCTGAACTCACCGGCCTGCTCACCCAAGGCGAGGAAGACCGCAGCATCAGAATTGCCGCCCGGCAACAGGTCCAACTGCCACTTCATGAAGCTGGGATCACTCGCGTAACCCTTCACCTCGACTTTGCCGCTCACCGCAGCCCCATCCTTCGGGCTGGTGATCCCATTCGTCATCGCCGCGCCAGCCGCCAGGGGCAGGCTCAATACCAAGATCGCCGCCAAAGCCAGGAACAGAACTTTGGTCCCACTTCGTCTCGCCAACATCATCATCTCTCCTATCAGTAATGTGTGCGTTTTCGTGTTGCACGATTACGCTTCGAATTTGTAATCTATGTATTACCTATGTCTAATGTTTGCACTGTAAGCTATATTCCAATTGACTCAACTTGTTGGAAATGAGCCATCTAGGTTAGACTAGCATCGTCTGAAATCAAGCATACAGGTTGGAGGGTTTTTGATGGCAACTTCCGGTTCGGTTCGCGTCTTGGGCATCTCCGGCAGTCTGCGCAAGGCCTCGTACAACACGGCCCTGCTGCGGGCGGCCGTCGAGCTGCTGCCGCCAGGGATGGCGCTGGAGATCTTCGATCTTGCGCTGCTGCCGATATTCAATCAGGATACCGAGAAGCCGTTTTCCGAAGCGGTGGTGGCGTTCCGCACCGGCCTAGCGCAGGCCGATGCGCTGCTCATCGCCACGCCCGAGTACAACAGCTCGATCAGCGGCGCGCTCAAGAACGCCATCGATTGGGCGTCGCGCTCGCCGCAGTCTCCTTTAAACGGCAAGCCCGTCGCCATCATGGGCGCCAGCACCGGCAACTTCGGCACAGTGCGCGCCCAACTCAATCTGCGCCAGGTGCTGACGCACGTCGGCGCCCTGACGCTGAGCAAACCCGAGGTGCTGGTGGCGCGCGCCGATCAGGCTTTCGACGCCGAGAGGAGATTGGTGGATGCCGCGGCACGCGGCTTCCTGCAAGATCTGCTCATCGCCCTGGCCGGGTGGACGCAGCGCGTAGCCCAGGCCTGACGCCGCGAGACACGTTCGGCAGCGCTGAGCTTGCCGCACGCAGGAGGCTCGAAATGAGACGCAGCACCGCAAAAACCTACCTCATCACGTTACTTGCCTTCCTGGCCCTGGACGCCATCTGGCTGGGGCTGATCGCCCAGCCGTTCTACCAGACACAGATCGGCTTCCTGCTGGCGGAGAAGACCAACCTGGCTGCGGCAGGCGCGTTCTATCTGCTCTACGTGGCCGGGCTGGTTACCTTCGTGGTGGAGCCGGCGCTGCGGGCGGGGACCACACCGGGGCGGGCCGCGCTGCGCGGGGCCTTCTTCGGCCTGGTGGCCTACGCGACCTACGACCTGACCAACCTGGCGACCGTGGACCGCTGGCCGATCGCGGTCACCGCGGTCGACATGGCCTGGGGCACGGTGTTGGGGGCGCTCACGGTGCTGGCCGGCGTTTGGGCCGCACGCAAGTGGCAGTAACCAGGTATACAGGAGCTAGGCTGTGACAGGAACGCAAGAAGAGCAGTTCAGCCCCGCGCCGGCCGCAGTGATCGACCCAGGCCAGCTCGAGACGCTGAACGTCGATACGATCAGGGTGTTATGGTCCAAGACCTACAATGCGAACGGCAAACCCGATTGGTCCCATATCTACCCGTATTATCACCCCCAAGTGGTTTTCCAGGACTCCATCCAACGGATCGAGGGGATCGAGGAATTCGTTGCCCTCTGCGAGCGCCTGACCGAGCGCTGTGAGATGCTGCGAATGGATATCCACACCATCGCGCAAAACGCGAACGTCGTGCTCATGGACTGGACCATGACCATGGTCTTCAAGAAGTCGCCCAGCACGCCGATTTACGGGAGCACCAAGCTCGTGCTGCACGAGGACGGAAGAATCATCGAACAGCGCGACTATTACGACCTCTGGGGGGACATCTTCAACGGGATTCCGCACTTCAAGAAGCCCTATCGAAAGTTCATGCGGAAACACTTCGGATAGCGGGAGGAGCCCATGGCCAAGCGCAAACTACCCGATGAACTCATGTTCATTGCAAATGGACGGGCCATCCAGAAAACCACACCCGCTTCCATGGCGGGCAAGGTCTGTGTTGTTTCGGGGTCAACGTCAGGGGTGGGCCTGGAAGCCGTGAAACGACTGGCACGGGGGAACGCGGCCATCGTCATGCTGTGCCGGAACCCCGAGAAGGCCAAAAGCGTCCGGGAACAGATCCTGGCGCAATCCCCTGTTCAGATCGACATCGTCACGGCAGATTTCAGCGATCTCGAGCAGGTTCGCGGGGCGGCGGCTACGCTGCTGAGCAATTATCCCCGGATCGACGTGCTGATCAATTCGGCCGGGCTGTTCTCGACGACCCGAACCCTCACAAGGGACGGTTTCGAGACGGTTTTCTGTGTCAACCACCTCGCGCCATTTCTGCTGACGCAGCTGCTGCTCGAGCGGCTTAAGGAGAGCGCGCCCGCCCGCATCATCCAGGTGAATTCGGAGGGCCACAGGTTCGGCGGGCTGGACCTGGCTGATCTGAACTGGGCGCACAGGCGCTACAACGGGTATCGGAGCTACGGCGCATCCAAGATCGCGCAACTGATGACCACGTGGGAGTTCGCCGACCGGCTGGCAGGCACGGGCGTCACTATCAATGCCATGCATCCGGGGGACGTGCGGACGAATATCGGCAACAACAACGGGCCGCTGTACCGATGGTTCCAGCGCATCTTCATCGGGCCGATGCTCAAGGACCCGGCGATCTCCGGAGAGGCGTTGTACACCCTGGCGGCCGCCCCGGAACTGGCAGAGGTGAGCGGCCGCTTCTTTCACCTGACCATCGACGAAATCCCGGCGGCCCATGCCATGGACCGGCAGAAGGGCCGCCAGGTGTGGGATGTGAGCATGCAGTTGACCGGCCTCACCCCAGGTCCTTGATGATCCGGTCCGCGGCCAGCTTGCCGGTCAGGATGGAGATCGGCAAGCCGGACGGGCTGAAGGACCACTGACCCGCCTGGTAAGTATCCGGAATCGGCGTCAGCACCGAGCTGGCCACTTTGGGAAGGCTGCTCACCGCGGGGATGGCGTCATTGGTGAAAGCCCAGCCGGTGATGGCGCCTTCGGAGTTGCCGGAGATCTTCTCGATGGTCAGCGGCGTGGACGTGAAGCTATCGATCACGGCCGCCCGCAACCCCGGGTAGATGCTTGCATCCAGCACGTCGATGATGTGGTCCGCCATGAGTTTCTTGAACTCTTCATACCACCCCAGCGACTCGACGTGTCGCGTCAGAGAATAATCAAACAGCGAGCTGATGATGAGGCCCGTCTTGCCCTGGGGGGCAAGGGTATCGTCTCTGAGCACGGGGCACGCAATCTCGTACGTGGTGAGCTCCAGGTAGCGTTTCAGCCATGCGGTGATGCGCGCCCGATCGCCGGTAAATCCCGCGGGACGAGAGGGGTCATCAGCGAACAGGTCCTGCAAAGGGACCTTGGAGAGACCGACTGCGGACGGCGTATAGAAGAAGTGGGCGCTGGAGATCTTTTCAAAATAGGACTTGTCCAGGTCCAAGGTAAGATAGAGCGTGAAAATGGAATCGCCGCCGATTTTCCCCGACACGGCCCGTTGTTGGGCCTGGATATTCCCGGCAGCCCGACTGTCCGTCAACGCGCCCAGGTCGACGATCCGGTAAAGGGTCTTGGCATTCGCGGCCCAGACCAGCTTCTTGTATCGATACACCTGGCCGTGCGCATCGACCGCCTGGCGCCTGCCGGGATCAACGGCGGTGATTTCGGTTTCCGTTCGCACTTCACCGCCGTGCGCCAGCACAAACTGCTCCATCGCCCGGGCAAACGCGCCGGTTCCGCCCCTGGGGTAGCGATAGTCCAGGTAGAGGCTGAAATAGCTCAGCGCGAAGTACGCCGGGGTCTTCTGAAAGAAATGCTGGGCGATCAGATCGATGAGCGCCTGGTTGGCGGAAAACCGTGACAGATGCTCCTCAACCGGCCCGTGCAGTTTCCCAACTTTCGGCATGGTGAGTGCGTATTTGACCATCCAGGGCAGAATCGTCTTGAACACGTATTTCGGGTTGTTCTTCAAGTCAAGGAAGAGCGGATTGTCGATGCCATAAAGGACATCCATGTAGTCCATGACCTTGCCGATCTCCCCAATAATGCCGGCGATATCCTGCTTGTTCCCGGGAAAGTATTTCTCCAGGAGTTTCTGGTAGGCAGCCAGGCTGTCCGGCGAAGAAATCCTGATCACGTCTCCGCCGATGCCGACAGACACAGTGCTTGGGAGGAAATCGACCTCGATTCCAAGCTGCCTCAGCATCGGGAAGACGATGCCCGAGTTTTCGATGGCCCTGATTCCCCCATCAAAAACAAACCCTCGGTATTCGAACGAGTTGACCAGTCCCCCGGTGCGCTTTTCTTTTTCACATAGCAGCACCTTCAGCCCGGCGTTCGCAAGGTAAGCAGCGGCCGTCAGGCCGGCCATTCCGCCTCCCACAATCAGGACATCTGAGGTAATTGATGATTCCATCGGGTCTCCTTTAAAAAAGGGGTCGCAGTATATTGAATTTGAGATTTTTGATTTTAGATTTTTGATTTTGGATTGCGGGCAGTACGCACGCTACCTTTTCCGCCACGCCCACGCGGCAAACACGCCCATGCCGACAAACCCAAAGAGCGCGGGGCCGTAGAGGCGCCAGAACAGCACCTGCCCGGCCGTCTCGATGAGACAGGTCAGGGCATAGATGACGAGCAGGGGCCGGTCCGGCAGCGCCGGGGGCCGGACCAGCGCGGTGACGAGCGCGGACACCAGCAGCCAACCCGCAAAGTTCACCAGCGGAATGCCGAAATATGCGCCGGACAGGGCTTGGGCGTCCCAAACCCACAGCCCCCAGTGCACCATCTGCGGGTCCAAAAACAGGTCCCATGCGGTGAACGCCAGCGCGCTGACGGCCACGAAGGCTGGTCCGGAAGTACGGCCCGTGATCCGCTGGGCAACGGCCCACGCGGGCGGCAGCATCATCAGCCACGCCAGCGGGATCAGCAGCGGCACGCCCAGGAGCTGCGGCTGGAGCGCCGCAGTGTAATGGTAGGCGCCGAACGGGATGCCGGTGTGCGCGCCCAGCGCTTCGAAGCTCCACGCGAGCGTGACGACTGCAACGGCGAGGCGCGCCGCACGAGCGAAGCCCGCGGTCTGCGCGACAAACAGCATGACCAGAGATGCCTGGAGCAGCACGCCGAGCATCGACCCCGCGATCAGGCCGGGATGACCGGCGCTCCACTGCACGATCGGCATGGCCAGCAAAGCCGTCACCCAGGCCACCGGCAGCGGCCAGGCGGCCCCAAAGGGGTTGCGGAACACGAGCTTACGGTGCATCCATCCCCTCTATGCTGTGCGCGAAGTCCACAACCGCAGCCTCGACCGCGGGCCAGACCGAGTTCTCGGGCAAGGTCAGGTCATGCTCGGAATCCACCTCGACGTACGCCGGGCGATGGGGGAAGCGCAGCAGCAACCGGCGCGTCTGTGCGGCGCGCACCACGCTGTCCCGCGTGCCCTGCACCACCAGGGCCGGCGCGACGATGGCCGGCACAGCGTCCAACATGCGCCGAGAGAGGCCGCGTATCTGGTCGATGAGGCCCAACGGGACGCGAAAATCGCGCAGCGCGGCCTGGGTGGACGGGTCGTCCAGGTCGAGGCCGGGCATGAACTTGGCCAGGCCCTGGCGCAGCCTGGTGTCGGCGAGGTCAGCCTTGCGAAGGGGCCGAAAGCCGATGGGCAGAAACGGCCGCGCAACGAACTCGATGATCCGCGTCCACCACTTCTCCGGCCAGTAAAACGGCGCGAGCACGACCAGACCGTCGGGCCGAATGGTCGGTGCGGCAGCCAACACCAGCGCGGCGCCCAACGAGTAGCCCACCAGCAGCAGCGGCCGATGGCCGGCGACGGCCAGCTCGCGGCCGGCCACTTCAACGGCGGCCAGCCACTCAGTGTACCGGCGCTCGGTCAACGTGGCAAACTCTGACCCAAAGCCGGGCAGCAGGGGAACATCCACCATCCAGCCCTGGCGGTGGAGCGCCTCGGCCAGCCCGCGCATCTCAGCCGGGGTGCCGCCGAAGCCGTGCACGAGCACCGCGGCCGGGGCGCTATCGTTCAGGCTTCGACTATCGCTCAGGCTTCGACTGCCGCTCAGCCGGAAGGCGGCGTGCTCGGCGCCGGAAAA
>CAZELR010000074.1:13214-18339 GCA_964513075.1 uncultured Anaerolineales bacterium
CGCTCAGGCTTCGACTGCCGCTCAGCCGGAAGGCGGCGTGCTCGGCGCCGGAAAAGAGATCGAGCGCGGGCAGGGCAGCCTCGCGGCGGGGCACCGCAAGGGCGTGAAACAGATCGAAGAAGAACAGAAAGCCGCCCTGGGCGATGACACCCCACCCGCTGCCGGCCATGAACGGGTTTTGCGCGCCGAGAGTATACACCAGAACCAACCCGCCGGTGACATACAGCACGTCGAGCCCCGTGTTGACCCACAGGAGCCGGCGCAAATTACGCGCCTCGCGCTCGAACGTCTCCGGACCGCCCGTGCCTGCGTCGCGCCGTTTGCGAGAGGCAAGCTGCCCGAACAGGGCGATGGCGGCATCGATGGCGCCCCAGACCAGCGCCTGCACACCGAAGCCGCGCCACCAGGCGGACGCACCGAACGCAGCAAGCAGCGCGCCGGCGATGATGCTCAGCGCGGACCACAACAGCAGCCGACGAGACAGAACGTCTTGAAAATCCCAGATCATGTCACCTGCGCTAACTTCCGGATGTCTTGGATGGGGCCGACGATCTCCAGCCCGGCATGCCGACCCACCCCTTCAAAGATGACCTGCTCCCGGCCGCCCGAAACATCAACCAGCCGCACATCGATGCGCGCGGTCAGGCTCTCCAGCACCCGCTGCAACATCGCAGAGCGCTCGGGCGAGTGCAGCAGCCCACCCTCGGCGCGCCAGGCGACGATCTCCAGGCGGTGAAGGGTGTTGCGGGGCCCAGTGCGGCCGGCCATCTGCCAGGTGACGTGCGTGTCGTCCAGGTCGAGGCGCTCGATCGCTGCGCGGGTGTAGGTGGCAAACCGGTAGAGCTGGCCGCCGTGTCGCAGACCGACGATGAAGCCGGGGAACGCGCCCCGCAGCCACGGGATAATCGCCACGGACGCGGTCAGGCAAGCACCTGCGGCGGCGCCGTAGGCGGGGGCGAAGTGATTGCTCTGCATCCAAATCCAGGCCTTTGGAAACGCCTGGCCCCAGTCCTTTTCGATGTAGCCGCGGCCGCCGGTGAAGTCATGCGCCGCGCCGTCGATGGACAGCGCACCGGCGATGGCATGGTCAAAGCTGAGCACCCCGTGGTAGCATTCCATGAAGGGCGCAAATGTGTAAGGCCCCATGATGCCCGGCGAGGCCAGCGTCACCGGCCAGGGCGTTCCGCCCGCGAAGCGCAGCTCGCCGGACATCCGGCCTTCGGGCCGGTCGATAGCGAGCTCGATCCGGTCGGCGCGAAAATGGTTGGGGCCGACCCAGATATCAAACTCGTCCCGCGCGGCCTGGAACGCCTCAAACGGGTAGCGATGATAGGCGGTCCTGCCCGTGGCGCCATCGAGCGTCTGCACGAACGCGTGGGACGAGTTCGGCTCGCGGCCGATGAAGACGCCGGGGATGACAGCGTAACGCTGCTGCTCGGCGGCATCCACCAGCTTGAAATACCAGCCTTCGAAGAAAGGCGGCCGCTTGCCGCGACCGTGGTAGAGCGCCGGCCGCCAGAGACTGCGGGCACGGGCGACCAAGGCGCGGACACGGGCGACCGAGGTCGCTGCAACCTTTGCGAAGTCGCCCTGCGGCGACTGGAGGCTTGGCGAGCTGACGCGACCACGGGCGACCAAGGTCGCTGCAACCTTTGCGAAGTCGCCCTGCGGCGACTGGAGGCTTGGCGAGCCGGCGCGGCCACGGGCGACCGAGGTCGCTGCAACCTTTGCGAAGTCGCCCTGCGGCGACTGGAGGCTTGGCGAGCTGACGCGACCACGGGCGACCAAGGTCGCTGCAACCTTTGCGAAGTCGCCCTGCGGCGACTGGAGGCTTGGCGAAGTGTGGCTTGGCATTACTTGACCAACGTTCTAGAGATCCAATACGCCCTGATGGCCGGCGTTGACCGCCTGCAACACCTTCTCGGCCAGTGCGTCGGGCGCCAGGGCGCTGCCCGGCATCTTGAACGGCACCTTCTGCCAGAAGTCGGTGTTGACTGCACCCGGCCGCACGACGATGACCCGCCGCTTGCGTTCTTCCTTGCGCAGCGTGTCGGCGAACGCCTCCAGCCCGGCCTTGGCGGCCGCGTAGGCGCTCAGCCCCGGCAGCCGCATCCGCTCGCTCACCGCGCCGATGAATACCAGGGGCGCGTCCGCGGCCAGGAGGGGCAGGCTGTGGTGCACCGCGTTGTACGCGCCGAGCAGGTTGGCATCGAGGATGCGGCGAAACGCGGCGGGGGCCATCCTGGCGGCCGGCTCGGCCGCAATGTCGCCGGCCGCGTAGACGAACAGATGCGCCTCGCCGGCCTCCTGGCCCGCGGCGAGCACGGCGCGCTGCACCGCGAACGGGTCGGCCACATCGGCCGCGACCGCAACATCGGCCACGCCGGCCAGGTCGTCGCCCTGCCGGCTCACGCCGATAACCTGCCAGCCCTCGTCTCGGAGTTTACGGGCGAGCGCACGGCCGATGCCGCCTGCCGCGCCCCAGATCAAGGCAACCTTCATCATTGGGCAGCTCCCCTGTGTTGCGAAATAAACTGCGTCGCCGCGGCCAGGAACGGCGCGGGGCACTCCTCGTGGGGCACGTGACCGCAGGCCGGGATGACGACCAGCTCGGCGTTCGGCAGCTCGCCCGCCAGGCGGATGCTCTGCGCGGTGGGCACGATGCGGTCGTCGTCGCCGGTGATCACCAGCGCGGGCTGGCGCACCTCGTTGAGCCGCGCAGCCAGCGCCAGATCACGGCCGGCAGCGGTCAGCTCCCACAGGCCGCGATCCCAGTTCTCGGCCTGCAGCGGCAGCCGATAGCCGGCGCGCACCTCAGCGGTGATCTTGCCGGGGTCGTGCCAGGCCTGTTCGAGGATCTGCATCCCCTGGCTCCCGATGCGGCGCACGAGCAGCGGACCGATGCGCCGGAGCTGGGGGGTGCGCAGCAGCGGTCTGATCCAGGCAGGCGCGCCGCCCGACGTATAGATCGCGGGATCGACCAGGACCAACGCGGTCACGCGGTCGGGGTAGCGCAGCGCGGTTTGCACCGCGACCGTACCTCCGGCCGAGTTGCCGATCAGGATGGCTGTACGAATGTTCAGCAGGTCCATCAATCCGATGAGCTGATCCACCTGCGCGTCGGGACCGTAGGGGCTGTCCCCGATCCAGTCGCCGGGCAGCGGTCGTTCGGTGAGACCGAACGCGGGCCGGTCGTAGGCGACCACGGTCCCCAGCTCGGCCAGCGGCGCCATGACCTCGCGCCAGGAGAAAGTGCTGGCCCCGAAGCCATGCAGCAAAATCATGGCCGGCTCACCGCTGCCCGCCAGCTTGTAGTGCAGCTTCACACCGCCGGCTCCGACGGCATCGGCTCCGATGGCGGCAAAGCGGCTATCGGGGCCGGCCAACTGCTCGGGCGGCACGGTATCGCGCAGCGGTGGGACCGGGACCAGCAACGGGCCAATCAGCACGATCGCGGCGCCGGCTCCCAGGATTCCCAGGAGGATGCGCATCCATCGGGTCATGTCACCTCCTTACAGGCGGGTTAGCTGAGTTCAGAGGGCTCAGCAGGGCTCACGACGTCGTTCAGATGGGTGCGAGTATACAACAGAATACCCCGGAGCATAAGTAGGGGCAGATACAGAATCGGTTTCGGGGGTGACTTTGGTTTCGTGCTCACCTGGGAGGTCGGATCAGAGTTGCCAACTTTTCCGCAAAGTTGGCAACTCTCACTTCTACTCTCACTTCTGGCGCCAAGTCCCGCTTCTCTAGATGTCCACAATGCCCTGGATCGCGATCCTGGCAGCCGCAACCGTCTCGCGGGCGGTCTCGACGTCGGCGCGCAGGATGCGGATGCAGACCCCACAGTCGGAGCTGATGCGGCGCGGGACGGGGATCATCTTGCAGGCGATCCCTCGCTCCGCCAGGAGCTTCTCGATGCGCATGGCGTGGCTGGTGGAGTAGACCAGGATCACGGCATATGCCTCCCCGCTCATCGCGCCTCCCGCGCCAGCGCGGCCACCGCGTCCAGCGCAACGGCGACTTCCTCGGCCGTGTTGAACGCGCTGAGCCCGAAGCGCACCGTGCCGCGGGGGAAGGTGCCCAGCGTGCGGTGCGCGGCGGGCGAGCAATGCAGTCCGACCCGGCACATGATCTCATAATCGTCGTCCAGGCGCAGCCCGACCTCAGACGGCTCCAGGCCGGCGATGTTGAACGAGACCGTGGCGGTCTGGCGCTGCGCATCGCGAGTCCCGTAGACCGTGACGCCGGGGATGGCGGCCAGCCCGGCCAGCAACTGCCCGGTCAGCGCCAGCTCATGCGCCCGGATGCGTTCGACCCCCTGGTCCAGCACCCACCGCAGGCCGGCGGCCAGCCCGGCCAGCCCCACGGCGTTGGGCGTGCCGCTCTCGCACAGGTCGGGCAAAAACTCGGGCTGCTCCTCGTGCTCAGAGCGGCTGCCGGTGCCGCCGCGCTTGAGTGGCGCGAGCTGCGCCACGTCCACGCGCTCGCCGATGACCAGCCCGCCGGTGCCCATCGGCCCGCAGAGCGACTTGTGGCCGGTGAAGGCGAGCAGGTCGATCGCCTCGGCCTGCACGTCGATGGGATAGGCGCCGGCGGTCTGCGCGGCGTCTACGAGCAGCAAGAGGCCATGCCGGCGCGCAATCCGCCCCACCCCGGCGATCGGCAACAACGTGCCGACGACGTTGGACGCGTGGTTGAGCACGATCAGCCGGGTCTCCGGCCGGATAGCAGCCTCAAGGTCCTGCGGATCCAGCTCGCCGGTCTGCGTGCAGGGAGCGACCGTTACACCCACGCCTGTGTGCTCAAGAGCGCGCAGCGGCCGCATGACGGAATTGTGTTCCATGCTGGAGGTCACGACATGATCGCCCGGCCGCAGCAACCCGTTCAGCGCCAGGTTGAGCGCCTCGGTGGCGTTGGCGCCGAAGACCACGCGCAAGGGATCGGGCGCGTGGAACAGCGCCGCGACCGCCTCGCGCGCGCCGTAGACCACGCGCGAGGCCTGCACGGCCAGGCGATGGCCGGCGCGGCCGGGGTTCGCACCGATCTCCGTCATGTAGTGCGTCATCGCCTCGGCCACGCCGGGCGGCTTGGGCCATGAGGTGGCGGCGTTGTCGAAGTAGATCAT
>CAZELR010000075.1:0-18051 GCA_964513075.1 uncultured Anaerolineales bacterium
CGCCTCCCCGCGTGGTCGCGGCAGTGGGCTGTGCGAAGAAGTCGAGCACGCCCGCAGCATAGGCACGAGCGGCATTCTGGTACGACGACTGTGGGGACATCAGAGATACCTCCTCTAGCGAAGTGAAAGCCAGCTTCAAGGGCGCTGTGTGGGTTTCTCTACAGCCATGATACGCATCTCCGGGCTTAATCCACCCCGGCGTGCGGCGCCCGGGCCAGGCAACGCCGCACGTCACTCTTGGACAACTCAGGCGTTCCCGTAGGCCTGAAGCATCTGCAGCCAACGGTGTTTGCCGGCATACTCCAGATCGCTGTAGTAGCGGGAGATGCCCACCAGGTTGGAGGGCAGATAGATGGTGATGCCTCGACACGCGGTCACGCCCCTGCCGTTGTGCGCTTCGGCAATGACGCAGCCGCCCGCGCCGATCCGGAGGGCTGCGGTGACTTGGTCGGCGGCCTGCCTGGTCGCCGCATCGCGCGTGGTCCGTTTGATCTCTGCGGCGAAGCTGCCGATGTCGGCCAGGGTGTTGTGCCAGAAGCGTTTCGTCTTCCGGTGGGCCTTCCAGATCTGCGCGGCTGCACGCGGCAGCCGCGCTGACAACGCATCGGCGAGCTGATCCAGCGCCGTATTAAGTGATTCCAACTGCGAAAGATCGAGAGCTGCCTGGGTCACGTCACCGGAGTAGCCCCTGTCTATGTAAGACTGGACGTAGGCGTGCACGATATGCGCGGCAAAATCGACCGCCGATAAGGCCGGATCTGCCGCCAGCCTGGACAGCACGGCTTCATAAGGCCAGCCATCGTTTGGCTCGGACTCCTCAGAGGCGACAATGGTGCGGACGAAGGGCTTGGCCTGGTACGCGACCTCCAGGTTGCTCATCAGGCATGCGTCCATGCCCAGCAGGTCCAGGGGCTTGCCGAGAACCGTCACCACCTTGGCGAGAACCTTGCCCAGCTCCACCGTATCCAGCGAATGCCCGCTGCCATCGTCCGAGCAAATGGCCCGCTCCTGGGGATCATTCAGGCCGAGAATGGTTTCAAGGGTCGGGCGGAAGAAGGCCCGGCGTAACGGCGAAGCGGCGCGCTCGGTGCTCTCACGATCACTGTACCCGATTGCCTTCACATCCTGAGCGATGGTGTCAATGGCCGACGGTTCCCAGCCGCCGCCATGGTTCCATAAGATCAGCGCGTATTGCTCGGCGGGGTATGTGTCACATGTCCAGGTCACGAAATCCAGCAGCACCTGGGGGTCGCCCGAGTCGGTTTCGCTCAGGGATTGCACCACGTCGTTGCCGCCCTGCAGCACGCGAAAGCGCTGTGTGCCGCGGTTGCCGGCATTATCGAACTGCACGATCACGTTGACGTCAGGAGAAGAGCCGACCTTGCGCATTTCGGCCAGGTCGGTATCGCCGGCATTTGAGAGGTTGTTGTCGCCGGCCATGTACACCATGAAGGTCCATTTCGCGGTTGGGGACATTTCACACCTCCGTTTGACCCCGGCAGCGCGACTGCATCAAGGAGTTAATGCAAAAATCACTTCGTGAGTGACAGTGAACAGCATGATTATAGCATAACTTGTGGAGGCATGGTATTAGCCAATTTTGGGCCATCAATAAGGTGGCGGCAACGGACGCTGCCACTTCAGTTGCCAGGCGGGGCACACACCACATAATGACTTCACCCTGCTGGCCGGCTTGCGTGGCTGCGTCGATCGTGCGAAAATAGGAGGCGCAGAGGCAGTTCTGCCGGCCTTGCCAACCGGTTCGCTTCAATGCTCCGCTATCGCGGACGTTTATCGCCCCGAGAGAGGGGTAACCGTGCTGCTCGTCTACCTCACCGTCGCCTGGGCCGGCGGCCTCTTCTTGGCGTATGCCCTCAGGAGTGCGGGCATCTTGGGCTGCACTGCGGCCGGCTGGCCATTCGCCGTGCTGGCTCTGGGCGTCACGGTGTTCAGCCTCGCGGTCCGGCGCCGGCCGGCGTGGCGCCGCGCAGCCGTGATAGCCCTCTTTTTGGTTTTGGGCGCGTGGCGGTATCAGGCGCAACTCTACGCGGCCTGCCCGACTCCGGAGCATCTGGCATTCTACAATGGCGAGGAGGCGAGCGCAGCAAGGGCGACCGTAGAAGGGGTGGTAAACGGCTATCCCAACATACGCGATGCGCGCACCGACTACCGCTTGCGGGCCGAGAAGGTTACCATCGATGGTCGATCCCATGCCGTGCATGGCGATCTGTTGGTTCAGGTCCCGCGCTACCCTGAATATCGTTACGGGGACCGCTTGCGTGTCGCCGGCATCCTTCAGACACCGCCCGTACTGGATGATTTTGACTACGCTGCATACCTGGCTCGCCAGGGCATCTACAGCTTGATGCGGCGCGCCCGCGTTGAGCGGGTGGGCACAGGCCAGGGCCAACGCTTCTGGCAATTGCTGTTCGAACTGAAGGCGCGCTGCGCCGCGCTATTGAACCGTTCTCTGCCGGAGCCGGCTGCTGCGCTGGCCAACGGCATGCTCCTCGGCATCGAAGGCGGCATCCCCGACGATGTGAACGAGGCCTTTGTTGCCACCGGGACATCGCACGTCATCGTGATCTCGGGCAGCAACATCGCGCTGTTCTCGGGTGTGCTGATGGGTGCAGTGAGCCGCCTGGTGGGTAAGCGGCGGGCAGTATGGTTGGTGATGGTCGGGATCGCGTTCTACGTGTTGCTGGTAGGCGCGGATCCGCCTGCGCTGCGTGCCGGGCTGATGGGCATGCTCTATGTCTTCGCGGTCTATCTGGGCAGACAAAACACAGCCTATGTTTCTTTGTGCGCCTCCGCAGTATTGATGACAGCCTTGAACCCACTGGCGCTGTGGGATGCCGGCTTCCAACTTAGTTTTGCAGCTACGCTGGGCTTAATTTTGTTTGCTCCCCCTATCCAGGCCGGCTTTCGGCGCGTACTGGCGCGGCGGCTGCCTGTCAAGCGCGCGCCGCAGGCGTCCGGCTTTCTGGCCAACGCGCTGATTGTGACGTTGGCGGCCCAGGTGCTGACCTTGCCGCTCATCGTCTACTACTTTGGCCGGCTGTCGCTGATCGCGCTGCTCACTAACCTCTTGATCTTGCCCGCGCAGCCGCCCATCATGGCCGGCGGCATGGCCACAATGATCCTGGGACTCATCTGGGAGCCGTTGGGCCGGGTGCTGGCCGTGATTCCTTGGCTGTTCCTGACCTACACAACGGTGGTGGTGCGGCTGGCTGCATCCTTGCCACTGGCGTCGGTGGAAACCGGCCGCTTAGGCCGGGCGGCAGCCCTGGTCTACCTGGTAGCCTTGGGTGCGGTCGTGCTGTGGCGGGCAGCCTACCAGCGCGGTTGGACGACGATTTCCACTCGCCGCGCTTCTGCCTGGGTCGCGGCGATTGCGCTGCCGGTCTGGCTGGGAGTGACGGTATTTCAAGCGCTGCCGGATGGCCGGCTGCATCTGTTTTTTGTGCCGGGCGCGGGCGGTGAGGCGGCCCTGATAGTGACACCCGCTGGCAAGCAGGTTTGGCTGTGGAACGGCTGGGGTGATGGGGAGGCGTTGGCAGATGCGGCGCAGCCGCTTTTGCGCCGTCCTGGTCGCGGCGTGGACGCGGCGATCGGTCCGCCCGGCGCCAGCCGCTGGCCCGCGGCACAGACGATCGACCCTGCGCAATTGACCGCCGGCGCCAGCATCCTTCTCGCTGAAGAAGTGACGCTGACGCTGCTGCCATCCGATGTTCAGCCGGTCCTGGCACTAGCGTATGGCCGGCTGTGCGTGATCCTGCCCACGGCTCTCTCGGTCGATACGCAGTCCAACCTGCTCGCTCGCAACGCCGACGTGCATGTCACGCTGCTCAAGGCGCCTGGTCCCGACACTGGCGCATGGCCCACCACCGAGTTCCTGGCTGCGGCCGACCCCCAGTTGGTTCTGTGGCCCCAGGAAACCACTTATCCGCCCGATGTGGCCGCGCTTTTGGCCGCGCGCGGCGCGCTGCGGGCGCCGCCCGACGCCATCCTGGAAGTGATCACGGACGGCGAGCGGCTGTGGCTGCAACAACGCGCTGCTGAGGATCTCCGTTAATTCTCTTCAAGCGCTGGCCATGCTTACCAGCGCACGGAACGCACGATACGCTTCGGGCATGTCTGCAGCGGTGTATGCCACCTGCTTGCCTGCGAGCCGGTGTGCGCCGGGCATGATGGCCGCCGCGTCGGCCATCTCCGAGCGGATGAATTCAATCGTTGCGGTGATGGGGGCCGTGATGCGGAACGGCGCGGGCGCCTGGCCGAAAGCTCCCCGGCGGACCGCCCGCGTCGCGGCTTGCTCGATCAGTAGCGCGGTGACCTCGGGCGGCAGACACTCGGCCGAAGTGCGGCCGGTGGCCTGCTTGACTACTGCCGTCTCGATGGGTCCTAACAGCGCCGTGGCTTCCGCGCAGGCGGTTTGGTCGGCGGAGATCAGCACCACCGGTGCACCGAAGTGCCCGCAGACGGCCGCGTTCAAGCCTATTTCTCCCACGACCTCGCCGTTCAGCCAGACCCCATTCACCCGACCGCTGGACCAGGTGTGATCCAGGATCGCGTTTTCGGTGCCGACCCGGGCGTGATAGCCGATGAAGAAGACCGCATCCACGCCGCTTTCGACCCCTTGCACCATCGAAAACGGCCGGGGTGAGCCGGAGTTGAGCCGCGCCCGGCTGTCGAGCTGCTCGATCAAGATGTTGCGGTTGTCCCAGTGCCCGTCGCTGACGATCACCTCATCGGCGCCGCCCGCATAGGCCCCGCGGATCGCCGCATTGACGTCGCCCGTCATCAGCCGGCGAAACCGGTCATACTCGGCGTGGGTCGGGTTGGTCTGGTCGCTGTGCACCACCCCTGTGATCCCTTCCATGTCTGCTGCAATGAGTATCTTCATGCCTCACCTTACCTCTCTTGACAAATGACCTGAGCGAGGCATAGTATAAGGTGTGAGGCGTGAAACGGGAAACGTGGTGCGTGGTGCGTGGTGCGTGTCAACGTGCCGACGTGATATTGAACCAATCAGGGGAATCAGGTGAATCTGCGTCCCATGTTGATGGCGTGGCTGAAGCGGGCCTTTGCGGGCTGGCGGTGGGTGGCGGGCCTGGCGGTGCTGGCCGTTGTGGCCTGGCTGGCGCTGGCTGGCTTGCCCGACGGCAAGCTGCATGTCTATTTCCTGGATGTGGGCCAGGGGGACGCAATCCTGGTGGTGGCGCCCGACGGCCGGCAGATCCTGGTGGATGGCGGTCCCAGTCCGACGGCGCTGCTCAACGAACTGGGCGCGGTGCTGCCATTTTGGGATCGAAGCCTGGACCTGGTCGTGCTGACTCATCCCGACGCCGATCACATGATCGGCCTGGTTGCGCTGCCCCAGCGGTACCGCATTGCGCAGGTGCTGGATGTCCCGCAATCGGATCTGGCGCCGGATGCCGAGCCTTGGCTCGCAGGGTTGCGCAGTGCAGCGGTTCCGCGCCGCTATGCCCAGCGCGGCAGCAGCTTCGCCGTGGGCGACCTGTTGGTGAACGTGCTCAACCCCGGCCCCGAGCCGCTGACCGGCACCGCCTCCGATGACAATAACAATGCCACTGTGCTGCGCCTGGAGTACGGCCGGATCAGCCTGCTGCTCACCGGTGACGCCGAGCGCGAGGCCGAGGAGGTGTTGATCGCGACCGGTGCACCGTTGCGCGCCGATGTGCTGAAGGTCGGCCACCACGGCAGCAACAGCGCGACTTCGGCGGCTTTCATGGCCGCTGTGAGCCCGCAGGTGGCGATCATTTCGGTCGGGGCCGACAATCACTTCGGCCATCCGCACCCGGCCGTGTTGGAGCGCTTGGCCGGCATTGAGATGCTGCGAACCGATCTGAACGGACGCATCGAGGTGGTAAGCGATGGAAAATCGATGTGGGTAAAAACCGAGCGCTAGCATAGGGGTGTGAGATGCGTTTATTGATGTTTATGGCGCAGCGTTTCTGGTGGCGGTCCTACTCGAAGACGCTGGAAGATGTCGAGGATCTGCAGGCGGAGGAAACCGTGACCGACGCGGCGGTGGTCTTCATGCAGGTGGAGGCCAAGGACGCCGCCGCGCGTGACGACGTCTTTCGCAAGGCGTTGAAGAACATCAAATGGCTGGCCAACAAGCGCGGCCTGATGCGCGTCGTCCTGCATTCCTTCACGCACCTGGGCGGCGAGAACGCAGAGCCACAGTTCGCGTCAAACCTTATCACCGAGCTGGCCGACCGCTTACGCGCCACCGGTTACGAGGTGTGGATCACGCCGTTCGGCTACTTCAACGAATGGGAGCTGAAGGTGTACGGCGAGAGTTTGGGGAAGGTGTGGAAAGAGGTGTAGGGGGTCGAAGGTGGAAGGTGCAAGGTTGAAAGGCCATCGGCTTCTTCTCAACCTTGAACCTTCAACCCTAAGTTTGGCTCCACATCGAAATCCAGCGCACTTGGGCCATCGCTTCGTAGGCGATGGTGCGCGGCCGCGCCGATCATGGCGGCGTTGTCGGTGCACAGGAAAAGGGGTGGGATGGAAACTGGCACAGGCAGCCGCGTGGCCACGGCCGCACGCAGCGCCTTGTTGGCCGAGACGCCGCCGCACACGCAGATCCTGGCGACGCCGAATGTGCGCGCAGCATCCGCCGTCTTACTCACCAACACGTCCACCACGGCTGTCTGGAAGCTGGCCGCCAGATCGGCGACAGGCAGGTTGGCCGGATCACTGCCCAGCTCGCGCACCTGGCGCAATACTGCGGTCTTGAGCCCGCTGAAGCTGAAATTATAGCGATGGTCGGCCTGGGTCGCAGCGTTGGTCAGTCCGCGCGGGAAGGAGAACGCGGCCGGATTCCCGCCCTCGGCGGCCTGCTGAATGGCGGGTCCTCCCGGATAGCTCAGCCCCAGCAGCCGCGCCACCTTATCAAACGCCTCGCCCGCCGCGTCATCCAGGGTTGCACCCAGCCGCTGGTAGTGCCCGTGATTGTGCATCAGGATCAGCTCGGTGTGGCCGCCAGAGATGATCAACATCAAGAGCGGAAACGCCTGACCTGCCGCGTCCAGCGCGGCCAGGCTGGGCCGGGTGATTGCTGCCGGGTCGATCTTGTGTCCCTCATCCAGCCAGTTGGAGTAAAGGTGTCCCTCCAGGTGATTGACCGCTACGATGGGCAGGCCCCGGCCCCACGCGATCGCCTTGGTAGTGTTCACGCCCACCAGCAGCGAACCCGCCAGCCCTGGTCCGCGCGTCACTGCCAGGGCCGCCAGATCGTCCCAGGCTAGGCCCGCGTCGGACATAGCGCGCGCGATCACCGGCACGATATCGAAGATGTGCTGCCGTGATGCGATCTCGGGGAAAACACCGCCGTAGGGCCGGTGCAGTTCGATCTGCGATGCGACGACGTTGGACCGGATGCGATGCCCGTCCTCGACCACTGCGGCAGCCGTCTCGTCACAAGAGGTTTCAACAGCCAGTATCAAGCTCATCGACCTTGAACCTTTAACATTCTGCCTGCCACGCCAGCCACTGCGCGTAGAAGTACGCACTGCCGCCTGGAGCCAACAGCGTTTCCGGCGGTAACGATTGGCCGATGATCCGTGCGCCCAGCGCCAGCAGTTCACTGAGCGGCCGCGGTTCGGCGTAAGCGTGCAGCAAGGTCTCCTGATCCAGCAGGATCAACCCGTACATCTCCGCGGCGGGCGCCGGCTCGCCCAGCGCGGCAGCCCGAAACACGGCGTTAACCATGGTCACCGGCGTCAGTTCCCGTTTCGGTCCGCGCCGCAGGTTGAAGACCGCCCGCCACACCAACAGGGGGCGCACCGCCTCAGCCCAGTGATAGGCGATGGGGTGCGGTGTGGCGCCCTCCTGGCAGAAGTAGGTGACGGCGCTGTCGCCCAGCGAGATCGGAATGCACGCTTCCTCCATCGCCTCGCGTACGACAGCCTGCGTCCAACCCTCGCCCGGGTCGAGGTGGCCCCCGATGCCTGTAAACGCGGCGATATCCGTGCGCCCGCGCGCACCCAGCGGAAGCGCGCGCGGCTCCAGCCCGAACACCAGCTTGTTTCGCCACGTCAGGATCAGCCCGGTGCTCAGCTCCGCGGCCGGCCCGCCCAACGCAGCCAATTCCAGGTCGTTCTCTTTCATCAAAGCCGGCGTTTCACCGATCATCTCGCTGTAGTCATCCACTGTCATGTCGTCCATGTGTGTTTCCGATAAAAGACGAATGACGAATGACGAACGACGAATCCATCAACTTGACCTTTCGTCTCTCGTCCTTCATCCTTCGTCAAACAGGCACCATCGTTTCCGCCTCTCCCAAATCGGGTTTGCCCGGCACGCCGATGATATTCAGGGCCGACACGGCGAGCTGGTCGGCGCGTTCGTTGAACTCGTCTCCCGCGTGTCCCTTCACCCAGTGCCAGGTCACCCGGTGCGGCCGGATGGCTGCTTGCAGCGCACGCCAAAGATCCTGGTTCTTCACCGGCTGCTTATTCTTCGTGCGCCAGCCGTTGCTGACCCAACCGGGCAGCCACTCGGTGATCCCCTTTTTGACATACTCCGAGTCGGTGTGAATTTCGACCACGCATGGCCGCGTCAATGCCTGAAATGCGGCGATAGTCGCGCGCAGCTCCATGCGGTTATTGGTGGTCAGCGACGCACCGCCTTGCAGCACTTTCTCGTGCGGTCCGAAACGCAAGATCGCGGCCCACCCGCCGGGGCCGGGATTCCCGGAGCACGCGCCGTCGGTGTAGATCACAACAGGAAGGGGGGTAGTCAAAGGGAAGCTCCGCCGGTCAGCGCACCCGGAAGCCGGGTTCCGGCGGCGCTTCCGCCGGTATCATGATCTCCACGCTCATCACGTCTGCCATCGGCGGTCCCTGGTAGCACCACATCAGCATGGCGTCCACCTTGGCCTCCGGCCCCTCGAACAACGCCTCCACTGAGCCATCCCACCGATTGCGCACCCAGCCTGTGAGGCCCAGCGCGACTGCTGCATGCTGGCAACTGCCGCGGAAACCTACCCCCTGCACCCGCCCCGTGATGATTACCTGGACTCGCTTTTGGAACATCGCTACCTCGTCACCCGAAGCGCTGTTACGACCTCTGGCATCCCTTCGCAGCGATACGCATGGGCCAGATACGGTGTGCTATGGGCGAAACCGATCTGTCCTGTGGGCGAGATGCAGATGACGCCGCCCTGGCCGTCTACCCGGTGACGGAAATACGCGATGGCTACGTTGGCCGCGGTCTGCGCATTCCCCAGCAAGGCGATTTGATCCACCGTGGTTTTGGCCAGGACGGTCTTCATGATTTGCTCGCCCACGCCCGTGCATGCTGCCGCGCCCATGGTGTTATCGGCATAGAGCCCGCAGCCGATAATCGGTGTATCGCCCACGCGGCCGGGATACTTGAAGAAGGTGCCGCCGGTGGAGTTGCCCACCGCCAGATCGCCGGCCGCATCCAACGCCACCGCGCCCACCGTATCGGCGCCAAATTCCTTTCGTCGCTCGTCTTTCGTCCTTCGTCTCGCTTCCCACATCGCCTGCTCGCGTTCGACCACCAGCTCAGCCGGCTCGCACAGCGGCAGACCGGCCGCGGCTGCAAACCGCTCGGCGCCTTCGCCGGTCAGAAAGACGTGCGGGCTGTCGTGCAGCACGCGGCGGGCCAGGCTGATGGGATTGGCCACCCGTTTCACCGACGCGACCGCGCCGGCCATCAGCGTGCGGCCGTCCATCATGCCTGCGTCCAGCTCCACGAAACCGTCTGCATTGAGATGCGAGCCGGTGCCGGCATCAAACACGGGATGGTCTTCCATGACGCGGACAGCGGCCTCTACGGCGTCCAGGGCCGAGCCGCCGCGCGTCAGAATGGCCCAGCCTGCCGCGGCCGCAGCCTGGCAGCCCGCTTCGTGATCTCCGTGCAGCGCCGGGGGGATATCCCACGCGCCGCCGTGTACGATGATCGCTATCGCCATATCGTCAACCTAAGATCAACAGGTGATGTGGAACAGACCGAGCGTCTTGCCTTCGGCTTTGTTCCACAGTTTGAGCGCTTCGGGCGTGGGGCTCAACTCGACTTTGCAGCCATTCTTGCTCAGGAAGTCCGCGGCCTCGGGAGAAAGCTCCACCTGGCCCTCCTGGCCCGTGCCGATGACCAAGCGCTCAGCCTTCTTGCGATGGAGCTCCTTGATCTCAGCCAGGCTGAGGATGTGCGCAGTCCCATAGACCGCCTTGGAGAGCTGCTTGTTGCGTTTGCGCACCTTGCCGCTGAGCCGGATGACGATATCATGCTCGTAGCGCTTGCCTTCCACCGTGATGCTGCCGAACCACGTGTCTTCGATTTTTGGCCTCATGGTTTACCTCCGCGGCGCATGCCGGATTCTATGACACCGATTCTAACATAAGGCAGGGCCTGCGGCAATCTTGCCGCGGCAAGATCAGCACATCTCAATGTAGGTTGTATTGAGATGTGCTGGAATCCGGGCTTTCGTGATTGCGCTTACGGCACGGAATGGTATAATGAGGCAAAGTTGAAGCGTGCAGTGACTGCCGCTTAGGTTTTTAATTTTCCTGCACCTCGGCGTTTTGGGGAGGAGATCATGAACAGCGTGCGCATTGTCGCCGACAGCGGGTGTGATTTGTCGCCTGCCCTGGTCGACCAATATGGAATCACAATCGTGCCGGTCTTTGTGCGATTCGGACAGGAGTCGATCTCCAGCGACGAGTTAACCAATGAGGAGTTCTGGCAGCGCGTTCGTGACTCGGCCCAGGCCCCGGCCACCTCTTCCCCTGCTCCCGGCACCTTCTACCGTGCCTTTCAGAAGCTGGTAGCTGCCGGTCACGATGTGGTTTGCCTGACGCTGCCCAGCAGGGCCAGCGGCACGTACAACGCCGCCTGGGCCGCCGCGCAGGAGTTCGGCTCGCAGGTGCGCGTGATAGACACCGGCTCGTTTTCGCTCGGCATGGGGTTGCAGGTGTTGGCGGCGGCCAAAGAGGCGTTGGCCGGCCGCAGTGCTGAGTTCATCCAGAACGCAGTCGAGAATTTGCGGACGCGAACCTCCATCTTCTTTGTCTTGGACACTCTGGAGTGGGTGCGTCGCGGTGGACGCTTGGATCGTATTATTCCGATTGTCGACCGCGTGGCACGGACGCTGCGGGTCAAGCCTGTGTTGGAGATGTCCAACGGCGAGTTTCACCTGGTTGGAATCACCCGCTCGACTCGCAGCGCGTTGCAGCGGCTGGAAGACGAGGTGCGAGACCGCCTGCCGATTGCTGCGCTGGGCACGGCCTACACACGCGGGTGTGAGGTGGCGTCTGATCTTGTCGAGCGATTTTCCGTGCTGACCAACAGAAGCGCCGGAGAGATCTTGGTGGCGGAGGTCGGGCCGGCGTTTGCTGCGCACGCAGGGCCCAAGGCGCTGGGTGCGGCTCTGATTCGCGAGTAGGCGGGCCGCTTCTTGGCTGACGACGGAGGACACGCAATGACGCGCGTTGCACTGCTGTCTGACATTCACGGCAATATCGTGGCGCTGGAGGCTGTGTTGGCCGACATGGCGCGGTGTGGCCCGTTCGATCAGGTTATTATTGCAGGCGACCTGGCCTGGTCGGGCCCCTGGCCGGCCGAGGTCGTCGACCGGGTGCAAGCCCTGGATGCCGCCGTCGTCCAGGGCAACACCGATGCGTTTTTCGGCCCTTATCTGCCAGAGGCGCCAACCGGCAAGAACGCAGAGCGCTTTGCTGCGCTGTTGGCCTGGATGAATCAGCAGCTTGGCCCCCAGCGCGCTGCTTACCTGGCCGAATTGCCCTTCTCCCACCGTATCACGCCGGCTCCCGGCCATACTCTGCTGGCGGTGCACGCCAACCCCAGCGACCTTGATCGGCCCATCATGCCCAAGATGGCGAAGGCCGATCTGGATGAGCTGCTTGCTGCCGACGGTGATCCGGATTGGGCCGTGTTAGCCTTCGGCCATGTGCATGTCCCGTTCGTGCGTCAGTGGGACGGTCGCACCCTGGTGGATATTGCCAGCGTGGGCCTGCCGATGGATGGCGACACGCGGGCGGCGTACGCGATCCTGACGTGGAAGGATCGGTGCTGGCAGGTGGAGCATCACCGGGTTCTGTATGATGCGCGAATTGTGGCCCATCAGATGCGCACGGGCGGCATGCCGCGCGGCAAGCACTTTGCCGAGCGCCTGATGGCCGGCAGCTACGACCCGGCTGTCCAGTAAAAACAATCCGCTGGATTGTTCAGTCGTCATCCGGTAGATCAGATTCGACGTGGGAGTGAAGTCCAATGGATGTCAAATGGTACACCGGTACGGGTGACGATGGCTTCACCGGCGTGCTGGGACGCGAACGGGTGCCGAAATATGCGCTGCGTCCCGAGGCGTATGGCACCGTTGACGAGGTGTCGGCCTTCCTGGGCATGGCGCGGGCGCAGGCGCAGGATGCGCGCGTGCGCGAGGCGATCGTGACGGTGCAGCGCGATCTCTACGCGATGATGGCTGATCTGGCCACCCTGCCCGAGACCGTCAAGCGGCCGCCCTGGTTGGCCGCCGAGCGGCTGGCCTGGCTGGAGCAGACGACCGACGCGCTGGGTGCGGACGTCGAGATGCCCAAGGCGTTCATTGTCCCTGGCGACAGCGTGGGCGGTGCGGCTCTTGAGATTGCGCGCACTGTCGTTCGCCGTGCCGAGCGGTTGGTTGCCCGGCTGACCCACGAGGCAGAAGTGCGGGACGATACCCCGCTGCGCTATTTGAACCGGCTGTCATCCCTGCTTTTCCTGTTGGCCCGCATCGAAGATCGCGCCGCGGGCGTTGACCACTTCACCCTGGCCGCAGGTTGAGTCAGTTACAGGTTCAAGGTTGAAAGTTGAAGGTCACGCGGCTTTCTAACTTTAAACCTTGAACCTTGAACCTTGAACCTTGAACCTTGAACCGTTCGCAAGGAGAGAAAGCGTGTTACTCGGCGCACATATGTCAGTTTCCGGCGGCCTGAGCCTGGCCTTCGAGCGGGCGCACTCCATCGGCATCAACACCATGCAGGTGTTCACCAAAAACCAGAACCGCTGGGATCAAAAGCCGGCTGCGCCGGAGGAGATCGAGCGCTGGTTCCAGGCGCAGGCTGCCACCGGCATCCGTCCCGTGGTGTCCCACGCAGCCTATTTGCTGAACCTGGGCACCCCCGACGACGCATTGTGGGAGAAATCGGTCAACGCCCTGGTCGATGAGCTCACCCGCGCTGAGCAGCTCGGCATCCTGGGCGTGGTGCTGCACCCCGGCGCGCACATGAACAGCGGCGAGGGAGCCGGTATCGCGCGCGTCGCCGCGGGCCTGAACCGGGCCCACGCGGCCACGCCGGGCTACAAGACGCTGACGCTGCTGGAGACCACTGCGGGCCAGGGCACGACATTGGGCTATCAGTTTGGACAGCTCCGGAAAATGCTGGACGGTGCGGCCGCGCCGGAGCGGGTCGGTTTCTGCCTGGATACATGCCACATCTTTGTGGCCGGCTACGACATCCGTACGCCGGAGACTTACGCAGCGACGATGGACGAATTCGATCGGCTGCTGGGGGTGGACCGCCTGAAGTGCTTCCACTTCAACGACGCCAAGAAGCCGTTGGGCTCGCGCGTCGACCGCCACGACGCCATCGGCACCGGCGAGCTGGGCCTCTCCGCGTTCGGCTTCTTCCTCAACGACCCGCGCTTCGCGGCTACGCCGATGATCCTGGAGACGCCCAAGAGCGAGGACATGCACGAGGATGTGGAGAACCTGAAGCTGCTGCGGGGGCTCATCCAGGACTGATCTGCACGGAGATTAAATACAACGGCGCACGAATTGCCTTCGTGCGCCGTTGTGTTCCGAAGTGTCCAGTCTGCGCAGGCAGACTTTGTAATGGTAGCCGCAACTTCAGTTGCCGGGTGTCTTCTTCCACGGAGGCGTGTCCGACAACAGCCTCTCGAACTCAGCGATCAGCGCAGTCTCGTACGCGCCGGCATACGTGCCGTTCAGAAACTTATCGGATGCCTCATCGTAGAAGCGCTGCCACGACAATTCCTCGGCGCCTGGGTTGATCGGGAAAAAGAGTGCATCCACGGCCTTCGCTGCGTCGCGGTCGCCCGGCGCATCGCCGAGCACCAGGATGCGATCGTTCGGGTATTTCCCCTTGGCTGCCCATTCGAGATGCTGCCGCTTTAAGCCCATGTCCTGTCCGGCGATTACTGACATATACCGGGCGATGCCGTGTTCGCCCCACTCGCGGCGCAGCGTCTCGGAGTTCGTCACCGAGACCACGATCATGTCGGCTTTGTCCTGGAGCTTCTGCAGACTCTCGCGCACCATGGGGAAGGGCGGCACCCCACGCACCATCTCCTTGACCGAACGATCAACGTCTCGCGTCCACTCCAGCCCGCGCCACAGCTCCTCGTCCCCGTGCCCGGCCGCGATGTAGGACTTCAGCCCTCCCTCGCTCAGCGCATAGCCCGAGGCCATGAATTCCTTGAGCGCCTTGCCCTCGGGAACCTGCACCCCGCGCGCCTGCACCTCGGGTCGTTCGGCGAGCAGATCGAACACCTTCACCAAGTTGGGCCAGCGGTTTGCCCCGCGCCATTGGGAGTAGAGGTTCACCCACTCCGCGGCCTCGCGCGCATATTTGGAGATAGGTTGCAGGTCCCAGGCCCGGATGGTGGCAGGAGTGAAGCACTCTTTCTGCTTCAGTTCCATGACGTCGAATGCACAGCCGTCCGAGTCGATCCCGATGAAGAAGTCATGCCGGGGCTTGAAGTCGATGAGCACCTGGGCTGCAGGTGGGATTTTCGTCACGATGTGTGTCTCCTAATGGTTTGCTTGCCCCGAAGCTCGTTCAGCACGGGAAACAATACTATATCACGGCAAGCGTGGGTTTGCCGTGGTGTATATTCCCTTTGTGTGAATCGCTTCTTGTGGCGACAAGCACTCCCATACACGCCTCTTGCTGCGCCGGATTCCAAGTCTGCCTCCGCGGCACGCAAGTCGCCTATTGCGCCTCCCGTATTTCGGGACGCGCCCACCAGATGAATGCCGCCCACAGCAGCAGACCGGCCGCACAGACGCTAAAGGTGAACGACTCGCTGGTTCGGTCGGCCAGCAGTCCCACTGCGAGTGCGCCCAGCGGTTCGCCGCCCACGTAGGTGAGTGCATATGTGCCCATCACCCGACCCCGCAGCTCGTCTGGCACGCTGGCTTGTATGAGCGCGGCATTGTTGGTCGACATAGCCACCTGGGCCATGCCGATCAGGCCCAAACAAGCTAAGGAAAACGGCAGGTGGCGCGAAAAGGCAAAGGCGGCCATCGCAAGCGGCATCAGCAGGCTGCCCAACGTCCACACCTTGCCGCGGCCATTGCGACTGGCCGCGACTGCAATCAGCAGGCCGCCGAGAACGGCGCCGATCCCATGCACCGAGAGCAGCAGCCCGTTGGTGGTGACATCGCCGCTCAGCACCTTCACTGCCCAGACCGGCAGCAGGATGATGGGACCGTACCCCAAGACGCTGATCAGGAATTCGCCGGCGTTCAAGGTCCGGATCAGGCGGCTGCCGCGCACATACCGCAGTCCTTCCGCAATCGCAGTCAGCGCCGAGCCGCGCTGCGCCGGCGCCGGCTGGACGGGGACCCGCATCATGAGCAAGGCTGCGATGACCGCGCTGAACGACACACCATTCAGGAAGAAGCACCAACTGGGCCCGGTCAGCGCGTACACCGCCGCACCGACGGCCGGGCCGATGATCACGCTGACGTTGTACATGGCGTCACCGAGTGCAATCGCATTGGTCAGGTCTGCGCGCGGCACCAGATCGGCGACGAGGGCTTTGCGCGCGGGGGTGTCAAAGGCATTGGTCACGCCCAGGAGCAACGCCAACCCCAGGATGTGCCAGGGCTGCACCCAGTTGCCGAAGACCAGCCCGCCCAGGACAAACGCCAGCAGCATCTTGGCGGATTGGGTGATCACCAGCAGCGTGCGGCGCGGCATCCGGTCGGCGATCAGGCCACCGTAGACGATGAGCAGCCAGGAAGGCAGCCCCGCCAGGAAACCGACATAGCCCAGGGTGGCCGCTGAACCGGTCAGGGTGTAGAGCAGGTAGCCCTGAGCGATGTTTTGCATCCAGGTGCCGACCAGGGAGATGAGCTGGCCGGCAAACCACAGGCGGTAATTGCGGTGGCGAAAGGCGGCGAACGCGCCGGCGCCGTAATAGCGCAGCATGAGTCGATTTCTACCGAAGGTGATCCGAAAGCCGCAGTTAGCTCCATTCTATGCCGGCGCCAGGGCTGCCGCCATGACTCCTGTCATGTCCGTACGGAGCCGCGCGCGATTGGAAGAAAGTTTACATCGAAAGCTTATACAGCAATGTATAAGGTTTGTATAGAATATGCATAAAGTATGCAGCGATACGTCAGCAATTGGATGTGAGACATCCATACAAACTATAACAAGGAGACAAACAACGTGAAACTGAGTATTCTTGCCGTTCTGCTTGCTGTGATGGTGATTGTAAGCGCCTGTGCCCCTACGACGCCGAGCGCTCCACCGCCGCAGCCCGTCGCGGCGCCTGTTGAACCCACCCTGGCCCCTGAACCGCTGGTTCAGGACATCGTAGACACCGCCGTGGCCAATGGCAGCTTCACGACGCTGGTTGCCGCAGTCCAGGCGGCCGGCTTGGTCGACACGTTGAAGGGTGAGGGTCCTTTCACGGTGTTCGCACCCACTGACGAAGCCTTCAAGAAGCTGCCAGCTGGCACGGTTGAGGGCCTGTTGAAGGACCCTGCCAAGCTGAAGGACATCCTGCTGTACCACGTCGTGCCGGGCAAAGTCATGGCAGCGGACGTCGTTACTCTCAGCACGGCTGATACAGCCCTGAGCAAGCCGATCGCCATCAAGGTGGTGGACGGTAAGGTCATGATCAATGATGCAACCGTCGTCCTGGCGGATGTGGCTGCGAGCAACGGCGTGATTCATGTGATCGATACGGTGCTGCTGCCGCCGGCTGAAGAGGCAAAGGCCCCTGAACCGATGGTGCAGGACATTGTAGACACCGCCGTGGCCAATGGCAGCTTCACGACGCTGGTTGCCGCAGTCCAGGCGGCCGGCTTGGTCGACACGTTGAAGGGTGAGGGTCCTTTCACGGTGTTCGCACCCACTGACGAAGCCTTCAAGAAGCTGCCAGCTGGCACGGTTGAGGGCCTGTTGAAGGACCCTGCCAAGCTGAAGGACATCCTGCTGTACCACGTCGTGCCGGGCAAAGTCATGGCAGCGGACGTCGTTACTCTCAGCACGGCTGATACAGCCCTGAGCAAGCCGATCGCCATCAAGGTGGTGGACGGTAAGGTCATGATCAATGATGCAACCGTCGTCCTGGCGGATGTGGCTGCGAGCAACGGCGTGATTCATGTGATCGATACGGTGCTGCTGCCGCCGAGCAACTGAGTCTAGCAGGTCGTGAAAGAGATGGCCACAGCGATGTGAGCCATCTCTTATTGTTGGTCGAGATTCTGTAAGGATGGGAAGCAATGCCTCCCAGGGCTCAGATGCGATTTGAGGAACCGGGCAATGTCGTCCAGCGATTTGACCGCCTGCGGCAGCGCCAGGAAGAGCTGCCACACGTGCCACATGCCCGGGTACGTCTCCAGACGCACGGCGATGCCGGCCGCGCGCGCTGCCTCCGCGATGCGTGTCGCGTCGTCGAGCAGCAGCTCCTCTTCTCCGGCATGAACCAACAGCGGCGGCAGACCGTGCCAGTCGCCATACACGGGCGAAATCAAGGGATCGCGCGCATCATTGCTTGCGACGTAAGACGCATTGTAGAACCGCACTGCCTTGCGCGGCAGCAGGGGGTCTCGGAAGCGTGCCGGTCTGCTGCGCTCGGACAGGTCCGCCACAGGTGAGAGACAGGCGGCCGCCGCCGGCAGCGGCTCGCCGCCAGCGCGTAGCTTCATCATGGTCGTGAGCGCCAGGTTGCCGCCTGCCGAGTCGCCCGCCACCACCGTGTTCTGCGGGGCAATGCCCTGCTTCAGCAGCC
>CAZELR010000076.1:0-17509 GCA_964513075.1 uncultured Anaerolineales bacterium
ACCCCAGCCAGCCAAGAAAAGGGGCTGCCTGGATGTTCTTTCCAGACAGCCCCACGTTTTCGCTACCTCAGTTTTCCCTGCCTTTCTTGGATGTTACGATTGGCTGCCCTGGGTCTGGGTATCCGACGGTGCAGTGTTGCCCTGGGTGGGGCCATGCCCCCCGCGGCCGCCGTGGTCCCCGCGCATGCCGCCCCTGCCGCCCATGTCACCCCCGCCGAAGCCGAAGGCGCCCGACTTGGCGTCGGCCAGGATTGCATCCGCCTGCGCCTGGGTGATCACACCAGCCTTCACTGCGCCGGCCACCGCTGCCTCGTACAGCCCTTGATCCGTGATGTACTTCTGCAGGGCCTGCTTGGCGGTGACCAGATCGGCCTGCTCCTGGGTCAGGCGGCCGTCGGTGACGGCTTGTGCCAGCTTGGCTGCGGCAGCCTTTTCCTGCGCGGCATTCAGCTCGTCCACGGTGATGCCCAGAGCATCCGCCAGGAACTTCTGGTGATCGATGGCCGCGCCCCGGAGGTCGACACGCACCCCGCGCTGCCCTTCGGTCTTGTTGAGCATAGCATCGGCCTGCGCTTGCGTGATCAGACCGTCGGTCACCGCCTGCTTGATGGCGGCCTCGCGTGCGGCCGTTTGCGCGGTTTGTAGCTCATCCTCGGTGATGCCCAACGCGTCAGCCAGGTACTTGTCGCTGCTGACTCTGCCGCCGACCAGCTCGTTGCGTCCGCCACGTCCGCTGGTGGCGGGGGTGGCATCATCGGTCGTTGCTGCGGCCGGCGCATCGGTCTGCGCGTTAGTCAAACGGGGGAACGCGAAGGTTGTGGCTGCGACGATCCCTGCAATGGCCAGACCGCTGAGTGCGGTCGCGATGATCTTCTTCTTGATACTCACGGGTATGCTCCTTTGGTCAGTATGTTGCCCGTCGTTCGGGTCAACTGTGCGCAGTATACCCGGAGCAGGTTAAGAAGTTATTCAGAAGTCATTGGGATATTGTTGACATTGCGAGGCTATGATCACGACAACTCCTGCCGCGGTGGCTTAGCATACCATTTTCGCACAAACCAGGCCAGCCAGGCGATCATAAACACCATATAGCTGCTGAACAGCAGCCAGAAGGTTCCGGCCGGCAGCGCGGTGGTAGATTGGAGGTTGGCCTGTATCGTAAGCTGGTTGATGCCGAGCAGAAGCACCAGGGTCGCCGCGGCGAGCCATTCCATCTGCTGCCCCATGGCATCGAGGGTGGCTGCGCGGCGTTTGGGGGCCAGCCAATAGTCTTTGTTGGGCAGGTTGACCCATGCAGCCGGCACCTTGCTCACCAGCCAGCCAACGGACAAAAACATCGCCGTCATGCCGACGACGAGGAGCAGGTTGGATGTGAGAAACTCGGACTTGGACGACCATCCGTTAGCCTGGCCTGCGCCATCGAAATGCGACGCGATCGGATCGGGCAGCAACGGCGCGTAGTGCGCGTTTTGCAGGAGAGCCAGCCCGTTCAGTAACAGGATTAGGACGCGAGAGAAACGCATGAAGTGTGCACTCCAGCCGGTCGAGACCGGCTTTCACCACTATCAGCCGGTCGTGCTTTTGCCACTTTCAGTGGTGCCACCTTCGGTGGTGCCGTCGGCGGGCCTGCCCAGCGCGACCGCTGCTTCGAGCAGCGCACGCAACTCCGGTGATGCCAGTTCATCAAGCCGCTGGATCTTGACGTGCCGCGCGCGCTTGCCCGTGCCGATCAGCAGCCCCGCAGGATCGGGCAGCTCGGTCCCGCGCGCAAACATCAGGTTGACATAGCTCTTCTGCAGCGTGATGCCGCAGACCAGCCCTCGGTAGGTGCGGTCGAACCCGTAGGCGACCAGCCGCGCGGATGGGTCGAACTGCTCGATGGCATCCGGCATGGCCGCCAGCATCAGGTCGCGGGCGTGCCGCGCCAGGTCTTGGACCGCGGGCTGGTAGGGGATCAGGAATGCATCGAGCGTGTCGGGCATTGTTTTTATTTTCCGGCCGCGCTTGCGGTTTACACATATGTCACAGATGCTTGGATGAACGGGGACAGTTTACACCGGGGATGCTGTAAACAGGAAATGCTATAGGAACATCAAACAAAAGTGCCAGGCCCTTGCGAGGCGCCTGGCACTTTCCCATCAGCTATCAGCCAACAGCTATCGGCCGGCCGTTACTTCTTCGGCGCGTGCTTGACCGCTGCCTGCGCGGCGGCCAACCGGGCCACCGGCACGCGGAACGGGGAGCAGCTCACGTAGTTGTTGCCGATCAGGTGGCACCACTCGATCGAATTGGGGTCGCCGCCGTGCTCGCCGCAGATGCCCACTTCCAGGTCCGGTCGGGCCTTGCGGCCGTTCTCGACGCACATGCGCATCAGCTCGCCGACGCCTTCCCGGTCGATGGTCTGGAACGGGTTATTCGGCAGGATGCCTTCCTCGACGTACTTCAGGAGGAAGTTGCGCTCGGCATCGTCGCGGCTGTAACCGAACGTCATTTGGGTCAGGTCGTTGGTGCCGAAGGAGAAGAATTCGGCCAGGCCGGCGATCTCGGCCGCGGTGACCGCCGCGCGCGGGATCTCGATCATCGTGCCGAACTTGTAATCCACCTCGGTCCCCTTCTCGGCCATGACCGCGGCTGCGATGCGTTCCAGCCGGGGTTGGACCCACTTCAGCTCGTTGATGGTGCCGGTCAGCGGGATCATCACCTCGACGTGCGGGTCGAAGCCGCGCAGCTTGACGTCACAGGCCGCCTCAAAGATCCCGCGCACCTGCATCTCGACGATCTCGGGCATCATGATGCTCAGGCGAACGCCGCGCATGCCCATCATCGGGTTGGATTCGTGCAGGTTGCGGATGGAAGTCAGCAGGGTTTCTTTCGCTTCCAGGCCCTTGGTCTCGCCCTTGATGCGCATCTCGATGACTTCTTCGAGCAGCTTCTCTTCGTCGGGCATGAACTCGTGCAGTGGCGGGTCGATCAGGCGAATGATGACGGGCAGGCCGCTCATCGCTTCGAACAGGCCGTCGAAATCGTTGCGCTGGTAAGGCAGCAGCTCGTTCAACGCCTCGGTGCGAGCCTCGCTGGTCTTCGCCAGGATCATACGCTGCACGATGGGCAGGCGCACGACCTCGAAGAACATGTGCTCGGTGCGGGTCAGGCCGATGCCCTTGGCCCCGAAGGTGCGGGCGCGGCGGGCATCCGCCGGGTAGTCGGCGTTGGCCCAGATCTGCAGGCCGCGACTGGGCGAGTTGCTGGCGCCCGGCAAACGGCTGCCCGGCTCGGCGGCGATCTCATCGGCCCAGCCCAGCAGGGTGATCAGGTCAGTCTGTTCCTCGAATTTCGGTGCAACGGTGGGGATCTGGCCGACGAACGCCTCGCCGGTGGTGCCGTCTACGCTGACCCACTCGCCTTCCTTGACCACCACGTCGCCGACGGACATGCTGCGCGTTTCCATGTCGATCTTGATCATGGCTGCGCCCACGACGCATGGCCGGCCGAACTGGCGTGCGACCACGGCCGCGTGGCTGGTGGCGCCGCCTTCGCTGGTCAAGATGCCCTTGGCCGCGATCATGCCGTGCACGTCATCCGGCTTGGTGAACTGCCGGACCATGACGACTGGCCCTTCCTTGGCCTTTTCCTCGCAGGTGTCCGGGTCGAAGTAGGCCCGGCCGACCGCCGCGCCCGGGGACGCGTTCACGCCCGTGCCCAGCAGCTTGCCTGCCTTCGCCGCGGCCTTCTTGGCGGCCGGGTCGAACTGCGGGTGGAGCAGCGAGTCAACGTCGCTGGGGCTCACGCGCAGCATGGCCTCTTTCTTGGTGATCAGGCCCTCATTCACCATGTCCACGGCGATCTTGATCGCCGCGGCCGCGGTGCGCTTGCCGTTGCGGGTTTGCAGCATCCACAGCTTGCCGCGCTCAACAGTGAACTCGACGTCCTGCATGTTCTTGTAATGGGTTTCAAGGACGTTGCAGATCCGCGCGAACTCGGCGTACGCCTCGGGCAGGTCCTTGGCCATGCGCGCGACCTTTTCGGGGGTGCGGACGCCGGCCACCACATCTTCGCCCTGGGCGTTGATCAGGTACTCACCGTAGACGGCCTTCTCGCCGGTGGAGGGGTTGCGGGTGAACGCTACGCCGGTGCCCGAAGTGCTGCCCATGTTGCCGAAGACCATGGTTACGATGTTGACCGCGGTGCCCAGCTTCTCAGAGATGCCTTCATGCTTGCGGTAGTCCACCGCGCGCTTGCCCATCCAACTCCGGAAGACGGCCTCGGTGGCGAGACGCAGTTGATCGTAGGGATCCTGGGGAAAATCGAATCCTTTGTATTCCTTCACGATCGCCTTGTATTGCGCAGACAACTCCCGCAGTTGATCGGCGGTCAGGTCGAAGTCCATCTTGGCGCCGAACTTTTCCTTCATGCTGTGCAGCGCATGTTCAAACGCGGTATCCGGGATGTCCAGCACAACTTTGCCGAAGCCCTCGATGAGGCGGCGATAGGCGTCATAGGCGAAGCGGGGATTGTCGGTCAGGGCGGCCAGGCTCTCAACGGTGGTGTCGTTTAGACCGATGTTGAGGACGGTGTCCATCATGCCGGGCATCGACTCTTTGGAGCCAGAGCGGCAGGAGACCAGCAGCGGGTTCTTGGGGTCGCCGAAGCCCTTGCCGGCAGCGGCTTCAGTCGCCTTCATGGCGGCGACTTCCTGCTCCCACATCCCCTCGGGGAACTGGCGGCCTGCGGCGTAGTACTCGTTGCAGGCTTCAGTCGTAACGGTAAAGCCGGGCGGAACCGGCAGGCCGATGCGCGTCATCTCAAAGAGATTGGCGCCCTTGCCGCCAAGCAAGCCACGGACAGCATCCCAAACGCCACCAACCTGCTTTTCGGCTTCTGCAATCTCGGTGAAAAGATAGACCCACTTCTTAGACATAGATACGCTCCTCCCTGAACAATGAGCCCCGATGCCGATCATTTTTAGTGTGCCAACTGACCCGATCGCGCAATTCATGGGCGGAAATCCGGTGTTTCGGCCACTGCATGCTGAGAACAACGTACCGCCCGGGCAACGTAACTCCGGGCAGTAAACAAACTAATTATAGGACAAATGGGGAAGTTTGGCAAAAAAAGAATATCAAACGCGCGCAAATAAAGAAGACGCTTTAAGCCTGCTCCGCCATAGCATCCGCTGAACTCCCTCAATTAAGCGAGCGCAGCGTTTCGTTCGGATCAGTCATTCCAGCGGTCGTCATCTGTTCCGGAGTCGCCTTCTTCGTCCTCGTCTTCCTCGCTGTCGTCCTCCAGGTCGTTCCAGCCCTCTTGTCCGAGCTCCTCGATTTCCAAATCCTCATCCTCGTCATCCTCCCAGGTGAGGTCGTCCACGCGAGCGGGCAGGTCCAGTTCGTCGTCGGTTTCCTCGGGGATTTCTTCGTAGGTGGCGCAATAGCCTTCGCGGTCGATGCGGATTTCCTCTGCGCCACATAAACCGTTGTCCCAGTTAACGCAATCGGCGAGCTTGCAGAATACTTTGACGCTCATGGGCGGTCTCCTCCTGATGCTGGTGAGGGGCTGTCTACATCGCATGAGGGACGGTCACGCGATACGTATCATGTGGGGCGGAGAATGCCATAAGTCGCGCAGATGCGCAAATCTGTCGAATGCTTATAGTCCATACCTGGTAATTGCGGCATCCAGGATTGCATTGATCAGCGCGTCGTAGGGCATGCCCATAGCATCAGCCTCCAGCACCAGGTCGCTCAAGCCGGGGTAGAGCCCCGGCAGGGGGTTTACTTCCAAGATGTATGGCTTATTGCCGTCGTCGGCGTCCAGCCGGAAATCGACCCGCGCCACATCGTTGCAGCCGGTGACACGAAAAACCGCAGCAGTGAGCCGATTCAGGTCGTCCACTTGCTGTGGGGCAAGGGGCGCCGGGCACAAATACCGGAAGTCGTGCGCCCACTCCGTCTTCATCCGGTTGGTATACACCCCTCCCTCGCTCTCAGGATAAGCGTTGAAGTCCACCTCAAGTGGGGGCAGAAAGCGTAATCCCTGGACCACCCTCGCTGCGCTTTCATCCTCAGGTACGCGTTTCGCCACGGGCGCTGTCAGGTTCCCGACGACGCCGACTGTTACCTCGCGTCCGCGGATGAAGTGCTCCACCAGGATTGGCTGCTTGTAGTGGGCCAGTTGTGCGCGCAGCTGATCACGCAAAGCCGCCTCGTTGTTCACAATAGACTCGCTGCTGACCCCCATGCCAGTGCCCTCTCGGCTCGGCTTGACGAAGAGAGGAAAGCGCAAATCGGAGTCTAGTGGCTCGTCCGCACGTTCGAACACCTGGAACGGGGGTGTGGGCAGGTCGTGGAACGCGAGCACGCGTTTGGTCATCGGTTTATCCAAAGTGAGCGCCAGGGTCAGCACCCCGCTGCCGGTGTATGGAACGCGCAGCATCTCCAAGATGGATGGCACGTGTGATTCGCGCGAATCGCCCCAGTGCCCTTCGCAGATATTGAAACAGATGTCTGGCTTCAGTCTTGGCAGCGCTTCTACCAGCGATAGGTTGCCTTCTAGAAAGGTGGCCTGGTGTCCGCCCGCCTGCAGAGCTGCACTGATGGCTTCAATCGTGATAGGCGAATCGAGGTCATCCCAGGCGTCTTCCGACATTCCGTCGTACTTGGGCGCGTTTTTCTTCAGGTTCGCCAACACGGCGACGTTGAGGCCCATGGGGTGCTCCTATTAGAGGTGTGAGCAAACGAGCTGTTGGCAGCGGATAAACGGCGCATGTCCGTAGATGACTGTTTATCCGCTGCCGATTAGTCTCTCAGTTGCGCTTGTAACCGTTGTGGCCGTTATGACCGTTGTGCCCGTTTCCGTTGAGGTTGGTCACGACCGGAATGTTCGGCGTTGGGTCCCATTTTACCTCACCGTGGTGGGCGTGACGGGTGTCATAGCCTTCCGGTTTGATAGACGCTTCGCGGTCAGCGAGCAAACCATACACGCCTTCTTGGCCCGCTTCATAGTTCGGCCGGTCGTGTTCGGGCCGGGCTGCGGTGTGGCCGGTGTAGTCGTTAGGTTCGGCGTAGGTGGTGATAAAACCCTCATAGTTGCGCAGTATCACTTTGCCGGGCGCCTGGCTGATGAGATACTGCGGCATCACCGGGATTTTGCCGCCGCCGCCGGGTGCATCCACCACAAAGGTAGGGATGGCATAGCCCGACGTGTGGCCGCGCAGTCCCTCGATGATCTCAATGCCCTTGCTGATCGTTGTGCGGAAGTGGCCTGCGCCTTCCACCAGATCACACTGGTAGAGGTAGTAGGGCCGCACCCGGTTGCGTACCAGTTTGTGCACCAACTCTTTCATCACTTCGACAGAGTCGTTGACCCCGGCGAGCAGCACGGTCTGCGCGCCCAATGGAATGCCCGCATCGGCCAGGCGGGCCAGCGCCTCGCTGGCTTCAGGCGTCAGCTCTTTGGCATGGTTGAAGTGAAGATTCATCCATAGCGGGTGGAACTGCCGGAGCATAGCCACCAGCTCTGGCGTGATGCGCTGGGGCATGAAAACCGGTACGCGACTGCCCAGGCGGATGATCTCAACGTGCTCGATGGCGCGCAGCCGGCGTAGGATATCTTCCAGTACCTTCGGCGGCAGCACCAGTGGGTCACCGCCGCTGAGCAGTACATCACGGACCTGCGGCGTGCGGGCGATGTAGTCGATCTGACGATCGTAGTCGTTGCGGCTGAATTGTGCGCTGGGGTCACCCACAAAGCGGCTGCGGGTGCAATAGCGGCAGTAACTGGCGCATTGGGTCGTGACCAGCATCAGCACCCGGTCGGGATAACGATGCACCAGACCCGGCACCGGGCTGTGACCGTCTTCATTCAATGAGTCCGCGACCATACCATCGAAGGCGACCAACTCCCGGCTGGTAGGGATCACCTGGCGCCGGATGGGGCAGGTTGGATCGTCAGGATCGATCAGCGATGCGAAGTATGGGGTGACGTCTACACGGAAGTGATGGCTGCGGCAGCCTTCAACTTCCTCAGGGGTTAGGTTTATGATTCGGCTTAGCTCTTCCAGGCTGTTAAGCCGGTGGCTGAGCTGCCAGCGCCAATCGTCCCACTGCGCATCGGGCACATCTGCCCAGATAGGGGCGCGGTGAGACCGTCTCCGTTGGGGAGGCTCTTCTGGGCGATCGTCTTGAGAGGTTTCCTCTTGTACAACCTGCAATTCCAATGCTTGACTCATCATTAACCTCGCTGAGGTGGATTTTTGGGCAAACAAAATCCCTGCGACCATGTCTGAATGGCAGCCAGGGCGCTTGCTAAGAAGCAAACTGGCCTGAGTGGCTGCGGTCGCAGGGGTTGAAAGCTGATAATGTTATCGGGTCCTACCGATGTCGACACCCTTGGTTAGAGCGCCTGCCGGCGGTTACCCAGCTAAGAGTTTGGTATGCTTCCTTAAGACTAACTCAAATCTACTTGTATCTAATTATAAAGGTTTGTGGCTGAACTGTCAATCTAGAGGCTTTGGTGCTTAGAATGAGAGTCAATTTGGGCGTTTGACAGCCATCGCGCTATGTGGTATTCTTGCCTCGCCTAATGGGACATAATCAAAGACTGGGAACCGGGCAAGTACCCGGCGGCATGGGCTGACAGAGAGCCTTGCAGGGTGGAAGCGGGGCAGCCACACCGCTGGTGAATGGGCCGGGGAGTTGAGCACCAAACGCGCCGATCGAGCGTCAGTAGGCTGCTCCGGAGACGCCACCGTTAACAGGGCGCGCGATGTGCGGCACGAGAGGACCGTCAGGTTTTCGTGATCTTGCGGATCTTGGGCCATAAATCGGCAGAGAGGGACCGGCATGCCGGTCCAAGCAGGGTGGCATCGCGAGGATTGACGCCTCGTCCCTGGATTTTCGGGGACGAAGCGTTTTTTATTGTCTGGGAGGAGGAATCATGATGGAGAGAAAACGCATTCTCACCGGTGACCGGCCTACCGGCCGGCTGCATCTGGGACATTATGTGGGCAGCTTGCGTAACCGTGTGCGGCTGCAAGATGAGTATGATTGCTATTTCATCATTGCTGATCTGCACATGCTGACCACCAAGAACAGTGCGGAAGAGATCGCTGCTACGGCCGATAACGCGCGCGGCCTGGTGTTGGATTGTCTTAGCGCGGGCATCGATCCGGCTAAGGCCACCATCTTTCTGCAGTCTGCGGTGCATGAAACTTATGAATTGGCGCTGCTGTTCGGCAACCTTGTGACGGTGCCGAGGCTTGTGCGTGTGCCTAGCATCAAGGAGATGGCGCGCGCTGCAATGATTGACGAGGACACGATCCCTTTCGGCCTGCTAGGTTATCCGGTGCTCCAGGCAGCCGATATTTTATTGCCCCGGGCACACCTCGTGCCGGTGGGCAAAGACAATCAGGCCCACGTCGAGGTTGCACGCGAAATAGCCCGCCGCTTTAATGGCCTGTACGGCGAGGTCTTCCCCATCCCTGATGACTTGGTGGAAGGCGATGCGCTCCCGGGCACCGACGGCCAAGCCAAGATGAGCAAGTCAATCGGAAACGCGATTTTTCTCTCTGATGACGCGAAGACGGTCGTTAAGAAAGTGCATAGCATGTACACCGACCCCAACCGCATTCGCGCCGATATCCCCGGCACGGTGGAGGGCAACCCGGTCTTTACTTACCTGGATCATTTCGACCCGGACAAAGCGATCGTTGCAGAGTTGAAGACGCGTTACCGGGCTGGAACCGTGGGCGATGTCGAGGTAAAGGAACGCCTTGCCAGCTCGTTGAACGCGTTCCTGGATCCCCTGCGCGAACGCGCCGCCTATTACGCCGGGCAGAGCGGCCTGGTAGATGAGATCATCTATCAGGGCACGCTGCGCTACCGTGAGATTGCAGCCGAGACATTGCGAGATGTGAAGAAGGCTATGGGACTGTCTTCCACTTTCAATCGGATCGCGCGCAAGGCAGAGGAACGAGCCAAAAAGGCCGTCAGGGCCGCTGCCGGGGCCGTTTGATGGCGTTGGCAGGTCGGGCCACGCCACAAGGTACAGCCCGTTACGCTGCGCGATTCGTGGAAGCCGGGGCTGCGCACCGCGGCCACTACCGAAGTGCACTGGGGTTAACGCTGTCGTCGATCGGCTATGGTACTGCCGCGGGTGAACCCAGCGATTTGATTGATGCGCGTTATCGCATGGCCATAGCTGAGGCGGTGCGCGCCGGCTGCAATGTGCTGGATACCGCAGCGAGCTACCGCATGGATCGCAGCGAAATCGCCCTGGGTCGTGCCGTGGCCGATCTGGTGGCGGCGGGTGAATGCCATCGCGACGAGTTGGTGATCGCGAGTAAGGGCGGCTTTATCGTCTACCATCATGACGCGCCTGCCGGCGATCGCGTTCAATACGTGTATGATCGCTTCATTAAGCCGGGTATCTTTGAACCGGACGACCTTGCTGGCGGCATCCACTGCATGGCGCCCAACTTCCTTAGCCAGCAGATTGCCTGGAGCTTGCGCGATACCGACCTGCGCGTTCTCGACATCTACTATGTCCAGAATCCGGAAACGCAGTTGGCATTTGTGGACCGAACCACTTTTCGGCGACGTCTGCAACTGGCCTTTGCGCGCCTGGAAGAGGAGGTGGCTGCTGGGCGCGTTGGGTTCTACGGCGTGGCAACCTGGGAGGCATTCCGCAAGTCGCCGATGGCGGACCAGTACATGAGTTTGGAGATCATGCTACGGTTGGCGGCTGAAGTGGCGGGGCCTGACCATCACCTGCGCGCGGTGCAGTTGCCGATCAATCTCGCCATGGCAGAAGCCGCGACCCTGCGCAATCAGCCCGTGAAAGGCAGTATCCTGACTGCCTTACGTGCGGCGCGTGACCTTGGCTTGAGTGTGTTTGCCAGCGCCGCATTGAGCCAGGGTCAACTTAATGAACGCACGGCAGAGTTGTTGGCTGAAACCTTTTCGGACCTGCGCGACTCGACGCATCAGGCTTTGCAGTTTGCCCGTTCATTAACCGGTGTAGCTTCGGCGTTGTTCGGCAGCACCCAGGCGGAGCATGTTCGCCACAATCTGCGCTTGGCCGCGTATTCGCCCGATCACGCGCGCGCTAAGCGCATGGCACATGCGCTGGCGCGTTAGGAGTCGGATATGGCTGCACTCCGAGCCATCCTCTTCGACTTAGGGGACACCCTGGTGGACCTGGGGGAGGGGCGTGGCAGCTACGAGAAGCGGCTGCTGGTGCGTATGGGTCATGTGTATGACGTGTTAGCCGCTGCTGGCGCGACTCTGCCCGAGCGGTCAACCTTTTGTGAGCGCATGGCGGTTGACAGTGAAGCGCAGTATCATGCTGCTCTGGCTCAACAGCAGGGCATCGATATCTTCACCGTTTTTAGGCGTTTCTTTCAAAACGTTGGTATCCCGGTGGATGATGGCCTGGTGGAGGCTGCGGGCGCGGCCTATTGTACAGGAGGCCGCGCGACTTCCGCGCCGCTGCGCACCGGCGCTATCGAGGTATTGCAGACGCTGCGTGCGCGGCATTTGAGCTTGGGCGCGATTTCCAACACGGTGCAACCCGCGCGCTTCATGCGCTTGTCGATGATCGACCGCGGGCTGGCCGGGTTTTTTGATGTGGAGATCTACTCGTCAGATGCGGGTGTCGCCAAGCCACACCCCGCTATCTTTCGATTGGCATTGGATGCGCTGGGCGTCCCTGCTCACCAGGCCGCCTACGTCGGCGACCGGCTGGAGGCCGACGTGGCTGGTGCGCAACGCGTCGGCATGAAGGGTGTGCTGATCGAGGTTGGCCATCGCATCGAGGAGCATCCGCAAATCAAACCCGATGCGCGAATCCGGGAGTTGCCGGAGCTGCTGGATGTGTTGCCGAGATTAGCGACATAGAGCGAATTACTTCATTTCTCATGAGGTTACGACAATGGAACCCCCTAAAAATTATCTGATAGACATGGACGGCGTATTAGTCACGGGCGGCACGCCGATCACGGGCGCCGATGAGTTCCTGGACCGGCTGCAAGCGCGCGGCGCCAAATACCTGGTCGTCACCAACAATCCGCGTTATACACCGGGCGACTTGGCCCACCGGTTACACAGCACAGGGCTGCACGTGCCGGCAGAGAACATCTTCACCTCTGCCATGGCCACCGCGCGTTTCTTGCAGACGCAGCGGCCTAACGGGACGGCTTTCGTGATCGGCGATAGCGGCCTGACCTCGGCTATCCATGACGCGGGTTATGTGATCACGGATCGCAAACCGGATTATGTGGTGTTAGGCGAGGCCGGCACCTACTCGCTGGAGGCATTCACGCAGGCTGTGCGCCTCATTGAGGCCGGCGCGCGTTTCATCGCCACCAACCCGGATCCCAACGGCCCGACCGAAGGCGGCACGGCGCCCGCCTGCGGCGCGATCGCTGCGCTCATCGAACGTGCCAGCGGCATCAACGCCCTGTTTGTGGGTAAGCCGAACCCGTTGATGATGCGTATGGCGCTGAAATACCTGGGTGTGCACTCCGAGAATACCGTGATGGTCGGTGACCGCATGGATACGGATATCATTGCCGGCGTGCAAACCGGTATGGAGACCATCCTGGTGCTGAGTGGCAGCACCAGGATCGCCGACGTCGAGCGTTATCCTTATCGACCTACTTATATTCTGGACTCAGTAGCCGATATCATGCCCTGAGAATACAAAAAGAGCCGGGTTTCTGCAGACAGGAACCCGGCTCTTTCGTTCACCTTCCGGCGTGCTACTTCTCGATCGTGATCATCACAGTGGTTTTGTCATTGTCAGGCGACAAGATGACCTGGGCCGTCTGGCCGTCTTTGCCGAAGGTAAGCGTGCCGAACTCCTGGCTGATCTGCGCCTCACCCGCGGCCGTCCAGCCGGCCTTCGCCATCTCCTCCTGGTAGAACTTGGCCGTATCGGCCAGAGCGGTGGCGGTCTTGTACGTGATCATGTCACCGAACTGGGCCTTTTCAGTGGCATCGGGCAGGATGGGCAAATCGCCGGCCGCGGATTCGCAGCCCACCGGCGGGGTGATCGTCGGGATGGAATTGATGTCCGTGATTTCCCAGGTCCACATGCCCTGGCCTTGCCCCTCGGAAGTGGCGCCCAAAAGCCCGCCGCTGCCGCCTTCCCAGGTCATCGTGTCCTTTAACACGTAGCCGCCATCCACGGCCACCCAAAGCTCGCCTGAAACTTTGGATGCGGCTACGAAGGTGGTGGCCTTCTCATCATACTTGTAGTGTTTTGCCCGGACTCCATTGATCGTTTCAGTGCCTACATATTTAGCGTCTTCGATCCGGCCCATGTTGCCGGGATTGAGCGCGTTTTGATCTATAGGATCCTGATCGTCGCTGCTGTAGGAGATGCACTCGGCGTTAGCTCCGTCTTCAGGGTTGATCATATAGGTCATTGCCCCGACTCGCCACATCTCCAACGTAGACGTTTTTTCGCTCTCTGAGGAATTCCGGCTGTTCATTCGCCAATACATAGCTTCGGGATCGGCTGTATACTCCTGGAGCAACTCCCACGTCGCCTCGGTCGTCTCGCCGCTCTCGGTCGTCTTCCAGGCGCCTGCCCAGCGCACCCGATAGCTCTTGAGCTGCTCCAGACCCGCTTGGCGATTCTCCAATGTAAGTGAAGCCTCTTCCTTTGCTGCTTGCGCAGGGGTTGCGGCAGGTGCTTGCGTGGGCTGAGCGGATGCCGGTTGCTTAGCGGTGGATTTCTCTTTGGCGCCGCCACCGCAGCCAGCGACAAGTGCCAGGACAATGCTGGTCATTATAATGTTCTTTAGAATGTGTTTCATCAGTTTTCTCCCTCTTTTGCTGGATCAGGTGCAGTGACAGGATCGATTCCCTCGACGGGTGCAGCGACCACCTTTTGCAGCGGCGCCAACAGCAGCTCAGCAGCGGCTTCCTCCGGGGGCACCGGGTTGATGTAGAACCCTGAGCCCTCCTCGAAGCCGGCTGGCCGGGTTATGCGTGGGATCACTTCGATATGCCAGTGAAAGTCGGACTGAATGGTAGTCCAATAGCCGGAGCGCGGCCGCCGGAACGGCGCTGTGTGGATCAGGTAGTTGAACGGCGGACCGTCCAGCACGTTGCGCAGCTTGAGCAGTGTCGTCTTCAAGGCTTGGGCCAGCCCTGAGTACTCGTCCTCGCTGATATTCACGAAGTCGCAGCTGTGCTGTTTGGGCAGAATCCAGGTCTCAAATGGCGCCCGGGCGGCAAAGGGCGAGACCACGACGAAAGTGTCGTTTTCAAACACCAGCCGCTCGCGCGTCAAGTAGGTTTCCTGCTTGATGATGTCGCAGAACACGCAGCGCCGCTTGAAGTCGTAGTAACGTTGCGCGCCGGTCAACTCTTCTTTGACGCGCTTGGGCGTGACCGGCGTGGCGATGAGCTGCGAGTGTGCATGGGGCATGGTGGCGCCGGCCAGGAAGCCTTGATTTTTGAAGATCAGGACGTATTTGAAACGATTGTCGCCGCCAAGATCGTGCATGCGTTCGCGGTAGGCGCGGAGGACGCCGGCAATGTGCGGCTCGGGCAAATCGGCCAGTTCGAGCGTGTGGTCGGGAGTTTCTACGATCACCTCGTGTGCGCCGACACCACTCATCATGTCGAACATGCCGACTCCCTCGCGCGTCAATCTGCCTTCGATGCGCAACACGGGGAATTTGTTCGGCAAGACTCGAACCTGCCATCCGGGCATGTTGGGAGCTGTTCCCTGCTGCCGGATAGCGAAAATCTCCGTGGGATCGCGATATTCCTGGCCTTCGCAGAACACGCACGGCCCGTCAGCGCGCGGCTGGGTGGAGGTTGACGTCGGATCCGGTCGGAGCGCGCGTTCCGGCGCAATGATCACCCACCGGCCCATCACCGGGTCTCTCCGTAACTCGGACATGTTCTTGCTCCGTCAGAAACCATAACGTGAACTGCACTGATACGGCAACAGTTTACACCTAAACCTTTGCGCTGTCTATTGCATTAACCGGTATTCGCTCATCGTCGCAACCAGGGCCGCTGTGTTATCTGCCGGGTAGGCCAATGGTTGATCGGGTGCCACGATCAGCCCACCCTCATCCCACAGTGTTGCGATCGCTTCTCGCGTCGCCTGCTCGACGTCGGCAGGTGTGCCTGTCAGCATGATCTCGCTGGAGACGCCGCCATAAAACGCAATGCGCCGGCCAAAGCGCCGCTTGAGAGCGGCCAGGTCGCATGCCGAGCTTTGCAGGTTGAACGCAGTAACGCCAGCCTCCAATAAATCGGGAATGAATGCCTCCGCGCGGCCGCAGGTGTGGAAGAAGACCGGCGCGCCAGCCTGGCGATACACGTCGATGATTCGGGCCAACCCCGGCAGGATCAGAGCACGCCACAGCGCCGGGTTCAGCATGGGACCATCCTGTCCCGCGTAGTCGTCAGCTAGAAAGCCGGCTTCAACGCCAGCAGCCAGGTAGCCACGAGCGATTCCGACATGGTAATCCGCGATCCGTTCCAGCACCGTGCGGCTGGCATTGCGCTCGTTGCGCAGCGCTAACAGCGCGCGCGGCATCCCCAGCAGGCAGCATAGGCGATCGAGCGGTCCCTGGCTATGTTGCCCGATGGTCAAGCAAGTTGTGGGGTCGATGTTCTGCAATAGCGCCGTGAAGAGCGCCGGATCAGCTGGGTCTGGGAACGGCTGGTCCAGGAGTTCGGCGGCGCTAACGGCAGGGTGCTGGGCGGCGAAAGACTCGGCCGGTTCGCCTTCAGCTACCAAATATGCGTCGGGGAGAGGCGCCCAGGTGACCCCCCAGGCGTCGGGGCCCGTGCGCGGCGGTTTACGGCCACGATGGTCCACCAGGGCGAAGGAGCCATCACCTGAATAGGGAACGCGGCAAGGACCAGCGTGCAGCAGGGTTTGGAGCACATTTTCTTTTAATCCGCGTGTCATGTGCCCTCACAACTCATACGGCAGCGTGTTTTGGTAAATCCAGGCCGCGGTGTGCAGTGCTTGTGCGATGACCAGCGCCCAGCCGGCCGCGGCCAGCGCTCGGCGTTCGGGCAAGGCGCGCGGCAAAGCGTAGGCCAATAATAGCGCGGCCGGCACTGCGGCCGGCGAAAACAGATCCCAGTCCCGCTGACCGCCGTAGTCCGGGTTCCAGGTCAGCGTTAACAGCAGATAGGAAAGGGCCATAAGTGTCAACAGCCGCAATGCCCGATCGTTGCTCGGTAGCCTCCGCCAACCCAACAGCGCCACGAGGATCAGGCTGGGCCAGATCATCGGAGCCGACATCAGTTGCTGATTCATGATGTCAAGCAGGTGCGCCCACGAGAACATGGTGTAATGTTGCCAGCGTGTTGTCACTTTCAATAGCGGCACGAACCATTGCCGGTCGCCGCCGCCCGGGAAATCGGCGCCTAACAAGGCATCCAGGCCGTGGTGGCCGGCCGTCAGCAGCATCACCACCCCCGAAAATACCAGAATATAGGGCGCGGCAACGCTCACTAACGCTTGCTGCCAGGAGATGCTGCCTTTTTGAGATATGAAGACAGCCGCGGGCCTGCGGCCTTGCACCGGTCGCGGTCCCAGAGACCGCCGGTCGATCAGGAGTACTGCAAGGTAGACCAGGCTTGGCGCCAGGATGATGGTCGACGGGTGGAGCGCATGAGTGATTGCCAGCACCGTGGCCGGCCATACCAGCGCGATCTCGCCGCGCAGCGCGGCCAACGCCAGCCATGCATACAACAGCACGCCGACGGTCATGAGCGAATAGTTCTCGATGTAGCCAAAGAAGAGTTGCATGGTGCCCAGGCTCAACACCAGCCCGGCCAATAGTGTGCGTTCGGTGCGGTTCTGTCCCAGCCAGCGCGCCAGCCCCAGCGCGATCCACACGAACACTACCCCGGCCACGGTGCTCAAGATCCAGTAAATCGGAATGGGGTCGGGCCAGCCGAACCAGCGGTTGGCGAGCTGCCACAGCCGCGCATGCAAAAACAGATCCAGCGGCGCCTGCCAGACATAGGTCAGCTTGACGTCTGGATGTGGGATTGCGTTCACCAGCAGGTAAGCATCACCCCAGCGGAGGTGCCGAAGGCGAAAGAGCCAGAACGGGAGCGCGGCCGCGGCGGCGAGCGCCAAGCGTGCGCCGGTCGATCCCCAGGATACCAGGTTGAAGAGCCTGTCGCAGCCCGGTCCAACCCATTCCCAGAGCCGCGCGCCGAAGATGATCAGGAACGCGGCCGTCAACGCTAATCCCCAGCGCCATGCCACCGGCAGGTAGGTGAATGGCCACACCCCCCAGGCATTCGCCTCGGACAACTGTGGAGCGAGCAGATGTAACGCGATCGCGGCTAACGCTAGCAGGCGCAATGCCAACAGGGTACGGCGAGAGATCGACGACATGACATCGATTTTACTGCAATCTGGCGCTAACGGCAAAGGTCCTGGGGTGCGCGTCCACAACGTAACTGTTCACCGTTCCATCGGGGTATGGTATACTGGTCGCATGAGTCCTGAA
>CAZELR010000077.1:0-17256 GCA_964513075.1 uncultured Anaerolineales bacterium
CAGTCCACGCAGGTGGACTTCGCACAGGTCGCCGCGGTTTCAACCGCCGGGCACGCGGTTTCAACCGCCGGGCACCGACTCCGCCCCTTTACCAAATACGACGCCCACGGCAACGACTACATCGTGCTGGACCCGGCCGGCTGGCCCGAGCCGCCGGATGCGGAGGCCATCCGCCGCATCTGCGACAGGCATCACGGCGTGGGCTCGGATGGCATCCTGTGGGGACCGACCTTCGACCTTCAACCTGCCAACCCGCCGCAGTTCGCCCTCCGCCTCTTCAACCCCGACGGCAGCGAGTTCGAGAAGAGCGGCAACGGCCTGCGCATCTTCGCGCGCTACCTGTGGGATTGCGGGCTGCCGGCCGGCCCCGATTTCGACATCCTGACCCCGGTCGGCCCGGTGACCGCGCATGTGCTGGATCAGGCGGGAGAACACATTGCGATGGACATGGGCCGGCTCTCGTTCCGCAGCGACGAGATCGGGCTGCCCGGCCCCGGCCGCGAGGTCATCGAGGAGGAAATCGAGGTGGCCGGACAGCGGCTGCGCTTCACCGCAGTCACCATCGGCAACCCGCATTGCGTGGTGTTTGTGGAGGACCCAAGTAGGGGCGAGGCATTCCCAGGCGCGCCTGCCGCTGCTGAAAGTCTTGCACTTGATGAACAACAATCGGTGACAGCGAGCTCAGATTGGAATGCCTCGCCCCTGCCACACCTTGCGCACACGCTCGGCCCCGAGCTGGAGCATCTTCCCCTCTATCCCAACCGCACCAACGTGCAGTTCGCGTCCGTCGTCGACGCCCACACCCTGGAGATCGCGATCTGGGAGCGCGGCGCGGGGTATACGCTGGCATCAGGCTCGTCGAGCTGTGCGGCCGCAGGCGCAGCCATCCGCACAGGCCGCTGCGCCAGTCCTGTCACCGTGCGCATGCCCGGCGGTGAGATGCTGGTGGAGATCGCGGCGGACTGGTCCGCACGGCTGACGGGGACGGTGGCGTTTGTGTGTCGGGGGGAGCTGAATATCGAGTAGAACGTACTACGTACTGCGTGTTGCGTAGTGCGTCATACGTGCTATATGCTTTTCCAGAATCAACGGACCACGTTGCGATGGCTAGACCGTAACGTGGTCCATCGTCTCCTTAGAATACATGCACTCCAACCCAACCATTCACGCATCACGCATCACGCACCACGCACCACGCATCACGCTCCGCGCTTCACCTTCACCTGGCTCATCGACAGCGCAGCCAACAGCAAAAAGATCGCGGTGAAGGGCCAGATCACCCGGTAGCTGGTCAGATCGACCAACGCGCCGCCGAGGATCGGGCCGGTGATGGCCGCGGCGGATGAGGCGAAGTAGTAGAGCCCGGTGTATGCGCCGATGCGGCCCGTCTTGGACAGGTCGTAAACCATCGGCAGCGAGTTGATGTTGACCAACGCCCAGAAGCCGCCCATCACCGCCAACAGGATCAGCAGGGTAAGCTGGCTGCGCATGAAGTAGGCCAGCACCGTCCCGACCATCATCCCGGCCAGCCCCATCAGGATGGTGGGCTTGCGGCCGATACGGGTGGCGATCAGACCGCTGGGGATCGAGAACAGGATCAGCGTCGCGGCGAACGCCGTCAACATCTGGGTGCCCGTTCCCACCTGCAGGCCGAGGATTTCACGCGCGTAGAGCGTAAAGAACGCCTCGGTCGCGTTCCAGCCCACAAACCAGAAGAAAATCGCACCCAGCAGGAACAGGCCGCTGCGGTCGGCATCCGTGGCCACCTGCTTGATGTTTTGCAACAGGGTCGGTTCCTGCACCGCGTCAGCCACTGTGGACGGGGCAAGCTGCGGATCCGGCACCTTCCACAGCACGATCGCGATCGCGACCAGCAGCACGGCGGCGCCGAAGATAAACGGGATGGGCACGCCGATCTTGTACAGCGCGCCGCCCGCAAAGAGCGCGATCGCGCCGCCCACGCCGCCCATCAGGTTGATGACGCCGTTGGCCTTGCTGCGCTCCGCCGGCTTGAACAGGTCGCCCAGGTAGGCGATGGTGGGCGAGCGGAACAGCGCCATGGCCAGGTTGGTGCCCAGGATCGCCAGCGCGATCAGCACGAAGTTCTGGCGCACGAACGGCACCAGGATGAAGAAGAGCGCGGCCAGCGGCGCGCCCAGCATCAGCCACGGCTTGCGCCGGCCGAACCGGGAGTGCGTGCGGTCTGAGCGGCTGCCCACCCACGGTTGGAGGAACATGTTGATGATGTTGTCCCAGGTCAGGATGAACCCGACCACCGCGGCGCTGAGGCCGAGATCCGCCAGCATGGGCGGGATCAGGCTGTTGAACAGCGGCCAAATGATGCTGATGCCGAAGAAACCGAAACCGAGAATGAACGTTTTTCCCCAGGGGAAGGGACGATCGGCCATGTGGACTCCTCTGTGTTGGTGGAATAGTGCGGCGAATAAGACGATGGGGCTATCTTACCACAAGGCAGGAAACAAGCCAACAGAAGTCAGGTCAATCAGGCAGATCTGCGTCCCACGCCCGAACCATTGCCTCACCCGCGCAACGCGGGCCGTGCACGCCACCACAACCAGACGGTCTGCGCCAGGGTGGCGGCCACCAGCCCGGCCAACCCGACATAGAGACCGGTCACCCGGCCCCAGGCCACCCCGCCTGACAGCACCGCCGCGCTGACGGCCAGAAAGATCACCACCGACTCGGTGATGCCGCGCGTGCGCCGGCTGTGCAGGATCGCGCCCTGGTACCAGCTTTGCAGCGCGGTCAACGCGGGCATGGGCAGCCCCACCCAAAAGCCAAGTTGCGCCATCGCCGCCAACTCGGGCGACAGGGCCGACGCCTCTTGAAACCAGAGCCGGCTCAAGGGGGTGGCGGCCACCAGCGCCATCCCGACCGTCGTGCCCACGGCCAGCAGCATCATGAAGCGGCGCAGCGCCTGCCGCGCGCCCGGCTCGTCCAGCAGCGCCACCACCACCTCGTTGAGCGCAACCCCCAACCCGCGCGACATGAAGATCAAGCCGCTGACCACCGGCCACACCGCCAGCGACGTCAGCGCCTGCGGCATGCGGCTCAATGCTGCACTGCCGATGGGCTGCGCCAACAGCGTCAACAGCGATGTAAGGACCAACGGGATATAGAACATAAAGAATGCGCGGTAGGTCAAGGGCGGCTGAACGGGCGGTTGGGCGGCAAGCTCATATTTCAGCACCGGCCGCACCCGGATGCCCACGTAAAGCGCCTCGCTGAGCACCGCCGCAGCCATGCCGGCCGATGCGACCACGATGCCCGGGATCGTTCGCACCGCGAGGCCGATCAACAGCACCGTCATATTGGTGGCCAGCCGGATCATCGTGCCCACGCCCACCGAGCGCGAATGCCCAAACCGGATCAGCACGCCCTGGTTGAACCGGCGGTAGGAGATGGCCCAGGTCCAGGGGGTCATGATGATCAGCCCGAGCCGCGCCGGCTCGATGATCGCCTCCGGCACGCCGAGGATGCCCCGGACAACGACATAGTACAGCGGCGTCAGCGCCACCAGCAGGTGCAGCACCGTCAGCAGCGCACCTGCGCCCTGCATATAGTTCCAGACCTTGCGGTAGGAGGCCCAGTCCTTGCTCAACGCCGTGGACCCGGCCAGCAGCATGATGATGGGCGACTCGATGATCAGCGCCAGCGGCCAAACGATGCCCCCGTACGCGGCCAGGTTGATCTCCGGCTCGGCCAGCCGCGCGATCACCGCGCTGAGCGCGGGCATCTCAGCGCCCATCAGCAGCCAGCTCGCGGCCAGCGGCCACCAGGTGGCTGCGATACGGGAGAGGGTCAAGGGCGGTTGCAGGGATTCAGTTTCCATCGGCGGCGGCGCGTTCCTTGTTGGGTGATGCCCAGGGCACGATTGTACCTCAGGTGTGCCGGACTGCGACAATTTTCGCGACGGACGCGCCGCCACCAATTCACCGGCCAGGAGAGTTGGACCAGGAATTCAAAAAGCGTCCGGAATCGAGGCTTCAGCCGGTCTGGTGCGTGGCCCCGAGAACTCAGAAACCGGCTAAAGCCTCTAGTCCAGTACGCCGTCAACGACTGGATCTGGAACTCCTGGAGTTTGACTAAACCCCTTGACCTTGCACTGGACTCATGCTATCGTAGATGAATAAACTCACATAATAACAGGCCGAAACTTCATAAACTTGCCATCTCGCAGCGCGACGATCTCCTAAGATTAACAATTCAGCCCTTCGCACGACGCAGCCTCATCGCACTTTCTCCGAGGGGCCAAGCCACAGTTCCGATGATGGAGGTGTGTCATGGTCGTTCCGCGTCTCACTCACCGCCGCCGCCCGCCGGCAGCGATCTCTCTCGTCCTGTGTCTCCTTCTCACCGCCACCGTCGCCACCGTCACCCGCGCCTTGGCTGATGGTCCACAGCCCGGCCTCCTCACGAACGATCCTCCGACCGCGACGTACACGACCGGCGCGGGGATGTACACCCCGACCGCGACGCGCACGACCGACCCGGGACCGTCCATCCCGACGCGCACGCCGACTGCGACCGCCACGCTTGTGCCGGGCATCGTCGACGCGCTTCGCGCCGACGTCCGGCCGGTCATCGACGGCAACCTGACCGAGTGGCACGCCTTGAGCCAGACCCTGCTCAACAAGGATACCGCCGCGACGATCACCGGCAACATGCCCACCTACGCCGACCTCTCCGCCGGTCTGCGCGCCGCCTGGGCGCCCGAAATGCTCTACTTCGCTGCGGCCATCACCGACGATGTTCTGGTGGGCAACAACAGCCCCAACCCCTGGAACGACGACGTCATCGAGTTGAGCATCCGCGTCGGCAGCAACACCCACCAATTCACCGTCGCCGTCGATGGCCGCCAGGCCGACCTGGGCGAGCCGATCACGAGCCTGACAGTGATGACCCGCACCGTCGCGGGCGGCTGGACGCTCGAGGTCGGCGTGCCGGCCGCCGCCCTGGGGCTGGCGCAGTTGCAGGCGGGCGCGTACCCGTTCACCTTTGGGTTATGGGACGACGATCTCTTCACCAGCTCCGGCCAGACCCACATGATCTGGCGCGGCATTTCCACCTACACCTATGGGCCAGACTGGGGCGCGCTCGACCTGAGCAGCACCGTCAACGACTTCTTGCCGGCCTGCGATGCCACCCCCACGCCCCACCCGCCCTTCGCCGGGGCGCTGCCGCCGACCGCCGTCGTCAACAACCAGGTGGCCCACTGCATGGACGATGCCCACGAGCGCACCGATATCCGGGAGGTCTTCGTCGACTGGGGCTTCGTCCGCACCGGCGGCCGGCCCGACGATATCGGCAGGGTGATCCCCCTCCAGGGCGGCTTTGTCTTCCGCGATGTGCGCATCCCCCAGGGCGCCCGCATCATCTCCGCCACCCTCCAGCTCAACGCCCGCTACCAGAGCGGTTTTCCCATCGCCATGCTCATCGCCGGCGACGACCGCGCCATGGCCGATGACTTCAATCCTGCCAACCTGATCATCGACAGCCGGCCCCGCACCACCGCCCGCGTGCCCTGGACCCTGACCACCAGCGCCAACGGCTGGCTCGCCAGCCCCGACATCGCGGCCATCGTGCAGGAGCTCGTCACCCGCGCCGACTGGACCGCGGGCAACGACCTCGGCTTGCTCGTCGACTCGGTCGCCGGCACCGACAAGTACGCCAATTGGTGGTCCTTCGACGGCAGCCCGATCAGCGCCGCCCGCCTGCTGGCTGCCTACGAGGCTTTGGCCACCCAGACCCCCACGCCCACCGCCACGCCAACGACCACGCCAACCGCAACGAGCACGCCAACGGCCACACCCACCGCGACCGCAACGAGCACGCCAACGCACACGCCCACTGCCACGCCGACCGCAACGTTTACTCCGACCACAACGCCGACCAGCACACCCACTGAAACGCCGACTGCGACGGTGGCGCCATCGCGCACGCCCACTGCAACCGCGACGCCGCTGCCCAAAATCTACCTGCCGCTGGTGCTGCGGTGACGCGAAAACACCCTCAGGGTCTCGGAGACCCTGAGGGTGTTTCCTACTCGTACACGCGCCTAGATCCTCGTCTTGAAATACTCGATGGTCTGCGCCAGCCCCTCGTCCAGCCCCACTTTGGGCTCCCAGCCTAGGATCGTCCGCGCCCGCGTGATATCCGGCCGGCGCTGCTTCGGATCATCGACCGGCAACGGCTTGCAGACGATCCCCGCGGGGTTGCCGGTCAGCCGGTTGATGGCCTCCGCGAACGCGCGGATCGGCATCTCGGCCGGGTTGCCCACGTTCACGGGCATCACCTCGTCCGACATCAGCAGCCGCACCATGCCATCCACCAGGTCCGACACGTAGCAGAAGGAGCGCGTCTGGCTGCCCTCACCGTACACGGTGAGCGGCTCCCCGCGCAGCGCCTGGCCCACGAAGTTCGGCACCACCCGGCCATCGTTGAGCCGCATGCGCGGGCCGTAGGTGTTGAAGATGCGGATGATGCGCGTATCCAGGCCGTGGATGCGGTGGTACGCCATCGTGATCGCCTCGGCGAAGCGCTTGGCCTCGTCGTACACGCCGCGGGTGCCGATGGGGTTGACGTTGCCCCAGTAGCTCTCCGGCTGGGGGTGGATCAGCGGATCGCCGTACACCTCCGACGTAGAGGCGATCAGGAAGCGCGCATTCTTCTCCTTGGCAACGCCCAGCGCGTTGTGCGTGCCCAACGAGCCCACCTTGAGGATCTGGATGGGGATGCGGTCGAAATCGACGGGGCTGGCCGGCGATGCCAGGTGCATCACCGCGTCCAACGGTCCGGGTATGTAGACGTAGTCGGTGACATCATGGTGGATGAACTTGAAGCGCCGGTTGCCCGCCAGATGCGCGATATTGTCCGTCGAACCGGTGATCAAGTTGTCCAACGCGATCACGTCGTGGCCTTCGGCCAACAGCCGGTCGCAGAGATGCGAACCGATGAACCCGGCCCCGCCGGTGATGAGAATACGCATGAAACCTCCGTGGATAGCAACAAGTTTGGGTATGGGCGAATCAGCGAATCAACGAATGACGAATGACGAATGACGAATGACGAACGACGAACGACGAACGACGAAACCACGCACCACGCACCACGCAACGACCCGCAGGTCGCCGCAATACGCAGTACGCAATACGCAGTACGCCTACTCCTCCAGCCGCCGCAGCAGTCCAAGCGCGATCACGAACAGCCCCATCAAATCCGGCAAAAACAGCGAATTGTCGATCAGCCCGTGCGTCACGGTGGCGGTCAGGCCGGCCAGCAGGCCCAGGGCTAACGGCCAGGTGTCCGCGGCGCCGAGGCGGAACGTTTGCCAGGCGGTGCGGAACGCCGCGACCAGCGCCCAGCCGCCAACGACGACGCCGACCAGCCCCAGCCGCGTCCACAGGTCCAGCAGGATGTTGTGGGGATGGCTCAGGTTCAGCTCCTCCCACGCGCTGGGCAGCACATAGGTCGTCCGGTAGGCATACAGGAAGTTGTCCGGCCCGACCCCCAGGATGGGATGATCCAGCGCCATGTGCCACGCGCCCTGCCACAGCTTGAGCCGCACGAAGCTGGTGCCCGACTGAAAATTCAGCAGGTCGGCGAAGCGCGGGGTGCGGAACAGCAGCGCCAGCCCGCCTGCGGCGATGACGATCAGCCCGACCAACGCCCACAGCGGCCACCTGCGCCCGCTGCGCCGCGCGCCGCCGATGAGCACCACCGCAATCCCCGCCGGCAGCCCCAACAGCAGCGCGCCCTTGCTGAAGGTGGCAATGCACGCGATCAGCATAACCAAAGCCGCAAGCGCACAGAGCAGGCCGCCCAGCCGCGCTCCCCTGCTCCCCTGCTCCCCCTCTCCCCCTCTCCTTGGGGTGAGGGCCCCAAACGCAGCCAGCGCCAGCGCCAACGGCACGCCTCGATCCAGCACCAGCGCCAGGTTATTGGGCGAGCCGTAGAGCGCGCGCACGCGCCACACCCCCTCCACGTCGATGCGCCCCTGGCCCGTGGCGAGCTGCCACAGCCCCACGAAACTCGCCGCGGCCAGCCCGGCCAGCAGCCCGGCCACCAACGGCCGCCAGGAGAAGGAACGGCCCGCCGGCCACGGCACGCGCGTGATCAGGGCGTAGAACACGGCGCCGAACAGGAACACGATGCGAAACTCGCGCCACGCCACCCCCTGCTCCGCCGCGATCAGCGTGGAAGCCAGGCCGGAGAGCAGGAGCGCGAGGATGGGCCAGTCGGGATTTTTGATTTTTGATTTGCGATTTGCGATTTGCCCTTCGTCCCTCGTCCTCCGTCCTTCGTCCTTCGTCCCCCGCGCCAGAACCCACCGCGCCGCCAGAGCCAGCACCGCGACCCAGAGGAAGAGCTCGAAGTGGCCGAACTCCAAGCCCAGGAGCTGCTTCGGCTGCTGCCAGAACGGCAGGCTGGCCGCGATGAACGGCAGCGACAGATCGGGACGGACGATGAAAAGCAGCCCCAGCCCGGCCAGCGCAGCCAGGTCGAGGACGGTCCAGCGCGACAGCACCAGGACCGCGGCGAGGATCAGGCCCACGGCCCAGGCCAGCCCCGAGGACAGCCATCTGCCGCCCTGGACTAGAGGCTTCAGCCGGTTACTCGCCCGCATCACCAGACCGGCTAAAGCCTCTAGTCCGGCTGCCGTTGTGCTGTCACCGGTCTCCATGCTGCGGCCGGTCTGTGACCGAGCCGCCAACGCCCAGACGCCCCATGCTATCGTCGCCAGGCCGGCCAATCCCGCCAATGCCCACGGCAGTGGCCGCGGCAGTGGCCGCGGCAATGGCCGCGCGGCCGCGGCCTCGGTGACCGCGATCCCTTGCAGCGCCCACTGGCCCCAACCGCCGGCCGCCTCCAGCCGGGCGGTATGCGGACCCGGCCCCAGGTCGCGCGCCACCGTCACCCAACGCGTCGCGGCCGCAGGGTCGTGCAGCACCAGGTAGGCTGCGCCCATCTCGTCGCGCGGCAGCGCGTTCGCGGGCGCGCCATCGACCGTCACCCGGTAGTAGGCCCAATACGGCCCACCCTGAACGCGCAGTGCCAGGCCCGCGCCCACAAAATCGAGCTCAACCGCGTCGCCGTCGGCCGAGGGGTCGGCCGCCGAGGGGGTCACGCGCCAGCCGGAGCTGTAACGCAGCGCAGGATGATCGGGGGCGTACCGGCCGGCGGCCAGCAGTGCCGGAGCCTCACCGGCCGCGGCCAGCACAGCCGCCACGGGCCGAGCCGAGCCGTCCGCGGCGCACAGCGCGAAGCCCTGCCAGGGATCGTCGCTTGGCAGCGCGGGACACAGCGCGGGCCAGAACAGCGGCCCCAGCCACGGCCAGCCCGCCCGCGCCCGCGCCAGCGCGGCCTCGGTATAACGCGCCTGCTCGACCTCGGACACCTGGCCCCACGGCGAATCCGGGCCCGTCCACCCCGCGGGCAGCGCGTTCCAGCCGAACGCAGTCGCCCATAAGGGGGTCCCGCCGTCGCCGTGACGCACCATCACCTCGTGCAGCAGGCTCGCCCGGCCGAAATTCAACGACTCCGGCCGCGCGGGCGCATCGGGTGAGTCAGAGAAACCGTAAGGCTGCCCCGCGACGACGTCGAACCAGGCGCGGCCGCCCAGGCGGTAGACCTGATCGAGGAAGGTCAGATCGCTGAGGTTCGCGCCGCCCGCTTCCGTCGTCGGCGCCAGCGCAGCCAACACGATCTGCGCGTCGGGGTCCGCCGCGCGGAGCTGGACCGCGGCCTCGCGCAGAAGGCCGAGATAGCCGGCCGGATCGGCCGGCCCCGCGCCCCAGTGCGGCGCGATGTTCGGCTCGTGCCACACCTGGTAGGTGCGCACCTGGCCGCCGTAGCGCGCGGCCACCGCGGCCGCGTACGCGCCGAAATCGCGGCGCTCGTGCGGCGGCGCCTGGGGATTGGCTGCATCCGGCGCGGCGCGCGCCCAGGCCGGCGCGCGATCCAGCACCACCACGGGTTCCAGGTCGGGCCGGGCGGCCAGCGCGGCGAAAAGCGCGTCCCAGCGCGTCCAGTCGAAGCGGCCCGGCGCCGGCTCGAGCGCGTCCCACGGCAGGGTGAAGCGCACCCAGCGCACGCCCGGCGCCAATCGATCCAACCGGCTGAGGAGCTGCGGATCGGCAAGCTCCGTCTCAGTGAGATTGATGCCCGCGATGCCGGCGAACTCAGGACGTACGAGAGCGCTGCTATCCGGATCGGTGGACGAGGCGAAGTGCCGGAACGCGTAAAGCGCACCGAGCCAAAGCAGCGCCACGATCAGAAGCGAAAACAGCAGATGGCGCCTTCCGGCGCGAAGTGAGGTCATGCGGCATTCTTCCAGCAAGTTACGCCCATGCTACCACAACCGCGGCCGCCGCGCAACGTTGCTGACCATCATCCCCTTGCTTTTTGACGAAAGACCCCGAATGCGCTAAAATAACCACTCGTACTCATTCGGCCCGGCACATGCCGGGCCATTGTCTGGTTTCGAGATGCTCAGATAAACGCGGACGAGCAGAGGGCACAGCCAGAGCCGCCCGATCGGCGGCAGGGGCGACGGTCCGGGCTCCCCGATTTGAAGGAGAGAAAGAGAATGGAGCAAATTACCCTGAAGGCTGAACCTCGTGCGACGGGACGTCATTCGAACCGTGAGCTCCGCAACGCCCAACGCGTTCCCGGCGTGATCTACGGGCAGAAGATGGAGGCGCTGTCGGTCTCGGTGGATCGCAAGGCGCTGGGGATTGCGCTGCACGCCGCCGGCGGTCGTCTCATCGAGATGGAAATCCCGTCCCAGGCCACGCTGCACGTGCTGGCCCGCGAAATCCAACGCCATCCCGTGAAGCACAACGTGCTGCACGTCGACTTCCTGGCCGTGTCGATGACCGAGAAGGTGCGCATGGATGTTTCGGTTGTGACGGCTGGCCACGGCCCTGCCTTGGAAGCCCCGGATGCCGTATTGGTGCGCAACCTCGATGCCGTGGAAATCGAATGTCTGCCCGGCGACATCCCCGAACACCTGGTGGCCGATCTCACCAAGCTCCTCACGATCGACGACGAGATCCTGGTGCAGGACCTTGTGGTGCCGGCGGGCGTCAAGGTGCTCACAGAAGGCAGCCACGTGGTCTACAGCGTCACCCTGTCGCGTGCTGGCCTGGAAGAGGAAGCGGCAGAGGAAACTGAGGCGCCTGCGGCCGATGAGGTCGAAGTGGTGGCCAAGCGCAAGTCCAAGGAAGAGGGCGAGGAATAAACTTCCGCAGCCTGCATCAAGAAACCCGGTTTCTACGAGAAACCGGGTTTCTTTTTTCTCAGGGCGCCATCCACTGCAGCGGGTCCACCGCCATGCCGGCAATGCGCAGCTCCCAGTGCAGATGCGCGCCGGTGCTGAGGCCGGTGCTGCCCACCTCGCCCAGCAATTGGCCCGCCGTCACCTGATCTCCGGCCGCCACATCCAACGCCGACAGATGCCAATACCCTGTGTACACCCCGCTGCCGTGATCCAGCACCACCGCGTTGCCGCGCACGAATAACGCGGCGGCCAGGACCACGCGGCCCGCGGCCGGCGCGTAGACGGGGGTGCCGGGCGCCGCGCTGAAATCCTCGCCCGCGTGGGCCGACACGGCAGGGCTGTCGCCATAGGTTCGCCGCGAGCCGAAGGGCGAGGTGCGCGGGAACGCGCCCGCCAACGGCCAGGCAAACCGGCTCCGCGGCGTCCAACCACCCGGCGTGACCGGCTCGAACAGCGCAGTCATGGCCGCGGTCTCGGCCTGCACCTTGTCCGCGGCCGCGAGGATGGGATCGCTGACCTCGGCAGGAATGTTGTACGTGGAGAAGCTGCCGGGCTGCACCGGCACCTCGGCCCGCCAGGTCTGCGCGCCGGCCGTGACGACCAACGGCTTGAGGCCCGGCTCGGTGAGCGGTGGGATCGGGACCAACGCCCAGCCCCGCTGACCCTCTGCGTGCACCTGGTAAGGCCGCCCCGCATAGGTGAGCGTCAAGGTCACCGGTGCGTGCGCTTGCAGCCAGATCGCCAGGGTTTGGCCCTGGGCCGGCGGCCAGGGCCAGAGGTGGACCCGCGCCAGCACCCCATCGGCCGGCAGTGCGGCCGCCAGGGTCGCGCCCGCGTCGACGCGCAGCGTCTGTCCGGCCACGATCTGATCGGCGCTGGCCAGGTTGTTGCGAGCTGCCAGCACCTGGACGTCCAGGCCCACGCGCTCTGCAATGCCGCTCAGCGTATCACCGGGCTGCACCTGGTAGGAGCGCCAGCCGGCAGCCGCGGCCGGCCGGATCGGCTGCGCCGAAAGGAGCGCCGCGTCCATCTGCGGTCCGGCGCTGCCCAGCGGCCGCGCATCGACGATCTGACCTGCGGCGTGCAGCACGCCAGGCCGGCAAGTCAGCAGGCACAACGCGAGCAGGGCGGCAAATCCCCGGCCCCGGTTATTCCGGAGCGTAGAGCTTGCGCTTGAGCACCGCGATGTAGGGCAGGTTGCGGTACTTCTCAACAAAATCCAGGCCATAGCCCAACACAAACTTGTCGGGGATATCGAACCCGATGTATTTCACCGGCACGTCAACTTCACGCCGGCTGCGCTTGTCCAGGAGCGCACAAATCTCCAGCGAAGCGGGCTGCCGCGCGCGCAGGATACGCGTCAGGTAGCTCAGGGTGCGGCCGGTGTCAACGATATCCTCGACGATGAGCACGTTGCGCCCTTCGATCGAGACATCCAGGTCCTTCAGGATGCGCACCACGCCGGATGAGTCGAAGGCATCGCCGTAGCTGGAAGTGGCCATGAAGTCGATGCTGTGGGGAACGACGATGTGGCGCATCAGATCGGACATGAACAGGATGCTGCCCTTGAGCACTGCGATCAGGATCAGATCCTGTTCGGCGTAGTCGCTGCTGATCTGAGCGCCCAGCTCGGCAATGCGCTCTTGCAGCGCGTCCGGTGAAATCAAAATTTCGTCGATGTAGGAGGGATCAATCATATCAGGCATAACACACCTCGGGTGGGAAGTGATGAATGGGTCAGGCCCGCCTCACTGCATGGCGATGCCGCCTGGCCGCAGAAAGACCTCTTCGGGCGGCTCCGGCATCCGTGTCGGAGCCTGTGTCGGCGCCTGTGTCGGAGCCTGTGTCGGCGCCTGTGCCGGAGCCTGTGTCGGCGGCGGAGCCGGCGGCCGCCGCGTGGGAGTGGCAGCCGGGGGCTGGGCCGGCGCCGGGGCCACGGCCGGCGGCGGGGCCGAGCCCCGGAACGCGGCGGCCCACTGGGCGGTCAGGTCGAGATACTGGTTGCCATAGGCTCTGCTGGGCTCGATATAGGTGCCCTCCGGCCATTCGTTGAAACTGGTGATCACGATCCAGTCCGGCGCGCTGCCGATAGCGGCCTGCCATGAACGTGCATAGTAGGCGCCGTTCTCGCGGTCGATGCCGAAGCTGTCCCCGCGGTGCAGTTTGCGGTCATCCCACCCAGGCATGGCAGTCGCCACGTAGATTTTCGGCGTCCCGGCGCGGGCGGCATAGTCGCGCACCCGCCTGGCAAACTTGTTGGCAGTGTAGGCGAGATCCGTCGGCGGATTCCAGGTCACCTTGTAGAGATGGTGGCCATCGAACACCGACAGCGGCGACACGTCGACGCCTTCCTCGATCCAGACGCTGTTGTGCCCCGGATCGACCGCGGCCCGGATAGCAGCCCAGGTGTCGGTGCTGAAACGCTGCTGGCGCCAGAAGAAGATCACCGGCTTGCCATCAGAGCGCAGGTAGGCGGGATGCTGCGCGTGCGTGGCCAGCAGCGCCGCCAACGCCGCCTGCACAGCGCCCGCGCTCCCGAAAAACGGCGACGTCACCTCGAAATCCACCGCCAGCCGGAACCCGCGACCGGACGCCTCGTCCAGCATGGCCCGAAAGTTGGTCTCGGTCTGATTGTTCTCGACGTGCGGCCCGTACCACGACACCACGAAAGCGTCGATCCCGGCAGCCTTGGCCTGGTCGATGTGGCGGCCCATGAGCCCGCGGTCACGCGACGCGTAGGTCTCCAGCGGCACGTCGGGCACCTTGTTGGCGCCCCAGCTATTCTCATCGAACCACGTATAGTAGAAGGCGAGCACCAAACGCTCCGGCGCCTGGGCCCGGGCCGGTGCGATCGCCGCGGTGGCGAGCAGCATCAGCGCGATGGCCCCGATTAACGCCCTGCTTATCGTCCTCTTCAACCTGCCACCTTCAACCTGCCACCTCACACCACCCGACACAACAACCCCTTCAGATACTCCCCTTCCGGGAAGCTCAGCAGGATCGGATGATCCGGACCCTGGCTCAGCTTGGCCAACACCTGGAGATCGCGACCCGCGAAGCCGCCGGCATAGCTGGCCGCATCGACGCTGGCGCCGAAAACGATCTTCTGGAACAGGTCGGGGGTCACCAGGCCCGAGCAGGAGAAGGTGGCCAACAAGCCGCCCGGACGCAGGAGTCGCAGGCCCAACAGGTTGATGTCTTTATAGCCGCGCGCGGCCCCATCCAGCTCAGCCTTGCTGCGGGCAAACTTGGGCGGATCGAGGATCACCAGGTCGAACTGTCGCCCCTCATCCCGGTACGTGCGCAGCACCTGGAACACGTCGCCGCAGATCGCCTCGGCCTGGCGGTCGGGATCGTAGCCGTTCAGCCGCAGCGCGACCTCTGCACCGGCCAGCGCCTCATACGAGCTGTCGACGTTGGTGACATGCGCCGCGCCCCCGGCCAGCGCGTACACGCCGAATGCGCCGGTGAAACTGAAGGCGTTCAGCACCTGCTTGCCCGCCGCGTGAGCCCCGACGACGCGCCGGTTTTCGCGCTGGTCCACGTAAAAGCCGGTTTTCTGCCCACCGATCAAATCGGCCGGGAAACGCAGGCCGTGCTCCCGAATCTCAAGATCGGCCGGCGGCGGCAGCCCCCAGATCGGGCCGCTGCGCAGCGCCAGCCCTTCCTGGCGGCGCACGGTCGCATCGGAACGCTCCACGATGCCCGCAGGCGTCACCAACTCAGCCAGCAAGCTCAGCAGCAGCTCGCGCCGGACCTCCACGCCCAACGTGAGAAACTGCACCACCAGCCAGTCGCCGAAGCGGTCGACCACCAGCCCGGGCAGGCCGTCGCTTTCGGCATGGACCAGCCGGTAGGCATCGGTGGCCGGCGCCAATCCCAGCTCGCCGCGCATGGCGAGCGCGGCAGCCAGCCGGCCGCGCCAGAACGCCGCGTCCACTGCCTCGCCGGCCTGCCAGGTGAGGAGGCGCACGACGATCTGCGACCGGGGATTGTAGTAGCCCCGCGCCAGCCAGTGGCCGCCGGCATCGGCCACGTCGACCACGTCGCCGCCGGCCGGCGCGCCCTCGACGCGCGCCACCGCCCCGGAAAAGATCCAGGGGTGGCGCCCGCGGACCGGTTTATCCTTGCCAGGATGCAGGATGATGGTTGCAGTCATAGAGGATGATCATACCCGCAAACGCGGTAAGATACAACATCAGGCGGCTGATTCTTTACCAACCGGTGCGCACAAAGCGCACCTCCCAGGCCCACTGCGTGTCGTCCCGCACGACAGCCCGCTGATCTACGCGCAGGCCGCACACCCAGGCGATCCCCTGCCGGCCTGCGAGGATCGGCCAACCGGCCCGCGCGTGGCGGGGCGCCTTGGCGTTGATCATGAATTCGTTGACCTTGGCGTGGCCGCCCAGCCCGGCCGGCTGGAAGCGGTCACCCGGCGCGCGCGGGCGCAGCAGCAGCTCGGCGCCGACGGCCTCGGCGTCCAGCCAGGCGACCCAGGGATCCGCATTGTGCAGGTAGCCTTCGGGCAGCGCGGCTGCCGCCAGCCGCCGCACCCCCACCCACCAGCCGCCGCGGATCGGGGTCTCGCCCGGCGCGGCCAGCGGAACCGGCGCGTCGATCTGCGGCATGCCGGCCGGTTCGCTCACCCAGGCCGCGCCCTCGTCCGCGATCCGCAGCACGTCGTAGCCCACTTCCAGCGCCAGTCCGGCGGCCAGGGTGGCCGACTGGCCCGCGCTGCCCTCCCGGCCCAACCAGGTCGCACGTTCGATGTGCTCCCAGTTGATGTTGCGCAGGCTGTGCCGCAAGCGCTGCACCGCCTCGCGCAGGGCCGCGCGCTGCAAGCCGATGGGCAGCCGCCGCCAGCCGGCCAGATCGAGCAGCACCTGGCCCGGCGCGGCAGGCAGCGCAATGCCGGCCCAGGCTTCATCCAGCGCCTGCCGCAGCAGCGCGTGATCGCCGGTCAGCACAGTGGCCGTGCGCACCAGCACCTCACGAATGGCCGGGTTGTAGGACGCCAGGAACGGCAGCAGCTCATGGCGCAGCCGGTTGCGATAGAGGGTCGTGTCCTCGTTGCTGCGGTCGAACCGCGGCCTCAGCCCGTGGGCCGCGCAATAGGCTTCGATCTCGGCCCGCGACACGTCGAGCAGGGGCCGCACCAGGGTCAGCAAGGGTGCAGCGGGCTGAGCATCGTCCTGATCCGCCGCAGCATCTGCTGCCTCCGGCCCGGATTGCGCCTGACCGGCAGCCCCCAAGCCGGCGCCGGTGAGCCGGATGTCGCTCAGCGGCGTTCGGGGCAGCATGCCGCGCAGGCCCGCCACGCCGCTGCCGCGCAGGAAATGCATCAGCACGGTTTCGGCCTGGTCGTCGGCATTGTGGCCCACGGCGATCGTGGCGGCGCCGATGGTCCCGGCCACCTCGGCCAGGTACGCGTAGCGCGCGTGCCGCGCCGCTTCTTCGATTGAGACGCCCGGCGCGGCCGCCAGCGCCGCGACGTCCGCGCGGCCGATGCTGGCCGGCAGGCCCCAACTCTCCGCAAGCTCGGCCACGAACCGCGCATCGGCATCGGCATCGGCCCCACGCAGGCCGTGATGCAGGTGGGCCACGTGCAGCCACAGCCCCGCTTCCGGCGCCAGCCGCCGCAGGAGGTGGAGCAGACACAGGGAATCGGGCCCGCCCGAGACCCCCACGACGACCGCCTCGCCCGGTGCAAACAGCGCCTGCCGGCGCACAACCTGCCTCAACCGGGGCAACAGATCTTCCATGCCACGATGATAGCACGCGCCGGAAGAAACGGCCAATCCTTGCTAATCAGGGGGTCCGGTCGTATAATGCCCTGTGAGCTTGCCTGTACCCGGTTCATTTGGGAATCAGGCTTTCCAGTGATATACTAAATACGCAGCACGCAGCACGCAGCACGCAGCACGCAGCACGCAGCACGCAGCACGCAGCACGCA
>CAZELR010000078.1:0-11029 GCA_964513075.1 uncultured Anaerolineales bacterium
GTGTAGGTGCCGGCCGCCAGGCCCGTCGAGTCGAAGGACACCGTGACCGGCGTCATGCCGCCGCCGGCAGTGGTCCCGCTGGTCGGTGCTTCGCTCAGCCACGCCACTTCCGAAGGCAGGAAGCAATCCGGCGCTTCACCGGGCTGGCCGTCGATGACGAAGGGCAGGTCCTGGAGATAGCTGGCCGTGCCGGACGCGCCGGTGTCGGCCAAGGGCGCCCAGGTAGCTGTGTCGAACTGCATGGCATTGGCGCCGGGCTTGCCGGTCTGGCCCAGGATCGTAACGGGCGCGACCCAGGGGCCGGAGGCCAGCGTGCCGCCGGTCTGCCAGTCGACCCAGTAGACGCCGGCCGGCAGGAAGACGCCGACGGTGGCTACACTGGCCATGATCGGGCGAGTGCTGCCGGTCATGGCGGTGTCCAGCACCCGGTAGCTGTTGGACCACGCCGAACTGGCCAGCCGGTTCGTCGTCGTGTCGCCGAAGACGATGTTGCTGCCGGCCGCACCGGGCACGCCGTCCCAGATGCGCAGGTTGACGTTGTCGATGGTCGTGGTCGTGGTCGAGCCGGTTTGGTAGGCGAAGAAGGTGAAGCTGTCGATCCACCAGCCGCCGCCGGTGACAGTGAAGTCATCGGCCACGCGGTAGCCGCTCGAGACGGCATGGCCGAAGCCGTAGGAATTCAGATCGATGGCCGATTGCAGCGCGCTGGCATCGGCGCCGCCCGCGCCGCCGCCGGGATGGGTGACCAACGGGCCGTTGTCGTAGAGCACGGCGGTTGGCCAGCGCCACGACGAGAAGGCCGCGGGGGTCCCGCCATCGGGGCTTTGGGCCTCATTCGGGTCCACAACCTCGCGCGCCAGGGCTGGACCGGCGTTCAGGTTCGGCGCAACCGGCGCCGCCGGCGTGGTGTTCTCCTCGGCGATCTCCCAGACCAGGTCCGCTTCGCCGGTGTTGCCGACGTTGAGGATCTGCTGGGTCACGGTGTCGGCGGGCTGCGTCGCCGCCAGGCTCAGCGGATCGACGACGATATTGGGCGGCAGCACCGGCGTTTCGGCACTGAGCTCGACGCACCAGCCGCCGGAGATGTTGCCGATATCGCCGCTGGCATCGTCATAGACGTAGAGGCTCCAGGTCCCGTTCGGGTCGGCGCCGTTGAAGGTCGCCAGGGTCGTGGCGGCCGACGGGGCCGGGGCCGGGGCCGGGAAGGTGTCGCCGGTGCCGAAGTTGGTCGGCTTGTACGTGCCGGAGCTGATCTGCGTCGAGTCCGGCAGGCCTGCCGCCGCGGCGTCGTCGAAGATCAGGTCCACGTTAACCAGGTCATAGCTGCTGCCGGCATCGGACATGATGATCAAGTTCTGACCTTGCGGCCCCACCAGCAGCATGTCAACGTCGTCGGGGAAGGTGTGGTTCATGCCTAGCAGCCAGACGTTGACGTCGGTGAGCGACGTGAGCTGGCCCGCCACAGCAATGTCTGATGGATAGGGCGCCGCCGGTCCGGCCGCCGTGCCCGAGCCGGGGATGGTGATCAGGTCGGTATTGCAGAACAGGCCGCCGGGCATGGAGACGGTCACCGTGGCCGAGTCGGTGGCCGAAGCGGTGACGACCGGCGAGAGCGTAAACAGGATGGCCTGACCGGGCTGGATCACCGCCTGGTTGTAGGACACCTGCAGCGCCAGGGTGGCGTCCTTGTTGAGGCCGACGGTGGCCGAGACGCCGTTGTTGTAGCTGGCGTTCCCGAAGTCCACGTCCGCATACTGGAACTTGATCTCGTTGGTGCCCTCGTACAGGATCACCTCGAAGGTCGCCGCGCCGACGTTGCTGTAGTGCGGCCGGTTGTACCACTCGATGATCGCCATCCGGTTGGGCGCCGCACCCTGCACCTCCCAGTAGACGTCGCCGGTGTCGCTGTCCATGTCGTCCCAGAAGGGCAGAATGGACAGGGCCGGGCTGGCCACCGGCAGCGCCACGTTGGCGGTGCTCAGGTCACCCGTGGTGGCGCTGAACAGGATGCCGCCGTTGTTGCCCACACGCAGCGCGTTCGACGTCACGCCGAAGTAGGTGAAGTCAAACGGCAGCGTGATGTTGGCCTCGCCGTCGTCGGCCAGGGCCAGCGCCGCGCCGGACGCGTTGATGGGAATGTACTCGTAGGGTGCGTTGGTGTTCACCGCGTACCCACCCAGGCTGGTGGCTGCGGTCCAGGTGGCGCTGTTGGTCACGGTCGCCATCGGCATGGCAGGCACGATCACCTCCGGCGAGAACGCGCCGGGGGCCAGCGTGTACGGCAGGTCGTTGAGGAGCGTCCCCAGTTCGCTGTCCACCAGGTCGTGGAAGTTGAAGGTGACGCTGCCGGTGTTCTGGGCCTGGTAGCAGTAGTAGACCGTGGTGCCGGCCGTGATCGCAATGTTGTCCGTGGTGGCGCACACGCCGGGCACGGTGCCGACCGTCTTGGCCAGGCTGATGCTCGCCACCGGCGACTCGGTGACGTTGAGGGTCACCGGCACGATCACTAGCTCGGTGCCGTTGCCGGGGCCGGCGTCAGGATCGTTGGAAGCGACGCACAGATTGGCGTTGTACGCACCGACCGCCAGGCCGGTCGAATCGAAGGTCACCTGGACGGGGGTCGATGCGCCGGCCGCGGCCGTGTCGCTGGTCGGAGCCTCGCTCAGCCACAGCACATCCGACGGGTTGCTGCACGTTGACGCAGCGCCGCCGATCGTGCCGCTGAGGCGGTACACCAGGTCGGGCTCGGTGCCAACGCCGCAGGTCCCCGTGCGCGCGCCCCAGCTCGTGCAGCCGGTGCCGAAGCCATCGCCCGGGTTGCGCCAGGCCGAAGGACTGTTGGACTGCACCGTGCGCTCGGTCCACATCCACTGGCCGCCGACGCCGAAGTCCATCACCGCCTGAACCGAGACCCAGTAGGTCCCCGCGGGCAGCACGGCCGGGGTGGCCAGGGCGATGGTGAACGTGCCGGCCGAGTCGGTGGGCACGAGGCCAAGCGCGCCGTAGACCTGGGCGCCGGGCAGGCCACCGCTGTTCTCATAGAAGAAGACGTTGACGGCCAGCGCAGGACCGGGGCCGCTAAGGTAGATGCCGGGTGCGTAGACCTCGTTGATGGTCCACGCGCCATCGGCGGTCGGGATCACGAAGTCGTCGGCGGCCTGGTTGTCGTAGGTGTCGAAGCTCGCTTCGAAGTCCTGCGAGCTGATGCTGTTGGCGCCGGCGTTGTCGGTCTGATCGTAGAGCACCACCGCCGGCCCGTGGTAGGACGTCACGACTCCGGCTGCCGGGGCGGTCTTGCTGATCGCGGGGTTGAGCGCCTGCGGGCTGCCGCCGCTGTGCGCGGCGACCAGGTCAGCCTGCGGGCCTGTGACCCGGATCGGGGCCAGGACCGGCTCTTCGACGATCGACCAGGTCAGATCGCTGCCACCGGTGTTGCCGATGTTCAGCGTCTGCTGGGTCGTCGTGCCAATCGCCTGGGTGCTCGCCAGGCTCAACGGGTCGACGTCGATGTTGGGCGGGTTAACCACCGCGGCAACGGTGACGCTGTGCTCGGCGCTGGCCTGGCTGCACGCGTTGCTGACGGTCAGGGTCGCGAGGTAGTCGCCCGCTGCGGTGTAGGTGTGGTCCGCCGGGTTACCGGTGGCCGTGCCACCGTCGCCGAAGCTCCAGCCGTAGGTCAGCGGCCCCGTGCCCGTCGCGCTGCCGGTGAAGGTCACCAGGTCGCCCACGTAGGGCGCGGGCGGCACCCAGGTGAAGTCGACGTTCGCCACCGGCTCGCAGGTGGGGCACTGGACGTGGTGGTTGGCGAGGCCGGTGTAGGAGAAGCTGCCGACCGAGCCGCCCACGGTGTACAGCTCATTGCCGAGCGCCGTGGCGCTGGTGCGATAGACCGCGCCGGCAGGAAGCGGGCCGCCGTCGGCCCAGGCGCCGGCCGCCACGTCGAAGAAGCTGGTGGCCGTCGTGAGGGCTGCGGCGCGCACGCCGCCGGTCACCCAGAGCTGAGTGACGCCCGCATGCACCTTCCGGGTGTAGCCCATGCCCCACAGGTCGGCGGGCAGGGCGCCCATGTCGGCGTTCTCAGCGCCCCAGGCGCCTGCGGCAAAGTCGTAGCACTGGGTGCTGGCAAGGCTTGCGCTGGCGTTGCTGCCTCCCGCCACGCACAGCAGCTTGCGCGCCGTGTTGTCGGTGAAGACCCAGGCGGCGTGGAAGCCGCGCACGGTGGTGAAGTTCGGCAGCGGCGCCAGCCAGGCGTTCGCAGCGGTGTCGTAGGCGTACACCGTGGTGAGGGTGCCTGCGCCAGACGCGGTTGCGCCGCCGGTGAGGTAGCAGATGCCGGTCTCGGCGTCATAGGCCCAGGCGGGCGCCCAGATGCCGGTGGTGGCCGGAGGCGCACCGCCGGGGGTTTCCTGCGCCCAGGTGGTGGTGGCCATGTCGTAGGACCAGAGGCCGGTGAAGCCGGTCGTCGACGCATCACCGTACATGTACACCTTGTTGCCGGCCTGGCAGCCCGAGCGGGCGTAGTTGCCGCCGAACGGAGCCGGCGTGCCGACCGTCGTCCAGGCGTTCATGTCCGGGTCGTAGGTGCGCACGTTGAGATTGGCACCGTAGCCGGTGATCGACCACACCCTGCCGCCCCAGCCGGCCGAGACGTTGTCCATGCGGCCGTTGTCGGGCTCGGTGGCGATCTGTTCCCAATACGTGCTGGAGCCAGTGGTTCCCAGGGTCGCCGTGTCTGTGCCGCCGTAGGTCTGCCCGAGGGCCGTGACGACGGCAGTGTCCGCGCCGCCCGCCCAGGGGATGCCGACGGTGACGGCAAGCGCGCCGGAGGCGCCGGGGCCCAGCGCAAGCTGCGCCGGGTTGGGCGTGGTGGGCCAGGCGTTGCCGGCAACCGTCACGTCGAAGGTGTCGCCGGCCGGGGTCATGTTGGTCAGCGTCAGCGCGTGGTTGACGGTGCCGCCCGGACAGCCGCTCTTGGTCGCGTCAGGCGCCAGCGACACGTACGGGCAGGGATACCATCCTTCGGTCAGGGCGGTGTCATCCAGGTAGAAGTTATTGCCGTAGGCGCTGATGCCCAGGAAACCGATGTAGACGCCGTTGAGGTTGGAGCCCGCCGGCAGCAGCACCACGTGCTCCTTCCAGCCGGGAGTCGTGAACGCGGCGTCGTAGCGCAGTACGGCCGCGCCCGCGTCCACCCAGGTGACGCCGTCGGTCGAGACTTGCACCTGGATGCGGTCGGCGTTGGTCGTGTAGCCGGTGTCGTGCGACATCCAGAAGGCGACCGCGGGCGCAGCGTAGGCGCTCAAATCCAGCGCACCGGTCCACAAGCGGGCCTGACCGCCGTTCTGGTTGAAGGAGTTGAACTTGGCCATGTAGGTCCCGCCGTGCGGCGCGATGGTCGGATACGTGCCGGCGTTCACCTGGCTCCAATCGGGGTCGGTGCCGGGGTCGACGACGATCGTCTCGGTCCAGCCCGGGGGCGGCACAGCGGTCTCGAAGCCCTCCAGCGGCGTGGGTGCAGACGCCACGAGGCTCGTCGAGGCCGACTTGACCACCGGGCCGCCGAAGAGGCCGGGGTCGGCCAACGTCACCTGGTTGACCACGACGCCCCCACAGGGCAGGCCGTCGGTGTCGACGGAGAAGCTGATCAGCACCGGCGTGCCGACAGCCACGGCGCCGGCCCAGGTGATGCTGTTGGACCCCGCGTCGTAGACGGCTCCTCCGGTCACGCTGCCGGCGACGTAGGTCGTACCGGCCGGGATCGGGTCGACCAGCGTCGCCTGGTTCGCGGCCGCGGTGCCCGAGTTCACGATCGCCACCGTATAGGCGATCGTGTCACCCACCACCGCCTTGGCAGGCGCGGTCTTGTACGAGGTGTCAAAGATCGGATGGGGCGCGATCGGCGTCCAGGTCCAGGTCAGGCCTGACGGCGGATAATACGTAGAAGTCAGGGCCATAGTGGCCGTGTTGACCGCACCGGCCGCGGAGGCGGTCCAGGCCGCCGTGCCCGTGCGGTTGTTGAAATCGGTATTTGCGGCCCCGCGCAGGCCCACCTGCGAGGTGCGATTCGTCGCGTTCTGGGTGAACGCGCCGTAAACAACCTCGACCACGTTGCTGGTCTCGTACAGCCGGATCTGGTAGTTGCGGATGTCGCCGGTGGCGTTGTAGGCGCGGAAGTTCTTCCACTGGATCACCAGCACCTGGTTGGGGGCTGCGCCCAGCGTCTCGAAGCGAATTTCGCTGTTGGTGGTGTTGGTCTGCTGGTCGCCGCCCAGGGCTGCAATCACGTTGTTGCTCGTGCCGCTGCTGATGGGGGTGTAGGAGCTTGCCACCGTGGCGCCCATCGCGATGAAGCCGTTGCAGTTAACGCTGAACTGCGTGTAAGCCACCCCGTTGAAGGTGAAGGGGAAGGGGATCGCGTTAGCGTTGTAGTTGTTGTCGTCGCAGGTGGTGGTGAGCGCCGTGCCGCCGGTGATCTCGGTGTACGCACCGGTGGCCTGGCTCCAGCCGTAATCCGTGCCCACGCCTGCGACTCCAGCCGGCCGGGCCAACCCCGGGCCCGCGTCCGGCTGCTCTCGTTCGGCCGGCGGCGCTTTCTCAGCCGCCTGATCCGCACCGGTCGATGCGGCGTCGGTGGGCTTGCCGTCTTGCGCCGCTGCGCCGACCGGCAGTAGCGACACGAGCATGGCCAGGATGGCCAAAAGATAGAGGATGCGTTTGCGCTGCATGTTCGGATGCTCCTTTATTGCCCGTGTACGGCGGGCGGATCCAAAAGACAAGGCATCGCTGTGAGGGGAGAAGTGCGGATATGAACGGTGTCGACCTGGCGTCGGGCCTGTTCGCTGACATCACCTCCTTTTGCCGAGAGTGACAATGAACGTGATCGTGCCGGCTCGCCTGTCGGGATATCCGGCGCAGAAAGGGCCGGCGACGAGTGAAGACGAGTCGTTGCGAGGTTGGATTGTTATTAGTTTAACTCAAAACCGAGGAAAAATCAAGAGGGATTTACAGGAATTCACGAATTTAACAGCAGCCCATTCAGTTTTCTGCCGGATGGGCGTGAAATCGAGGTTTCAGCCGGTCTTGCGCAACCATGCGCGGCACCTATGCCGGGACCATCGGGCCGCGCGGCAGACCGGCTGAAGTCTCTACTCCGAAACCAGGCAGAAAATCAGCCCAGCCGGCTCGCCCTGAAGGTGCCGTAACGGTTCTGGTAGCGATCGTAATTGGCGGCGACCTCCTCCGCGGGCAGCTCCTCCACCTGGCCAATCTGCAACGCCAACCAGACCGTGTGCGCGACGTCTTCCACGGCCACCGCGGTCTTGAGCGCCTTCTGGACCGTGGCGCCGATGGTAAAGACGCCGTGCTGCTTCATCAGGATGGCGCGCGACGCACCGATGTACCGCACGATGGTCTCGCCGATCTCCTGGTCGCCGATGCGGACGTAGGGCGCGCACGGGATGGCTGCGCCGAACTCGTCCGCAATGCCGGTGAGGCAGACCGGGATCGGCCGGCCGACGGCAGCGAACGCGGTGGCATAGTTCGAGTGGGTGTGAACCACGCCGTTGATGTCAGGCCGCTGCCTGTAGATCGACAGGTGAGACGCAGTGTCGGTGGAGGGGCCAAGCGTGGCCTCAACGATGTTGCCGTCCAGGTCGACGATGGCCATGCTTTCCGGCGACAGCTCGTCGTACAGCACGCCGCTCGGCTTGATGGCGACGAGGCCGGTCGCAGGGTCGCGGCCGCTGACATTGCCGCCGGTCCAGGCGACCAGGCCCTGGGCGGGCAGCGCCATGTTGGCGCGGTAGACTTCCAGGCGTAGTTTTTCCAGCATGTTGAATATTGCTCCTTGTGCTTATCAGGGATGCCAACGGGTTGCTTCGCAACCTTGACAAGGTTGCGAAGCAACCCGTTGGCATCCCTATCGCATCTCCTGCCCGCCGGTGACGTTGATCGCCTGCCCCGTCATGTAGCTGGCGGCATCTGAGGCGAGAAAGACCACGACATTGCAGACATCCTCGTAAGTGCACCCACGCTTCATGGGCACCTGGTCGATGTACTTCTGGCGCACCTGGGCCTCGGTGATGCCCTGGTTGCGCGCGTACTGCTTGAACAACGCGTTCGGCCCCTCGGTCCACAGCGGCGAGTCCAGCATGTTGCCGGGGCAGACCGCGTTGGCGCGCACGCCGTACTCGGCCAGCTCCAGCGCGATGCTCTGCGTCAAGCCGATCCCGCCGAACTTGGCGGCCGCGTAGGCCGAGTTCTTGTAGCTCCCCTTCTTGCCCGACTTGGAATTGATCTGGATGATGACTCCGCTGCGCTGTGCGACCATGATCCTGGCGGCTTCTTTGGCGGCGAGGAAGTAACCGAAGAGGTCGACGTTCATCACCGCGCGCCACTTCTCTGCGGGAAACTCGGTCAGCGCCTCCGCAAGCAAGATGCCGGCGTTGGCGACCAGGATGTCCAACCGGCCGAACTCGGCCGCCGTGTTCGCGAAACCGGCCGCGACCGAGGCCTCGTCAGTGACATCCATGCGCACTGCCAGTGCACGCCGGTTGGTGGTCGTGACCACCAAATCCGCGGTGGCCTGCGCCTGTTCCTGCTTGATGTCGGCCACGACAACATGGCAGCCCTCTTGGGCCAGGCGCAGGCAGATGGCCTGGCCTAAGCCCTGCGCGCCGCCCGTGACCAGGGCGACGCGGTCTTGAAGTGTGTTGGGCATAAAAACTCCGGGAGTTGCGTGTTGCGTGTTGCGTAGTCCGTGTCATTCTGAGCGGGTTGACCACTCAACACTCGTTACGGCGCGACCCCAGCGAAGAATCTCGTCTGTGCCGGCAGAGATGCTTCGGCCTGATGGGCTCAGCTCTACGACGCAGATCAGGGACTCGGCCTCAGCATGACAAATTCGAATCTTACAGAGCACGCAGCTTGACAGTCAGTCCTTGAGCATCAGTCGCAAGAACTCTGCCTCCGCCTCGTTCGTCCATTCCCGGCCATCGCGCAGCAGCGCGTGGACGGTGGGCAGCACATCCTTCAGGTTGGGCAGGCTGGTCAGCGGCAGCGGCTTGATCTGCGGATAGATCACGACCTTGCCGGGGAAGGAGGTGTCCATCACGGCCTGCAGGCCGTCGCGCACGGCATCCAGCGAGCCGATTGCGGCCACCGAGCGGTTGGGCGACAGCGCGCCCGTCTCGGCCTGGTGCAGCATGAAACGCAGGTCATCGAGGCTGGACGCGGAGTGGCCGATCACGCGCGCCTGCTTCAGGTACGCGGCGCTCAGGTCCAGGTCGGCGAACGTGCCGCGCGCGACCCCGGCGAAGATGTTCATCACCCCGCGCGGGGCCAGCCAGTCGGCCGCGTCGGCCACCAGTGCGGCCACGGGCGCCAGCACAACGATGTCGTCGAAGCCCTCCCGGAAGCGCACCATGCCGGCCGTGTATGCCTCCCGATCCAGCGGGTTCAGGCAGATGAACTCGATATCGGCGGCCGCGGCCTCGGCGGCATAGGTGTCGTACAGGTCCTGGAGGCGTGCATCGCTCACATCGGTGCAGAGAATGGTGGCTGGGTTTCCCATCTGAATCGCGCGCTGGACGTGCATCCGGCCCATCGGCCCACCCGCGCCGACGAACCAGGCCAGCCCACCCTCCTGGAGTGCGGACCGCACCGGCCACGCGCTGTAGGCGGCGGCGATGTCCGGCCCGGGGCCGCCGACGTAGACCCAGCGATTGTAATGCACGCGGCCGATGTCCACACTGACTTTACGCGGCAGCGGCTCGGTGGCAATGAGCGCACACACGCCAAAGGCCGCCAGGTGCGGACTGACAGTCTCGATCAGCTCAGGCGTGGGCTGCAGCAGCACGATGTCATCGGCCGCGAAATCGGCCGAGACGTCGCTCAGCGCAAGCTCCTGCACCTCGATGCCCAGGCCAGCCGCCTGCTCTCGCAGCCAGCCGGCAAATGGTTCCGGCACATCCGTCAAGACCACTCGCGCCGGATGCGAGTTCGCATCGAACCCCGCACCGATCGTGTAGTTCCCCTGCTCCCCCGCTCCCAGAAACCACGCCGTCCCGCCCGCCTTCAGCGCTTCACGATAGCGCAGCCCGTAGGCCGCGGTCACACAGGCCCACGGCTCGGTCAACGCGCTCTCCGCGTAACCGGTGCCGGGCTGCACGGGGATCAGGTAGTTGCCGTCGTCGCCGTTCAGGATGCGCTGGTCGATGATGGCGTATTCCGACAATCCCCCTTGCAGCATGTAGCCGTATGCCAGGTTAACGCCATCCACATAGATCTCTGCCTGCACGATGAAGCGATCGCCGGGCCGGTAATGATCGGCCAGGTGCTCGCCGACTTCCACCACCGTCAGGCTCACCTCGTGGCCCAACACCACCGGGTCGACGCGGATGTCCTTGAAGATGCGCGGGTGTCCCTGCCCCAGCCGGATCACCTTGATATCCGAGAAGCAGAGGCCGCACGCGTCGTGACGCACCAACAGCTCATCCGGGCCCGGCTGCGGGAGAGGTCTGGCGATGGGCCGACCATCGACGCCCAGGTTTTCGAGGCCCGCCCCGTAGAGCGACCAAAGGTGATTGACGGTTGTGTCGGGCCGATGGCCCTGGCGGTAGGTAGTTAATTTATCGGACATTGCTGCTCCATTATGTAAGGTAACCATTATGTCATGCTGAGCGATTCGTCATGATGTAGACGTAGTACTCCTTCATGGACAAATCCTTCACCGACACGATGAGATTCTTCGCTAGTGTCTCGCTGTAGCGAGCGTTGAGCGGTCGACTCGCTCAGAATGACTGGGCCAAACGAGATTCTTCGCTGGTGTCTCGCCGTAATGGGCGTTGAGAAGTCAACTCGCTCAGAATGACCGGGCAAAACGAGATTCTTCGCTGGTGTCTCGCCGTAATGGGCGTTGAGAAGTCAACTCGCTCAGAATGACTGGGCCAAACGAGATTCTTCGCTGGTGCCTCGCCGTAACGGATGTTGAGCGGTCGACTCGCTCAGAATGACGATCATACCATCCCCA
>CAZELR010000078.1:11129-17128 GCA_964513075.1 uncultured Anaerolineales bacterium
CCGTAACGGATGTTGAGCGGTCGACTCGCTCAGAATGACGATCATACCATCCCCAACAACTGGCTGAGCTTCGCCACCGTGAAGCGGGGGCGATAGTAATGGGCGAAGGCGACGCCCTGCGCGTACTCTTCAGCGTCCAGCCCAAGCTCGGCGGGGGTCGTCGGGCCGCCCGCGCGACGCAGCCAATCAGCGATTTCGACTGCGTCCGGCACGGTGGCCGCGATGGCCTGGATGCGGTCCCAGTTGTCCAGGACCCGCGTCTTGCGCGCGGCAAAGGCGTCGGCGGTCAGCGCCAGGAACGGCGCCTGACTGGCGATGACCCCCGAGGCAAGGGAGCCATAGGCCGCCTGGATGCCCTGGACCACTTCCTTGCGGTCGGGCAGGCGCGCGACCGCAAGCCGCGCTGCAGCCGCGTTGCGGCTCAGACCCCGGATGGCAGCGTAACGCGCGGCGCTGACCAACATCCCCAGGCCCACCTTGGCGCCATGCAGAACCGAATGGCGGCCCTCGCGCAGCAGCTTCATCTCCCAGAAGTGTGCCATATGATGCTCGTAGCCGGACGCCGGCCGCGTCTCGCCGAAGTCCAGCATGCAGAACCCGGACTCGATGAGGCCCATGAACAGCGTGCGGATGCCCTCGGACTGTCCCGCGGCAATGGCGTCAACCTGGCTGGCGCACTCGGCCGCAGCTGCACGGCCGCGGGCCGCGATGGCCGGGTCGTATGGTTCATCCCACAGTACGGATCCCAGCTCCCAATCCGCGCTGGAGGTCAGCTTGGCCAGCATGTCGCCCAGGCCGGCGGCAATCATGAGGCGAGGCGCGGCGGCCAGCGTGGGCAGATCCGCGAAGACCGCGATCGGGCCGTGGCACGGAACGGTAAGCTTGTAGCCGTCGACCACCATCGGCGCGCCGATCGAGGTGTAGGCGTCCACCGATGCCGCCGTTGGCAACGAGATGAACTGTCCCGCCGAGCGATGGCTGACGAAGCGCGTGATGTCGGTGATGGTGCCCGAACCGACGCCCAGGAAGGTCCGCTCGGTGTGATCCAGGCCGAGCAGCGCTTGCATGACGTAGTGGCTGTCCGCAATGATGTCGTCGCCTTGCAAGAGCACCGTGCGGACGTCCCAGCCCTGGCCGCGCAAGACCGCCTCGGCACGCCGGCCCAACGCAGCATACGTGTTGGCGTCAGCGATGAGGGCAAAACGGGTCAGGCCCTGCGCCTGGCAGAAGGCCACCAGCTCATCGAGAGCTTCCGAGCCGGCATAGACGGGAAAATGATTCGGCATGGTTGGTCCAGTCCCCCCTGATTCTTTGAAGACTCGATTCCGGATTGCGGCACAGGTAGCACAATCCGCCGGATTGTGACGGCCCGCAATCCGGCGGATGCGGCACAGGTAGCGTAAGCTGCCAGCTTGCGTTACTGATTCAACTGCTGGCGGCGATAGAGCTCGTCGGGCCGGGTGTGAATGCGTGCAACATCGCGCTCCGACAGGAAGTGCGGGCCGCCGGCTGCGAAAGTGCCCAGCAGGATGCGCGCTGTCTTGACCGCCATCGCGGTGACGTCCAGCACCTGCTGCGGGCTCTTGCCCAACACGATCAGACCGTGATTGCGAATCAGGATTACCTTGGGCTGCTCGCCGTATTGATCCAGGTAGCGCTGCACGCGGCGCCACACTTCAACCGCTAATGGCACGCCAGGATCGGTGTAGGGCACGAGCACAGGCGCCGGGCCGCACAACACGATCTCATCGGGGAAGAGCCGGCCCGCGTAGGCTTGCTCAAAGCCGGCCGAGCAGGTGAGCATGTTGACCGCGGTGGCATGCGTGTGGCCGATAAAGTTGACGCCCGGCAGTTGGAGGCACAGCGCGTGCAGTAAGGTCTCTACGGAAGGATGACCCGGGCTGGTCGGGTCCACCTTGGCCGCGGATAGACCGGCCTTCACGTCCGCATCGGTGAGATTCGGCCGCTCGACCAGCGCCAGGGCGCGGTCGAACGCCACCTGCACGAACCCGGCCGCGGTGATGGTGCGCAGCTCGGTGCCGCTGGTCTTCACCCAGAAGGTCTCGTTACCGGCGCGGGCCGAGGTGTTGCCCTCACCCAAAATGACGTAGTCCAGCTCAGGCCGCCCCAGGGCATTGGACAGGGCAACCAGTTGATCAAGCACGGAGGTTTCAGGCATAGCTTCTCAATCCTCTTCGGCCAGGTTGAATGCGACCTTGAGATCCTCGATCTCCGCCGCGCCGATAGGCACATGCTCGCCGATGATGCTGGAGTCGAGCAGTGACTTCGCGCTGAACTCCGCTACCTCGAGGCGGTCAAATGCCTTCAAGACGCTGGAGCCCGTGGTCATCACCGCGTCGTTCTGGATCAGCAGCACCGGTGTAGCCTCGGACAGCGTATCCGCGATGCGCTGCGGGTCACGAAACTGGGTGCCGTACGGCACGATCGGAATATCGCGCAACAGAATATAAGATTCGGGAATGGTGCGGGTGTCGAAGCGCTTGTCGGTGATCGCATAGGCCGTTGCATGGGGCGACTGGGCCGTAATCACGCAGTTGATCTCCGGGTGAGAACGATAGATCGCCTCATGGAGGCGCACCGACCGGCTCGGCAGCTTGCCCAACTCTCGCTTGCCATCACGAATCAGCACAAGATCTTCGATGTCGACGCTGCCGCGATCGCAGCCGGTGGGGGTGATCAGAAAGCTTCGGTCATCGAGGCGCGCGGAAACGACCCCCTCGGTGCTGATCATCAGATAGCGGTCCACGGCCCGGTGCACGATCTCCGTGATTTCCTGGCGCAGCTCGCGCTCCCGGCTGGAGGGGGCGCTGGAGACGAACTCCGGCAGCAGGTTGGTCTGCACGTCGAACGGCAGAAGCTGCTTCTCGGTCAACGTGCTGATCCCGCCCAAGCCCAGGGCCTTGAGCTGCGTGCGCGCGCAGAAATCAAGCGTCTCCAGCCGGTGAAATGCAGTGAGCAGATCCATGCCGCCCGCGGCGATGCCGTGGTTTTCGAGCAGGACCACGTTGTAGCCGTCGGCGAACGTGTTGGCGATGCTCTCGCCCAACGCCTCGCTGCCCGGCAGCGCGTAGGGCGCAAAACCCACCAACCCGCAGACCCGCTGCGCCTGGGGGATGATGTTGGTCTTGGGGGTCTCGCGGACGATGCTGAACGAGACCAGCGCGGGCGGATGAGCATGGACGATGGCGCGCAGGTCGGGCCGCCGCAGGTAGATGGCGCGGTGAAACGGCAGTTCCGAGGAGGGGCTGTGCGGACCGATGCGCGTGCCGTCAGGCTTCACGCAGATGATATCCTTGGGCGTCAGCTTGCCCTTGTCGATGCCGGCCGGGGTGATCCAGATGCTGTCATCCTCGTCACGGACCGACAGATTGCCGCCCGACAGAGTCGTCATCCCATCATCGTAGATGCGTTTCATGATCGCGACCAGTTGGTCGCGCGGGTGCAGCAGTTGGAGGCGCATAGCTATCCTTTATGACCGTTTCGCCAGCACGGTGGTCTCGTAGGCCTTGATCTCCCCCATCAACGCGGTGTCCAGCGGCAGATCGCGCTGCAGGCAGAAATAGTCCCACGCAGCGCCGGACGGCAGGCCCTTCAGAGCCTCTTGCAGCGCCAGACGACCGGTGTAGTCGCCCGCACGTTCCAGCGCGGCCAATTGTTCGGCCGGCTCCAATAGTGCCAAGAGCAGCGCCCGCTGCATGGCACGCGTGCCGATGACCCACGCCGCGACCCGGTTGATGCTGGCGTCGAAGTAGTCCAGGCCGATATGCACGCGGCTCAGGTAGTCGCCGCGCACCAACTCTTGGGCAATAGCCTGCAGGTCGTCATTCAGCGTCACCACGTGGTCGCTGTCCCAGCGCACCCCGCGGCTGACATGCAGCAGCACTTCATCCACGAAGTTCAGCACTGCGGACAGCTTATCGGCGATGGTCTCGGTAGGATGGTAATGGCCGCTGTCCAGGGTCAGCACCACCTTATTGGCAACCGCGTAGCCCAGGTAAAACTCATGCGAGCCGACAACGTAACTCTCCGAGCCGATGCCGAACAGCTTGCCTTCGACCGCGTCCAGATTATAGCGCCGGTCGACCGGGTGCGCCAGAATCCGGTCCAGCGCATCTTTCAGGTGCAGCCGCGGCGTTTTGCGATCGGCCGGGGTGTCCTTCATGCCATCCGGGATCCAGATGTTCGTCACACAAGGCGTGCCGAGCGCGCGGCCAAACGACTCGCCGATCACGCGGCAGGCGATGCAATGGTCGATCCAGAACGCGCGAATCGACGCATCGTAGCTGGCCAGGGTCAGTCCGCTGTCGGCCTTGGGGTGTGAAAACAGGGTCGGGTTGAAATCAAGCCCGTGCCCCTTCTCTTTTGCCCAGGCAACCCAGCCGGCGAAATGCTCGGGCTGCAGCGCATCACGGTCCACCCGGGCTCCGCCCATCTCCGCATAGATCGCGTGCAGATTCAGCCGGTGCATGCCGGGGATCAGGCTGTACGCCATGTCCAGGTCCTGCCGCAGCTCAGGCGCGGTGCGGGCCTTGCCGGGATAGTTGCCGGTGGCGGCAATGCCGCCGGTCAGCTCGCCGCCCGGATTCTCGAACCCGCCAACATCGTCGCCCTGCCAGCAGTGCAGGCTGATCGGAATGGCATCCAGTCGGGCCAGGGCTGCGTCGGTGTCGACGCCCAGCGCGGCGTAACGCTCCCGCGCCAGGGCGTAAGCGCCGCGAATGAGTTTTTCGGACGGTTGAATAGTCATGTTTGGGTCTCCCAACCACAAAGGCACAAAACTATATAGACAACACCGCACGCCGCGGACTAGAAGCGGAGTTCGCATCTGAGGATGCGAACTCCGCTTTGTGCATGGTAACGCTGCGGATTAGAAGTCGAAGTTGTCGATGTTGTCCTTGCTGAAGACCGTCGGCGGCCCAAGCAAGACGACGCCATCGGCATCGATGGTGTACTCGCCCAACTTGCCGGCAGTGAACTTGTCACCCGGCTGGCCCTTGATCTTGCCGGTGCTGATCGCATCCAACGTGTAGATGGCGAGGTAGCCCAAGTCGGAGGGATTCCACAGGGCGAACTGCGGGCTGGCGCCGCTCTTGACGTAGTCGCGCATCTGGTTCGGCGTGCCCAAACCGGTGACGAACACCTTGCCGATCATGTTGCCATCCTGCACCGCGCGGGCCGAGGCTGCAATGCCGACGGTGGTCGGTGCGATGATGACCTTCAGATCGGGGTATTTCTTCATCAGGCCCTGAGCTTCGTTGTAGCTCTTGGTGTCCTCGTCGTCGCCATAGACGGTGTCCACCAGCTCGAGCTTGGCATACTCGGCCTTCTTGAGCTCTTCCTTCATCAGGCCAATCCACTCGTTCTGGTTTGGCGCGGTCGACGTGGCGCTCAAGATTGCGATCTTGCCCGCGCCGCCGGCGAGGTCCGAAGCCATCTTGATCTGGACAGCCGCGATGCCGGAGGCTACGGCCTGATTGACGTGCACGGTGCGTCCGCCCTTGGCAATGGCCGAGTCCCAAGTCACAACCGGGATGCCCGCAGCCATCGCGTCCTTGCCGGTGGGAACCAGCGCGTCCGAATCATCGGCCGAGATCGCCAAACCGGCGACCTTCTGGGCGATCAGGGAGTTCAGCAGTTGGATCTGTTGGGTGGCATCCGCCGTGGCGGGACCCGTGTAGTTCACGGTGACGCCAAGCTCCTTCGCAGCTTCCTGGGCGCCCTTGTTGCCGGTGTCGAAGTAGGGATTGCCGAGGTTCTTGGGCACCAACGCGTACACCTTGGCGGCGGCGGGCGCGGCGGCCGGCTCGACTGCCGCAGCAGGGGCCTTGGCCGGTGCGGTTGTCGGGGCGCACGCGCTCAACAGCATGCTGAGCACCAACACGATCGCGACAACGGTAAAGACGGAACGGGATTTCATGATCTTTCTCCTTTTTGAGTAAGAAATGGATTGGATGGTTCGCATCGGAAAACTGGGATTG
>CAZELR010000079.1:0-17093 GCA_964513075.1 uncultured Anaerolineales bacterium
CGGCCCTCCGCTCAGGATGCTCCGCTTGATTTCGCCCCCAACGTGAAACGCACCCGATCGTGAAGAGGGTTGGCCCGGCAGTCGGGACCGTGGTATACTCATTTTATGAGTTCCGCCATCACCGTGCGCAATGCCCGTCTGCACAATCTCAAGAACGTCACCCTGGAGATCCCCAAAAACCAGCTGGTCGTGCTCACTGGGCTGTCGGGTTCGGGCAAGTCCACCCTGGCCTTCGACATCCTGCATCAGGAAAGTCAGCGCCAGTTCATGGAATCGCTCGGCATGGTCACGTGGGGCTTGACCAAACCGCCCGTGGATGCCATCGTCGGCTTATCACCCTCGATCAGCGTGGACCAGAACCTGACAAATCACAGCCCCCGCTCGACCGTGGGGACCGCCACCGAGGTCTTCACCTATCTGCGCGTCTTGTACGCCCGCCTGGGGCATCGCCCCTGCCCGGCGTGCGGCGCGGACGTGCGGCCGCTGGCCGCGGCTGCGGAGGGATCCACGTGGGAAGCGGAATCGGATGAAAGCCCCGTCGAGACGTTTCCCTGTCCGCATTGCGGCGCCGCGGTGCCTGAGCTGGGCATGGCCGACTTCTCATTCAACAAGCCTGCGGGGGCCTGCCCCACCTGCACGGGCCTGGGCGTGGTACGGCAGGCCATCGTCAGCCGCCTGATCGATGAAAACAAAAGCATCCGGGGCAAGGCCGTGGAAGGCTGGGTCGAGCAGCAGATCACTTACCACAGCCAGGTGCTGCAAAACACGGCCGCGTATTACGGGTTCCCATTTGATCCAGCCGCAGCCATCAAAGATTACACGCCTATCCAACGCGACCTGCTCCTGTACGGCACGGAAAGCCCGCAGTTTCAGCGCCACTTCCCGAACGTCAAGCCGCCGGCCACCAACGCACAGGGACGATTCGAGGGGGTGGTCACCAGCCTGCAGCGCCGCTACGACGAGCATGCTGCCAATGCCGCGTACCGCGAAAAGCTGGAGCCGCTGTTCACCACTCAGGCCTGCCCCGATTGCGAAGGCACGCGCCTGCGCCCGGCAAGCCGCGCGGTGACGGTGGCGGGCGAGTCCATCGTCGCTGTTTCGCGGCTCTCGCTCAACGAGCTCGACGCCTGGCTCAAGCGTCTGCCCCCGTATTTCACGGCGGAAGAGATGCGGATCGCCCGGCCGATCACCGATGATCTGAACGAACGCGTCAGTCGCCTGCTCGAAGTGGGGGTGGGCTACTTGAATCTCGAACGCTCCTCGCCGACCCTCTCGGCAGGCGAAGCCCAACGCCTGCGGCTGGCCGCCCTGCTCGGCTCAGGGTTGACGGGTGTGCTCTACATCCTCGACGAGCCGACGATCGGCCTGCATCCCCGCGACACGCAGCGCCTGATCAACGTCCTGCGCCGCCTGCGCGATCTGGGCAACACGGTGTTGGTGGTGGAGCACGACCTTGAGCTGATCAAGGCCGCGGATTATGTCGTGGACATAGGACCGGGCGGGGGCAAGCACGGCGGCCGGATCGTCGCCGCAGGCACGCCGGCTGAGGTCGCGGGGACGCAAGGCTCACTGACGGGCGCCTTCCTTGCGGGGGCCATGACCGTCCCGATCCCTGAGCAGCGCCGCGCACCGAGCCGCAAAGCGCTCACGATTTGCGGTGCGCGCCAGTTCAACCTGCAAAACCTGACAGTGCAAATCCCGCTGGGGCTGCTGGTGGCAGTGACAGGGGTCTCCGGTTCGGGCAAGTCCTCGTTGATCTTCGACATCCTCGACCTCGCCGCGCACCAACGGCTGGCCGGCGCGGCCGATGCACCGGGCGAGCATGACTCGATCACCGGTTGGGAGCACATCGACAAGGTCATCACCATCGACCAGCAGCATCTGGGGCGCATCCCGCGCTCGAACGCTGCCACCTACTCGGACACATTCACGCCCATCCGCACGGCCTTTGCCGCCACGCCCGAAGCCCAAGCGCAGCAAGTATCGGCGCGGCATTTCTCGTTCAACGTGCCGGGCGGCCGTTGTGAACGCTGTGAAGGCGCGGGCACGCTGACCGTCAAGATGCACTTCCTGCCCGATGTCGAGGTGCGCTGTCCGGTCTGTCACGGGCGCCGCTTCAAACGTGAGGTCCTGGCGGTCAAGTATCGCGGGCACGATATCTCTCAGGTGCTGGATCTGACCGTGGAAGAGGCCCTGAGTCTGTTTGCGGATGTTCCCGCGGCCGCGGCGCGGCTGCAGGTGATGTCGGATGTGGGCCTGGGCTACCTGCAGCTAGGCCAGCCCGCCACGACCCTCTCAGGCGGCGAAGCCCAACGGGTGAAGCTGGCCAAGGAGCTGGGCCGGCGCTCGACGGGCCGCACCCTGTACCTGCTCGACGAACCGACGACAGGGCTTCACCCGGCCGACACCACCCGCCTGCTGTTCCTGCTGCAGCGGCTGGTAGACGCGGGCAACAGTGTCGTGGTCGTCGAACACAATCTCGACCTGGTGAAGGCCGCGGACTGGGTCATCGACCTCGGTCCTGAAGGCGGGGCGGAAGGCGGACGGCTCCTCGCCGCAGGCACGCCCGAAGACGTGGCCCAGGCGCCAGGGTCGTACACGGGGCAGTTCTTGAAATCGATGCTGCGTTCAGGAGGGATAGGGTGACAACGACCAGGCGGAAACTCCTGATCTTGATCTTGCTCGGCGTTGCGGTGCTGGCGATCCTGGCGCTCGCCGCCAGCCTGGCCCAGGTGACGTTTACTCCGGGCGAGCCATTCACCCTTAAGAACAATAGGCCGTCCTGGTCGGCGCCCGCAGGCACGCCTGCCGAGCTGTCACCTGCGATGCGCACGCTGCTGCGCATCTGGATCACCGCGACGCTGGCCCTGCTGCCGTTCTCTATCTTTTATCTGATCCTCTCCCCGAACGCGCGGCGGCGGATCATTCCGAATCTGATCGTGTTTGGCATGTTCATGCTGATCATGTCCTCGTTGAGCAAGCCGCTGAGCCAAATGCTGGGTGAAAACGGAGTGCTCGGAGGCCTCAGCGTGACGGGACTCACTGAAGGCGGCGCGGGCATGCAACCGGCCGAGTTCTCCAGCAGCGCTCCGTCTTGGCTCGTCCTCCTGATAAGCTTCATCCTGGCCGCTATCATGGTGGCAGTCGGCGCGCGGTTACTCTACGCGCTCGTACGCAGCCGCCGCCGGCCGGCAGCAGAGGTCTCGCTCGTGCGCATCGGAGAGGAAGCCGAGAGCGCCATGACGGCCATCGCAGAGGGCGGGGATCTGCGGGATACCGTGATCCGGTGCTATGTTGAAATGAACCGGGTTGTAAGCCAGGCGCACGGCATCCTGCGGCAAAGGGCGATGACCGCGCGCGAGTTCGAGGAGCAACTGGAGCGCGCCGGGCTGCCCGGCGCCAGCGTTCGCGATCTGACCCGCATCTTCGAGGCCGTACGCTACGGCGCCAAGGACCTCGATCCGGGGGCGAAGGCGCGCGCGGTTGCGTGCCTGGCGGCGATTGCGGACGCGTGCCGGGGGCGTTGATTTGCGATTTTTGATTTTTGATTTTTGATTTTTGATTTGCGCCATTCGTCATTCGTCTTTCGTCTTTCGTCATTCGTCATTGAACATTCAACATTCAACATTCAACATTCGACATCGTACATCCTACATCATGAACAAAACCTCCCTCATCCTACTTATTGTGCTTGGGCTCGTGCTGGCGGCGGCCCTGGGGCTTGCGCTCCGGGAGTTTGTGGGCGACGCCATCCTGATGCCGATCCTTTTCGTTGCCTGGTTCGCGCGGCTCGTCTTCAACAGCGTGCCGGGCTGGGCCTGGTGGGCATGGTTCGTGATCATCGCGATCATCGTCGCCCAACGCAGCCTGAGGGTGCGCCCGCGTGACACAGAACGACGACGCGAGGGCCGCGTCCCGGTTACAGGCCCGGTAGGCGCGTGGACGGAACGCCTGCGCGCGACGCGCAGCCGCAACCCCTACTTCCGCTGGCTGCTGGCGCGCGACCTGGCGGAGGTCTCGACTGAACTCGCTGAAGTCCAGGCACTCCGTCGTGCCACCCAGGGCGATAACGAGCGCCCCGCCGATTCGACCGCCCTGAACGCGCCGCCAGAGATTGCAGCCTACTTGCGGATGGGCCTCGGCACGCCCCCCTCGGGGCCAGCCAGGCCGCCGGCAAGGATCACGCGCCCCTGGCGCTTCAAGCAGGAACTCACCCCACTGGATGTCGACCCGGAGAAGGTCATCACGTTCCTGGAGGGGCAACTGGAGGGAAGGTATGACGATTAGCATCCCACAAGTCGCAGCAAAGAGTCAGCAGGTGGTTCAGGAGGTGGAGCGCGCCATCGTGGGCAAGCGGCCGCTGCTGGAGAAGCTTATGGCCGCAGCGCTGGTGTCGGGAGGCCACGTGCTGCTCGAAGACTATCCCGGGCTGGCCAAGACGCTGATCGCCAAGAGCTTCGCGGTCAGCCTGGGGCTGGAGTTCAAGCGCATCCAGTTCACGCCGGACCTGCTCCCGGGAGACATCACCGGCGGCTACGTCTTCGATCGTGAGCAGAACCGCTTCGTCCTGCGCAAGGGTCCCATCTTCGCCAACATCATCCTGGCGGATGAGATCAACCGGGCTTCACCCAAAACCCAATCGGCGCTGCTGGAGGCCATGCAGGAGTATCAGGTGACGCTGGAAGGGGAAACGCTTCCGCTGCCCGAGCCGTTCATCGTGCTGGCCACCCAAAACCCAATCGAGTACGAGGGCACCTTCCCCCTGCCCGAAGCGCAGCTCGACCGCTTTATCATGAAGCTGGCAGTCGGCTACCCATCACCCGACGAGGAGCAAGAGATCCTGAGGCGCCGCCGCGCCAGACAGCGCGACGAGTTCGACCTGAGGCAAATCACCGATGCTGCCGAGCTGCTGGCGCTGCGCGGGGCCATCGAGGGCGTGCACGTGGAACCCGACGTCGAGCGCTACATGATCGAGCTGGTGGCGGCCACCCGGAAACGGCGGCAGGTGGCGGTGGGCGCCAGCCCGCGCGGCTCCCTGGCGCTGCTCAAACTTTCCCGCGCCTGGGCGGCCATACAGGGCCGGGACTACGTGCTGCCCGACGACGTCAAGCTGTTCGTCCGCCCTGCCTTGATTCACCGGCTGATCCTGGAACCGGAGCTCTGGATGACGCGGCAGGCCGCCGACGACGTCATCTCGGATGTGATCCGCTCGGTCGCAGTGCCGGTTGTGGCGGGAGCGTAGATGTGAGCCGGCTCCTGCTGCTGGCCGGCCTGGCTTACGGCCTGCTGTTGGTTGGCCTGGCGACGCTGAACGGCGGGCTGCTGGCGCTTGCCTTGCCCGTGATCCTCTACCTTGGCGCGGCCCTGATCTATGCACCGGACCTGCCCACGCTAACGGTGACGCGCGAGCTCAGCGCGGACCGGCTCCAGCCCGGAGCAACGGTGGACATCAAGCTCACCTTCCGCAATGAGTCGGCACGGCTGGAGGAGGTCATGGTGGAGGACATCGTCCCATGGCCGCTCGAGCTCACCGAGGGGCAGGCCGAGAAGATCGTGGTACTGCCGGCCGGCAGCAGCGTCGAACTGTCCTACACGGCGCGGGGCCCGCGGGGCCGCTACCTGTTCGAGGATGTGCGGGTCACGGCGGCCGATCACCTGGGCCTGTTCCGGCGCCAGGCGCTGCTTCCCGCGCCGGGCAGCTTCCTCATCTTGCCCGAGGTGCACCGGATGCGCGGGATGGCCATCCGGCCGCTGCGGACGCGTGCCTCGGCCGGCCTCATCCCAGCGCGCGTGGGTGGCCCCGGCGTGGACTTCTTCGGCGTGCGCGACTACCAGGCCGGCGATTCGCTGCGTTGGATCAATTGGCGCGCCACGGCCCGAACACCGCATCGCATCTACACCAACGAATTCGAGCAGGAACGGATTACCGATGTGGGGCTGATCCTGGACGCCCGGCAGCACAACGACCTGCAGAGCGGCGACCTCTCAAGCCGCGGCGAGCCGCTCTTCGAAGATGCGGTGCGTGCGACGGCAGCGCTGGCAGATGCGTTTTTGCGGGACGGCAATCGCGTGGCCATGCTGGCCTACGGTGCAGGGCTGAGCTGGGTTTTCCCCGGCTATGGGCATGTGCAGCGCGAGCGCATCCTACGAGCCCTGGCGCGCGTGCAGACCGGCGAGAGCTATGTCTTCGAGACCTTCGACTACCTGCCGACGCGCCTCTTCCCGGCCGGCTCGCAGCTCGTGCTGGTGAGCCCCCTACACAAGGCGGACCTGCCGACGCTGGTCCGCCTCCGCGCGCTCGGTTACGAGCTCCTTGTCGTCAGCCCCGATCCCATCACCTTCGAGGTGGGCCGGGAGACGCCGGCAGAGGCGGGGCTGGCGCTCGCACGCCGCGCGGCCGTCCTGGAGCGCAAGCTCGTGCTGCGGCGACTCCGCCAGGCGGGCATCCCGGCGGTGGATTGGCAGGTCGACAAGCCGCTCGACCAGGCGGTGTTGGCTTCGCTCGGACGGACGCCGGCTGCCGCCAGGTCGGCCCGGCCGCTGCGGTAGAGGACGTATTCGGAATCGAGCCTTCAGGCGGTCAGTGTGGGGGTGGCGAGAGACCGGCTGAAGCCTCGATTCCAGTGATAGGACGTTTCATGCTCAAACCTGCAACTCTGGCAACCATCCTCCTGGCAGGGCTGATCCCCGCGGCGGGCCTGCTGGCGGGCGGCGCGTGGCCGCTGGCCGCAGCGTGCGCCGGCCTGAGCGGCCTCTGGCTGGTCGGCTGCCTCCGGGGCTGGAACGGGCTGGCCTCGTGGCTGCTGGTGGGCTTCGTCGTGCTGGCTGCTATCGGCATCAGCGCACGCGGGGGCAGCCTGTGGGCGCCCCCGGCCGTGGTGATGGCGCTGGCCGCGTGGGACTTGCAGCGCTTCATGGGGCGCGCGGGCGCGATCAACGCCGGCGATGCAGGCCGCGACCTCACGGGACGACACCTCCGGCGGCTGCTGGCGGTGAGCGGGCTGGGCCTGGCGTTGGGCTGGATCGCCGCGGACGCCGCGGCGGCGTCTGCCGCGGGCACAGACCTCAAGCTGAGCCTCGGCGCGGCCCTGGCGCTGGGCTTCCTGGCCATACTGGGGGTCAGCCTGGTCATTCGCGCATTGGCGCGCGAGAGCGATTAGCCAGGGTTAAAATAAGCGTGGCGCAGCCGGACAAGCTGCGCCACAACCGCTACGTGTTGCGGAGATGGATCGAATGCGCGCTCAGTCCGCGGCGTGCCGGTGCGTGCCGTCGCAGAGCGGCTTGGAATCCGACTTGCCACAGTTGCACAGCGTCACGCGGTTACGGGTCTCGAAGGGGCGCCCATCAGCACGCTCGACCGGGATGCCGCCGGTGAGCCACAGCGGCCCCGCGATGGGGCCCGCGGAGGTGATCTCGGTGGTCACCGCGATCTGCTGCGGCAAATCCGGCTCGATGTCGGGCCCCGCGGGGTCGATGCGATAGGTCAGCGCGCCGGAAGGGCAGCGCTCGACCATGGCGATGACCAGCGAGCGGATCTTTGTGTCGCCGGTGGCCGCCACGAACTGGGAGGTGCTGCCTTCGCGCATGCCGCAGAAGCCCGAGTTCATGCACAGCGTGGGGTCTTTCTTCACGACGATCCGGACGCCGCCGCGATAGGTCATCTCCCGGTCGGCGACGACCCCTTCATCGGCGGATTCCGTGCCGTCGAAGCACGCCACGTGATGGGAGCCGTCGCAGAAGGGCTTATTGCACGATTCGCCGCAGCGGCAGAGATAGTACTCGGCGGGGTCGGTGTCGATCACACCCGTCTTTTGCCAGGTGATCGGCTCGCCGTACTCGGATACGACCTGCGTTTTGCGGACCAGCGGCACGTCGCCGCGCACAAGATAGGGGCCGTCCTTGGTGACCACGACCTGTTTGCCGTCGGCCGGCGCGTTGGTGTCAGCTGTTGTCATATGCTTTCTCCAGAGGTGATTAGCGCGAGCAGACCAGGCCGGTTCGCGCCGCGTTCGTGTGATGCAAGGGGCATTCTACCCCGGGGGTGCGCCCTTGTCCAATCGCCCTGCCGGGCAAGTGAAACCGTGCGCGGCAAGCCTCTGCCTGGCAACTGAAGCCCATCCCCGCGCACTCCATCTCCCTATCCCCCTGTCACAGATCTCGCCACGGCGTACGCTTTATCCGCGCGAACAGATCCTCCGGCGGGATCGTGAACCCGATGCCCTGGTACGGCCCGCCCGACTTGCGCCGGGCAGCCAGCGCGAGCACGCACGCCATGGCCCGGTCGTCGTGCTGGCCGGGTGGCGCGGCCAGGGTGGCGCCGTCGATGGCGGCAAGCTGCCAGTAGGTGAGCTCGTCGTGCAGCCGCAGCTCGCCTTCGCGCATGTCTCGGGCGGCCTGGTCGAACAGCAAGTGCTTGTTGGCCCCGGTGGTGGCCCAACCGACCTCCTTATCCGGCCCGCGCAGCATGGACGCGCCGCGCTGGCGCAGGGCGAGGAGCACGGCGTGGCCGTGGTTGTTGCGCTCGACCATGATCTCGGCCGCCAAGGGGAAGCGGCCGCTGTCAATGATTTGGACGTAGCTGTAGGCCGCGGCCAGGCGGTGCAGGTGCACGGCGAACATCTCCGGATCGCAGCGCAGGCCCAGCGTCGCCACCTGCTCGCCGTTGGTGTAGTCCAACACCACCGCGGCGCTTTCGTCGCTCTGCGGGTTTCCCTCGGCCGGGTCCGCGCCGATCACATAGGTGTGGGTGGGATCGGGGAGCACGTGGACGGTCAGGCCGGGCATGTTCAGGGGTTCGAAGTCCAAGGTTGCAGGCGGCAGGTTGCCATCCTCATCCGCCAAGATGCCACCTGCAATCAACAACGGTTCTTTATCCAGCAACCTTGAACTTTCAACCTGCAACCGCTCATAGGCACGCTCCAGCCACGCCAGGGGGAAGAACTTATCCACCATGCGCGGGGCCAACGCTTCCAGGTCGCTGGCGGGATACTCCTGGTGCAGGTCGTCGAGGCCGCCGGTGCGCGCCTGGATGTCGCGCTGCTGCTCCGCATACCAGGCGGCGGTGCGGCCGGGGTGCGCGTGCCAGGGCAGGAAGATCGGCGTATAGTCGTTCTCGCCCGTCAGCGCGGCCCGGTAGATGCGTTTGAGCGGCGACTCGGGCCGCGACTTGTCGACGGTGGACAGCAGCACCAGCCGGCCGCCCGCGTCGATGGTCGGCTTGACCGCGTTGAGCAGGCCGTCGAGGTCGCCGGTGTAGTCAGCCTCGTCCACGATGGCCAGCGACGCGGTGTAGGAGCGGCCGCCGGTGGTGGGAAACGCGAGCGCGGCCGAGCCGTTGGACAGGCGCAGCTCGTGCGCGTTTTCGCGCACCACCGCGCGCGCCCGAAACAGCGGCGGCAGCCGGTCGTACATCCCGCGCAGCCGGAAGGTGAGCAGTTGGACCGCTTCGTCGTCGCGCTGCGAGAAGAGCAGCACGGTGGCCGCGGGGCGGAAGATCATCTGCCACAGGCCGAAGCCGACCGCCAGCCACGACATGCCGAGCTGCCGCGCCTTGAGCACCACGGCCAGCCGGTGGCTCTCAAGCTGCTGCATGGCCTGCACCTGGCTGGGCCAGAGCCTGAACCGCGTCCACCCGCGCGCCGTCGGATCGTAGATGTGGCCGTAGTGGTCGAGGAAGTAGGCGGGGGAACGTGAGCAGGCCAACCAGAGGGCGTTGTCGATTTTTGATTTTTGATTTTCGATTGCCGATTGCTGATTGTCGATGGTTGGTTCTGCGTTCATCCGCGTCCCCCTATCTCCCCATCTCCCCTGCTCCCCCGCTCCCCCGCTCCCCCGCCCTCCCGCAGCAGCGCCTCCGCCAGCGCCATATCGTCGGCATTGAAGGCCGGTCCCTCGCCCGGCGCGGCTTCCGCATCGCCCGGCTTGCCGTCGAGGTATTCGATGATGAGTCGAGTGGCTGCGCCGTCCGCGTCCAGGATCGCGCGCGTCCACAGCACGCGGGCCAGCAGTTCGCGGCGGGTCATGCGCGGCGAGGCGGACCCTTCGCCATCGCCGGTCACGCCGGGCGCCGCGGGGACCGGCAGCGCCACGAGCTCGTCGCCGACGAGGTCCAGCATTTCGATGATTGTCCTGGCGGTGATCGGTTGGCCGTCGGGGTTCTCGCTGAATCCGGCGGCCCAGGGGGTAGTGGGGGTGGCCATGAGGTGGTTCCTTTCGATGAGATCAATGTGTTTGATCGATACTATTATACCATAACATTTGATCAGGACGAAATTTAGCGAACTTACAATACAACAAAAAGACCGCAACCCCACCCCGGGGCTGCGGCCTTTTTTGACCCTCGATGCCTTGAACCTACAACTCGAGTATCTGCGTAACGAGCGCAACCATGCGGTCGTTACGCACGACATCGGCGGGGTCGGCCAAGTCAATGGTGCGGATAGGCGATTACTCTTACCACAGCTCTACCTCGTACTCATCTTCAGGAATGGCAACGGCCTGAACGATGCGAGAGCAAATCTGCTTGATTGTGTCCGCACTCCAATTTACGTTCAACCACCAGCCATTCTGAAGTTGATGCGAAGCAAAGCTGAACGGCTTGTTACTAAAGTAGGCTGGCAGCTCGGACACTACCTGTTTCTCGAAATTGTCGCCGGCCCACTGCGCTGCTAGGTCTGCAGTTCGGCGCAAGACATCTCGCCAACTACTGACGGGATAGACGTCATCTAAAATGACCACGGCCTTTGGTTTCTCTTCCCAACTTCCAGTAGTGGCCGCCAACTGGGGCCAGATCTCTGCGACCTTGCTGATCAACCACTGGGCGCGGTCGCGAATTGACTGACCATTCCAAACGGCCGGTGCCTGTTCGCTGAAGTAGACGTGATTAAGCAACAAGCCGTGTTCGGCCAGTTTCTGCCGCTTGGCATCGTAACTGCCGTTCGAAAGGACTGAATTCCAGTCTTGGGTAACCACAGTGAGATTTCCCAGAGTGTGGAGTAGCCCGTAGTCTTGTTGCCAGTTCGCGCCGAGGTGATGCTTCCACGCCTCACTAATCGTTTGGGGCAGGATGTGTTCGATAGTTGGGTCATCGCTGAGCACGGTGTAGGCGCCGCTCCCAGCCGATAATTGGCGGTTAATGGTGTCGAATACCAGTGCCAGCTTCTGACGAGTATAGATGTCCTTGCGATATAGCTCTACTGTCGAAGCCGATTGTCGCAGCCGAACATCACTTGGCTCGTTCTTGGAGCCAAGTGCCTGCCGCAGTGATGCTGCGAAATCGGTTACGTTAACATCCTTGACCAGAGCGGGAAACATCTTGTTGAGGTAGTTGGTGGAATCGTGGTTAAGGAAGCGACGCACCATATAGGCTTCGATCAACCGCAAGCCTGCAAGAAAATCATCCCGATTTATGCGACCTTGCTGCCATTCCCCATATACAAAGAGCAAGAAGGGGTACGCAGTGGCGCTTTCCAGGATGTTCAGGCGTTCCAGTTGGAGACGGACTTCTTTGTCCGACTCGCGTTGCGGCCGCAATAAGCGATCATAGTAGCGAGCGAAGCGCTTGATGCGTTTCAGTTCCTCTTCAAATTCCGGCACTTTCATCGCTTCGCCCCGGTCCCGAAAACGAGAATAAACGTGCTCCTCATTGACCAACACGCCTGACAGGTAGGCAAAGTAGTGGCGTAGGAAGGCGGTGAGTTCGCCCATTCGTGAGCGACCTACCATGCGTTTCTCCAGCAGCATTTCCTCAATGGGCGACCATAGTTCAGTGAAGACCGGCTCCTGGCGTTCAGGCGGAAGCTTCATGGCGATGTAGTTGCGCACCAGATCGGCCTGCGTGAGGGATTTGCCCTTGTAGTTGAGGCTCTCGAAGATCTCGTACGGACGCTCACTCTGGTTGAGGTTGATGAAAACGACCTGCAGGCTGGTCATCAGCACGTTGAAGAGGCGGTTTGGGTCGATGCCATCGCTTTTGAAACGGTTATCCAGTTGAGTCTTCAGATATGCGAAGGCCCTGGGTATGTTCGACTCCACACCCTCTGGCGGCTGCTTACCCGTGATGATGGCGCAGTAGCTAACCCGGTCGCCGTATTTGAGCGTGGGCAACAGCTTGAAGTAGAGAGCATCGCCTTCGTCCTGATTGAGTAGCATCCGGCGCAGCTTTTTGCGCAAACCTAAGTACTCGTCATTCCCGTCCAACAGCCGCTCCAACGCACAGAGCAAGAGGGAAATAGTTGTCAATCGCTGCTGGCCGTCCACCAGACGGAAGACCGGCACCGTGCCCGCCTGGGTGCCGTCGTTGATGACAACCAGCGAGCCCATAAAATGCTCGGGGGGCTGCTCATCGTTGTAGACTTCATAGACGCCGAAAATATCCGTGAGCAGAGTCTTCCACTCTGTCTCTCCCCACGCATACTCGCGCTGGAAGTGCGGCAGAACGTAGTGGATATCTCCGCCCGCCTGGAACACCTTGACCATCTGCAGGCTATCGGCCTTCATCTATTCTCTCTCCTCTTCCGTGCTGTCACAGCCCTATTTGTTACTTGATGTCGTAGTCGTTGTTGTCCCCTCCACCACTTTGATCTCCTCCGCCGTCAACCCATACAGCTCATATACCAGCGCGTCGATCTGCCGATCCGTCATCTCGATCCGCCGCTGGAGCGCAGCCTTCTCGTGCGGGACCCCTTCCGCGACCAGCCGGCCGTGCAGGTCGAGCATCTGCGTGACGAGCGCGACCATCCGGTCGTGCCGCGCGACGTCGGCGGGGTCGCTGAAGTTGATGGTGCGGATGGGGAAGTCCTTGAAATATATATAGCTTGGCTCGAAAAAGTCACCACGTAACCTAGGCAATAGCGATCGAAATAAGAAGAAACTCAAGGAGCTATTCAGCAGTCCAAGCAGATAGGGGTCATGGGTCGATATAATGAAGCACTTCTGATTCGTATACTGGCCTTCCTCATCGAATGTGAACTCAGGTTGCTTGCAGATGTTCGGATAGATGATCTTTGGCTTCTCAAACTCGGCGTAGTAGTCGCAGGCTCGGAGTTCCCACCAATATTCACCCTTGTCATATCGGGCTTTTGCCTTGCCCTCATGAGGCAACAGATGATTCGCGATGGCTGGGTAGGTCTTCCTGATCCAATCCCATGCGTTCGACTTTGACGGGCAGTTCTGGTTGGTGAAACCGCGTGGGAACAATATCAGGTAATTTGCCCCAATGGGCAGCCCATACTTCTTCACTTCCCTACCCTGCAAGAACGGCTTGATGACTTCCGCGCTCCTTGCATCCTCGCTAATCAAGCGGTCGCGCGTGGCACCATCTATCACGAAGGCTTCATTCAAGCCGGTCTTGATGCCATAATAGACTCTCCCATCTACATAGTCGCCGAGCGGAATGCCCGCTTTCCTAATCGTGTCCAGTGCGTCGAGCGCCGTGTTATCAGCGAGAGACCAGCCTCCCGGGTCAAGCCGGTCCCGACTCGTTACTCGCTTGTGTTCACGAACGTAGTCTGGCAAGGACGGGAATTCGAGCGTTTCAACACTCAGAACATCGAACTCCTTCACACCCACGGTTTTCGATATTCTCAGAATGCACGGATATGTAGTGGCGCTCTCGAAAACGGGCAGATCACCGAAGTCAACGATCTCCTCAATGTACTTTTCTACCATCCATTCTCTGAGCGGTCGCCCGTAGTTGGCCCGCATCCATTTATTCGCCACGATGTAGGATAACTTACCGTCATCCTTCACCAGAGAAAATCCCTTCTCGATAAAGTAGACGTACAGATCGGCAATTCCGTGGTATGTCTTGAAGACTCGCTGAGCATGCGTCTTGAACTCTGCGCCCAGTGTTTCCTGACGTACATACGGCGGATTCCCGATCACCGCATCGAACCCGCCCGCGGCCATCGCTTCCGGAAACTCCGTCTTCCAATCGAACGCGTTCACACGGCTAACGGTCTCCTCGTCCGGCAGATCGAGCTTGTTATCGTAAAACTCCGGCCCGATCAGCGAGTTGCCGCACTTGATGTTGCGGCCCAGGTCGGGCAGCACCCGCTCCGGCAGGAGCGACATCTGGCCGGCCACCCCCTCGCCCTCCAGCACCTTCAGCAGCAGCGAGAGCTTGGTCACCTCCACAGCCTGCGGGTCGATGTCCACGCCGTAGATGTTGTTCATCAGGATGCGCTTGCGCTCGGCGATAGCGAGGCGATAGCTGCCGCCCGACGCGGCGCCGTTGGCGCTGCTGACGCGTTCCAGCGCCGGCTGCTTGCCCTTGAGCCAGCGCTCGGGGTCTTTGAGGTACTCGGTCAGGTGCCAGTCCAGCAGGAACTGGTACGCGCCCAACAGGAACGACCCGGAGCCGCACGCGGGATCGAGAATCCGCAGCCTGGTCGCGCCACCCGTCGGCCCGGGCGCTTTGCCCTCCAGCAGCGGCCCCACGGTCTGCCGCACGATATAGTCCACGATATAGGTGGGGGTGTAGAAGACGCCGCCCGCCTTGCGCACCTCCGGCTTCTCCTCGATCTTGACCACGCGGCCCGGCGTCAGGCGGATCACCTTGCCCAGGAACTGCTCGTAGACGTGGCCCAGGATGTCGGCGGGCAGCACCGAGAACTCGTAGGGGCTCTGCGGGTAGTACAGGTGCTCGATGATGTCCTTCAGCACCTTGTCGTCGATCGCCAGGCTGGGGGTGAGGGTGTCGGGCGCTTCCGCGCGATCCTTCTCCTGCTCGAAATGGAACAGCCCGGAGTTGTAGCGCATGTCCGCGCGGCGGAAGAGCTCCTGCAGGCGCTCGTAGGTGTGGCCACCGTTGAGGAGCGCGTGCAACTGCTCGAAGGTCTCCAGGTCGCGCGCCTCGCAGATGCGCAGAAACACGATGCGGTCGATGATCTGCTGGACGGCCCAGTTGAGGTCGCGGCCGCGCAGGGCTCCGTTGCGCAGCGCCAGGTTGCGCGCCAGCAGCTCGCGCCAGCGCTCGATCTCGGCCAGGAACTCGTCGTCCACCTCCGCGGTGCCGCGCTTGCCCGCCTTGGCCTCCGCGAACTTGTCGAGCGCACCCTGTTGCACCGCGGCCTTGCTGAACACCCCGGCGATCTCGTCCCAGCGCGCCACGTACTCCTTGTAGCCCAGCAGCAGGATGCGTCCCGCGGAGGCCTTGTCCGTAATCGCGGGCTTGGTCCGGCAGTCGTAGACGGAGAGTTGCTCGAAATCGGTGAGGATCGACAGGGGCAGGTGCGCGCTCCACGCATAACGGCGGAGCTGGTACGCGGGTTCGACGTCGTGCTGGATGTCGACCGCGGGCTTTTTGGCCTCCATGAAGAAGACGCGCGCCGGGCCGAGGCGGAAGCCGTAGTCCGGGGCCTTGGTCGCACCGGCCACCTTCACCTTGTCCTCGTGGACCACTTCCTTGTACTGCTCGGCGAAGCCCTGAGTGTTGTACATGTCCCAGCCGAGCGCGGTAAAGAAGGGGTCGATGAACTGGAGGCGGACTGCGGCCTCGCTGAATGCGGGGGAGTGATACTGGTCGTAGTTGCTCTGGAAGAGCTCGACAAGCTGGACGATTTCGACAGGAGCGGGCATCGGCGCCTCACGGTATGGGGGTTTGTCTCGAATCTCAACCTGGACTGCCACCGATTCTAGCACACCGCTCCCCGCGTCGCAAACCGCCATTGTCAGGTGGCAGGTGGCAGCGTTGACCTTCACATGGATTGACAAGATCGAACGTTTGTTTTATCTTATTAAGCAGGACGCGTTCAATCTGACACGGCCCGGCTTCTGGTTTGCTGCGGACACGACTACAGGCGAAAGGAAGAAAGCGATGCAAAGGAAGGAAACGGTGCGACTGATGGCGCCCTTCAACATTCCTGATCATTATCTCAACGTGCAGTACTGGTTCAAGGAGACGTTAGAGACCTACACGGAGGTCGAGCACCAAGGAATCCCGTGGATGAAGTTACAAATGATAGGCCCCAGAACAACGAGGATCAGTGGGCCTGACGGCGATGTGTCTGTAAACGAGATCGTCATGCTGGGATTTCGGACCAAAGGGGAGCCCATACCATCGGATTTGGAGCCAAAGTATTGCATTGCCGGATGGAAAGATGAGCGGGAGCCCTTGGGGCAAGTGATGGCGTTCCGCTTCTATCCGATTAGCCGCGCCGAGACCCGCGTATGGGCGAGCTATCGGGAGGACCTTGCAACCGTGTGGTTGCTTTTTAAGCGCTTTGTAACGGAGGAGATCGAAAAACAGTATCCCGCGGTCGGGCCCCTTTGGCGGGAACATGAAGCGAAGCTGAAAATGCAACGCCTGGAACTGGTTGAGAAACACATGCAGACGAAGTCCGCCGAGGCGGGCCGCGACACAGTTGAAGCCGGATCGGTGACGGGAACCGGCGACGTGAAGAAGCCTTATCGAATGTCGCCGGAAATGCGCCAACGCCATAAGCTGAGCAAGCAGTTGCACGCCGCGCATCCGGGATGGACGTGCGATGATATCGCAGATCATTTGAATAGCGCCCTGAAGCTGGCACAATTGCGCAAGGTCAAGCGGGCCGGCGATGAGCTGACGGGGCAAGACATCAATAACGCGTTCGATGCCGCGCACAAGGAGGACCCCCATAACCCGCTGTTCTCTGCCAGCTATGATCGCCTGGGTGAACGCCGGCCCAAAGACCTGTAATGTTGCCGGTTACCTGGTAGCTGCCTGGTAAATGTCTCAACAAAGGTCCCCTTGTTTGGTATTCTGGCGCCAGACTATCAAACGAGGTGCACCCATGTTGAAGACCGAAAAAATCGCAATCAAGGTAGCTCCCAGCCACAAGTTGGCGTTAGCGCGCATCGCTCAGGCTGAGGACGTCTCGGAAGCGGCTATCGTCCGGCGGTTGATCCGCGCGGAGGCCGAACGGCGCTGCCTCTGGTTCGACGATCCGGCGAGCGCCGAATGGCGCGGGCGTTCGGCCGCGGAGCTCGGCCGGCCGGTGGAGGACCTATGAACGGCGCGGGGGCAGGCAACGACCTGCTTACGGCCGCGCTGGCTTATGCAGCGCGCGGGTTTGCCGTCTTTCCCCTGGCCCCGGGCACGAAGATCCCCCTGG
>CAZELR010000080.1:0-16752 GCA_964513075.1 uncultured Anaerolineales bacterium
ACATCCAGTTGCCGGACGAGAAAAGCCGCCGCGTCGGGCAGTCGATTGCGGCCGCAAGCTTGCCGGCGCTGCGATGACCCGGCGGTTGGAAACCGCGGCTACCGCTGCGAGGTCGGCCGGCGCCGACCAAAACTCAGTCCACGCAGGTGGACTTTGCAATGGTAGCTGCGACTTATAGTCGCCGAGCAAAGGCAGGAGTCCAACCTATGCGTTACATCCACGGCGCGACGCTTTATGCGCCTGAAACGCTCATTGAGAATGCAGCCGTCCTGATCGACGGCGGTCGGATCGTCGCGATCGACACGGCCTCAGCGCTGCCCTGTCCCGCGGGGGCCCAGGTCATCGGTGCGGCCGGCCTGCTGCTTGCGCCCGGCTTCATCGAGATGCAGTTCAACGGGGGTTTCGGCGCCGACTTCACCGACGATCCGGCCGCGATCTGGCGCGTGGCCGAGGCGCTGCCGCGCTATGGGGTCACCAGCTTCCTGCCCACCATCATCACCTCACCCCCGGAAAAAGTGGCGCTGGGCCAGCGAGTGGTGACCGCAAGCCGGCCCGCGGGGTTCAAGGGCGCGCTGCCGCTGGGACTGCATGTCGAGGGTCCGTTCCTGAATCTGAAGAAGAAGGGCGCTCACAACCCGGCCTATCTGCGACTGCCCAGCCTGGAGGCTGCGGCCGGCTGGTCACCTGAGACCGGCGTACGACTGGTCTCCCTGGCGCCGGAGCTGCCGGGCAGCCTGGAGGTCATTTGCGCGTTGGCCGACCGCGGGGTGCTGGTCAGCGCGGCGCACAGCATGGCCACCTACGCTGAGGCGGTCGCGGGCTTCGATGCGGGCATCCGCTACGGCACCCACCTGTTCAACGCCATGCCGGCCCTGGGCCATCGCGATCCCGGCCTGCCCGGCGCGCTGCTCACGGATGAGCGCACCACCGTGGGGATCATCGCTGACGGCATCCACACGCACCCGGCGATCATCAAGCTGGTATGGCAGGCCCTCGGCCCAGCCCGGCTGAACCTGGTCACCGACGCGATGGCCGCACTGGGCATGGCGCCGGGCGTGCACCTGCTGGGCGACTTTGCGGTCACCGTCGACGGGAGCAGCGCGCGGCTGGCCGACGGCACCCTGGCCGGCAGCATCCTATCGCTGGATCAGGCGCTGCGTAACCTGATCGCGTTCACCGGCTGCTCCTTGAGTGAGGCGCTGGCAACCATCACCACCACGCCGGCCAAGGCATTGGGCCTCGCCAACGAACGCGGCCGCATCGCCCCCGGTCACGTCGCCGACATGGTCCTACTGACGCCCGACCTGCATGTGCAGGCAACGATCGTCCATGGCGAAATCGTATATCAACAGCGTGCGGAGTGAGCATCCTCAGATGCGAACGGCCTGGAAACCCCACGACGAGATGCTTCGCTGGTCAGATGCCGCAGCCGACCTTGAGCTGTCAACCCGCTCAGCATGACAGTCGGGAGTTTCTTAATACGCAGCACGCAACACGCAACACGAGGTCCCCATGCTCGATCTGAAATCCACCCACGTCTACCATGAAATCCACGAACAGCCCCTCGTGCTAGCGCGGCTGCTGGAATCCGAGCGCAGCAATGTCGGGACCCTGGCGGCCGAAATGCAGCGCCGCGCGATCCAATACGTCGTGATCGCCGGCCGGGGCACCAGCGACAACGCTGGCCGCTATGCCCAGTACCTGCTGGGCGCGACCAATCGCCTCTACGTCGGCCTGGCCACACCGAGCCTGTTCACCATCTATGACGCGGCGCCGAGCTTCGGTCCCCACGCGCTGGTGCTGGGCATCAGCCAGAGCGGCAAGAGCCCTGATATCGTTTCAGTGGTGACAGAGGCCAGACGCCAGGGCGCGCTGACCGCGGCGATCACCAATTTCCCCGGGTCCGACCTGGGCCAGGCGGCCGATTTCGTCATCGATCTGCACGCGGGCGAGGAAAAAGCCGTGGCAGCCACGAAGACCTACACGGCCGAGTTGGGGGCCATTGCGCTGCTGAGCACAGTGCTGAGCGGCGACCCGGCGCAGGCTGCAGCGCTGGAAACGGTGGCGGAACAGGTGGAACAGGCGCTGGCGTTGAACGACAACCTGGACTGTGTCGCCGAGCGCTACCGCTACATGGAAGCATGCGTCACCATCGGCCGCGGCTACAACTACGCTACCGCATTCGAGCTGGCGCTGAAGCTGAAAGAGATGACCTACACCGTGGTGGAGCCTTACTCCAGCGCGGACTTCCTGCACGGGCCGCTGGCGGTGATCGCCCAGGGGTTCCCGGTGGTCGTCGTCGCGCCGTCGGGGAAGATGCTGCCCGAGATGAAGACCTTCATGGCAACCGCGAAGGAGCGGGGGGCCGAGCTCATCGTGATCAGCGATGATGCCGAGGCGCTGGCACTGGGCCGCATGGCGTTGGCGCTGCCGGCCGGTGTGCCCGAATGGCTGTCACCGATCTGCGCCATCGTGCCGGGCCAACTGCTGGCCATGCACCTGGCGCACACGCGCGACCTGGACCCCGACCAGCCGCGCGCGCTGCACAAGGTGACGGAGACGCGGTAAGTCACCCTTCAAAAAAACCAGGTTTCTGCGAGAAACCTGGTTTTTTTCTATTTGTTAGCCGCCCGACTTCTTCTTCCTGGCAGGTGTGGCGGGAACAGCCTTGGCCGCCGGCCGGGCCGGGGCTGACGAGGATGGCGTCTCGGCCTTGTTGGGCTTTGCCGTAGATGGCTCAACGCCGGTCTGCTTTGCGGCTCGCCCCGCAGGTTTGGCAGGCGCAGCGGCAGGCTCAGGCTGAGCCACGGCGGTCACCTTGTTGCGCGTCGTCTTAGGAGCGGGCGCAGGTGCAGCTTTCGCCTTGACGGGCGCGGCTTTGGGCGGTGCAGGGGTCGGAGCCGGCACGGCTTTTTTCGTAGCGGCGCCCTTTGCGGCGGCGCCTTTGGCCGCGGCGCCTTTGGCGGCGGCACGCGGTTTCTTCTCCGGTGCTTCCGGCGCCGCTTCGGCCAACAACGCAAGCTGCGCCGTGTCAACGACGGCCGCTTTGCCGCGGCTACGCACCGGCTTAGGCGCCGCCTTGGGCGCCTCGACCGGCTCGGGGGCTGGTACGGCCTTGGCTGGGGTCGCGCGGCCGGATTTGGTCTGCGCCGGGCGCACGGGCTGAGCCGAGGCTGAGGTGGGTTCAGCAGCGACTGCCGGTGTGGTCGACCGGGTGCGAGCCGGCTTGGCCGCCGGTGCTTCGGCCTGCGGTGCAGCTTTCTGCGACACAGGCTTGGGTTTTGCCGCGGCTGCGGGTTTGGCTGCGGGCTTGGCCGCGGCCTTGCTCGCGGGCGCAGGGGGCGCAGGTTTGGGCTCAGCAGGCTCCACACTGCTCGCGCCGGCCAGCAGGAGCACACGCTCGACCGCCAGCAATCCGCCCAGCCCAGCCACCTGCTTGCCCGTGGCCGCACGGCCCATCTCGGGCAGATCATGCGGGCCCAACACCCGATTCCCGCCCCCGTTCAAACCGCACACCACGGCATCTTCCGGCCCCATCAGCGCGGCGCCAGTCATCGCGCCCGACTTAGGCGTCAGCTTGGCTGCAACCACGCCCTGGCCGTTGCGGCCCTGCACGGGAAACTCCGCCAGTGCGACCCGCTTGACAAAGCCGTCCGCGGTCACGATGGCGAGATGTGCGGGCCCGTTGAATGCCGGATCAGCAGGAACTGAGGCCGCCGGAACCGCGGCAGCAGCTACAACGCGGTCCTTCCTGGCCAGTTTGACACCGCCGACGCCGCCCGCGGGCAGGCCCATGGCGCGCACGCCGTCCTCTGCAAACCGGATCGCCTGGCCCTGAGCTGTGACCAGCACGAACTCCCCGCCGCCCGCGCTCAGGCCGGCCCAGACAAGCTCATCCCCCTCAGCAAGGCCGATGACTTGAGGATCGGCCTGCGCCTGGTCGATCAGGTCGGCCAGGGTGATGCGCTTGACTTGCCCCTGCTGGGTGGCCAGCAGCAAGAAGCCGGTCGCCTCGTCCGGTCCCGGTTTCGGCAGTGGTACCAACGCCGCGACCCGATCGCGGCGGCTGAACCCGGACAGGTCGGCATAGTGGCTGCCGGTCTCCGAAATCTGGTGGATGCCGATACGGGTGACCTGCCCCTTGGCGCTGAAAAGATAGAGGTCATCGCGCGTGTTGGCAGACACGAGTGTGGCCACAGGCGTGCGCAAGTGCTCGGCCGGGCCCCGGCTCCCCTGCCCCTCCACTCCCCGGCGCGTGCGGGTCAGCACCCCTTCGGGCGAGACCGTCACCCACACTTCTTCGTCCGGCAGCAGGTCGTGAGCGGTCAAGGTTCCGCGCTCGCGATCAGCAATCTGCGTGCGGCGGGCATCACCGTAACGCGCCTTCAGGTCCAAAAGGTTCTGCCTGATCAGCCCCAGGACCTTCTTGGGCGACTTGAGCAGCGCTTCCAGCTCACGGATCAGCGCAACGAGTTCGCGATATTCGTCCTGCAGCTTGCGTCGCTCGAGCGCGGCCAGCCGGCGCAACTGCATGTCCAGGATGGCCTGGGCCTGGATCTCGGTGAAGTTAAACTGCTTGATGAGGCCTTGCCTGGCATCATCGACCGTTCTGGACTTGCGAATGAGTGCGATGATCTCGTCGAGCGCGTCCAGCGCGCGCAGCAGGCCCTCCACGATATGAGCCCGCTGTTTGGCCTTCTCCAGCTCGTATTTACTGCGCCGCGCGATCACATCCTGCCGGTGCTCCAGGAAGTGGACCAGCATGCGCTTCAGGCTCAACAATCGCGGCTCGCCATCGACCAATGCCAGCAGCGACACGCCGAAGGTCTGCTGCAACGGGGTCAGCTTAAACAGATCCGCCAACACCTTGCGCGGCTCGACGGTGCGCGTCATTTCGATGCAGATACGCATCCCCGTGCGATCCGACTCGTCGCGCAGATCGGTCAGGCCTTCCAGCCGGCCGTCGCGCGCTAGCTCCGCAATGCGCTCGATCAGGTTGGTCTTGTTGGTCTGGTAGGGCAGCTCGGTGACCACGATGCGGCTGCGGTTGCGGCTCATGTCCTCGATGTGGGCTTTGGCCTGCATGACGATGCTGCCGCGGCCGCTGGCATAAGCCTTGGCGATCACATCCTCCCGCTCCTCTTCGCCGTTGCCGGCTTGGGCATAGCGAAAGGCCACGCCGCCGGTGGGAAAATCAGGACCGGGGATGAACTGCATCAAGTCTTCGACAGTCACATCGTCGTGATGATCATAGTGGTCGATCAGGTAGCAGAGCGCATCGCACACCTCGCCCAGGTTGTGCGGGGGAATGTTGGTAGACATGCCGACCGCGATGCCGCTGGCGCCGTTGACCAACAGGTTGGGCAGCGCAGCGGGCAGGACCAGGGGCTCCTTGAGCGTGCCGTCGAAATTATCCGTCCAATCGACGGTATCTTTCTCGATGTCGGCCAGCATCTCGATGGCTATCTTGGCCAGCCGCGCCTCAGTGTAGCGCATCGCGGCTGCGTTGTCGCCGTCGATAGAGCCAAAGTTGCCCTGGCCGTCGACCAGCGGATAGCGCAGGCTGAAGTCCTGGGCCATGCGCACCATTGCCTCGTACACCGCCGAGTCGCCGTGGGGGTGGTACTTGCCCAGCACCTCACCGACGATGCGCGCCGACTTCTTGTAGGGCTTGTCGGGCGAGAGCCCCAGGTCGTGCATCGCATACAGAATCCTGCGGTGCACCGGCTTGAGCCCGTCGCGCACGTCGGGCAAGGCGCGCGCCACGATCACGCTCATCGCGTAATCGAGATACGACGCCTGCATCTCGGTGTCAATGTTGATTTTGCGGATGATGCCTAATTCCATAAGTCGTTCCCTTGTATATCAGGTCTGCGCCCAGTTGTCGAGGGTAAGACCTGCGATGCGGCCAAAGTGGGCTATATTGTTCGTGATGAGGGTAAGACCGCTGATCAAGGCCGTGGCGGCTAACAGAAGGTCAAAATCCTCAATCAGGTTGCCTTGACGGCGCAACTGCGCCTTGATTCCGCCGAATAGGCGAGCGATTTCTGCGTCGACTCCCAGCACAGTTATGCCGCTGATAAAATTATCTATGGCCTGATGGTTGGCCTCAGGCTGAGCGGAACAATCAGCTCCGTAGCGTAACTCAGCCAACGTGACCGCCGAGATGCTGATCTTCTCCGGGCCAACGGCCGCTAGCCGGGCGTGGACCGCCGCTCGGCCGCGCAGCCAGAATACGCAGGTGTCGGTATCCAGCAGGAACATCATAGCGTGGGCGCCTCCGTCCGCGAACGACGGGTCTGGTGTATATCGGTCAGTGTGGCCTCCACGGGACGATCGTCGCGCCATGCGTCGAACGATGCAAAAAACCGTGCCGCGTTACGTGAGCGCTGCTGCCTAAGGTGAGCTACAAGCTGCGCAACTACAGAAATATCTTCGGCCGGCAACTGGAGTAATTGCAGGGCAATGCGGCCGACGACTTCAGGCTTCGTCTCGACAGGTGGTCTTTGGGCAGCCGCTTCATACACCCCAGCGCCCTCTTTGAGATAAGGTTCGCCCTGAAGATCAGACTCCGGCTCCGACTGAGGATGCATCGGTTGCATCATCCTGTCCAATGCCTCGCGTCGCACGCGAATCCGTCGGCCGATCCGCACAGCCTCCAGCTTGCCTGAACGGATGTAGCGGCGAATGGTGACCTCGTGTAAGCCGGTGATCCGGGCGACTTCCTGTATGCTCAACAGTTCAGCCATACGCGTCTCTCGCTACTATTAAGATAACTTGAGTATACTAGAATGATCATGAGATGTCAATACCCATCAAGATCGGCACCGGATTCGCGATCTGTATGACCCTTCAGCAGGCATCACGCACCACGCAACGACCCGCAGGTCGCCGTATCATGCATCCCGCAACTGCTCCCAGATCGGCCGCGTGTCCTGCGCCTGCAGCGCCTGGCGCAGATCGATGATCTCGTCGCGCAACGCGGCGGCCTTCTCGAACTCCAGCGCCTGCGCGGCAGCCTTCATCTGCTTTTCCAGGTCCTTGATCAGCCGCGCGGCCTCGTCCTTGGGCAGGAGCGTGGGCGCGGTGCGGTACTCGGGGCCGGATTCGGCCACCGCGGGTGCGCCGCCCCAGCGCGGAGATGCCCCCCGTTCAGTCTGCACGCGCTGCGTGAGGTCGCGCACGGCCTTGATGATGGAGGCGGGCACGATGCCGTGCTCACGATTATGCGCCTCTTGCACGCTGCGGCGGCGGTCGGTCTCGTCGATGGCGCGGCGCATGGAGTCGGTGATGTTGTCCGCGTAGAGGATGGCCCGGCCGTCGAGGTGCCGCGCGGCGCGGCCGATGGTCTGGATCAACGCCTGCTCGGAGCGCAGGAAGCCCTCTTTGTCCGCGTCCAGGACCGCGACCAAACTCACCTCCGGCAGATCCAGGCCCTCGCGCAGCAGATTGATGCCCACGATCACGTCGTAGAGCCCCAGGCGCAGATCACGCAGGATCTCGATGCGCTCGATCGTCTGCACCTCGGAATGGAGGTAGTGCACCTTGACGCCGACCTCTTGCAAATAGTCGGCCAGGTCCTCGGCCATGCGCTTGGTCAGCGTGGTGACGAGCACGCGCTGGCCCACGGCCGCGCGCGCCCGGATCTCCTTAAGCAGATCGTCCACCTGCCCCTTGGTCGGCCGGATCTCCACCTGCGGATCCACCAGCCCGGTCGGCCGGATGATCTGCTGCACGATCTGGCTGGAATGCTGGCGTTCGTACTGGCCGGGGGTGGCGCTGGTGTAGATCACCTGGTTCAGCGATTGCTCCCACTCCTCGAACTGCAGCGGCCGGTTGTCCAACGCGCACGGCAGCCGGAAGCCGTAGTCCACCAGCACCGTCTTGCGCGCACGATCGCCGTTGAACATGCCGTGCACCTGGGGCAGCGTCATGTGCGACTCGTCCACGATCAGCAGCCAGTCGGACGGGAAGTAATCCAGCAAGGTGAACGGCCGCGAGCCGGGCGGCCGCAGCGCGAGCACGCGGCTGTAGTTCTCGATACCGGAGCAGTAGCCCACCTCACGCAGCATCTCAATGTCGTAACGCGTGCGCTGCTCCAGGCGCTGCGCCTCCAGCAGTTTGCCGGCGTCGCGAAACACCTTGAGCTGATCTTCCAGTTCCTGCTCCATAATGCCGATCGCCTCGGTCAGCTTATCCTGCGGGGTTACAAAGTGCTTGGCCGGGAAGATCTCGATCTCGTCCGGCCGGCGCAGCACCTGGCCCGTCACAGGATCGACCTCGGTGATCCGATCGACGTCATCGCCGAAGAACTCGACGCGGTAGGCCAATTCCGCGTATGCAGGCATGACCTCCAGGGTGTCGCCGCGCACCCGGAACTTACCGCGCCGCAGCTCCAGATCGTTGCGCTCGTAAAACATATCGACCAGCTCGCGCAACACCAGATCGCGGCGCACCCGCTCCCCGCGCTTCAACTTGACCGTCACCCGGCCGTATTCGGCCGGGTCGCCCAGGCCGTAGATGCACGAAACGGAGGCGACAATCAGGACATCGCGGCGGCTCAACAACGAAGATGTCGCGGCCAGGCGCAAGCGATCGATCTCTTCGTTGATTTGCGAGTCCTTTTCGATGTAGGTGTCGGTGCGCGGGAGATAGGCTTCAGGCTGGTAATAATCGTAGTAACTGACGAAGTACTCCACCGCATTGTGCGGGAAGAACTCCTTAAACTCGCTGTAGAGCTGCGCGGCCAGGGTCTTGTTGTGCGCCATCACCAACGTGGGACGATTGACTTCCTCAACCACGGCGGCCATGACGTAGGTCTTTCCGGTGCCCGTCGCCCCAAGCAAGGTCTGATGCTGATAGCCTTGTTGCAGCCCCGCCACAAGTTGACGAATAGCCTCCGGCTGATCACCGGTGGGCTTGAAATCGGATACGAGTTTGAAGTCGGGCATAGGACCTCGCAGAACAGGGGTTCGATCCGGATGATTATACCCTGTCCCTGCGGGTTTGTCTACATTTAGTTATCCCGTAACTTGCCCGCCTCCGCCCGCTATGCTATACTTGCCTTTCGGGTCAGCTTGCCTGATCCATATTCTACACGCCTGCATTTCGGCTGGCCGTACCCTGGAAAATCGTGGTCCGTATCAAGGGCCACTCAATGCCAGGGTCCCAGTGTCCATGCAGGCGGAAGTCAAACGGAAAAGGAGATTTGCTCGTGTCGGTCATTTCCATGAAACAGTTGCTGGAAGCGGGCGTCCATTTCGGGCACCGCACGCGCCGTTGGCATCCGAAGATGCGCACCTTCATCTTCACCGAACGCAACGGCATTCATATCATCGACCTGCAGCAGACCATGCGCCAGGTCAACAATGCCTACGGGGTCGTGCGTGACACCGTGCGCGCCGGCGGCCTGGTGTTATTTGTAGGCACCAAGAAGCAAGCCCAGGAAACCATCCGCCAAGAGGCAGAACGTTGCGGCATGCCATTTGTCACGCAGCGCTGGCTGGGCGGCACCCTCACTAATTTCCGCACCATTCGCCTGCGCGTCGACTACATGACCGAGCTGGAGAAGCGGGAGACGCGCGGCGAGCTCGATCGCCTGCCCAAAAAGGAAGCGTTGTTGTTGAATAAGGAGCTGGTGCGCCTGAACGGACGCATCGGCGGCCTGCGCACCATGTCACACCTACCCGACCTTGTGTTTATCGTCGATGTCATGCGCGAGTCCCTGGCCGTCACCGAAGCCAACAAACTCCATATCCCGATTGTGGCGATGGTGGACACCAACTGCGATCCGGATCCTATCGACCATCCCATCCCGTCCAATGATGACGCGATTCGCGCCATCAAGTTGATGGCCGGCAAGATGGCCGATGCAGTCATCGAAGGCCTCGAACTCCGCACCGTGGACGAGGCTGACCGAGTAAATGCTAGTCGCCCGCAAGCCGAGGCCGAGCCGTTTGATGAACTGGCGGCCGAAAAGCCAACCGCCTCCGACTACTTCGATCGCGAGGACTTCGGGATGTCCGAGGAAGATTCCGAGGATCTGCTGGGACCGTCGGTGTTAGCCAAGCTGGCCGAAGGGCTGGACTCGGAAGCAGAGCCGGAAGCTGAAACAGAACCGGAAGCTAAAGCTGAACCGGAAGAAAAAGCCGACTAATCGGGCGTCAGAGAAACAAGGAGTTACTCGTGGAAGTTACTGCACAGATGGTGAAGGACCTGCGCGCGCTGACCGGCGCCGGGGTATTGGATTGTCGCAAAACGCTGGATGCCGCGGGCGGCGATTTCGAGCAGGCCGTGGCAATGTTGCGGGACAGAGGACTGGCTGTGGCGGCCAAGAAGGCCGAGCGCGAGACCAAGGAAGGGCTGATCGGCCACTACGTGCACATGGGCAGCAAGGTGGGCGCGCTGGTAGAAGTGAACTGCGAAAGCGACTTCGTCGCCCGCACCGAGAACTTCCAGGCGTTGTGCAAAGACCTGGCAATGCAGGTCGTTGCTGCACAACCCAAGTGGGTGCGCATCGAAGAGGTGCCGGCCGACGTTGTTGAGCAGGTGAGGTCCGAGGCGTTCGCCGAGGCGGCCGGCAAACCCGCTAACGTCGTGGAAAAAATCGTCGACGGCAAGGTGGCAAAATTCTGCGCTGAGAACGTCCTGCTGGAGCAGCCCTACATCAAGGACGAAAGCATCAACGTCAAGGATCTGATCACCCAAACGATCGCCAAGATCGGCGAAAATATCGTCGTGCGGCGGTTCGTCCGCTTCGAAGTCGGTAACTGAGGCTGCTATGGCCGCGCTCCGCTATCGTCGCATCATGCTCAAGCTGGGGGGCGAAGCCCTGGCCGGCGAGGTTGGCTTCGGCATCGACCCGCACCAGGCGGATATCGTCGCCGGCAAGATTCACCGCCTGCGCGATCTGGGTGCGGAAGTCGCCGTAGTGATCGGGGCAGGCAACCTGTGGCGCGGCAAAGATGGCCAGGCCCATGGCATGGAACAGACCACCGCCGATCACATGGGCATGCTGGCCACCGTGATGAACGCACTAGCGCTGGGCGATGCCTTGCGCCGGGTCGGCATTGAGCCGCGCGTGATGACCGCTGTCGACATGCACAGCTTCGCGGAGCCCTACATCCGTGGTCGAGCCATCCGTCACCTGGAAAAGGGCTACGTGATCCTGTTGGCCGCCGGCACCGGCAACCCATACTTCACCACCGATACAGCGGCGGCCTTGCGCGCCATGGAGATCCATGCCGAAGTGCTGATCAAGGCGACCAAGGTCGATGGTGTGTATGATAAGGATCCCAAACGCAACCCGGACGCCAAACGTTTCGAGCGTCTCTCGTACATCGACGCTCTGAACATGCGGGTCGGCGTCATGGACAGCACGGCTTTGACCCTGTGCATGGAGCACGATCTGCCCATCATTGTTCTGGATCTATGGGAGCCGAACACTGTGGAGCAGGCTGCGCTGGGCCAACCGATAGGCACGTTAGTGAGCAACTGAAGGAGACAGTGGTCAGTGGTCAGTGGTCAGTGGTCAGTAGTCAGGTAGCAAAACCTGTTTTCTGACAACTGATCACTGAGCACTGGTCACTGACTTCTGCACAAAGGAGTGTCTGATGATCAATCCGATGATCAAAGAGATCCTTCAAGACGCCCGCGAACGCATGGACAAAACCCTCGATTCGCTGAAGAGTGACCTACGTGTCATCCGGACCGGCCGTGCTTCGCCGGCCCTGGTGGAAGGGGTCTCTGTCGAATACTACGGTGTACCCACCCCTCTGATCCAGCTCGCAGGCATCACCGTGCCTGAGCCGCGCCTGCTGACGATCCGGCCGTGGGATCGCAACACGCTCGGACTCATCGAAAAAGCAATCTTGAAATCAGATCTGGGCCTGAACCCCAATAACGACGGTCAGGTGATTCGACTTGCCATCCCGGCGCTCACCGAGGAACGCCGTCGCGACCTGAGCCGGCAAGTTGCCAAACGGGTCGAAGAAGCGCGGGTCTCCGCACGCAATATCCGCCGCGACACGAACGACATGCTGCGGGACCTGGAAAAGGAAAAGGAAATCACCGAAGATGAGCGCGATCGGGCGCTGGAGAAGGCACAGGATCTGACCGACGAAAGCATCAAGCTGATCGATGAGATCGGCAAAGCCAAAGAAGCCGAAATTCTGGAAGGCTGAAGTCAAAGGCCGTCATGGCAAGCGACCTCTCTCTCCGAGAGCAATACCCAGGTATTATCCGCGTTCCGCACCATATCGGGATTGTGATGGATGGCAACGGGCGCTGGGCGCGTGCACGCGGCCTGCCGCGGCAGGCAGGCCACAAGGCCGGCACCGAAAACATCCGAGCCATCCTCACGGCGGCCACTGAATTCGGCATCCAGGTGCTGACGATTTACGCGTTCTCCACCGAAAACTGGGCGCGTCCCGCCGACGAGGTGTCCGGCCTGATGACGCTGCTGGGCCAGTATATCCGGCGTGAAACCAAGAACTTACACGCCAACGGCGTTTGCATCCGGCACAGCGGGCGCCTGGAAGGGATTGCACCCAAACTGGCACAACAGATTCGGGATGCGATCTCCCTGACCCGCGACAACCAGCGCATCACCCTCAACGTTGCCTTCAACTATGGCGGCCGCGCCGAGATCACCGACGCAGTACGCCATATCATGCGCGATGGACATGCCCCCGAGGCCGTTACCGAAAAACTGATTTCGGAATACCTCTACACCGGCGATCTGCCTGACCCGGACCTGATCATCCGCACCGGCGGCGAGTATCGCTTGAGCAACTTTCTGCTCTGGCAGTCGGCCTATGCCGAGTATTATGCAACACCCGTCTTTTGGCCCGATTTCGATCAGAAGGAATTAGCTGCCGCGCTGGTCGAGTACAATCAGCGTGAGCGGCGCTTCGGCAAAGTTCCTGTCCCCAGCGCCTCACAGTAGGGGTCAGGACATCGTCCCACCCTTCTCCGAGGCATGAGCCTCCACCGGGAGGCGCCTCGTGTATTGCACTGAGAGATCGCCGTGCTGCGTTCCCGCGTGCTTAGCGCCATCATCCTGCTGCCCCTGGTTCTCGTGGTGCTGCATCTGGGCGGCATCCCCTGGCTGTTTGCCGCGCTCCTCATCGGTATTCTCGGCTGGCAAGAAATGACCAGGCTGCTGCAACAGGATCACTTTGCGGTCGACCGGCTGCTCGGGCTCGGCTTCATTGTCGCCGCCGTGGTCGAAGCTTATTTGCGCGGGGCCGGCCTGGTGCAAGTCGATCTGCTGCGACCGCTGCTGGCCGGCCTGATCGTGGCCTCCCTCGTCTGGACGCTCTTCGACCGTTCACCACAGCCAACGGCCACCTGGGCCATGAATATCGCCAGCGCACTGTATATGGGGTTTCTGCTGGGACACTTTGTCACCCTGCGCTTACGGCCCGATGGCGAACGCTGGGTGTTCCTGGTTTTGGCGCTCACCTGGGCCAACGACACCCTGGCCTATTTCGTCGGCAGCACGCTGGGCCGCCACAAGTTTTGGCCGCGGCTGAGCCCGAAAAAGACCTGGGAAGGCGTCATTGGCGGGACGACCTGCGCGCTGGTCGTCGGCGGCCTGTTGACCCCGTACCTGGTGGGGATCGCACCCTGGCTCGGAATCGTACTGGGTCTGCTGACCGCCGTGGCTGCCACTTTCGGCGACCTGGCAGTCTCACTGCTCAAGCGCATGGCGCATATCAAAGACAGCAGCAATCTGATTCCGGGCCACGGCGGCATGTTGGACCGCCTCGACAGTCTGATGTTCACATTTCCGATCACAACCTATTTCGCACTCATCGTAGCCGGCTGATAGCGGATCGTGGCTCGGTCGAAGACCGGCCACAGCCATGAGGCCACAGCCATGAGGCCACAGCCATGAGCGGGTCGGATGACTGGGATTTTTCGAAGGAGTATGTCGTGTCCACAACTGCATCTTCTAAACGCATCATCAATGCTTGGGTCATGTATGACTGGGCAAACTCTGCGTTTGCCACGACCACGATGGCAGCCGTTCTGCCGGTCTTCTTCAGTAAGGTGGCCGCCAGCGGAGCACTCACTCCGGTGCAGGCCAGCAGCGCCTGGGGCCTCACGCAGACGCTCGGCATGCTGCTGGTTGCGTTGGGTGCGCCGGTGCTAGGGGCCATCGCGGACTATAGCGGCGCCAAGAAGCGCTTCTTAGTCGCCTTTGCCATTCCCGGCATCCTCGCAACCGCGCTGATGGTCTTCATCGGCACCGGCGACTGGCTGCTGGCTGTGATGCTCTACGTCATCGGCGAAATCGGTTTTTCCGGCTCGCTGATCTTCTACGATGCATTGCTGCCGCACATCACCAAACCGGAAGAGATCGACATGGTCTCAGCACGCGGCTATGCCATGGGCTACCTGGGCGGCGGCATCCTGCTGGCCATCAACATCCTGATGATCCAGATGCCCGACATGCTGGGCATCACGGCACTGGGCAGCCGGTTCGGGATCGGCGGAAGCGAGATGGCCACCCGGCTGAGCCTGATGAGCGTCGGCATCTGGTGGGCGATCTTCTCCATCCCGCTCCTGCGCCGCGTGCCCGAGCCGCCGCGCACCAAGCTGCAAGCCGAAAAGCTGGAGAACCCTGTGAAAGGCGGGTTTGCCCGGCTGCTCAACACCTTCAAAGAGCTTAAGCTGTATCGTCAGTTGCTGCTCTTCATTGTGGCTTTTTGGATCTACAACGACGGCATCGGCACCATCATCAAGATGGCCACCATCTACGGGTCCGAGATCGGCATCGGGCAAACCGACCTGATCGGCGCGCTGCTGCTGACGCAGTTCGTGGGCATGCCGTTCTCGCTGCTGTTCGGACGGCTGCCGCGGCGGGATGATCCGCGCCAGGCGTTCTTCCTGAGCGCAGTGATTTGCAGCGCCATCGCCATCCTGGCGGTGGGAATCGCGGCCCCGCGCGTGGGCATCACCAGCGGCCCCATCGCGGTGGCGCTCGCCCTGGCCGCGGTCGGACTGGGGATGCTCTTCTCCTGGCTCATCGGCCAGCGGCTATTTGCCCCCCTGGCGCGGCGCATGAGCGCCCGGAACGCCATCCTGGTCGCGCTGACCGTCTACGGTGTCGTCTCCGTCTGGGGCTACTTCATGGCCACGGCGGCGGAGTTCTGGCTGTTGGCGACGATGGTCGGGTTGGTGCAAGGGGGCAGCCAGGCGTTGAGCCGCTCGCTGTTCGGCAACATGGTGCCCAAGGCGCAGACGGCCGAATTCTTCGGATTCTACGATATGAGCTCCAAGTTTGCCGGCCTCGTGGGGCCGTTTCTGTTCGCCATCGTAGGTCAGCTGGCAGGATCCAGCCGCTTGAGCATCGTCTCACTGATCATCTTTTTCATCGTCGGCGGCCTGATCCTGAGCCGGGTCAACGAAGAAGAGGGCATCCGCGTCGCGCGCGCGGCAGATGCGCGGGCTGTAAATGGCATTTGACGTTTGTGGCAGTCTATGCTATAGTGCCGTCAGACATAAAATGCATCCGTGTACCCTCTCTGTTGACTTCCTGCGCCTGGATAGCACATCGCCCTTGGATACTTTGATAATGCGCAGGCAACAAAGCAATCATGGACTCGGTTATTAAGCTCGTCGGGACTCATTCCTCATCGGGCGTTAATCCAGCTAACCGCATTCACACCATTTAAGAACGCTTTCGGGGCGTACCGGTGTCGTTGCATCTGTGCAACCAATCGCGGCTGCGCAAACTGTCCTGCACCTTCGCGGTGGCTCCGATATCTTATAAGTGCTCCTTTGTAAGTGGAGAACAACCCATGAACATGACTGAACTCGAAACCAAGACCCTGACCGAGCTGCAAGACATAGCTCGGACCATGGGCGTCACCGGCTACACCCGCCTGAAAAAATACGACCTGATCATACGGCTGTTGCGCGCCGACACCGAAGCGCAAGGCCTGATCTTCGGCGGCGGCACCTTGGAGGTCATCCAGGACGGCATCGGCTTCCTGCGCGGCAATAAGCAGATGAACCCGGGGCCGGAGGATGTATACATTTCCCAGAGCCAGATCCGGCGCTTTGGGCTGCGCACGGGGGATCTCGTGGTGGGACAAGTGCGCCCACCCAAAGAATCCGAAAAGTACTTCGGGCTGCTGAAAGTCGAGGCGGTCAATGGGATCGACCCGGAGATCGCCAAACGCCGGCCCAAGTTCGAGGATCTCACGCCGATTTTCCCCAACCAGCACCTTAACCTGGAAACCCAGCCCTCGATCCTGACCCCGCGGCTGATCGACATGGTGGCGCCCATCGGTCGCGGCCAGCGCGGCCTGATCGTGTCGCCGCCCAAAGCCGGCAAGACCACCGTGCTGAAGCAGATCGCCAACGGCATTTCGGTGAATCATCCCGACGTGGTCCTGATGGTTCTGCTCATCGGTGAGCGGCCGGAGGAAGTGACCGACATGGACCGCGCGGTGGAAGCAGAAGTGCTCAGCTCCACCTTCGATGAGCCGGTGAGCTCGCACGTGCGCGTGGCCGAGATGTGTCTGGAACGTGCCAAGCGCCTGGTGGAAGCCGGCCGCGACGTTGCGATCTTGCTGGATTCCATCACCCGCCTGACGCGCGCCTATAACCTGACGGTGCCCGCTTCGGGCCGCACTCTCTCCGGCGGCATCGACCCGGCCGCGCTCTACCCGCCCAAGCACTTTTTCGGCGCCGCCCGCAAGATCGAAGAGGGCGGCAGCCTGACGATCATCTCCACCT
>CAZELR010000081.1:0-16663 GCA_964513075.1 uncultured Anaerolineales bacterium
ACGCAGCACGCAGCACGCAGCACGCAGCACGCAGCACGCAGCACGCAGCACGCAGCACGCAATACGCAATACGCAATACGTTTCAGGAGCGCAACACACGTGGTTAGCCCGTTTAATTGGTTCCTCGGCCTGTTCTCGTTGGACATCGGCATCGACCTGGGCACCGCAAATACCCTGGTCTACGTCCGCAACCGCGGCATCCTCATCAACGAGCCTTCGGTCGTAGCGATCGACAAGAAGACCAGGAAGGTTTTGGCGATTGGCTCGGAGGCCAAAGAGATGGTCGGGCGCACGCCGAGCAACATCGTGGCGATCCGCCCCCTGCGCGACGGCGTGATCTCGGATTTCGACGTCACCGAGCAGATGCTGCACTACTTCATCCACAAGGTCCACGAACGCATGCTCCTGCGCGTGCCGCGGCCGCGCGTGGTGGTAGGCATCCCCAGCGGCGTGACCGAGGTCGAGAAACGTGCCGTGTTCGATGCGACCATCAGCGCAGGCGCACGCGAGGCTTATCTGATCGAGGAACCGATGGCTGCGGCTATCGGCGTCCCGCTGCCGGTGGCCGAAGCGCGCGGCAGCATGATCGTGGACATCGGCGGCGGCACCACCGAAGTGGCGGTCACATCGTTGGGCGGCGTCGTCGTGGCGCGCTCCATCCGCGTGGCCGGCGATGAGATGAACGAAGACATCATCAACTACGCCAAACAGAAGTACAACCTGCTGATCGGCGAGCAGATGGCCGAACGGGTCAAGATCGACGCCGGCTCAGCCTATCCGTTGGAGCCCGAGCTGGTGGTGGAGCTGCGCGGCCGCAACCTGGTGTCCGGCCTGCCCGAGGCGGTGGACGTCAGCAGCGTGGAGCTGCGCGAGGCGCTGCGCAACTCATTATCGATCATCGTGGACACGGTGCGCCAGGCCATCGATGAGACCCCGCCCGAGCTGATCGCCGACCTGATGGAACACGGCATCGCCCTGGCCGGCGGCGGCGCGCTGCTCAAGGGGTTGGCCCAACGACTGACCGAAGAGACCAAGATGAAGGTCTATGTGTCCGAAGACCCATTGAGCTGCGTCGCGCGCGGCGCAGGCATGGTGTTGGAAAAGTTCGACCTGCTTCAGAAGACGCTGGCCAGCATGCAGCGCGGCAGCACCTTGCATTAGTGAGTTAGTACGGATAGTACGGCAGTACGATAGTGAGTTAGTACGATAGTGCGGCAGTACGATAGTGAGTTAGTACGATAGTGGATTCGTACGGTAGCGCGGTGGTCCACTATCTCACTATCCCACCACCTCACTATCTCACTATCTCACCAACTCACTAACTCACTAACCCACTCACATGAAACGCACATCAGGCAGCCTGATTCTTTTCTTTCTCCTGGCAGCCGTCAGCCTGGTGCTGCTCGTCCTGTCGTCTACCGGCCGTTTGAGCGGAGTCCAAGGGGCGTTGACCACGGCTGCGCGGCCATTTCTCTCCGTCTTCAACGACCTGGGCCAGCAGATCGACGAGGCGTTGACGACTGTACGCGATCTGCGCACCCTGCGCAGCACCAATCAGCAGCTTCAGTCCCAGGTGGACACCCTGACCATCGACAACCTGCGCTTGAAGGAAGTGGCGACAGAAAACCAACAGTTGCGGGAGCTGATGCGCTTTGCGCAGCTCAACCCCACCTATGACTTTCGGGGCGGCCAGGTCATTGCGCGTGTCATCGGACAGCAGCCGACCAACTACCTGTCCAGCCTGACCATCGACCTGGGCAGCGAACACGGGATCCAGGCCGGGATGCCGGTCGTCACCGAGGCGGGCCTGGTCGGCCGCATCTACAAGGTGGGACCCCTTTCGTCCACGGTCCTGCTGATCACCGATACGAGCAGCGGCGTGCAAGCCCTGGTGCAGCGCGAAAACAGCCGTGCACGCGGGGTGGTGACAGGCCGGGCCGGCGAGCTCCCCGTCATGGAGTTCATCGCGCAGGACGAGGATGTGACTGCGGGCGATCTGATCATCACTTCGGGCTTGGGCGGCAACTTTCCCAAGGGCCTGACGATCGGACAGGTGGTCGCAGTGCAGCGCCGGGATTTCGACATGTTTCAGCAAGCCACCGTGCGCCCCACCGTCAACTTCAACCGGATCGAGTTTGTCCTGATCATCATGAACTTCCAGCCGCTGCCCGGCCAGCCGGAAGAACTTGAGAGCGTAGGGTAATGCCATGATCACGGCGCGCGTTCGGCCTTCCTCCCTTATCCTGCAACCGGCCATCGCCTGCTTGGTGATCGCCCTGGCCCAGGCGACGCTGGTCTCGCGCATCCGCATCCTGAACGCCAGCCCCGATCTCCTGCTGGTGACCGTGGTGTGCTGGAGCCTGGTGCACGGGGTGCGCGACGGGCTGATCTGGGCATTTGTGGGCGGCCTCGGGGTTGACCTGATCGCCGGGCTGCCGCTGGGCACATCGTCCCTGGCGCTGCTGCCGATTCCCTGGTTGGGCAACCTGGGCCGCACCCGTGTCTTCGGCAGCAGCACCTTGCTGCCGCTGTTGCTGGTTGCGCTGGCCACACCGTTGCGGGGCTGGATTGTGCTGCTGTTGCAGCACACACGCGGGGCCGGCGGCTGGATTGCCGCCACCACCCATGTTATCGGCCCCGAAATCGTCCTGAATGTGGCCCTGGCCGTCATCATCTATCCGATCGTGCGTTGGCTGGCCGGCCGTGTGAACCCACTGGCGGCGGAGACCTGATCTCATGTTTGAGAAGAGACATGCCGGGACCGACCGGCTGCGCCTGCTGCAGGTGCTGATCGCCGCGGCGGCCGTGGTGCTGATCGGCCGGCTGTGGCAGCTGCAGATGGTGGCGGGCGAGGAATACCGCCTGCTGTCCGATCGCAATCGCCTACGCGAAGTGGAGGTGGCCGCGCCGCGCGGGGTGATCTACGACCGCAATGGCGAGATCCTGGCGCGCAACCAGCCGAGTTTCAGCGTGGTGGTGATTCCGGCCGATCTGCCCAAGGACACCCTGGGCGACCCGGATATCGATCAGCAAACCCTGGTCCTGGACCGCCTGGCCGCCCTGCTGGCGCGTGCAGTGCCCGGCCCGACACCCACCCCAACTCCCACGGGGAGTCCTGCTGGCTCGACCAAGCCCGCCAAAGCCCCGACCGCCGACGACGCCGGCGCGCAGTCTGCCATTCGCGAGCGCGATCCCTGGGCGATGCCGCGCGCGGAAATCGACCAAAACATCATCGATGCGCAGTTGGGCGGCGCCTACCAGCCGATCACCGTTGCGCGGTATATCAAGGAAGTCACCGCCTTCCTGATCGCTGAGGACGCCGTCAACTTGCCGGGGGTGCAGCTTGCGCTCGAGCCGATCCGCGACTACCCGACCGGTGCGCTCACGGCACACATCATCGGCCACATGGGCCACATCTCGGAGGCAGAGCGCCAAGACTATCTCGACCGCGGTTATCACGTCAACGACCAGGTAGGCTTGACCGCTCTCGAAGCCACCTTCGAAGGCGTGCTGCGCGGCGCGCCGGGCCGGCAGACCATCGAGGTGGACGTCCATGGCCGCCGCGTCCGCACCATCGGCACGGAGGATGCGGCCGAGCCGGGCCACAACCTGGTGCTCAGCATCGACTCGGAACTGCAGCGTGTGGCCACGGCTGCACTGCAAGAGGCTTTGGACAACTCCAGCGGGTTCACCGAAGCCACGCAGGGGGTGGTCATCGCGCTCGACCCGCGCAACGGCCAGGTGCTGGCGCTGGTGAGCCTGCCCAGCTACGACAACAACCTCTTCACCAAGGGCATCACCGCCGAGGCATGGCAGGCGCTCAGCACCGATCCGGACCTGCCCATGTTCAATCGGGCGGTCGGCGGCCGGTATCCGCCGGGCTCCGTCTTCAAGGTTTTGGTGGCGGCCGCGGGGCTGCAGGAAGGGGTCATCAGCGCCCGGACTCTGCTGGGCGATGGCTTCGACGGCCGCAACGACGGCATCATCTGGCTGCCCAACGAGTACTTCCCCTGGGATCTCAGCCTGGCGCAGCCGTTCTATTCGTGGACCCACAAGTACGGTTACGGGCACGGGTTCCACGCGGTGCGGGATGCGCTGGCCGTCTCAGACGACATCTTCTTTTATCTGGTGGGCGGCGGCTACCCCAAGCGCTACACGGGGCTGGGATCCAAGCGGATCGGCGATTATGCCCGGGCCTTCGGGCTCGGCGCTGTCACCGGCATCGAGCTGCTGGGCGAGGATGCGGGGCTGGTGCCCGATTCCCGCTGGAAACGGCTCAATTACGCGGAGAACTGGCTCACCGGCGACACGTACAACATCAGCATCGGCCAGGGCTACATCCTGGCCACGCCGCTGCAGATGACCAACGCCGTGGCCGCCGTCGCCAATCGGGGGCGCCTCTGGAAGCCCCAGCTCGTGGACATCATCACCGACGACGAGGGCAACGTGGTGCGCCCCTTCGAACCGGTGCTGTTGGCTGAGGCGCCGGTCGATGCAGCCAATCTCGATATCGTACGCGAGGGCATGTACGGCGCGGTCAACTGGTCGAATGGCACGGCGACCCGCGTGCGGGTGCCGGGGGTGATTGTGGCCGGCAAAACCGGCACGGCTGAGTTCTTCCGGGACGCCAACAAGGATGGCAAGGAGGATCGCGACGACAAAGGCAACCTGCCCACCCATGCCTGGTTTGCTGCCTTTGCGCCTTATGTCGACCCTGAAATCGTCATCAGCGTCTTCATCGCCAATGGCGGCGAAGGCTCCGCCGTTGCTGCGCCGGTGGCCAACACGGTGCTGAACGCGTACTTCAGCGCCAGGCAGGCCGCCAAGACACCCGTTGAGGCCGGGCAGTAACCCCCATGAAAACCCTGCTCAACCGCCGCTTCGACTGGTCGCTCCTCGCCCTGGTGCTGTTCTTGTGCAGCTTCGGCGTCTTGATGATCGCCAGCGCGCTGGCCGGCAACGAGATGTACGCCACCTGGCCCCTGCGCCAGATCGGATTCCTGGCCGCGGGATTGGTCTTGCTGGGCCTGGCCACGGCCGTGGACTACCGCCTGTTGGCCAGCCTGGCCTATCCGCTCTACATCGTGCTGCTGGCGTTCCTGGTCGTGATCGCCGTGATCGGTACCGCGGCCGGCGGCGCGCAGCGCTGGCTGGAGATCGGCACCTTCTTTCTGCAGCCGTCCGAGTTAACCAAGATCGCGCTGATCCTGGCGCTGGCCCACTATCTCGCCGACCGCGAAGACAAGATGGAGAGCTTGCTGACGCCGCTGGGCGCACTGGGCCTCCTGGCCCCGGCTGTGGCGTTGATCTACCTGCAGCCGAACTTGAGCACGGCCATTTCGGTGTTGGCGATCGGCCTGGTGATGCTGCTGGTGAGCGGCCTGCGCGTGCGCCACACGCTGCTGTTGGGCGGTGCAGCCGCAGTGGCAAGCGTCCTGGCCTGGCGCTACCTGCTCGAGGATTACATGAAGGAGCGCGTCTTCATGCTGCTTGACCCCGGCCGCGTCGATCCCGAACGCCTCTATAACATCAACCAGGCCATCATCGGCATCGGCTCCGGCGGCTGGTTGGGCCGCGGCCTGTTCCGGGGATCGCAGAGTCAGCTGCACTTCCTGCGCGTGCGCCACAGCGACTTCATCTTCACGGTCATCGCGGAGGAGCTGGGCTTCATCGGGGCCGCATTCCTGATCCTGCTCTTCGCACTGCTGCTGTTCCGGCTGGCGAGCATCGCGGCCCGGGCGCGTGACACCTTCGGCATGTTGATCGTGACCGGCGTCACCGCCATGATCCTGTTTCAGGTGGTCGTGAACATCGGCATGAACCTGAACATCCTGCCCGCCACCGGCATGCCCCTGCCGTTCATCAGTTACGGCGGCAGTTCCTTGTGGGCCATGCTGATCGGGATCGGGCTTGCCGAGAGCGTGCAGCTGCGGCACAAGAAGATCGGTTTCGACGCATAACGCGTAATCAAGGAGGTTGAAATGTCCGCGCGAGCACGTCTGCACTGGATCACCGGCGCCCTGCTGGCGCTGCTGCTGGTTGGCTGCCCCAGGCCCGCGCCGCCAACCCCCACGCCGCCCACCGCGACCCCGGTGCCGCCCACCGCAACGCCGCTGCCCGCCACCCCAACGCCCGCCGGCGCGCCGTCCATGGCGTGGGTCGAACAGCAGACCGACGCCCTCACCATCCGGCTGCCGGCGGATTGGACGGTGATCGATTTCAGCGCCGGAGATGCGCAAGCCATCTTCGACGAGCTCAAAACAAGCAACCCGGATCTGGCGGCCATCATCGGCAGCCCGGAGGCGTTTCAGGGGACGGTGTTCTGGGCCTTTCATGACACCGGCGCCGGCTTCGCCGACACCCTCAACATCCGCCGCACGCCGTTAGAAGGAGCGCGGGTCGAGGACATGCAGGCGGTGATCGACGCGGTGGTGGCGCAGTACCAGCAGGTCGGGTTCCAGGTCAGCGCTTCCAATGCCAGGCTGAGCATCGGCGGCCAGCCGGCCGGGCACATCGCGTTCAGCTTCCAACTGAATGCGGCGAGCGACCAACCCACCAGCATTCAGGGCCGCCAATACGTCGTTGCCACCGACACCGATCTCTGGATCCTGAGCTATTCGACCAGCCCCGACGCCATCACCGCCCTGGCGCCGGTGTTCGAGCAGAGCGCGCTGTCATTCAGAGTGAAATAGTGCGATAGTAAGATAGTGCGATAGTGCGATAGTGGGCGCCCTAAAATGACCGCTGTGGCCGGTCTGCGACCGAGCCACCCGTAGGAAACTAGTGCTGTGGCCGGTCTGCGACCGAGCCACCCGTAGGAAACTAGTGCTGTGGCCGGTCTGCGACCGAGCCACCCGTAGACTGAGGAAACAATTATGACCGAGAATCGTCCCGTCCGCGTACGCATGGCCCCCAGCCCGACCGGCTATTTTCACCTGGGCAGCGCCCGTACGGCGCTGTTCAACTGGCTGTACGCCAAGCACACGGGCGGCAAGTTCATCCTGCGCATCGAGGACACCGACCGCACCCGCTACGTCCCCGATTCGCTGCAAGACATCATCGACAGCCTGGCGTGGCTGGGGCTGGACTACGATGAAGGACCGGGCCGGGGCGGCGACTTCGGCCCCTACTTCCAGTCCGAACGGCTGCCGATCTACCACGCCTGGGCCGCGCAGTTGATTGCCAACGGCCTGGCGTATCGCTGCTACTGCTCGGAGGAGCGGTTGGATGCGCTGCGCAAAGAGCAGATGGCGCGCAAAGAGGACGCCATCGGCTATGACCGCCGCTGCCGGCACTTGACCGGCGTGCAGCGCGCCGAGCTGGAGGCCGCCGGCGCACCCTCTGTGGTGCGTTTTGCGATGCCCACCGAGGGCCAAACCAGCTTCGTGGACCTGCTGCGCAAGATCAAGCCGTTCGAGAACGACAAGGTGCGCGATCCGATCCTGGTAAAGACGGACGGCTTCCCCACCTACCACTTCGCCAATGTCATCGACGACCACCTGATGGAGATCACCCACATCCTGCGCGGCGACGAGTGGCTCAGCAGCGTGCCGCTGCACGTGAACCTTTACCGCGCGCTGGGCTGGGAGATGCCGATCTTCGCCCACCTGCCGCTGATCCTGGACCCGAGCGGGGTGGGCAAGCTGAGCAAGCGCAAGAAACGCGCCGAAGGGGACGAGGAGCTGCTGACCTTCATCCGCGAGTATCGCGAGGCCGGCTACCTGCCCGAGGCGATGTTCAACTTCCTGGCCGGCATGGGCTGGGCCTACAGCGCGGACGCGGACCTGTTCACGCGCGAGGAAGCAATCGCCAGGTTCGACATCACCGACATCAACCCGGCGGCCGGTGCGCTGCCGATGAGCAAGCTGGACTGGATGAACGGCCACTACATCCGCCAACTGGCCCCCGCCGACCTGGTGGAACGGATCGCACCGTTCTGGAGCGCCGAGTCGGGCATCCCGGAAGCCGCGCTGCGCGCCGACCCCGCGCTGCCGGTGGTCGCGCCGCTGATCCAGGAGCGCATCAAGACGTTGGCCGAAGGTTGGGAGCTGGTGGATTTTGCCTTCGTGGAGGAGATCGATTACGATTCCGCCATGCTGGTTGCCAAGGGCCTGACCGCGGCGCAGTCGCTGGCCCTGCTGGAGACGCTGCAGCGCGTTCTGGCCGAGCTGCCCTTCGAGGAGGCCGTGCTGGAGCCGGCGCTGCGCGAACTGGCGGCCGAGCTGGGGGTCAAGGTGGGCCAACTGTTCGGCATCCTGCGCGTGGCCACCACCGGCAAAAACGTGGCGCCGCCGCTCTTCGGCAGCCTGATGGCGCTCGGCCGCGAACGGGTGCTGGTGCGCTGTGCGGCTGCTGCCGAGAAGCTGCGCACGCTGAACGCATAGACGGATGAAATCACGATGCCCCAAGAAACCGAACTGCTGACAATCGACAAGGGCGGCCTCCATGCCCTGCTGGCCCACGCCCCGGTGACCCGCGCGGCGTTCAAGGAATTCCTGCGGGACACCGGCCAAAAGCTGCCGCCCAGCCTGGCGGAGCCCGGCGCAGCCAGCGCGCCCGTGACGCGCATCTCGCAGCACGACGCCCTGGCCTATTGCCGCTGGGCCGGGAGCCGGGAAGGCCGCACCTACCGCCTGCCCGCGATGGCCGAGCTGGAGCAGCTCTACAGCGAAGATGCGGCCGACGGCGTCAGCCTGGAGATCTGGGGTCACACGGCCGGCCACACGCCCGAGGTGCGCGGCGGGCTGAAAGAAGTCTTCCTCTGCGAGTGGACGACCGAAACCGAAGAAATGCCCCAGCCCGGCGAGCGGCCGCCCCGCATCCTGGGCAGCATCTTCTACCCGCCCTGGCTGCGCCATGGCAACAACGCGGCCCACGCGCAGGCGTATCTGGCGGCCACGGAAGGCTATTCGTTCGTCACCTTCCGCCTGGCCTGCGATAAAGGTTAAACGTAGAAGGTTCACGCACCACGCAACGACCCGCAAGTCGCCGCACCACGCAACACGCAACACGCAACACGCAACACGTTTCAAGGTGAAAGGCGGAGGAGCGGTATGGAGTATGGATTATGACGACAGCCTATTCGCAACGCGACACCGAGTGGTCCGGCGAGCCCCTGGGACACCAGGACACGCCTACGATGGGCGAGGCCGGCTGCCTGGTCACCGCCGTCGCTTCGGTGGTCACCGACCTGACGGATCAGTCGCTGGCGCCCGGCTACCTCAACGACTGGCTGCGCCAAAACAAGGGGTATACCAACGGCAACCTGTTCGTGTTCAGCAGCGTGACGCCCCTGGGGCTGACGCTGGTCAAGATGATCCAGTCGGCGTCGCAGCCCGCGCCCATTGCGGAGCTGGCCGAGCTGCTGGCCGGCGGCGCCGCGCTCGTCGTGCTGGTAGACTTCACCCCGGGCGGCGTCTTCAACAACCACTGGGTTCGCCTGCTCGCGGTAGACGAGCAGGATGGGGATATCATGGACCCGTGGCGGATGCCCGGCAAGGAGTTCGTGCGCCTCTCCACCTACTTTGCCGCCGGCTGGACCCCCGCGCGCGCCATCTTCAACACCGCGGTCTATCGACCCAAGGAGCCGGCCGTGCGCGGCCTGTGGGGCCTGGAGGCGGGCATCGGCCCGGAGAGCGAGTGGGACAACAGCCCGGCCTACCAGCCGTCGCTGTGCATCCGGGAAGATGAGTAAAGGCCTTAATTTGCCTAAATCGCCCCCGCGGTGCTATACTGGTTCCTGTCATTCGGGAATAGTTCAACGGTAGAACGTCTGACTCTGGATCAGAAGATTGGGGTTCGAATCCCTGTTCCCGAGTAAAAGCCGGCACTCGATCACAAGATCAGAGCGCCGGCTTTTCATTTCCAACCTCTTGGTTTTTCCTCACTCAACGCGTTCAATTGTATACAATACCACGATATTTATATGATAAGTATAGTATAAAACATTTACAAACCAAAACAGTCCTTCCGACACCGTGACGCTCGGCCGGGGGAATGACCGATGGCGATGGCAGAAGGCTCGAAAAGGAGATTCACATGGCCAGCATTCAAACGATTCCACCCGCAGAAGCAACCGGCAAACTCCGGGAGCTCTACGACGACGATCTCAAGAGCCAGGGTTACGTCGCCAACTACACCCAGGCCATGAGCTTGCGGCCCGAGGTCATTGCGGCCTGGCGCACCCTGATCAGCGCCATCCGCTCCAAGATGCGACTGCGCCGCTACGAATTGGTAACCTTCGCCGCGGCATCGGCATTGCGCTGCACCTACTGCCTGCTCGCGCACGGTGCGGTGCTGCGCAAGAACTTCTTCACGGCCGAGCAACTGCTCGCCATCCTGCACGACTACCGCCAGGCAGGTCTGGAGCCGGTGGAAGTCGCCATGATGGCGTTCGCGGAGAAGATCACGCTGGCCGCGCATACGGTCACGCCGCAGGATATCGAGGGCTTGCGCGGGTTCGGCCTGACGGACGCCGAGATCCTCGACATCGTGCTGGCCACCACGGCGCGCAACTTCTTCAGCAAGGCATTGGATGCGGTTGGCGCTGAACCGGATATGGTCTATCTGGACCTCGAGCCGGAGCTGCGCACGGCGCTGGCCAAGGGCCGCGCGTTTGCGGCGAATAGCTGATTCAGGTCGTGTCAAGCCTCGATCAACCTGCCTCGGCAGGTTTGGCGTGTATCAGCCTGTCGGTTTCAACCGCAGGCGCCGCTCCCTGTGCCCAAGCAAAAGCCGGCACTCTGACTTTGTGTCAGAGTGCCGGCTTCGTTTTCCATCGGCCACATCCTGCGCGGGCGCCTCTTCGGCCGTTTACCTGCCGGAGGGGCGCCCGCGTGCGAAAACCCCAAGTCAATGCGGTGACGTCGATTGGGCCGCCCCTTGGGGTGGCTGCGGCAACAGACCGAGCTGCGCGATCTGGCTGAGCCGGTCGGCGACTCCCCAGTGCTCGACAATTTTGCCGTTTTCGAACCGGCAGATGTCGATGACGGTGATGACGAAAGACTTGCCCGTGGGCGGTCGTCCCATGAAGGGCGCCAGGTGCGTGCCGCGCGCTGTGAGCCGGGCCCAGGTTTTGTCGCCGCTGACGACGATCTCGTCGACGGTGAGTTTCAGATCGGGGAAGGGCGTGCGCAGGCCGGTAATTCCTGCCTTGACACCTTCGACATTCGGGGGCGTGAACCCATCCTGATGCTCGACGAAATTGGGAGCAAAAAGCTCATCCAGGGCGGCGAGATTGCCCTTGCTGAAGCCCTCCTCGATCAGACGGCGAAAGACGTTCTCATTCTCTTTTGACATGCTATTCTCCTCATAGGCCAATCAGATAAATCTCGTGTTCTGGAATCGAGGCTTTAGCCGGTCAGACCGCCTGAAGGCTCGATTCCTCCGTGCGACTCCTAACTGGTTGCTCTGTTTCATAGGTCAATACCTTCGTAGCGTTTTCTGCACCACACTTGTGTAGATTTTGTCATAAACTTATATCAAACCGACACCGTGTTCTGTATGGCTGCATACAAGGCATATTAGAGCCTGATGCAAACAAGCAGCCAACGGCATCGGCCGGCAGTTGAAACTGCGCCTACCTCTGCGAAGTCGGCCTGCGCCGACTGGAACCCAGTCCACGCAGGTGGACTTCGCAAGGGTAGCCGCAACTTCAGTTGCCAGGCGGGGCTTCACCCCGCCAGGCCCTCCCCCGTTCTGGCTTGCAACCTCAACCCGGTGTACAATACGTCCTGAGGAGGGGCCTATGCTGAACCAGTTACAGGCGCAAATCGCGCGTCTCAAGGCAGCCGGCGCGACGTATGTAGACGCGCGCTGGTATCCCATTGAGGAAACCAACGAGCTGTTGATGTGGAACGGCAATCTGAAGGCGGCCAGCGCGTCCAGCGAGAGCGGCGTGGGGGTGCGCGTGCTCTACCGGGGCGCGTGGGGCTTCTCGGCCGCTTCGGACGTCAGCGACCCCGCGGCGCTGTTCGACAAGGCCTTCGACAACGCCCGCGTCGCGTCAAACCGCGTCACCTTCCCGGTCCGCCTCGCGGAGACCGACGCGATCCGCGCGACCTTCAGAAGCCCGAACCGGATCGATCCCTTCACCGTGCCGCTGGCCGACAAGCTGGCATTCCTGCAGACCATGGACGCGAAGCTGAATCAGCCGGGCGTGGTGCAGCGCATCTGCGGCCTGACCTTCATGCGCAAGCAGATCGTCTTCGTCGATTCGGAAGGCAGCGAGATCGAGAAGACCATCATCGAGGTGTTCCCCGAGCTGCGCGTGGCGGGCCTCGATGCACAGGGGGGCATGCACTGGCGCAAGTTCCTGCCGCCGCGGCTGGGCGCCACGCGCGGGTGGGAGACCCTCGACAGCGCGGTCTTCGACAAGAACGCCGCGCGCATCGTGGCCGAGCTGAGTCAGGTGCTGGCCGCGGACCCGTGCCCGCAGGACACCCGCTCGGTGATCCTGCTGCCCGGCATCATGTTCCTGCAGACGCACGAGACGATCGGGCACGCGCTGGAGCTGGATCGCATCCTCGGCTATGAGCTGGCCTTCGCGGGCGGCTCCTTCGTCAGGCTCAGCGATTTCGGCACGCTGCGCTACGGCTCGCCCAAGCTGACGGCCCGCGCGGACGCGACGATCCCCAACAGCCCCGGCAGCTTCGGCTTCGACGATGACGGCGTCCCCGCGCAGAACAACCTGCTGATCGACAAGGGCCTGCTGGTGGGCGCCATCACCGGCCGCCAGATGGTCGAAGAGGCCAACAGCCGCGCCGGGAAGACCCTCTTTGCGGGCAGCAGCGGCGCGAACCGGGCGACCGCGTTCTACCGCGTGCCCATCGAGCGCATGACCAACATCAACATCGACCCCGGCGCCGACGGCACGCTGGACGACATCGTCAGCCACACCGAGCGGGGCGTCATCCTGGACGGCGACAAGAGCTGGTCCATCGGCTCGAACCGCGAGCAGTTCCACTTTGCCACCGACATCGGCTGGCTGGTGGAGGATGGCCGGGTCACCAAGGTGGTAAAGAATGCCACCTACCAGGGCGAGACCGTCAAATTCTACAACTCGCTGTCCGCGGTAGGCGACGCCTCCACTTGGGAAGTGCGCTACGTGGACAACTGCGGCAAGGGACAGCCCAACCAGATCATGCAACTGGGCCACGGTGTGCCGGTGTGCCGGTTCGACAACGTACGGATAGGAGCTTAGCCGTGAAGGACCAAATCCTGCAAACCCTGGCCGCGCTGCGCGACACTGCGCGGGCCAAAGGGGTGGAGGCCGCCTTCCTCTATCACGAGGAAGAGAGCACCCTGATGCGTTTTGCCAACTCGGCCATCTCCTTGAACACCAACGAACATCTCATCCGCCTGCAAATCACGGTCTATCAGGGCCGGCAGCGCGCCAGCTACAACCTGATCACCGGGCTGGACAAGCTGGCGGAGATGCAGCAGGGGCTGGATATCGCGGCGGCGATGGCCGGCCATGCCCAGCCGCTGAGCTATCAGCCCACCGTGCCGGCCTACGCCGAGTCGTTCAGCGACGAGAGCGACTGCGATCCCGCGCTGGCCGCGCTCAGCAACGAGGCGCGGCTGGCCTATTTCAACGCGGCGGCGGCCGGACTGGAGACGGATGAGATCAAACTGTCGGGCATCTTCTCCTGCGGCGCCAACACCCTCGCACAGAGCAGCACCCGTTCGGAGCATATGCAGTACTTCAAGACCTCCGATGCGCAGGTCAATGTGGTGCTGTCACACACTGCGCTCAAGTGGGAGATGCGGGCCAACGGCTCCGCGCACCGCGCCGCCGATCTGAACCCGGCCGCGCTGCGCAGCGAGCTGGCATTCCTGCTCGAACGCTATCAGCACGACGCACCCCAGCAGCTCCCGCTCGCCGCGTACGACATCGTCTTCGGCTCGGACGCCACCGGCGCGCTGCTGAATGTGCTGGACTACATCGGCTACCGCGGGGGCATGATGAAGCGCGGCTACTCCTTCCTCCGGGAGGATCAGATCGGCCAGCGCCTCTTCTCCCCTCGCTTCACGCTGACCGACGATCCCACGCGGTTGGAGACCTTCCCGTTCCAGCGCGACCTGATGGGCAGGGTCCGCCGGCCGTTCCCCATCGTCGCGGACGGCGTGTTCGTGGGCTTCACGTGGGAGCAGGATGAGGCCGACGAGTTCGGCGCGCAGCCCACCGGACACACCACGCCGCACGACAGCCTCGTGCTGCAGCGCGGCGACATGCCGGTGAGCACCCTGCGCGAGCTGGTGGCGCAGCCGCGGGCGAACGACGTCCTCTACATCCCCGCGCTGCACTACATGAACGTCGTCAATCCCTCCGCCGGCATCATCACCGCCAGCTCGCGCTTCGGCGCGCTGCTGCTCAAGCGGGATGGGAGCGTGGTCGTGCCCTACAACGTGCGCCTCACGCAGAGCCTGCTCGATATCTTCGGCGACCGGCTGGCGTGGCTGTCACAGGCGCAGGCCGTCGCCAACACGTCCAGCAGCTATGGGGCGCGCAACCCCACCGCGCTCGTCGTGCCCAGCCTGCTGCAGGTGGATGGGCTGAAGATCTCGCATTCGAATTCGTCTTACTAATACCGTGTAGGGGCGAGGTAGGGGCGAGGTGACCTCGCCCCCTACAACCTCGCCCCTACGCCCCTACCCTGCACGCCGGATCAGAGGATGGAACGGAGGTTGCGATGCGTCGACCAGCCTTTGTTGCCTGGGCCATCTTTGCCCTGCTGGCCGTCATCGTCCTGGGGGCCGCGGCCCTCCCGTCCCTGGCCGCCATCACCCCCCGGCTGACCGGGACGCCGGCCGCGCACGTGTATCTGCCCCTGGTGGCCGGTCCCCAGCCCACACCGACGCCGACGCAGACACCGACGTCTACGCCGACCCCCACGCAGACGCCGCCCCCCGCGCCGTCACAGATCCCCACGTCCACGTCGACCCCCGCGCCGTTCACCTGGGACCCGCGCCTGGACCTGCGCGGCGCCCTCCTGATCCCGGCCAACGTCAGCCCGGGGCAAGGCTACTGGAAGATCGTCGCGGGCGTCTGGTTCGACGTGCACGACACCCGGCCGCTGGGCGTCGGCGATCACGACATCGCCTTCGACGTGCTGGATGCCCGCAGCATCCGCCAGGTCGACAAGACGATGCTGATCACCTGGACCATCGACGGCGCGTGCACCACCGCCAGGGTCGCCCTGTCGGGCCCCGAACTGCTCGGCCCGGCCACCACAACCTGCATCGACCGCCTCTACACCCAGGCCAAGCCGGGCGAGCCCTACGCCGGGTCCTACCCGATGTACCACATCGCGCCCACCTACCGCATCGAAGTGGAAGACGGCAGCCCGTCCGATGCCGTGGCGGGCCTGGGCATGGGCAGCATCGGGAGCCCCAATCTCAAGGAGCACACCAGCTACGGCTTCATCTGGCGCTGGACCGTTGCCGGCGAAGGGACGCCGACCGTCACGCCCACGCCCAACGATACGCCGACCGCCACGCCGACCGCCACGCCGACAGGCGCGCCCACCGGCACACCCACGCCCGACGACACACCCACCGCCACGCCAACAGGCGCGCCCACCGGGCCCACCCCCACACATACCGTCACTGCGACACCCAGCGCGACGCCCACCGCCACGCCCACCGGCACGCCGACGCCCGCGCCCACCTGGGATGCGCGCCTGACGCAACGGGGCGCGGTGCTGGTGCCCGCGCAGCCCACGCCCGGCGCAGGCTACTGGCGGCTGGTGTCGGGGGTGTGGTACGACGTGGGCGAGGGACCGAATACCACCATGGGCCTGATCTACGCGGATGCCCTCGATGCCGCGGGGGTGCGGCAGACCGGCGTCTCGATCCGCATCCGCAACCTGGCGGGCGCAACGCTGCAAGACCTGCGGACCGAAGCCAAGCCCGGCGAGCCGTATGCAGCCAACTTCATCATGGGGCACACGGCTCCGGCCTACAGCGCGCAGCCGCTGAACGCGGCCGCCGATGCCGTCTACTACATGGGCCTGGGCAGCCTCGACGGCAGCAACAGCATGGCCCCCACCGGCTACGGCCTGGTCTGGCAGTGGACGATCGCGGGCGGCGCCAGCGCCACGCCGACGCCGACGCCCAGCGCCACGCCGACGCCCAGCGCCACACCCACCCCCAGCCCGACGTCCAGCCCGACCCCCAGCCCCACGCCGCCAGCAGCCTGGCTGTTCCACAGCTTCAGCGTGCCAGCCTGCCGCCCCCAGGCCGGCGGCACCTGGTTCTCGGGCGTGCTGACGCTGCACGGGCAGCCCGCCAACGGCTATCGCGTGGTGTACAGCGCTACCCCGGACGGCGCGCCGATCACCGATCCCGTCATCTCAGGCCCGCACGAGGGCTATCCCGGCTGGGCTCCCGGCTACTACAGCCACATCGTCAGCATCAACCAGGCCATCGTCGGCGACTGGTACGTCTGGATCACCGACGCCCACGGCGCGCGCATCTCGGTGATCGCCACCTGGCATTCCTCGGGCCCGGGCGAGACCCAGTGCAGCGACGCGACCGTCAACTTTGAGGGGTAAATGCTGCATGCCGCATAGTCATCCTGAGCGGGTTGTCGACTCAACGCCATTAGCTGTCTTCGATCATGCAAATTAGGGCCAGGCGATCACATAAAACAGGGCCAGTC
>CAZELR010000082.1:0-1554 GCA_964513075.1 uncultured Anaerolineales bacterium
TCCGCCAGGCCGCCAACGGCGTCTTCATCCGCATGGCGCTGCTGGCGCTGGTGCTCGGAAAGGCGGAGGGATGAAGGATGAGGGATGAAGGCGGAAGGATGAAGGATGAGGGCGAATGGCGAATAGCGGATGGCGAATGACGCAACACGAGATTCTTCGCGCTGCGGCGCTCAGAATGACAGGGTGATACGCAATACGCACCACGCACCACGTCACTATTCCGAGGACAAACATGAATAAACCACAACTAGCCATCGTCGGCCACGCGACCCGGCGCAAGGATGGGATGGCGCGGGTGACGGGACAAGAGCAGTACACCACCGACGTGACGCTCCCGCGGATGCTGCACGGCCGCATCGTCTCCAGCCCGTATGCCCACGCACGCATCGTGCGAGTGGACACGCGCGCGGCAGAGGCGCTGGGCGCAGTGTGCCTCACCTACGACGATGCCCCCAAGGCCCGCTACAACGAGCGCATCATCACCGTGCCGTGGGCGCTGCACAAGGACCACACCGTGCTGGCCGACAAGGTGCGTCGCATGGGCGAGGCGGTGGTCGCGGTGGCAGCCGAGACCGAGGCGCTGGCCGAGCAGGCCGCCCGCGCCGTAATCGTCGAGTACGAGCCGCTGCCGGTGGTCACCGACCCGCTCGAGGCGATGCAGCCGGGCGCGGCCCAGCTCTACGACACGGTGATGTTGGGCGACAAAGAGATCCCGATCGAGAACAACATCGCCTGTTCGCGCGACATCCTGGAAGGGGACATCGAAGCCGCGTTCGCCAACGCCGACATCGTCGTCCAGGGCGAATTCCGCACCCCCAAGATCTACCACGCGCAGATGGAGCCGAAGGCGGTCGTGTGCCGGCCCGAGGCGAACGGCGGCATCACCGTGTGGGCCACGACGCAGTCGATCCACAACGTGCGCATCGTGCTGGGCGCCCTCTTCGATATCCCGCTCAGCAAGGTTGACGTGATCCGCATCCCGGTGGGCGGCACGTTTGGCTCATCCATCCAGATGAACTCGCCCATCCCCATCGGCGTGGCGCTGGCGCTGAAGGCACGGCGCCCGGTGAAGCTGGCGCTGACGCGCGAAGAGGACATGCACGACCACACCAAGTATCCCGCCATCATCCGGCTCAAGATCGCGGCCAGGAGCGACGGCACGCTGCTGGGGGCAGACCAGGAGGTGATCGCCGACATCGGCGCGCACATCATCCAGGGCTACTCCTTCCTGGGCGTGACCGCGGGCTGGCTGGCGTCCTTGTACAGGTTCGGTGCGGTGCGGCATCATGGCGTGGCGGTGTACACCAACAAGGCCCCCTCCTGCGCCATGCAGGGCTTCGGCAACCCGCAGGTCTCCTTCGCCGTCGAATCGCTGATGGACGAGCTGGCCGAAAAGCTGGGCATCGACCCGCTCGAGCTGCGGCTGAAGAACTATGTCGGATTGGGCGAGTCCTTCTGGGGCCAGGGCCCGCTGGTGCGCTCGCTGGTGCACAGCGACGGCGTTCGGCAGCTGCTGGCTGAGGGCGCGGCGCGGATCGGGTGGGAGCGGCGGCG
>CAZELR010000082.1:1654-16286 GCA_964513075.1 uncultured Anaerolineales bacterium
GCGTTCGGCAGCTGCTGGCTGAGGGCGCGGCGCGGATCGGGTGGGAGCGGCGGCGCGAGGTTCAAGGTTCAAGGTTCAAGGTTGAAGGTGACGGGGGCGAGGTTACAGGTTCAAGGTTACAGGTTCAAGGTGACGGGGACGCGCTCTCCGACCTTCAACCTTCAACCTTCCAACCTTCAACCCGTTACCGTCGCGGCATCGGCATGGGCCGCGGGTTCCACACCTCCAGTGCGGGCGCGCCGCGGCCCAGCGATGTCATCGACTTCTCCGGCGCCATGGTGAAGGTCAACCAGGACGGCTCGGTGGACGTCATCACGGCGCTGATGGACCACGGCGGCGGCACGCTGGAGGCCGCGGCCAAGCTGGTCGCCGAGACGCTGTGCGTCCCACTGGACAAGGTCAACCTGGCCGAAGCGCACACCACCGCCACGGTCTACGACGTCACGACGCACGCCACCCGCGGGGTCTATGCCGGCGGCGGCGCGGTGACCCGCGTGGCGGGCCAGGTGCGCCAGGAGCTGATCGACACGGCTGCGCGCTACCTTGACGTGATGCCTGATGCGCTCACGCTGAAGCCGGATGAGGCGCTGGGCCAGGGTGTGGTTTTTGCGCCGGCCATGCCGGAGAAACGCATGACCCTGGCGCAGATCGCCACCCGCTGCTGGACCGATAGCTGGAAGACGATCGCGGTGGTCGACAGCTACCGGCCGACCAACTGCCCGCCGGCCTACGTTACGATCTTTGTCGAGGTCGAGGTGGACACCTGGACCGGCCAGGTGCGCACGGTGAAGGCGGTGTCGGGCAGCGACTGCGGCACGGTGGTCAACCCGGACCTGGCGGCCGGCCAGCTCGAAGGTGGGCTCTCCAAAGGATTCGGCTACGCGTGCATCGAAGATAACGCCTGGGACGCGGCCGGCCAACTGCTGTCCAAAGGCTACTGGGTGGACGGCAAGACGCCAGGCATCACCGAAACCCCGCTGCTCGAGGACATCAGCATCCATTTCGCCGACACCTACGAGCCGACCGGGCCGTTGGGCGCCAAAGGCATCGGCGAGGCTGCGATGAACCCCGTGGCCGCGGCCTACGCCAACGCGATCTACAACGCCATCGGGGTCCGGTTTTACGAGCTGCCGATTACACCGGAGAAGGTGCTGGCCGCGCTGGAGAGCGGGAGGCAGGGGAGCAGGGGAGCGGGGGAGCAGGGGAGCGACACGCACCACGCACCACGGAATACGCAACACGCACCCACAGCATCCACGACGCACGGGGCCGAGGAGGTGTCCGCATGAACGAGATGACCAACTCCCACATCCTGGTCCACGAGTTCACTTACCTGGAGCCAGATTCGGTGGCCGAGGCCGTCGATCTGCTGCGGATCTATGGTGACGCGGCGCGGGTGCTGGCCGGCGGCACCGACCTGTTGGTGCAGATGAAGATGGAACGGCTGAAGCCGGCCTACGTCATCGGACTCGGCAGGCTGGGCGAGCTGAGGGGGATTGGCCCGGCGGTTGAAACCGCACACACACCGGCGGTTGAAACCGCAGCAACCGTTGCGAAGTCCACCTTCGTGGACTCGCTGAGCATCGGCGCGCTGACGACCATCCGCGAGATTGCGCGGGACGCGACGGTGCGCGAGCGCTGCACCGCGCTGGCCGAGGCGTGCGCCGCGTTCAGCACGGCCCAGGTGCAGGCGATGGGCACGATCGGCGGCAACCTGTGCAACGGCTCGCCCGCGTCCGACACCGCGCCGGCCCTGATCGCGCTCGACGCCCAAGTCATGTTGGCCGGGCCGGACGGCGAGATGCGGCTGCCGCTGGAGCGCTTCTTCCTCGGCCCCGGCAAGACCGCCCGCCGGCCCGACCAGCTTCTGACGGCGATCGAGATTCCCGCACCGGCGCCCGGGACCGGCAGCGCATTCGTCAAGGTAGGCCGCGTGGCTGCAGACATCGCCAAGGCCAACGTCGCCGCCGTCATCGTGCGCGACGGCGACCGGGTCGCCGGCTGCCGGCTGGCCTTCGGCTCGGTGGCGCCGACCCCCCTGCGCGCGCAGCGCGCTGAGGCGGTGCTCCGCGGGCAAATCATGACCCCCGAACTGATCGCCCAGGCCGCGGCCGTCGCCTCCGAAGAGATCTCCCCCATCGACGACGTCCGCTCAACCGCCGCCTATCGCCGCAAAGTGACGGCCGCGCTGGCGGTGGATGCGCTCACGCGGGCGTGGGAGCGATCAGGCGGGGGAGCGGGGGAGCAGGGAAGCAGGGGGGCAGGGGAGACGGGGAGCGGACGAGTGAAAGGCGAATCAGCGAATCGGCGCATGGCGAATAGCAAATCGCAAATCAAAAATCAAAAATCAAAAATCAAAAATCGCGCCACGCCTCACGAAATCACGCTCATAGTTAACGGCATCCCCCGCCGGCTCCAGGTCGCGGACAACGACCTGCTGCTCAACGTCCTGCGCGAGGACCTGGAGCTGACCGGGACCAAGTACGGCTGCGGGATCGGCGAGTGCAGCGCGTGCACGGTGCTCATGGACGGACGGCCGGTGCTGGCCTGCCTGGTGCTAGCTGCGGCTGCGGACGGCAGCACCATCCGCACCATCGAAGGGCTGGCCGCGCCGGACGGGACGCTCGATCCGCTGCAGGAGGCGTTCCTCGACTATGCGGCGCTCCAGTGCGGGTTCTGCACGCCCGGCATGTTGATGACCGCCAAGAACCTGCTGGAAGAAAACCCGCACCCGACCGAGGCTGACGTGCGCGACCAACTGCGCGGGAACATGTGCCGCTGCACCGGCTACGCCGCCATCGTGCGCGCGGTGCTGGCCGCAGCGGAGACGGTGACGAAGGACCAATGACGAAGGACGAAGGATAGATCGTTTCGTCTTTCGTCGTTCGTCTTTCGTCCTCCTAGGAGACAACCATGCTGCCAGAATTCGATCTCCTGCGGCCCGGGACATTGCCCGAAGCCCTGGCCATGCTGGCCAGCGGGAACGCGCTGCCCATCGCGGGCGGCACGAACGTCATCGTGGACCTGCGCGCCGGTAGGGGCGGGGTCACCCCGCCCGGTGGCGGGGGCGGTGGCGAGGGCGGGGCAACCCCGCCCCTACGCACGTTGGTCGACATCACCCGGCTGGCTGAGCTGCGCGGCATCCGGCGAGAGGATGGCCACCTGGTGATCGGCGGTGGAACCACTCTCAGCGACCTGTTACACGATCCGCTGGTTGCCCACCATGCGCCCGCGCTCAGAGAGGCCGCGGCGGTCTTCGCCAACCCACTGATCCGCAACCGGGCCACCGTGGGCGGCAACCTGGTCGACGCCTCGCCCGCGGCCGACACCGCGCCGCCGCTCCTGGTGCTGGATGCGGAGGTCGAGCTGGCCAGCCGGGACGGGACCCGCCGCGTGCCGCTGGCCGATTTCCTGGTGGGCGTGCGCAAGACGCTGCGCCGGCCCGACGAGCTGCTGACCGCGGTGCGCGTGCCGCTGCCGCCGGATGCCCGCTGCGCCAGCCATTTTCACAAGCTGGGCCTGCGCAAAGCCGATGCCATCTCGGTGTTGAGCGCTGCCGTGGCCCTCACCTGGGACGCGGCCGGCTGCTGCACCTCCGCCCGCATTGCGTTGGGCGCGCTGGCCCCCACGCCGCGGCGTGCACCTGCCGCCGAGGATGCCCTGCTTGGGCACGTCTTGACCCCCGCGCGGATCGCCGAGGCGGCCCGCCTGGCGGGCGAAGCCGCGCGGCCCATCGACGACATCCGCGGCGCCGCCGCGTATCGCCGGGAAGTGGCCGAGGTTATCGTGCGCAGATTGTTGGGGCAGATGCTACCCGCCTGCGACGCCTGTGGTTGAAACCCACAGGCTGATACCGGCCAAAACCGGCTCAAGCCGGTTGGTGCGCGGGACGTTAGCCTGCTTGAGCAGGCTTGGCCTATATCAGCCTGGCGATTCATCGCCAGGCGTCGGAGCTATCAGGAACTCATGATATGAAACCCGAACTCTACACCCTTCACATCAACGGCCGGCCGCACGTCGTCGCGCTGGCCCCGAACGTCACGCTGCTCCATGCGCTGCGCGACCTGGGCTACATGGACGTCAAGTGCGGCTGCGAACAGGGCGACTGCGGCGCATGCGCGGTCCTGATCGACGGCGTGGCGGTCAATAGCTGCCTGGTGCTGGCCGGCCAGGCCGACGGCTGCACGATCGTCACCGCGGCCGGGCTGGGCTCGGTCAAGCAGCCCCATCCCCTGCAGGAAGCGTTCGCCGACAGCGGCGCGATCCAGTGCGGCTACTGTACGCCGGGCTTCATCATCGCGGCCAAGGCGCTGCTCGATCGCAACCCGCAGCCGACGGAAGCCGAGATTCGTGAGGCGATCTCAGGCAATCTCTGCCGGTGCACCGGGTACGGGCAGATCGTGGAAGCGATCCAGGCCGCCGCGGAGCAGATGGCAGATGGCAAATAGCTGATTGTCATGCCAAAATGGAGCATCGAATCCTACAATCCGGAATCGAGGCTTCAGCCGGTTTCTCTGTCTAAACACCAAACCGCTCGAGGGCACGATTCCGTTGACAACACACTCTGGATAGCACAACTCTGTGCGTAGTGATAGTGACCGGCTAAAGCCTCGATTCCAGGATGTTCGATGCTTCGCCATTCGCACTGACGAGGTGATAACCCATGACCATACAGGTCAAACCCCTCCCGCCCCACACACTGCCCGAGCTGCGGCAAGTGGGCAAGCCGCTGCGCCGCGTCGATGCGATGGGCAAGGCCGTGGGCGCCACGGTCTACGCGGGCGATTTCTCGCTGCCGCTGATGCTCCACGCCAAGGTCTTCCGCAGCACGCAGGCATGCGCCCGCATCACGCGGCTGGACGTCAGCAAGGCGCGGGCGCTGCCGGGGGTCGCGTGCGTGCTCACCGCCGCGGACCTGCCCGAGGCCCGGCTTGTCTCCGATATGCCGGGTCAGACCGGCCAGAAGCAGCGCAGCGGATCGGACGTGCCGGTGCTGGCCGCCGACCAGGTGCGTTTCTATGGCGAGCCGATTGCGCTCGTGGCTGCCGAGACGCTGGACATCGCGGAGCGGGCGCTCCGGCTCATCGAGATCGACTACGAGCCGCTGCCCGGCGTCTTCGATCCGCTGGAGGCGCTGCAGACGGGCGCGACCATCGACGCCCTGCCCGACCCGGCTGATCCCAGCCTCAGCAACGTGGTCGCGCGCTGGGCCATCCGCAAGGGGGACGTGGCGGCAGGCTTCGCTGACGCGGACCTGGTCGTCGAGAACACCTTCCGCGTGCCCTACCAGGAGCACGCGTTCCTGGAGCCGGAGGCCGGCGTGGCGTGGACCGACGAGCGGGGCGTGCTCAACATCCGCGTCTGCACCCAGGTGGTGGAGCACTTCCGCAGCATCGCCCGGGCCATCGGCATCCCGCAAAGCCAGATTCGCATCCAGGGCACCATGGTCGGCGGCGGCTTCGGCGCCAAGGAGGACATCACCGTCGAAATCTACCTGGCGCTGCTGACCAGGGCCACCCAACGGCCGGTCAAGATGGTCTACACGCGCGAGGAATCGACCCTGGCCCACTCCAAGCGCCACCCGACCATCATCCAACACCGCACCGGCGTGAAGCGGGACGGCCGGATCACCGCCAGCCGGATCAAGGTCATCTCCGACTCGGGCGCGTATCCGTACCTGAGCCCGTATGTCTTATTGTACAGCACCGTGATGGCGCCCGGCCCCTACCGGATCGACAACGTGCAGGTCGACTCGGTCACCGCGGCCACCAACAACCCGTACACCAGCGCGTTTCGTGGCTTCGGCGGCCCCCAAGCGTGCTTCGCCTACGAGGGGCAGATGGATGCGATCGCGGATGCCTTGGGCATGGATCGCTACGAGCTCCGCCGCCGCAACTATCTCCATACCGGCGACACCAGCGCCACCGGCCAGCCCATCGAGACCGCGGCCTGGCTGGAGGAGACGGCGACGCGGGTGCTTGCTGCACTAGACGAAGGACGAAAGACGAAAGACGAAGGAGAGGCAGGTTCGTCGTCCGTCGTTCGTCGTTCGTCCTCCGTCAAAATCGGTCGCGGCTTCGCCTCCTACTTCCAGAGCTACGGCCGCCTCACCTGGCTGCACGACACGTCGCAGGCGGGGGTGGGGGTGGAGCAGGACGGCACGGTGCTGGTGCGCGCTGGCGTGCCCGACCTGGGCGCGGGGCAGATCAACAGCCTGTGCCAGATCGCGGCCGAGGTGCTGGGCGTGCCGCTGGAGCGCGTGTCGGTCTACGCCACCGACTCGGCACTGACTCCCCTGTCGGGCACATCGACCGCCACTCGGCAGCTTTACATGTCGGGCAACGCCACCCTGATGGCCGCCAACGCGGTCCGCAAGGTGCTGCTCGAGCGCGCGGCGCAATACTTCGAGGAGGAGCCGGATGCGCTGGATCTGGCCGACGGCAAAGCATTCGTGAAGCATGACCCGGCGCAGACACTGGAGCTGAGCAACCTGGCGAAGGTGTGCGCCGGCGAAGGGCTGCCCCTGGCCAACCTGGCCATGTTCAAGGCGCCCTTCAGCGATCCCATCGACCCCGCCACGGGCCAGGGCCGCGTCTTTCCCGACTTCACGTTCGGCGCCTACGGGGTCGAGGTGGCCGTGGACACCGAGACGGGCGAGGTCACCGTGCTCAAGGCCGTGACCTGCTCCGACGTCGGCCGCGCCATCAACCGGGCGGCCGCGATCGGCCAGTTGGCCGGCGGGGGGATGCAAGGGCTGGGCTATGCGCTGATGGAGAACCTGATCGTCGAGCAGGGGGTCATCAAGACCCCGTCCTTCGCCGAGTACCTGATCCCGACCTCGATGGACTTCCCGACCACGGAGGTGATCATACTGGAATCGGGCAGCGGTGTCGGGCCGTTCGGCGCCAAGGGGATCGGCGAGCCGTCCCTGACCCCCGCCGCACCTGCGGTTGCCAGCGCGGTCTCCGACGCCCTGGGCGTACAGATCCGCGAGCTGCCGATCACGCCGGAAAAGGTGTTGGCGGCGGTGAAGAAGGCGAAGCGTGGTGCGTGATGCGTGGTGCGTGAGGCGTGTCATTCTGGGCGCAGTGGAGCGGAGCAAAGAGTCTCATGGTGTGTGGCGCTTATCATTTTGAGTCAATCATGCTGTGCGGGCGACATGCTGCCCCTGCAAAAGACTACCTTATGTCATGCTGAGCGGGTCTACGACACAAGGTCGATTACGGCGAACGACCAGCGAAGCATCTCGTCGGAAGTACGAGGTACGAGATTCTTCGCTGGGGCCTCGCCGCAACGAGAGTTGAGCCGTTAACTCGCTCAGAATGACAAGACACGAAACACGCACCGTGTCATCGGAGGAATACACATGGAACAGTACGACCTATTGCTTGCCAACGGCCTCGTTGTTACCAACGGGCAGATGACCCGCGCTGACGTAGCCGTGCGGGGCGAGACCATCGCGGCCGTGGGGCCGGATCTCCCGCGTGAGGGTGCGGCCCAGATCATCGACGCGACGGGCAAGCTCATCTTCCCCGGCATCATCGACGTGCACGTGCACCCCGTCTACCTTGACGACGTGGAGGCCAGCTCGCGGGTGGCGGCGTACGGGGGCACCACCACGGTGCTCCACTTCGCCTATGGCCGCACCGGCGAGAGCCTGCTGCAAAAGGTCGAGGAGATGCTGGCGGACGCGACCGCCCGGTCGGTGCTGGACTTCGGGCTGCACGGCGGCATGTTCGATGCGCCCAGGCAGGTGCCGGAGATCCCCCAGGTGATGAAGCTGGGCGTGCGCACCTTCAAGTTCTTCCTGACCTATCTCAAGCAGGGGTGGTACACCGACGACTACCAGCTCATCAAGGCGATGGATATCCTCGCCGAGAACGGCGGCATGGCCATGGTGCACTGCGAGAACGGCGGCGCCATCGACTACCTGGAGGACAAGTACCTGAAAGGGCCGAATGCCTCGGCCAGCCTCTTCAACGCCTCGCGGCCGGCCGCGCTGGAGGAGGAGGGGGTCTTCCGAGCCATCCGCCTGGCCGAGGTGGTGGGCTGCCCCCTATACATCCCGCACGTCACCACCCGCCGCGTGCTGCGCCACCTGGTGGATGCCCGGCTGGACGGCCTGACGGTCTACGGCGAGACCTGCCCGCAGTATCTCAACCTGACCCAGGCAATCCTGGACACGCGCGGCGCGCTGGCCAAGATCGGCCCGCCCATCCGATCGGAGGAGGACCGCCTGGCGCTGTGGGATGCGCTGCGGGATGGCACATTATCGGTCGTCGCATCGGATCACGCGCCGAAGGCCAAAGACGTCCACGGCGACTTCCTGGCGCAGGGCTTCGGCTCGCCGCAGATCGAAACGCTGCTGCCGATGACCTACCAGGGCGGGGTCAACGAGGGCCACATCGGCGTCGTGCGGCTGGCGCATGTGCTCAGCGAGAACCCGGCGCGCATCTTCGGCCTGTACCCGGCCAAGGGCGCGATTGCTCCGGGCAGCGACGCCGACCTGGTCGTCTTCGACCCGAACCGCGAGTTCACCATCCGCACCGAGAACCAGCACTCCAACGTGGGCTACACGCTCTATGAGGGCCGCACGGTGCTCGGCTGGCCCGAGCTGACCTTCCAGCGCGGCAAACCGGTCCTGCGGGACGGCGAGGTGGTCGCGCAGCCGGGGCAGGGGCGGTTTTTGCGGACGATGGAAGGGGCGGGGGAGCCGGTGTGAGTACTGCGTATGGCGTAGTGCGTATTGCGTACTGCGTTTTGCGTAGTTAGCCTCTGCGGAGCAGTATGCCTCATGAAGGATATCGGACCTCAATACGAAAAAGACCATGCTTTCAAGGCATCTGCTCGTTATCACCAATCAAAGTATCGAGCAGAAGTGCTCGGCCTGCCATACAATGGCTATGGTAATCGACTAAAGCCTGAAGACGCTCAAAACCTAGCAATCTACTATCCAAAGCTTGGGGTTAGAGAGGCGTTGAGAAAACGCTATCCCGAATTCTCTCTCAAGCGCGATGGTGATCTACTTAGGAGTGAACATATACCCTTTAATATATTTGGCCCCATTAGTAGAAATACTACGATTGGTCGTGATATCATAATGAAATGTCTGGGATTAGCCATTGATGCTGTAAAGAAGATTGAGTTCGAGTACGCGCCAGAGCCAAGAGATCGTTACCTAAATGATATGACCGCATTTGATACTTATATGGAATGCACTGATCCAGATGGCATGAGGATTGGCATCGGCATTGAGGTCAAGTATACAGAGCTGTCGTACCAAATCGGGAAGAAAGAAGGTATGTATGTCAGGGAGAAGGAATCTCCATACTGGGTCACTTCTCGTCGCTCAGGCCTTTTTAAGGAACCCATAGATCAATCCATTGCGCGTGATGACACGAGACAGATCTGGCGAAACCATCTACTAGGTGTTGCCATGGTAATGAGAAATGAATTAGATCATTTCCATTCAGTCACGCTGTTTCCTTCACGGAATATTCACTTTGCTAAAGCTCTGAATTTGTACAGAAGAGCGTTACAGCCCGAAGCCGCAAAAACGATACATTCCTTGACCTTTGAGGACTACTTTGAGGCGATACCCAATGAAGGGCCCTATTCTGAATGGAAAGGATATCTTCGAGATAGATATCTTGTTACTGAGGGAAACCGGGGCTAACAAGTCGTTGTAGATGGACGCCGCTTCGCGACGTTGATTTGCTGCAAGAAACGAACGGAGTTTACACTGGTCGTGATGGTGCAACTCTCTTCATCTTAGCCAGGCACCCTGCCGACAGACGCGCAGCTAATGAGTACTTCCACGAGATCGGCAGATTAATTCATGCTAACATCAGCCTGCTGAGCAAAAGTCGGATCTGAACGCAATACGCAGTACGCAATACGCAGTACCCTTCGGAGGCAAAACCTTGGCAACCAAACTACTCACCGGCAACGAAGCCCTCGCCCTCGGCGCGCTGCACGCGGGCATCAAGGTAGCCACCGGCTATCCGGGCACGCCTTCCACCGGCGCGCTGGCGAGCCTGCTTGAGATGCAGCCGGCCGGCGTCCACGTGGAATGGAGCACCAACGAGAAGGTGGCGTTCGAGATCGCCGCGGCCGCGGCCTGGGCCGGGCAGCGCGCGCTGTGCACCATGAAGATGTCGGGCCTCAACGTGGCCTATGACTCGCTGGTCTCGACCGCGCACTCGGGCGTCATCGGCGGGCTGGTGATCTACGTGGCCGACGATCCCGGCGCCAGTGCGGGCATGGTGGAGCAGGACTCGCGCGGCTTTGCGCTGATGGCGGACCTGCCCATGCTCGACCCGGTCACGGTGCAGGACGCCTACGATGTGACGCGGGCGGCCTTCGACCTCTCCGAAGCGACCGGCTCGCCCGTCTTCGTGCGCCTGGTGACCGCCAACGCCAGCTCGTTCTCGGTCATCGAGCTGCCCGATGAGCCGCCGGCCTGGCCCGAACGCCGGCCCGTGCTGATCCGCGACATCAACAAGTTCACCAAGGCCGGCGCGGTCATCGCCATGGCCCAGCACCGCGACGTGATCGCGCGGCTGGAGAAGGCGGAAGGGTGGATTGCTGAGCGCGGGCTGAATGAATTGCGAATCAGGGGTCAGGGGTCAGGGGTCAGGGGTCAGGAGTCAGAAGTCGGGAGTCAGCGGTCAGGGGACAGCAAATCACGCATCACGCAGCACGCAGAACGCAGCACGCAATACGCAATACGCAATACGCTCGGCATCCTCGCCGCGGGCATCACCGCCGCGTATCTCGACGAGGCGTTCGAGGTGGCGGCGCGCTACGGCTTCGACCCGGAGGCGGCTTCCGTGCTGCGGATCGTCAGCGTGCACCCGCTGCCGCACGAGCAGATTCGGGCGCTGCTGCGGCATTGCGACACGATCCTGGTGCTGGAGGAGCTGGAGCCGGTGACGGAGAACGCCGTTACCATCGAAGCGCAGCGGCTGGGCTGGGCTGGGACGATCATCGGCAAGCTCAGCGGCCACTTCGAGCGGGTGGGCGAATACGGCGTGCGCCACATCGTCCAGGGCTTGGCGGTCGCGCTCGACCTGCCTGTACCCGCCGACCTCTTCCGCAGCCAGACCGAGGCCGAGAAGCTGGCGGCCAGCCGGCCCATCACCGTCTGCGCGGGCTGCCCGCACCGCGGCACCTTCATGGCCATCAACCAGGCGGTGCGCCGCGCCGGATTCAAGAAGGACGAGGTGATGGTGACCGGCGACATCGGCTGCACCATCCTGGGGATGAACCCGCCGTTCAACACTGTCTGGAACGAGCTTGCCATGGGCGCCAGCATCGGCATGGCGATGGGCTTCGTGCACGCCGGCATCGAGACGCCTGTCATCGCCACCATCGGCGACTCCACTTTCTACCACGCGGGCCTGCCCGCGCTGGTTAACGCGGTCCAACACCAGACCCCCATTACGCTGATCATCATGGATAACGGCTGGACCAGCATGACCGGCATGCAGATCAACCCCGGCACGTGCGAGCAGTTCCAGGGCGCCGGGAACGCCCGACTCGACATCGCTAAGATCGTCCCTGCCCTGGGCGTTGACCAGTTCTGGATCGTGGATCCGTTTGACATGGACGACATGGCGCAGGTGTTGGGCAACGCGCTCGTGCTGCCCGGCGTGAAGGTGCTGCTGGCACGCCAGGAGTGCGTGATCCCGGCCCGCCGCCGCGGGGACGAGGCCGGCACGGTGCGGGTCATTGACGAGAACTGCAACCAGTGCAAGCTCTGCATCACCGTCACCGGCTGCCTCGCCATCACCCTGAGCGACAGCTCGATCCTCATCGACCCCGACCAGTGCTACGGCTGCGGCCTGTGTGCGGCGGTGTGCAAGCGGGACGCGATCGAATTTGAGAGGGTATAAGGTTCAAGGTTCAAAGTTCAAGGTACAAGGAGCGGAAAAGCTATGACAGCGACCGATGCGCAAGCGTACAGTAGTACGCCCACAGTACGCAGACCACATTCAAACCTTAAACCTTCAACCTTCGACCTTTATTTCGTCGGCGTCGGCGGCCAGGGCGTGCTCACCATCGGCGAGATCATCGCCGAGAGCGCCTTCCGCAAGGGCATCCCAGTGAACTTCTACCCCACCAAGGGGATGGCCCAGCGCGGGGGCTTCGTCAAGGCGCAGCTACGGCTCGGCCGCGCGACGCCGGGACCGGCCATCCCCGAAAAGGGCGCCGACCTGGTGGTGGCGACCGAGGTATCCGAGGCGCTTAAGGCCGTGCGTTACGTCAAGCCGGATGGCGACTTCGTGCTTTACGCACACGTCTGGGCCCCCACCGCCGTGATGCTGGGCAAGGCGCCCTACCCGAAGCTGGATGAGGTGGCCGCAGCCGCGCGAGCTGCGCTCAATGACGGCAGCCGCTTCATCGCCATCCCGCCCAGCGTCCTGCCGCTATACGAAGGCGCGCCGGTGGCGGACAACATCTTCACCCTGGGCGTCATGCTGGGCCGGACGCCCCTGGGCGAGCTGCTCCCGCCGAATGAGGTGGAGGCGGTCGTGCGCGGCCGCTGGAAGCGAGGGGTGGAGCGGAACATGCTCGCGTTCGCTGCGGGACTTACATTCACTGCAGGACTGGAATCGAGGCTTTAGCCGGTCGCACTGTTAACCGCACAATCCGGAATCGAGGCTTTAGCCGGTCAAATCATTAACGGATAAACTCACATGCAGCCAACCACGCATCATCCGCCACATATCTATCATGATGACACGTGGTATCTCATCACCAGCCGGGTCTATGAGGCGCGTCGCTTGCTGCGGCCAGCGGGCCATAAAGAAATCCTGCGCGACCATCTCCGGTCTCTGGTGATCGAATTCGACATTCAACTGACTGCATGGGTCATCCTGGACAATCACAGCCACCTATTGGTCAAGAGCAAGGTTGGCGCCAACATAAGCCGCTTCATCGGGCGTTGGCATGGCCGGACATCGTTTGAACTTAACGGGCTGGATGAGACGCGCGGCCGCCAGGTGTGGCACAATTACTGGGATACTTGCATCCGGACCGAGGATGATTACTGGACGCGGTTCAATTACATCCACCACAATCCGATCAAGCATGGCTATGTCCAACGGATGGAGGAGTGGATGTATTCCAGTTATGGGTATTACCTGAAGCATAAGGGTGAAGAGTGGCTGGCGGATGTGTTTCAGAAGTATCCTGTGATTGATTTTGCCGATCAGTATGATCGGTTTGGGCGAGTGACCGGCTAAAGCCTCGAGTCCGGGTTAACGGTGATTCTGGAACCGAGCCTTTAAGCGGTCAGGTTCGGTTGGGCAAGTGACCGGCTGAAGCCTCGAGTCCGGGTTAACGGTAATTTCGGAATCGAGCCTTTAGGCGGTCAGGTTCGGTTGGGGAAGTGACCGGCTGAAGCCTCCATTCCAGGATGTGGATATATGACCATAAATCATCTCTTCTATCCTCGCAACGTCGCCCTGGTCGGCTCGGTGGGCGAGGGCAAAATCGGCTTTGAGTTGCTCCGGCAGATGCTCAGGGGCGGCTATCCGCTGGCGGGGACCGCCGGTCGCGGCCTGTTCGTGGTCAACCCAAAGGCGCAGGGAGCTCTGGACGTGCCGGGCTATCCGAGCATTACGGCCATTCCGGCGCCGGTCGACCTGGTCGTAATCTCGTCGCCCGCGGTCACGGTGGCCGGCGTGCTGGAGGAGTGCGGGCAGGCCGGGGTGAAGGCCGCGGTGGTCATTTCCTCGGGCTTCTCGGAGATGGGCAACAAGGCTGGCGAGGCCGAGATCGCGGCCATTGCTGCGCGGCACGCCATCCGCCTGGTGGGACCGAACTGCGCGGGCATCATCAACACCAGCCACCAGCTGTGCCCGACCATGGAGACGCTCCCGCCGCCCGGCCGAGTCGCGCTGATCTCGCAGAGCGGCGCGCTGGCGGGCGTGGTGTTGGGCTGGGCCGCGCGCGACGGGCTGGGCATCTCCAAGTTCGTCAGTTACGGAAACCGGGCCGACGTCAACGAAGTGCACCTGCTGGAATACCTGGCGGACGACGATGAGACGCAGGTCGTCGGCGTGTACATCGAGACCGTCAGTGACGGCCGCGGCTTCATGGCGGCCGCGGCCCGCTGCGCCGCCCGCAAGCCGGTCATCGTCATCAAGGCCGGCCGCGGGGAGTCGGGCCAGCGGGCCACCCTGTCGCACACCGGCTCGCTGGCCGGCAGCGATGCGGTGTACGACGCGGCGCTGCGCCAGTGCGGCGCGATCCGGGTCGAATCCGCCGAGGAGCTATTCGACCTCTGTCGCGGGTTTGTGGGCGTGCGCCAGGGGATCAAGGGGCGCCGCGTCGCCATCGTCACCAACTCCGGTGGGCCCAGCATCCTGGCCGCGGACCGCGCCGAGGCGGTGGGCCTGGCCGTGGCCGAGCCCAGCCCCGAAATCCGGGCCCGGCTATCGGCATTCCTGCCGCCCCACGCCGCACTCAAAAACCCCATCGACCTGACCGTCGAAGGCACCGAGCGCGGCTACCGCGAGGCGCTGCTGACGCTGCTGGGCGACGAATCCGCGAACGACGAATCAGCCGATACGCAATACGCAAGCGATTCGCAGATCGCCCGCAATACGTACCACGCACCACG
>CAZELR010000083.1:0-15810 GCA_964513075.1 uncultured Anaerolineales bacterium
CAAGGCAGCGGGCTTGGACCTGCTACCTTCAACCTTGAACCTTAAACCTGTAACGAGGCAAATATGGCTACTGCAAAGAAAGCAAATCGGATCGTCGTGACGCTGGCCTGCTCCGAATGCAAGGAACGTAATTACACGACCCAAAAGAATCGCAAGAACACCCAGGGGCGCATGGAAATCGCGAAGTACTGCCCGCGGTGCCGCAAGCACCAGAAGCATCGCGAGACGAAATAGTGAGATAGTGCGATAGTAAGATAGTGAGATAGTCAAAGGGCTCGCGAAGCCGACAAATGCACTAGCTCACCAGCGCACTAACGCACTCGTTTTATATAGGCGTGTAGCTCAATTGGCAGAGCACCGCTCTCCAAAAGCGGGGGTTGCGGGTTCAAGTCCTGCCACGCCTGTCTGAGTTTATCGGCTTATCTGCGACAAAACACCGTGTCGGCATGGCTCCCTGATGCCCTCCATCGTGATGCAGGGCAGTTGAGTCAGACAGCCAGCCGGAACGGTGTTTTGAATCGTAGAGGGCCGGATATAACGGTTGTGCCGGGGCTTTCGTTGCGCCGGACTCTCGGAGGTAAGTGTGAGCAAAGAGACGGCAGAGGCCAAGCCGAAAATCATAGCCAGGATCACTGAGTATTTGAAGGACACGCGCGGTGAGATACGCAAGGTCAGTTGGCCGACACGGAAACAACTCACCAACCTGACCCTGATTGTGCTCGCTGTAACAGCGGCGATGGCCCTGTTCCTGGGAGCATTGGACTTTACATTTGCACAACTGGTGAGCTTGCTCGTCAGTTAACATCGTAAGGCCAGCAGAAGAGAGTGGCGGTGAGTATGGACAACTGGCAAGATACTGATCCGGTGGATGATAGCGAGCTCCAACCGACGTTTGACGATCAAAACGCCGTGGTTGGCGCGCCAGTCAACTCTGGATCAGCAGACGAGCCATACGAAGACCAGTTGCCCGACGAGTCAACCGCCGAGGTCGCCGATGAGGCTAAACCTCAATGGTACGTCGTGCACTGCTATTCTGGCTACGAAAACAAGGTCAAGAAAAACCTCGAGCATCGTGCTGAGTCGATGGGAATGGCAAACGCCATCCTGCAGACCATCGTGCCGACCGAGGAACAGATCGAATTGCGCGACGGTCAACGACGTGTGGTCGAGCGCCGCATCTACCCCGGCTATGTCTTAGTCCAGATGACTCTGGACGAAGAATCGTGGTACGTGGTGCGCAACACGCCCGGTGTCACCGGCTTTGTCGGCATCGGCAACAAGCCGACGCCGCTCCGCCCGGATGAAGTTGACCGGATCATGCGTCGCATGGAAGCGGAAGAACCGGTGGCGCAGGTTAAGGTCAAGGCCGGCGACAAGGTGCGTATTGTTGAGGGCTCCTTCACCGATTTCCACGGCAGCGTGGAAGAAGTATACCCGGACAAAGGCAAGGCGCGCGTGTTGGTGTCTTTCTTTAATCGAGATACACCGATCGAAGTGGATCTATTGCAAATCGAGCGATTGTAGGAGTCGTTTCTCATGGCGAAGAAAGTAAAGGCGATCGTCAAGCTTCAGATCGTGGCAGGCAAGGCCAATCCCGCGCCGCCCGTGGGTCCCGCATTGGGCCAGCACGGCGTCAACATCATGGCCTTCTGCAAAGAGTACAACGCGCGCACGGTCAACCAGGCGGGTCAGGTGATCCCGGTCGAGATCACCATCTTCAGCGATCAGTCGTTCACGTTTGTGACGAAAACCCCGCCCGCCGGCGACCTGATCAAGCAAGCTGCCGGTGTCCAGAAAGGCTCGGGCAAGCCCAAGTCAGAAATGACCGGTAAGCTGACGCGCAAGCAGGTGCATGACATCGCTGAGCTGAAGATGAAGGACCTGAACGCATATGATGTCGAGAATGCGATGCGGATGATCGAAGGCACCGCACGCAGCATGGGCATCACAATCACCGATTGACACAGCATGGCTGTGCCAACTACATGGGAGGGTAGTGCTGATCGGCCATCCGTGGATCGATGATCACGTGATCGCACGATCACTCACCCGCTAATACCAGGCCCGAGAGCCAGTCGGGTAAAAGGAGATATCAATGGCTAAACACGGCAAGAAGTTTGAAGATGCCGCCAAATTGGTCGACCGGTTGAAGTTTTATCCCCCGGCCGAGGCGGTTGAGTTACTCAAGCAAGTCAGCTACCCCAAGTTCAACGGCACTGTTGAGGTGCATTTCCACTTGGGTGTCGACCCGCGGCATGCCGATCAACAGGTCCGCAGCACTGTGCTGCTGCCGGCAGGGCTGGGCAAAACCGTGCGCATCCTGGTTTTTGCTGAAGGGGATGGCATGCGGCTGGCCGAGCAAGCCGGCGCCGACTATGTCGGTCTCGACGACATGATCGCGAAGATTCAGGGCGGCTGGCTGGATTTCGATATGGCCATCGCCACCCCGCAGGTGATGGGTAAAGTGGGGCGGTTGGGCCGGGTTCTGGGCACCCGCGGCTTGATGCCCAATCCCAAGGCCGGCACAATCGTGCAGCCGGATGATCTGCCGCGCGCGATCAAAGAGGCTCGTCAGGGCCGTGTGGAATTCAAGGTCGACAAGACCGGCAACCTGCACGTCCCAATCGGCAAAGTCAGCTTTACGCCGCAGGAAATGCTGGACAACCTGGCCGCTCTGATGGACGCCGTCAATCGTGCCAAGCCGACAGGCGCCAAGGGCGTCTATATCAAACGCCTGACCCTGACATCGACCATGGCGCCCGGCATCCGATTGGATCCGCTGCAGGCTTCGACCATGCGTGCACTCGGGGCGTAATCGCCCCTTAGCTCATGAACTCCGGCGGCACAAGCCGGGATTCATGAAGAAAACAACACCATACACCGAACCGCTGAAGACAGCAGGCGTCCAAGGGACCTAAATCGCCTAGTGCGAGCCTGCCGAGGCCATCCTCACGTAGCGCCCTGATCATCTGGGGGCCTCCGCGACTGCCTGTCTTCGGCGCGGAGGCCCTTTTTGTTTGGATCGCAGCGAGCATCCGTCCGCTGCAATGGACACCTGCGAAAGGAGGGATTTCGCTTGGCAATCACACGACAAAAGAAAGAGACGATGGTCAACAGCTACGTCGAGAAGTTGCGACGCAGCCAGGCATTCATCGTCGCCGAGTATCGCGGCCTGCCCACAAAGCAGGTTGAGAACCTACGCAAGGAGTTGCGCGGGTGTGAGAGCGAGCTGGCTGTCACCAAGAACACCTTGTTGGCGCGCGCGCTGACCGAGGTGGGCCTGCCCGTTCCTGAGGCGCTGCTCACCGGCCCCACCGCGGTAGCATTCTGCTACAACGAAGTCGCGGCCCCCGCCAAAGTGCTCAGCAAGTTCGCCAAAGACAGCAAGATCATGGTGCTGCGCGGCGGCATGATGGGCGCGTCGATCTTCGATGAAGCGGGCGTGCATGCCTTGACCGAACTGCCGGGCAAGAATCAGTTGCGAGCGCAGGTCGTGGGCGTGCTGCAATCGCCCATCAGCGGCCTGGTCAACGTGCTGGCAGGTTCCATCCGCAGCATCATGAACGTGCTCAACGCCCGTGCCGAGCAATTGGAGCAACCTGCCTGATGTGGCAGCCGTGCGGGGAGCTGATCCTTCTCGCATCATGACTAAGTAAACAGAATCTTACCCAAATCTTAGGAGGAATTCCATGACTCAGGATGAGTTGATTGCGGCGATCGAAAAGATGAGCGTGCTCGAGCTTTCCCAGCTCGTCAAGGCTTTGGAAACGAAGTTCGGCGTCAGCGCGGCTGCGCCGATGATGATGGCCGGTGCGGGCATGGCGGCCGGGGCTGCGCCCGTGGCCGCGGCCGAGGTTGTCGAGGAGCAGACCGAGTTTGATGTGATCTTGGAGAGCTTCGGCGCGAACAAGATCAACGTCATCAAGGGTGTGCGTGCATTGACCAACCTGGGCCTGAAAGAGGCCAAGGACCTCGTCGAGAGCGCGCCGGCCCCGGTGCTGACTGCCGTTTCCAAGGACGCGGCTGCCGACGCCAAGGCCAAGCTCGAGGCCGAGGGCGCCACCATCAAGATCAAGTAACGATCGCTTGCAGCTGGCAGACCGCGCAGACCGGTCTGCCATTGTCAAACAGACAAAAACGAACACCCCGCGGCGCACCTTGCCGCGGGGTGTTCGTTTTTGCTCTCTGCGCCGGCAGCTTGTCATCTGCCCGCCGCTCTGGTACAATCATGTTGCCTGTCAGCGCCTCAGCGTGGAGTCCGGCACAGTTCGTAAACACAGTCGATGGAAGAACCTATGGTCAGCACCTCCTCCCCTCGCACCGGTATCGGCATCGTCATTCTTCTGGCGCTAGTTGTCGGAGTGTTAGCGTTGGCGGCCGTCGGAGCGGTTGCAGCATACCAGTGGCAGTACAGCAGTCGCATCTACGAAGGTGTAGATAGTGCGGGCATTGCGCTCGGCGGCCTGACGTTGGATGAAGCAACAGAAGCCATCCGATCCGCGCTGTCGCCTTATCCTGGCGCGCCCATCTCGCTTCAGTATGGAGCGAGAGAATGGTCGCTGGCCGCCTCTGATCTCGGCGTCACCGTCAATGCGGCAGCCACAGCCGCGGCTGCGTTTGGGGTTGGCCGCCGCGGAACCACCAACGCGCAGGACGCGCTGCCGGCTTTATGGGCCGGCATGCAAACCGACCTGGCCACGCAATGGACCGCCCTGCGGCACGGCATCCATGTTTCACCTACCCTCAACCTCGACGAGGATCGGCTGGCGCTGACCCTCCGGCGCGTGGCCCGGGAGATCGATTTACCGGCCCAAGAAGGCTCGCTGGTGATCGCCGGCTTGGAAGTCAGCGGCCTGCCTGGCCGTGTCGGCCGCCAGATGGACCGCCAGGCCACGTGGGCAGCACTGGTGGCCCAGGCCAAAGCAGGCGCCGGGGGCGCCATTCCGCTGGTTGTCCACGAACTCCGGCCCGCGGTGATGGAGGTGGATGCGGCCGTCGCCCAGGCCAAGGCGTTGTTGGGCCGCTCGCTCACGCTGGTCGCAAATGGGCTGGACGGCGAAAGGCGCTTTGCGGTGGATTCCGCCCAGTTGCGGCAGTGGTTGACGGTGAGCCCCAAACTGGGCGCGGGCGGGGTCGTAGAGCTGGCTGTGGCCCTGGACCGCGAGCAAATCACTGCTTTCGTGCAGATGTTAGCCGCCCAGATTGACCGGCCGCCGCTGGACGCGGTGTTGGACTTTGATCGCACTACCCAACAGGTGGTGGTGCTCGAACCGAGCCAGGCGGGACAAGCTTTGGACGTAGCGGGCAGCGTGACAGCGATCGAGGCCGCGCTCGCGCAAATGCCCTCAAGCGCCCCCTCGTCAGGCCAGGGGCCTGCTGCGCCTGAGGAGATCGCCCTGCTCGTACAGCCCAGGGCGCCGCGCATCGACAGTAACAAGATCGCGGAGCTGGGCATCGTGGAGCAGGTCAGCGAGGGAACGACCTACTTCGCGGGGTCGAGCGCTGAACGCATTCGCAACATCGTCAACACAGTCGGCAAGTTTCGGGGAGTCGTCATTCCGCCCGACGAGCAGTTCTCATTCTATAAGGTGGTGAGCGACGTCACCCTGGCCAACGGCTTCGTCGATGCGCTGGTCATCGTTGGCGACCGCACCGAAGTGGGCGTGGGGGGCGGCGTCTGCCAGGTGTCAACGACTGTTTACCGAGCGGCTTTTTGGGGCGGCTTTCCGGTGTTGGAGCGGTATACGCACGGTTACGTGGTGGGTTGGTACGGCGAACCGGGCTGGGATGCCAGCATCTTCACGCCCGATGCCGATTTTCGTTTTCTGAACGACACGGGTCATTACCTGCTCATACAACCCGATATCGATCTCAAGAAAGGCCGTCTGACTTTCCATATCTACGGCACTAAGAATCGTTCGGTGGAAGCGGAAAAGAGCGTGATCACCAATGTGCGACCGGCGCCGGCGCCTCTCTATCGCGAGGACGCCAACCTGCCCACCGGCACAATAAAACAGGTAGATTGGGCAAAAGAGGGCATGGATGTCGCTGTGAAGCGGATCATCAAGTATAGTGATGGCCGGGTGAAGGAAGATCGGTTCGTCAGCAAGTACCGTCCCTGGCAGGCGGTTTTCTTGTACGGGCCAGGCACAACGCTGCCGCCGGAAGCAACGCCGTAGGGGCAAGGCATTCCTGGTATACGGTTCAAGGTTCAAGGTTCAAGGTTCAAGGTTGAAGGGGACTCCACTTTCAACCTTGGGCTTTCAACCTTCAACTCCGATGGCATCGCTAGTACGCCCCGATTTCGTGCAAACGATCATCATCGATGCCGAAGTGGTGCGCCAATTCGTGGAAGACGACGCGCTCGACCAACGCCCGCAATTCCTCGTCAGTCCGGCACTGGGCCTCGATGGGTCGGCGATAAATGCTGATCTTATCCGGCGTCACCAACCCATAGTTGCTGGTGCGGCCGGTCTGCGGCACACCGTGGTAGAAACCGAGCAGCTCGTAGGGGGAACGCGCGCCGACGGAACGCAGGACGCCCCGGTCGGGCCAGTCTTCTACGACGACGACCACGTTGTCCAGCATGTCGGCAAACTGCTCGGGCAGCGCGGCGAGCGCATCGGCCACCAGATCTTCAAATGTTTCAGGGTCCATATGGGCGATTATAACCGCGCCTGGCCGATTGACAAAGCCTGGTTGGGCGGGTAGAATCCAGAAACCTGGTTTCTTCGAGAAACCAGGTTTCTAGGTCGATTCGGAGAAACCATGGGTTTGATTGATTACCGCGATCGCGCCAGCGTCTTGGTCTGGGTGGCGCTGATGGGCCTGGCGGCCCAACGCTTTCTCGATCTGCCGACGCGTTCATGGGAAACCGTCGTCTTGGGGTCACCCGTCAACATCACGCTCACCGCCCAAACTGTGCTCGGCATCCTCATGACGGGACTGATCGCCAGCGGCATTGAGGCGGTGGTGCGAGCTCACCCGCGCGTATTAGCCGCTCCCAACTATCGCGGCAATGCCCAGACAACCCCGGAGTGGCCGCCCGCCAGCTCAGTTGCTGCAGCCGGGGCCGACAGTGTGAGCCAGTTGATGCATGCGCGTTGGGTGTTTTGGGGTCTGCCCATCGCCGTGATGATCGTGGCAGTGCTCTTGTTGCCGTTAGCGCCCACCGTGGTGTACTGGGTGCTGGGCCTGGTGGCGACCGGCATCGCGCTGGGGCTAAGCATTGCCGGCATCTATTACACGATCGATCCCTTTCAGCCAGGCTACCGTCGCGCACGGGTGGGCTTGAACGCCCTGACGTATGCTGTGGCGCTGGTGCTCTTCCTCGTTGTCTACCGCACGCGCGTGCGCAGCATCATCTCGGCTACCGAAGTGCTCCTGGTCAGCAGTTTATTGGCCCTGGAGCTATTGCGGGGGACGGAGCGGCCCACGATCATGGTGGCGCTGTATGCGGGCATCACGGGGTTGATTCTGGGTCAGGCCACCTGGGTGCTGAACTATTGGCGCTTGGATGCTCTCACCGGCGGCCTTGTGCTGCTGGTGCTTTTCTACAATGTGGTTGGACTGGCGCAAAGCGCGCTGCGGGGCCGGATCGGGCGCCGCATTCTGCTGGAGTACGGGTTGATCACCATTGCGGCCATGGCATTGATCTGGGAGTTTGCGCCCTAACTGCTTCTAGAGTGAACTCTACATGGCAGACCTTCGAGGTCTGCGAGACCTCGAAGGTCTAGGGTGTCTACGACCGGCCCGGGCGCAACAGCAACACCGCACTCACGATGCAGGCTGTTCCGAGCCACTGAAGCGGTTCAAGCCGCTCGGCAAAAAAGAAATACCCAAAGAACGTTGCAACGGCCGGCTCGAAAGTGGCCACGATGGCGGCCACACTCACCGGCACCCACTGGACGCCGAATGCAAACGCCAGGCTGGCCAGCAGCGTCGGGATGATGCCCATGCCGATGATCAGGACAAACGCGCCGGGTGACGCCCAACCGGCGGCCAGTTGTGTCTTTGGCACGATGGCGAGCAGGATCACGGCGCCAATCAGCAGCCCATAGACCTGCACGATCCACGGCCGGCTATGCTTGACCAGCACCTTGTTGAAGACGCTGTACAGACCATAGGTCAATCCTGCGGCCAGCCCCAATGTCACGCCCAGCCAGTTCAAGCGCAGCAGGGCCGGGTTGTAAACGCGTGCCACCAGCGCGGCGCCGACCAACGCCAACCCCAACGCTGCGATGCCGCGCCGGCCCAGTGTCTCGCCCATCCAACGCCAGGAGATCGCGGCCACCCAGGCCGGCGAGGTATACATCAGCACGGCCGCCACGGCAACCCCGGTCAGATTGATGGCGTTGACGTAGGTGATGAAGAACAGCGCCATGCCAAAAATGCCATAGCCCAGGAATCCCAACCATTGACTGCGCGGCACGCGCAGGTCGACGCGCAACACCAGCAGGCTCAGCAACAACAACACGCCGCCCACACCGCCCCGCAGGGTCGCAGCAGCCAGCGGCGTCAGCCCGTAGTCGTTGATCAGGAACTTATAGAAAACGCCAATGGAAGCCCACAAAGTGGCCGCCAATAAGACGAAGAGGTAGCCGCGGAGGCTTTTGTCGGTCGAAGGAGTGCGCATGGCTCGATTATACCCTTTTTCCTGGGTGCGCCAAACGGCTGTTTCACCGTTGCGTCTCGTTGCTGTAAAATAGGACTGCTAAGGAGCCTGCCATGACCCCCCACCAAATTCTCTATCTCTCTCGCGCCGACGTGGAGACGACCGGTGTCACGATGCGCGAGGTCATCGATGCGCTGGCAGTCGCTTTCCACGAGCACGGTTTGGGCCATGCAGAGATGCCGCCCAAGCCGGGCGTCCACTCCCAACCCGATGCCTTTATCCATGCCATGCCGGCCTACATTCCCGCGCTGCAGGCCATCGGCGTGAAGTGGGTCAGCGGCTACCCGGGGAACCAGCGGAAGGGACTGCCCTACATCACCGGGCTGCTGATCCTGAACGATGATCAAACCGGCATGCCCCTGGCCGTGATGGACTGCACCTGGATCACGGCCATGCGCACCGGCGCGGCAACCGCCCTGGCGGCCAGGTATCTGGCGCGGCCCGAGTCCGAGACGGTGGGCATCCTGGGCTGCGGCGTGCAGGGGCGCACGAACCTGGAGGCGCTCGTGACGCTCTTCCCGGTCAAGCGTGTGCTGGCTTATGACAAGACGCCGGCGAACGCGCAGCGGTACGCCGCCGACATACGCAAGCGCTTCGGGCTGGAAGTTGATGTGGTCAGCGACCCGCGCCGGGCTGTGAGCGGCTGTGACATGGTGGTCACCGCCGGCCCCATCCTGCACACGCCCCACGCGACCATCAAGGCCGGCTGGCTAGATGCCGGCGCCTTTGCGTCGCTGGTGGATTACGACTCGTTCTGGGATGGCCCGGCCCTGCAAGAGGTCGACAAGTTCTGCACGGACGACATCCCGCAGCTCGAGTACTATCGCAGCATCGGCTATTTCCAAAGCATCCCGCCCATCTACGCCAGCCTGGGCGAGCTGGTAACGGGCCGCAAAGCGGGACGCCAGTCGCCAGCCGAGCGGACCATCGCCTGCAACCTGGGCCTGGCGCTGGACGACATGGCGACCGCGCCGATCGTTTATCGGCGCGCATTGGAACGCGGCATGGGGACCTGGCTGCCGCTGTGAATGGAAAAACGACCCCGGTTTCTTGCAGAAACCGGGGTCGTAGGTCAGAAGCGGAGCCGGTACACGTCACCCTGGCCGATCACCATTCGCCCTTCAGGTGGCGAGCATAACTCTCCCGCGCCTTGCGCAGAAGGGTTAGTTCTTCGGGGGTCGGTTCATCTGCATAGGCCGCGTTGAGTCTGGCGAGCAACTCCAGATTCTGCCGTCGTTGAATACAGTTTTTTAACGCGCTTACAGGTAGACGACTACGCGCGGTCCTCACGATGGGAATTCGTCGTGATCTCATTTTGGCAGCTTTCCCAATACGCCCCACACCCAGCGGTGCATCTTGTGGAAGAAAGCCGTGTTTGGCGCATGCATCATGATGCACTCGCCGTGCACCGCGCTGATGCCGTTTTCCTGGCAGAATTTGACCGCCGCGTCTGATTCGGCGCCCTGCTGCATCCAGACCCGGCGGATGCCCGCGGCCAGGACGTCCTTCACCACTTGCTCGGTTTGCGCCGGTGGCACGATGATCAGCGCGCCGCCGACCCCCTCGGGTAGAGCGCCCAAACCGGGGTAGCACCGATCCCCCTCGAAGCTTTCCATCTTCGGGTTGACCGGCAGCAGGCGATAGCCGCGTGCTTTCAATTCCTTGTACGCGGTGTGGCCGAATTTCTTCGGGTCGCGGGAAACGCCTACAACCGCCCACGGCTCGTGGACCAGGAAGTCATTGACGGTGGCTTTAGACATGATCGGCTTGTCTCCAATTGTCTGATCCGAAAAAGGGGACGCGGACGAGCGCGGATAAACGCGGATAACGGACTTCTCATTCTAAAGCTTAGATGATACACGCACGCCAAATGCCCGCAATACGCACCACGCCCGTGCGTCCGCCACCAAATCCCTAAGGTTGGCTTGCTGCCGCTTGCACGTGCCCACCGCCCAGGTAAGCAGCCCGCACCTGCTCATTTTGCCGCAGCGCAGCGGCGGTGTCCTGGATGGCGATCTTGCCAATCTCCAGGATATAACCATAGTCGGCGATGCCCAGCGCCTTGCGGGCGTTTTGCTCAACCAGCAAAATAGTCACGCCTTCTTCCTCGTGGATCTGGCGGATCACATGGAAGATTTCCTGCACCAGGATCGGCGCTAAACCCAGGGAAGGCTCATCCAACAGCAAAATCTTGGGCCGCGCCACCAGACCGCGGCCGATCGCCAGCATTTGCTGCTCGCCGCCCGACAAGGTGCCTGCCAGTTGTTTTTTTCGTTCCTGAAGCCGGGGGAACAGCTTGAACACCCAATCCATCGACTTCTGAAGCTCCTGGCGGGAGGTCGTCTTGCGAATGCTGTATGAGCCAAGGTTGAGATTTTCCTCGACCGATAGCGTGGCAAACACCCGGCGGCCTTCGGGGATGTGGACCACCCCCAGGCCGGCCAGCTGGTAGGCCTGATAGCGGCTGAGATCTTCATCCTTCAGTTGGATCTTTCCGCCTTTAATCGGCACCAACCCCGAGATGGCCTTAAGCAAGGTCGTTTTGCCGGCACCATTCGCGCCCAGGACGGCAACTACATTTCCCTCCTGGATTTCGAGCGAAATGCCTTTCAAGGCGGCCACCGCACCGTATGCTACGGTCAGGTTTTCAACAGCAAGTAGCGTAGCGATGTCACTCCTCCTTTCCCAGGTAGGCCTCGATTACCTGGGGGTTATTGTAGATCATGGACGGCACATCTTCAGCGATCTTGGAGCCCATGTCCATGACGGTGACCGTATCTGAGATGCCCATTACCACGTTCATATCGTGCTCGATCAGCAGCAGGGTGAAGCCTTCTGCCTTCAGCTTCGACAGGAACGCCATCAACTCCGCGGTTTCCTTGTCATTCAATCCGGATGACGGCTCATCGAGGATGAGCAGCTTGGGAGAGGAGGCCAGGGCGCGGGCAATCTCCAGCAGCTTCTGCTTGCCATAGGGCAGATTCTTGGCCAGCTCGTTGCGGTACTCCCACAGGCCGATCTGGTGCAACCGGTAAGCGGCTGTCTCCAGGATAACGTGTTCTTCCTGCTTCTGGCGCGAGGTGCGGAAAATGGATGACCAGGGGCCAGCGGTGGCATGGCAGTGCGGACTGGACATGACATTTTCAATGCAGGTCAGCGATGGGAAGAGGCGGATGTTTTGGAAGGTGCGAGCGATGCCCTTTGGGATGATCTGGTGCGGCTTGAGGGCGGTGATGTCCTCACCCATGAAGATGATGCGGCCTTTGGACGGGGGGTAAATACCGGTGATGCCGTTGAATAGGGTCGTCTTACCGGCGCCGTTTGGGCCGATCAAAGAGGTGATCTCGCCTTCCCAGACATTGAGATCGAACTTATTTACTGCAACCAGCCCGCCAAACTGGATGGTGACATTCTGCGTCTCCAGGACCTTGCGCTTCTCACCAGCCGGAACGGCAGCCGTAGCCGGGGCGGCCGCGCGTAGGGCAACCGGGCTCCGAGCTACGACGTTCTCGATGTATTGGTCTTCATCGGTTGGCAGGTTGGCTATACCCAGGCCGCCAAACCCGGCCTTTTCGCGCCGGCGGGGCCAAATGCCGCCCGGGCGGAACACCATCATCACCACCATCGCCGCGCCGAAGAACAGCAGCCGGTAGCTGGCGAATTGTCTGAAGATTTCCGGGAAAACGACGATGATTGCTGCACCCAGAACGTTGCCCGGGATCGAGCCCAGGCCGCCCAATAACACGATCACGAAGATCAAACAGGACTCCATGAACGTAAAGTTATCGGGCGAGATGATCATCATCTTCGAGCCGTAAATATTCCCCGCCACACCAGCCAGCGCTGTGCCCATCAGGAAGGCCATCAGCTTGTAGTGGCGTACGTCGATGCCATTGGCCTCGGCGGCAATCTCGTCCTCCCGGATGTAGTTCCAGGCCCGGCCGATCCGCGACTTTTGCAGGTTGATCAACCCCACAATCACGAGAGCCACAATGATCCACACGTAGTAGAAGAACTGGGTGGGCGTGTGGATCGAAAACAGCCCGAAATCCGGGTTGCCGATGCCGGTGATGCCGTTGGGACCGTTCGTCAGGCCAAAGGGGTTATTGTTGGCGACGATGCGGATGATCTCACCGATGCCGATCGTCACAATACACAGGTAGTCGCCCTTGAGGTGAATAATGCGGGCGGTGACCAGGTAGGCAAACCCGCCGGCGACCAGGGCGCTGATGGGCAGCAGGAGCAGGATCGGGATATGCAACTGGGTGTAGAGAATGCCCGTGGTGTAGGCGCCAATGGCGTAAAAACCTGCCTGGCCCAGGTTAAACAGGCCCACTTCACCCAGGACGATGTTCAGGCTCAACCCAAGCAGGACATAGATGCCCACAAAAAATCCAACGTCGATCCAGTAGTTGGAGATGAACGGCAGGTAGGGAAACGCTAGCATCAGGCCGATCAGGACGATGAGCCATATCCGCTGCTGGCGCTTGTCCTTGAGGGGGGCGCCTCTGCCGGATTGGAAATCATTGATTCGCCGGGTAATTGTGCGGGTAAGATCGCTCATACGCTATACCTTCTCTGCGGTCTTCTCGCCGATCAGGCCGGTTGGCCGAACGATGAGAATCACGATCAGGATAACGAACACAAACACGTTTTTCCAGGCCCCCGAAACGTACCCCTCGAAGAGCGCTTCCATCGAGCCGAGCAGCAGCCCGCCGAGCATGGCCCCCGGGATGTTGCCGATGCCCCCCAAAATACTGGCTGTAAACGCCTTAAGGCCGTAAACCCAGCCCAAATTAAAGATGATCCGCGAGTAGTTCAAACCCGCAAAAACACCGGCCAGGGCGCCCAGCGCCGGGCCGACGAAAAAGACGAAGCGGATGATCTTCTTGAAATCGATGCCCATCAAAGTGGCAGTGTCTTTGTCCAGCGCCGAAGCTCGCACGGCAGCCCCAAAAATGGTCTTTTCGATGACGTAGTACATCAGCGCCATCAGCGTCAAAGACACCAGGATGGTGGCCAGCTTGACATAGGTCACCCGGACATCACCGAACAGGAGCAGGTTGCCGGCGGGAATCCCTGCCTGCGGGTAAGCCTGATAGCGGGGGCCCCAGGCGGCCATGATTCCATTCGACAGAAAAATCGAAGCGCCCAGGGCAGACACGACCAGGGGCAGGCGCCCGGCCTTGTAAACCGGGTTGTAGGCCACTTTTTCCAGCACCAGCCCGGCCAGGCCGATGCTGATCATTGCCCCCACGACCGCCACGATCACCCCACCCCACACACCAAAAGTAGCGGAAGCCCATCCGGAGCCGATCACCAAGATGGTGTAGCCCACATACGCGCCCAGGGTAAAGAGGTCACCGTGGGCGAAATTGATCAATTTCATGACGCCGTACACCATGGTGTAGCCCATGGCAACCAACGCGTAGAAAGAACCGATTGTTAGACCATTGATCAACTGCTCGAAAAACATCTCCATGGGTTGTCCCCTCTACAATCACGTTTCGGCGTCCAATCGGTGTCAGGGAGGCGCTTGCCTGAGACAAAAACCAAGCCCTTGGAACCCTGGGTGCCAGGTTCTCTGTATGCTGGAGCGACGACAGAGGAACACCTTCTCCTTTGGCGCCAAAGGAGAAGGTGCTCCTCGTGCCTAAAAGACTACCTGAACAGGCAGTCGCACGTTGTTACTTGTAGAGCTCCAGGACACCCTGGTCGTTATAAATATAGGCATAGTAGGGGATGTTCTTCCGGTCGCCGCGATCGGTGAACAAAAGCGGGCCGGTAATGCCGGTGGCGTCGGTCATGCTGCGCATGGCGGCGGCTACCTTATCGGGATCGGTGCTGCCGGCCTTCCCGATGGCTGCAACCAGCGCATTGAGCGCGTCCGCGGCGTAGACGGCCCAGATCGACCCGGGCAGCTCATTGTACTTCGCTTTGTAGGCATCCAGGAACGCCTTCGATTCCGGGAAGCTCAGGAACTGGGGCATGGGCTCATTCAGATGGATCGAGCCAGCGATAACGGCCGCCCCAGCGATCTTCTCGAACTCGGGGGTTGGGACGGAGTTGTTACCGATGAAGATGCTGGTCACACCAGCTTCGCGGCCTTGCTTGAGCAGAAGAGCCGCCTCAGAGTAATAGGCGGTGTAGAACCACACATCCGGCTTGAGGGCCTTGATCTGGCTGACGACCGCGGAGTAGTCGCTCTCACCGGGTGTCACTGCATCGTAGTACACGACCTTGACCTTGCCGGCATCGACGTAAGGCTGCAGAAACTTGATGGCGTCTTGGGCCACGCCCTTGCCGTAGTCCTGGTTGTCGTGCATGACGGCGATCGTCTTAGCGCCCAGGGTTTCCACCGCAAACTTGGCGAAGAATTCGGACTGGGTGTCATCCCGCCCTGCCGTCCGGAAGAAATAGGGGCGCTGCTTATCCATGGTCAAACGGACAGCAGTGCAACCGTATCCAACCGAAACGACTTTGTTGGCGTCATATAGGTCAGCTGCAGGAGCGGTCACCGAGGAGCCGTAAGACGCGATCACTTCCTTCAGACCCTGTGAGATCAGCTTCTGGGCGGCGAGGGCGCTGTCCTTGGGGTTGGAAGCGTCATCCACGACTACGATCTCGACTTTCTTTCCCAATACCCCGCCCTTGTCGTTAATCAACTGGGCGGCGACCTCAACGCTTTGTTGGGCCCACTCACCCTCAGCCGCGAACGCGCCCGTCAGGGGGGCCTGAAGGCCGATCTTGATGGTGTTCGATGACGCGGTCGGCGCGCAGCCGACCAGCGTCATGGTCAAAGTGACGACAAGTAGCGCGAAGAATAGACGTTTCATGGGTGTTGCTCCTCCTTGATTTTTGAGCATGTAGCTGATATGAGACGCGGATGTGACCTGAGTCAAACGGCTAGACCGGAGAGCTTGTCTCGAAATCGCGCTTGTGGCACCCCCTTTCCGTCGTGAGGCGGAGGCCCATCCAGTGGGTCTGCGCCGAAAGATAAAGGCAAAGGCGGCGGCACGCAACACCTTTTGCCTGCTGCGGCTGGGGCATTTCCCGCGACTGCAAAGCGGTTACGCAGCGACCTGCACAGGGCTGTGAGGCATTATACACACAGTCAGACCGGACGTCAATGCGCC
>CAZELR010000084.1:0-4092 GCA_964513075.1 uncultured Anaerolineales bacterium
CGTATCTGGTCAGCCTGGGCTTTTATTGGCGTCTCCTGCGGCGGGTGGGACGCGCTGAGACGTAGGCCAGTCTTACTTCGGCCTCAATTTCCTGTCCCCACGATGTTTTGCGATAATCCTCTAGGGCATGACGTGCGTTTGGCTCTTCAGCCGCAACACTGCAATCCCTACTTTTCTGCCAGCGCGCCATCCACTTACGCGCGCCTGAGCGTTGGGTATCCTGAAATACTTGCAATCCCCAGTCGCCCGGTCTATAATGTAGCTACATCGTTGGCTACAAATCGAAAGAGGTCACAACCATGCCGCAAGTGGGCATCCGCGAGTTGAAGAACGAGGCTTCGGAGATCATCCGGGCGGTGCGCGAGGAGCGAGCCGAGTACGTGGTGACGCTGCGCGGCCGGCCGGTCGCGGTCATCATGCCGGTGGCCGAAGATTGGCAGGAGACGGAGGCTGAGCGCGCTGCAGCCGCGATCCGGGAGAACGCTGCTTTCTGGGATCGGATGGCGGCTCTGGGCGCAGAGATCGCGGCCAAATGGCAAAGCGACAAGACCGCCGTGGAACTGATCGAAGAGCAGAGACGGTAAATAATGTCACCAGATGCTTTCGTGGTGGACGCCAGTGTCTTAATCGCGGCTGTGCTCCCCAACGAACCATTTCACGTCGCAGCGAAAGACTTCATGGGGCGCCTTATGGACGCGGGAGCGTACGTCTACCTTCCCAGCATCGCCTTAGCTGAGGTGGCGGCCGCGATTGCCCGCGGCGCCGGTGACGAGCGGTTGGCGCTGGCAGTCGCCGGAGAATACGGCCTTCGTCCAGACATGCAACGGATCGCGGTGGATGTGTCGCTGGGGGATCTCGCGACGGAAATCGCAGCAAGACAGCGCATTCGCGGCTGCGATGCGGTCTACGTGGCGTTAGCTCATGCAGAGCAGGCCGTCTTGATCACGCTGGACGATCAGCAGCGCGAGCGGGCGCCATCGAGTGTCACCGCGCGCACGCCTGCCCAAGCATTGGCGGAGTGGTTCCGGCCATGACCGCATACACCATCCGCATGATGTGCAGCTCCTCGTACGGAATCGCTCCCTCGAATTCGTCAAAGATCGGCCGCAACTGCTCGGCGCCGTGCTCGGCAAACGCGGCCAGCACGCGTGTCTGGTCCTCGGCCGGCAGCGCGGAGAGTGCGCGCAGGCGCTCCGAGTCGAAGCGTTGACCGGCGTAGACGCAGCGCGCCAGATGTTGCACGATGGTGCCGCGCGTCACGCCGTACAGCGCCTGCAGCTCTTCGAGGGTGCGGCCGGCGGCGAACAACGCGCCGACTTCATCGGTCCGGCTGCCGCGCACGACGCCGTTTGCGGTTTGCGGCCGCACTTGGACCGGTGCGGCCGCGGGCGCGGGCCGCTCCTGCAGGCCGCGTTCGGCGCAGTAGTCCCGGATCACGGCCAGGAACGCTTCGCCGTATTGCGCCAGCTTGCGCTCACCCATGCCGTGGATGTCCAGTAGGCGTTTGGGCGATTGCGGGTAGGTGGCCGCCATCTCTGTCAAGGTGCGGTCGGAGAAGATGACGAAGGGCGGCACGTTGGCCGCGTCCGCGAGCTTGCGGCGTAGGACGCGGAGCTGCTCGAACAGGGCCGCATCGGTGGCCTCGGCCGCGATCGGCCCGGGCGTCCCGGCAGCAGCGGGTCGCAACACTTCGGCCGCCACGAGCACTGGCTCACCGCGCAGCACTGCGATCCCCTTCTCGGTCAGCGTCAGGTTCCCGTGGCCCATATCCTGAGCCACCAGTCCCTGGCGGATGAACTCGTCGGCAAGCTCGCGCCATGCTTCAGCGGAGCGGACTCTGCCCGCGCCGTACTCCGGTGCCTGGTCGTGCCGCCAGCGCAGCACCTCGGCCGCGCGCGATCCCCGCAGCACTTTGACGATGTGGCCAGGGCCGAAACTCTGGTCAGTGTTGACGACGCAGCGCAGAAAGAGGCGCGCGTCGTCGCTGACATCGACGCGCGGCGTTTTGGCCGCGGCGGACAGGCAGTTGTCGCAGAAGCCGCATGTTGCCGCGTCCGGCTCCTCGCCGAAGTAAGTCAGCAGCGGCGCGCGGCGGCAATCCGCGGCCTCGGCATAGCGCACCATCGCCTGCAAACGCGCCTGCCGGCCCGCGCGTTCCGATGCCGTGCCTTCGTCGATGAGCCTGTTGCGCGTATTGAGGTCAGCCCGGCTCATCAGCAGCAGGCAGTCGGCCCGCAGCCCGTCGCGGCCCGACCGGCCGATCTCCTGGTAGTAGTTCTCCAGGCTCTCCGGCAGGTTGTAGTGCAGCACGAAGCGCACGTTCGACTTGTTGATCCCCATGCCGAACGCGATCGTGGCCACGATGATCGGGACCCGGTCGCGCGAGAATTCGTCCTGGTTGCGCTGGCGCATCGCTGCGTCCAGCCCGGCATGGTAGGGCAGCACCGGCCAGCCGGCCGCGGCCAACTGTGCCGCGAGACCGTCCACCTGGCGCCGGGTGCTGCAATAAATGATCCCTGATTGCCCGCGGTGAGCCTCCAGGAACGCGAGGACCTGCGCCAGCCCACCGGTGCGCGAGCGCACTTCGAGGAAGAGATTCTCCCGGTTGTAACTGGCCACAAAGACGTTCTCGCGGCGGAACCCCAGGATCCCCCGGATGTCGTCCTGGACGCGTTGCGTTGCCGTGGCGGTGAACGCCGCGCAGACCGCGGCCGGGAAACGCCGGCGGACCGGCAGGAGCTGGCGGTACTCCGGCCGGAAATCGTGTCCCCACTGCGAGATGCAATGCGCCTCATCGATGGTCAGGCAGGCGACGCCCGCGCGTTCCAGCAGCACCAGCGTCTCGGGCCGCAGCAGCGTCTCTGGCGAAGTGTACAGCAGCTTGATCGCGCCCGTTCGGGCGCTCTCCGCGGTGCGGAGATAGGTGGGATAGTCCAGCGTGCTGTTCAGGAACGCGGCCGGCGCCCCCAGCTCGTGCAATTGCATCACCTGGTCCTGCATCAGCGAGATCAACGGCGAAACTACCACCGTCAGCCCGTCCAGCAGCAGCGCCGGGAGCTGATAACACAGTGACTTGCCGCTCCCCGTTGGCATCACCGCCAGGGTGTCGCTGCCGGCCAGGATATTGGCGATGATCTCGGCTTGCAGCGGGCGAAACGCATCGTAGCCGAAGACAGTTTTGAGCAGCGCCTGGGCAGCCGCCAGGCTCTGATCGTTGGTTGGCTCGGCTGGGCGCACCGCGGCGGCAAGATCGGACCGAGGGGCCGGCGTGGTCGGCGGGGGAGGCGCCGCCGGTGTCCGGCGCGACGTTTGCGCGCTGCCGCTGCGGCTCTGGGGCAAGAACCAGCCGGAAAGCTGGACGAAGCAGCGCAGCTCGGCGTCCGGGTCGTTATCCGGCCGCCACCAGTGGGCCAGCGAGACGCGCACCAACGCCCCGGCCGGGATCGTCTCCACCGGTTCCTGGAAACCGACGAAGGTGAGGGTGCGGCCGTCCTCGGGGCAGGGGTAGCGGTAGCGGATGCGCTTGGCGGTCTCATCGCGGTAGAGCGGCTGGTCCGGCTGCCAGAACATCGTGCTGAAGGGGGGAATTCCGGTGCGCTGGGCGATGAAGAGCGCCCCGGTGGGCGTAGCTTGGGCCAGGCCGTTGTAGAGGCCCTCGACGCCGCCGCTGAAGGGTGGCATGTGCGCCGCGATGAATTCTTCAGGCGTGTCCATGGCGCCCAGCCGCTTCTTGGCACGGACGACGATGTTTTCGATGTGGGGCGGGATCGTCTGCTCGGCGGGGGACGCGTCGATCTCCCACACGTCGCCCACCTGGTACTCCAGCCCGACGTGTTCGTTGAAGCCCGCGTCCGGAGCGATGAGCCGCACGCTGCGGCCGTCGAAGGTGATGCCGCCGATGCACGCGCCGCTGCCCTGGCGCGTCTTTGCCACGATGAGGACCTTCATGGGCGTCGCTCCCTGGCTAGAGTTGCCAACTTTCCGAAAGTTGGCAACTCTAAAATTGAGAAGATGCCGCCGGCCTCAGGTGTGCCACCGCAACCCCGCGATCGGCGGCCAGCCGGTCGGCCAGCAGCGAGCGGTGGCAGGCCG
>CAZELR010000084.1:4192-15788 GCA_964513075.1 uncultured Anaerolineales bacterium
GCAACCCCGCGATCGGCGGCCAGCCGGTCGGCCAGCAGCGAGCGGTGGCAGGCCGCCGGCTCGGATTCCACGCAGAAGAGGGCAACGACCCGCGCCTTGGCGCCCGTTTCTGCGCCCAGAGAGGCGATGAAGGCGGCGCTGTCGAAGTCCGCCAGGCGCTCGCGGCGATATGCGGCGACGAAATCCGGGCTGAGCGTCGCCCGCTGCCGTTTAGCGGTCTTGGTTGCGGCGTCGGCCGCGTGTTGGGCGGCGCGTGTCTCTGCGCTGGGCGCCAGGTCGGGCCGGTGCAGGTAGCGGATGCCCAGTTCGGCCAGGCGCGCCTGCAGTCGTTGGCTGTTGGCCCAGGCATACGCGCTGCCCCGCACCCCGCGGCGCGCGCGCAGATCGCAGAAGGTGTCTACGCCGGCCTGGGTCAGCGCGGCAAAGAACGCGGCCGCATCCCAGCCATAGGCGCCGATGGTGACGAACCTCGGATCAATCATCCGTCTCTTCCTCGTCCGGCCGGGCGGGTGGAGCGGCGCGATAGCGCTTGCGCGAAGTGAAATCGTGCTCCCCGAACAGGCTGAGCTGGCCGTCGGTCAGGCCGGCGAGGACTTCGTCCTGCGAGCGCAGGCTGTCGTGCTCATCGATGTGCACCACCGGAATGCCCAGCTCGATCAGTGTCGCCGCGATCAGCTTGGAGCGGTGGCACAGCTCCGGCTTCCCCTCGCTGCACATCAGCGCGACGCGGCGCTGTTGCCGGAACGCGGTCTGCACGCGGGCGATCCCAGCGCGGTAGAACGGCTTCTCCTTCACCCGCGCGTAAACCACCTTGTCATCTTCGTAGCAGTCGCGATCTTTCGGCTGGCCGCCCAACGCGTCGCCGAGGTAGAGGTAGCGGATGCCCTGCTCAGCCAGGCTCGCCTCCAACGCGCTCTTGGAGAACTCCGGCTTGAAGCTGGAATAGGGCGCGGAACGGACATCGATGATGTACTCGATGCCGTGCATCTGCAGGGCAGCCACGAAGTTATCCAGCGAGCGGCTGCCGTAGCCGATGGTGTAGATGGGGATGACGGACATATTGCAGCTATTATAGCAATCGGGCCATCGTGCGTCAAATGACTTTTATTTCACCACCACCGTCACCTCGAAGGTGCGGGTGGGGAGCTTGCACGCCGGCCGCGCCTTGAGGCAGGCCGGCTCGTTGGTAGCGGCCAGGGTGGTCGCCCCGGCCGCGAGCGCCTCGAACAGCCCTTGCGCACCCTCGGGCGCCTCCATACCCGTCACCGGACCCAGAACCCGCGGGTCGGCAATCTCGATGATCCAGGCCGCGCCCTCTCCCAGGTTGAGCAGGAAGCGCTGGCCCACGCGCATCTCGATCGTGCGGCCCCAGTCGGCCGTGGTCACTGTGCGCGGCGAGCTGCCTGTCGTGAGGGGTGGCAGGGGCGCCGCGGCCGTCGCGGTGCTCGTGGGGAGCGGGCCCGAGGACGCACCTGCGACGCTGGTGCTGACGATCACGCCCGATCCTGCAGGGGTCGGGTCGGCTCCTGCGGGCGGCGGGGTGGCGCTGGGTGCGGCGGTGGGCGCTGCGGTCGGCAAGACAGCAGGGGCCGGCAAACAGCCCGCCAGGAGCCCCAACGCAACCGCCAGCAGCGCCAGCCTGGTGACATAATGGTGTTTTCTCATAATTTCCTTTCATCGGTCAGGCGTCTGCGCGCCGGCCGGTTGTGTCGTGAAGAACGGTGTCGAAATAGTGACGTCCCGGCAAGGGCTGCGGTTCCCGCGCCTCCGAGACCGTGCGGGTGCGCCCCTCATGGCGACCTGCGTAGGGGCATGGCCTCGCGCCTGCCCCAGCCGGCCATTCGCACAGTCCTATGTGGGATTATAGGGTCGCGGCAGGTGGATGTCAAAGGCGCGTCTGCTCCCCCTTTCCTGACGACCTCTTTTCGTCCTCAGGAGAGGGGGCCGGGGGGTGAGGTTGACAGCCGCAGGGCGACATGCTATAGTAGGCTCATGACGCACTGCGTCATAGCGTAGAAAAATCAGGTTTCTCGCAGAAATCTGGTGTTTGACTCTCAGGGCAGGAGGCAAGAAATGGCTGAGGAAATCAAGGATGCTGCAACGGAGGCCGCGCCGGAGGTGGTTGGGGCGGATCCCTTGGTCGTCGAGATCAAGGAGACCGTTAAGGATGTGATCGATCAGGTGGAAAAGCTGCCCGGGGCTCGGAAGATCGTCGGAGCGGCCAGGGATGTTGCCGGGGAGGTCGAGCAAAGCCCCACCGCTGCCAGGATTAGGGGCCGCGTCAAGGACGCCGCTGAAAGCATCGAGAAGAGCCCGCTGTTGGCCGCTGCGCATAAGGTGCTGCTGGCCGGCATCGGCGTCGTGGGACTGGCGCAAGATGAGATCGAGGACTTCGTTGCCCGGCTGGTCGAGCGCGGCGAGATCGCCGAAGCCGATGGCAAGAAGATGCTGAAGGACGTGCTCGAGAAGCGGAAGTCCGTGCTGGACAAGACCACAAAACTGGCCGGAGCCCCGGAGCGCGCAGCCGATGAGCTGGAGCGGCGCATCGAGGATGTCATGGCCCGGATGAACGTCCCCTCCAAGGATGAGATTGCCACTTTGAGCGCCAAGATCACCGCGCTGACCAAGAAGGTCGAAGAGCTTAAGAAATCAGATTGATCCAATAAGGAATCACCGCGCAGGCACGAAGCCACAAATCAGAAACTTCGTGTCTTTGTGTCTTCATGGTGAAGGTAGAGCCTGTTGATCATCAAACGCTATCCCAACCGCAAGCTGTACGACACGGCGGCGAAGCAGTACATTGCGCTCGAGCACGTCGCCGAAATGATCCGCGCCGGCGTCGCTGTCCAGGTGTTGGATTACGTCACGGGTGAGGATCTCACCACGCTGATCCTGACCCAGATCATCTTCGAGCAGGAGAAGCAGCGGTCCGGCTTTCTGCCGTTGGCGGTGCTCACCGGCCTGGTGCAAGCCGGGGGCAACACGTTGACCGTGCTGCGCCGAAGCCTTGCCGCGCCGCTGGACCTGGCGCGTCAGGTGGATGATGAGATCGCACGGCGCATCGACAGGTTGGTCGGCCTCGGAGAGTTGGCGGAAGACGAGGGCCGGCGGCTGGCCGCCCGGCTGCAGGAGCCTGGTCCGGCTGCCCTCACCGGTGAGCCGGTGGGCCCGGCTGAGATCGAGCGGGCGCTGCGCAACCGCGGCCTTCCGACCCGCGCCGAGGTCCAGGCGCTGATGGATCTGGTCGATGCGCTGACCGTCGAGGTCGATGCGCTGCAGTAGGGGGCACTAGGGAGAGTAGGGGCAGTGCCTTGCGCCTGCCCTTTCGGCCTCCCCCTCTCCTGCACCGCAGCGGTTGGGGGTAGTAGGGAGAGTAGGGGCAGTGCCTTGCGCCTGCCCTTTCGGTCTCCCCCTCTCCTGCACCGCAGTGCAGGAGAGGGGGCAGGGGGGTGAGGCCCTACGTAATCAACTCCGCCGGCAGATGCGACACGCGATTCTGGTAGCGCAGGCTGGTCTCGCCATTGGCACGAAACCGCACGCGCGTGATGCCGGTGTTGTCGTGGTGGAAAAAAAGATGCGCGGTGGGCGGCACACTGAACAGTGCCCGCAGCAGCAGGGCGCTGAACCCGCCGTGGGTGACCAGCGCGATGCGGTCATCCGGATCCGCCCACGCGCGCAGCCTGGCGGCCACCCGCTCAGCGCGCAGCCTGGCTGACTCCCAGCCCTCGTTGCCGCGGGCGGGGTCATACCAGCCGTTCTCGGTGATATCCTCCGGGAGGCGCATGTCGGGAAAGCGGGCGGTGATCTCGGCGCGGGTCATGCCCGGATAGCCGACGATGCCGGCCGGCGCGCCGTGGTCCAGCCACATGCCGCCGTGCTCGTGCACCTCCACCCACACCTCAGGGCGCAGCCCCAATGCTCGGCCGATGGGCTCCGCAGTTTCCAGGGCGCGATACATCGCACTGGCGTAGATCCGTTTGATCCCAAAGTAGCAGCCGTTAGCGCCAAACGGCGTCTCTGTCTCGCAAGGCGCGGTGCTGCGATCCGTGCTTTGCGTCAGGTAGGCCGCCACCAGCTCAGCTTGCCGCCGGCCGATCGCGGTCAGCGGCGGGTCGACGACGCGGTCCCGCTCGTCGGGCAGCGCGTTGTTGGTGGATTGCGCGTGACGGATGATGAAGAGTTCCATGGTGTGAATTATAACACAGTAAGGGCGAGGCATTCCAGGCAAGCACGTGCTTGACGAGCGTAAGTTGTTCTGATGCGAAAACTTCCGCACCGACGCAACGTTATAGGAATGTCTCGCCCTACCTATTGTGCCAGATCGCGCCGGATTTTGACGTAACTCTCGTAGCGCATGGCCGAGATGCGTCCGCCGCGCACGGCAGCCTTGACTGCGCAGCCCGGCTCGCGCGTGTGCGAGCAGTTCGCGAACTCGCACGGCCCGGCTGCGGCGAATTCGCTATAGAAACGGAGCAGTTCGGTCGGTTTCAGGCCGGCCAGGCCGAATTCCCGGATGCCGGGCGTGTCGGCCACGAAGCCGCCCGCGGCCAGCGGGTGCAGCGTGACCTGCGTCGTGGTGTGCCGGCCCTCATGCCGCCGGTCACTGACCTCGGCCACGCGCAGGTTCAGCCCCGGCTCGACCGCGCTCAACAGCGATGACTTGCCCACTCCCGACAGCCCCGCCAGGGCGGTCATCTTCCCCTCCAGGATGCCGCGCAGCTCGTCCAGCCCGGTCCGGCGCCTCGCGCTGGTCAGGATCACGCGGTGGCCTGCGCCCCGATACGCGGCCGCAGTGGCGTTCAGCTCGCGGTCGTCCTCGGCCAGGTCGATCTTGTTGATGACGATCACCGGGGCCAGGTTGTGGCGCAGCGCGGCGATCAGGTAGCGGTCCGCGAGCTCAGGCCAGAACGCCGGCTCGCGCCAGGCTGCAACGATCAGCACCTGGTCGACGTTCGCCACGATCACCTGCTGTTTGTAGACGTTGAACGGGTCGGGCCGGGCCAGCGCGCTGTGCCGGGGCAGGATCGCCTCGACCATGCCGCCGTTCCCCCCGTTGTGCGAGATGGTCACCCGGTCGCCGACGGCCACCATGTTGCTGTAGCCGCTGTGTGGCGCGCGCAGCGCGTTGCGCAGGTGGCACAGGTAGGCCTGCTCGCCCGCCTGCACGCTGCACAGCCCCGAGCTGACCTCGATGACCGTGCCTTCGATTCTTGTCAGTTCCGCAGTGTGTTCGGCCGCGCGAGTCGGCTCGGCCAGCCCGAAGCCGTCGTGCAGCGGAGAGCGGATCACCTTCGCTTGGCGCCACTCCGTCTCTCCCTTGGGCATGATGCGCTCCCGGTCGGTGATGTCCAGGTCATCGTAGCCATCCGGGTCTTCGGCAAAGACGTCTGTCCAGTCTCTCTGCCGTACGCGCGTTTCCTTGGGCGGTTTTTTGGTTTGTTTGCGGGTCTCCCGCAGGGCAGCAGTTTCTCGAATGTGCTGCCACATCTTTTCTTCTCGAGTAGGCAAGGGTATGTTCTCCATTTGGAATTAAAAAGTAAGGCCATGAGCTGCGCGATCGCGTCGCCGCTCATGGCCCTGAAGCCAGATGGAGTTCTCCTCAGTGCTTCAGGCTGCCTCGGACGGGCAAGCGTGACTTGCGCAGACCGCAACGGTTTGCGTGGATACTTCGATATGGGCCATCACGTTCGCCCTCCTTTCATGAAATGCATCGCGCCGAAGCGCTGAAGCTGAGATTAATATACTGCTAACTGGCTCCCGTTGTCAAAAATGACGCGGCCGCCGCGCGAGCTTTCTGTATCGCAATCCGCCGGATTGCGGAACAGGCCTGTGGCTGTGCTATACTGTCGGCAACTTCATTCAGGGGGAGCATCTTGAACGCACAGAAGTCCGTTGTCGTCGTTTTCAAATCGGATGGCATGGGGGTCACCGGCCCTGAGGCCCAGCCCTTGCGCGAACTCCTTGCACGCAAGTTCCTGGCGCTGCTCGCCGATGCCGGAACCTTGCCGGCGGCGATCTGTTTCTATACTGACGGCGTCAAATTGGTCTGCGATGGTTCGCCGATACTGGCCGAGCTGGTCGCGCTGGAGGCGCAGGGTGTGCACCTCGTGATCTGCAAGACCTGCCTGGACTATCTCCACCTCGATGGCAGCGTGCGGGTGGGCATTGTCGGCGGCATGACGGACATCATCACGGCGATGTGGTCGGCCGACAGCGTGATCGAGCTTTAGCATGGCCATGACTTCTTCTCTGCCTCGTTCCCTGGGCAACGGCCTCATCCTGCGCCGGTCGACCCCGGCCGACGCCGAAGCCCTGGCTGAGTCCAACAAAATGATCCATCGCGATCCCGGCGTGGTCGAGCCGGACGAGGGGGTGGCGGCCTGGACGCGCGACCTGTTGCGCGGGGATCATCCCACCTTCGCCGCGGACGATTTCACCATCGTCGAGGAACAGGCTACGGGCAAGATCGTCTCCAGCCTCAATCTGATCTCGCAGACCTGGTCCTACGGCGGCATCCCCTTCAAGGTGGGCCGGCCCGAGTTAGTGGGCACCGATCCGGCCTACCGCAAGCGCGGGCTCATCCGGGCTCAGTTCGACGTGATCCACGCCTGGAGCGCCGCGCGCGGGGAGCTGGTCCAGGCCATCACCGGCATCCCGTACTACTATCGCCAGTTCGGCTACGAGATGACGATGGCGCTGGGCGGCGGCCGCGCGGCCGCAGCAGCCCTGATCCCTCGGCTGAAAGAGGGCGAGATCGAGCCGTATCGGCTGCGGCCGGTGACCGAGGCGGATCTGCCGTTTGTGATGGCCGTCGATGAGGCGGCCGCGCAGCGGTCGTTGGTGGCCTGTGTGCGCGACGAGGCGTTGTGGCGCTATGAGTTGTTCGGCAAGAGCACGCTGAATGTGAACGGGCTGGAGTGGCGCGTGATCGAGACCGCGGCCGGTGAGCCGGTGGGCATCATGGGTCTTTCGCCGAAGCTGTGGGGTGCGACCCTCGGCATCCAGGTGCTGGAGCTGAAGCCGGGCGCCTCCTGGCTGGCGGCCGCGCCGAGCATCCTGCGTTTGGCCCAGGCCAGCGGCGAGGCCAAAGCTGCGGATGAGGCGAAGACGCTGAACAAGGTGTCCTTTCATCTGGGTGGTGGACATCCCTTTTACAGTGTGACGCGTGATCGGCTGCCCGAAGAGCGCCCGAGCTATGCGTGGTATCTGCGCGTGCCCGACCTCCCTGCGTTCGTACGCCATATCGCACCGGTTTTGGAGGAGCGCCTGGCCGGGTCCGTGGCCGTGGGCCATACGGGCGAGCTCAAGCTGAGCTTCTACCGCGAAGGGCTGCGGCTGGTGTTCGAGGCCGGACGCATCGCCGTCGTCGAGCCGTGGACCCCTACCCATGACGATGGCGGGGCAGCCGGCTTCCCGGGTCTCACGTTTCTCCATTTGTTGTTCGGACATCGTTCGCTGGATGAGCTGCGAGCGGTCTACGTTGACTGCTGGGCGGATGGCGACGATGCGCGAACCTTGGTGGGCATCCTGTTCCCAAAGCAGGCTTCGAACTTTTGGCCGGTGGCGTGAGCCCTCACCCCCTGGCCCCCTCTCCCGCCCGCAAGGCGGGAGAGGGGGGGAATTCTTCAGACAAGGAGATCACAGTGAATACTCGTCGTTTCGGACGCACCGGCTGGCAGGTAAGCGATATAGGCTACGGCATGTGGGGCATGGGGGGCTGGACCGAGTCGGATGATGCCGAGTCATTGGCTTCGCTGCAACGCGCGGTGGAGCTTGGCTGCAACTTCTTCGACACGGCGTGGGCCTACGGCGCCGGCCACAGCGAGGGATTGCTGGGACAGTTGGTGCGTGCCAATCCGGGCAAGAAGCTCTACACTGCCACCAAGATGCCGGCGAAGAATTTTAAGTGGCCCAGCCGGCGGGAGTACACGCTGGACGAGTGCTTTCCGCCCGACCACATCGAGCAGTACGTGCACAGCAGCCTGAAGAACGCCGGGCTGGAGAGTTTCGACCTGATTCAGTTTCATGTGTGGGAAGATGGCTGGGTGCAGGATGACCGCTGGGCCAGGAAGCTGGACGAGCTCAAGCGGCAGGGCCTGATCCATGCGGTGGGCATCAGCATCAACCGCTGGGAGCCGTGGAACGGGGTGGCCGCGGTCAAGAGCGGGCTGATCGACGCGGTGCAGGTGATCTACAACATTTTCGACCAGAACCCGGAGGATGAGCTGTTCCCCGCGTGCCAGGCGCACGACGTGGCGGTGATCGCCCGCGTGCCGTTCGATGAAGGCACGCTGACCGGGACCCTCACCAAGGACAGCAAGTGGCCCGACGGGGACTGGCGCAACAGCTACTTTGTGCCTGAGAACCTCGGTCCCAGCGTCGAGCGCGCCGACCTGCTCAAGCTCATCGCCGAGGCCGCGGGGCTGACCCTGCCCGCCATGGCGCTGCGCTTCATCCTGAACCATCCGGCCGTCAGCACCATCATTCCCGGCATGCGCAAGATGGGCAACGTCGAGGCCAACATCGCCGCCTCGGATGCCGGCCCGCTGCCGGAAGTCCTGCGCGCTGAGCTGCGCGCCTTCCGCTGGGACCGCCAGCCGACCGTGTGGTCGCAGTAGGGTGGGTCGCGGTATTTGAAGGGATAGAGTTGCCAACTTTACGGAAAAGTTGGCAACTCTGTGATGCCTCGCCCCTACATGACTGCCTGCAAAATCCACAACGCCGCCATCCCCGCGGCGATGGTGAGCAGCGCGTTCTTTGTCCGCCAGGCGACCAGCGCGGCGATCACGCCGGCCAGCAGCCTGAAGTTGCCGAACGACACATCCAGCGCCCCATCGCGGCGCAGGATCTCCGGCAAGATGATCGCCGAGAGCACGGCCGGCGGCACGAAACGCAGCCCGCGCAGCAGCACCGGCGGCAGCGTCACCCGGCCCCAGGTTAGGATCAGCGACAGACGGATGGCGTAGGTAATCACGCCGCCGGCGATCAGGGTCAGCCAGAGTGCTGTGGATGTCACGTCAGGTCTTCTCTGACTGGTGGATCACCGGCCGATCCGTTCAATCTCGTCGATCCGTTCAATCCTGCCGATCCGTTGTTCTCTCCCCGTCCGCCCCGCGCCCCCTGTCTGGCATCGAGCCACGCACCCACCCCAATCCCGATCAGCGCGGCGGCCACCAGTCCGGTTTTGTACGGCCAGTCTGCGCCGATCACCCCGACAATCCCCGCGGTCAGCGCCGCGGCCACGGCCGGCCGGTCGACCAGGGCCGGAATCACCAGCGCGATGAAGGTGAGTGGCAGCGTGAAGTCCAGCGACCAGCTCGGCGGCACCTGTGCGCCCAGGAAGACGCCGACCGCCGTGCTGACCTGCCAGCAGCTCCACAACGCCAGCCCCGCGCCGAGAAAGTACCAATGGCGCTTGTCCGTTGCATCATCTGGGATCTCGCTGCGAAGGCTCAGGGGACGTCGAGAAATTATATCTTTTGTGCCCTCTATGTCTTTGTGGTGCTCTTTCGTTGAGGTCTGCTGGTAGTGCGTGATGGTGACGACGTAGGCTTCGTCGGTCAGCAGGTAGGCGAGAAGCCATTTCCAGCGGCGCGACAGCCCTTGGACATAGGGCGCGATCGATGCACTGTAGAGCATGTGGCGCAGGTTCACCACCAGCACCGTGAGCAGGAGCACCGCGGCGGGTGTGCCGGCGCCGACCAATTGCGTGAGGACGAACTGGGCGGAGCCGGCGAAGACGATGAAGGACATCGACTGGGCCGCGGCGTTGGGCAGTCCGGCCGCCACCGCGAGCGCGCCATAGATCATCCCGAAGGGCGCCACACCCAGCAGGATCGGCAGCTCATCGCGGACGCCGGCAGTAAACTCGGAGCGCGCATGCGGCATTCAGTGGAGTCCTTCTCCCCCTCTCCTGGCGGTCTGCTGTTCACCGCCAGGAGAGGGGGCCGGGGGGTGAGGAACAGGCTACTTGAGCGCAAACCCCTGTGCTTCCAGCACCTCTCGCAACCCTGTTCGTGACGGCTGAGATACGCGTCGCGCCGAATGTTCGGTCCAGCCGTAGTTCTCGACCTCATCCGGCTTGCCGGGCACAGGCGCCTGGCGGCCGCCGTAGATGCCGGTGCCCGCCATGGCCCGGTCATAGTCGGCTAACTCACCGTCCTGGTCTGGGTTGTAGCGCTCCCAATGCAGCACGGCGGCCAGAGGCAGCCGGGGACGCATGCGCGGCTCGGCCGCGGGCCAGCCCAGCGTCATGCCGGTGATCGGAAAGGTCAGGGGGGGCAGGCCGAGCAGCTCGATCACCTGCGCCGGGTTGGTGCGGATGCCGCCGATGTAGCAGATGCCCAGCCCCAGCGACTCGGCGGTCAGCGCAGCCGTTTGTGCGGCGATGGCGGCATCGACCGCGGCGATCACGAAGTTCTCAGCGTAGCCGGCCTCCTGCGTGTAGCCGCGCAGCGCGCACGCACGTTCCAGCCGGGCCAGGTCCGCGCACCAGACCAGGAGGACCGGCGCCTGGCTGATGTGCGCCTGCTTGCCGCACAACTCGGCCAGCCGGGCACGCGTCGCCGCGTCGGTGACTGCAATCACGCTGTACGCTTGCAGATTGGACGAGGTTGAGGTGCACTGTGCGGCTGCGACGATGGCTTCTACGGTTTCGGCAGGCACCGGGTCAGGCCGGTAAGCGCGCACCGAGCCGTGGCGGTGAATGAGGTCGATGGTGGGGTTCGTAGACATAGAGTCCTTGCAGCAGCGTCCTGATTCGATCAATCCGGCCGATTCGCTGTGATCTCTCGCGCCCGCGGCCGCCACCGCGTATCCGCCAGCAAATTCTCGGCCATCTCGGGGTGCAGTTGGGGAATGACCACCGCATGAATAAGCGTGCCGGCTCCGGCGATGGCGTCCGTGCCGATGCGCACCGCGGCCTCCACATCGGCCACCAGCCCGTCGAAGAGCACCAGGCCGCGGCCGCCCAGCCCGTCGGCCAGGCGCACCTCCAGCAGGTTGACCTGCGCGCCCTTGATACCGGCATCCGCGGCGGCGATGGCCGCGGCCACGGTGCGGGTCTCCACCACACCCAAACTGGCCAGCGGCCGGGGACGGCGCTGGATCGCGAGCGCGTCGACGACGTGCGGGTGCACGCCGGGCAGGTAGACGTGGTCGAGCACCGCGCTCGCGCCTGTCGCCAGCCCCGCGGCCAGCGACTCCTCCACGTCGGCCACCTCACCCGAGACCAGCACCAGGTACTTGCCGGTGTGCACCGTGCCCGCGACGATCCGCGCGATGGGCGCCTTTTTAGCCATCGCATCCCCGGCCTCGATGCCGGCCGCAATGGAGTCGAATTCGATGAGAGCGAGAGATGGGTGCATATTCCTCAATGGCTGACGAATGACGAGTGACGAATGACGAATGACAATGGACTGAGCTTTCGTCCTCCGTCCTTCGTCGTTCGTCTATAGTCACACAATCCTGAAATGGTCCACCATCGTACATCGTCGCACGCGCGTAAACGTCAACGCGTTGGTCAACCCTTCCCCCGTCGGACTGGCGATGGAGAAGCTGGTGTAGCCTTCGCCGCCGTAGCCCAGGCCGGCCAGGT
>CAZELR010000085.1:0-9757 GCA_964513075.1 uncultured Anaerolineales bacterium
CGCGCCGATCAGGGCCGACGTGGACGTCACCGAGCTGATGGGCAACGAGATCTATCTGTACCTGCTGACCGGCAAGAAGCAATTCATCGCGCGCGTCGATCCGCGCACGAGCGCGCGCATCGGCGAGACGCTGGACCTGGTGATCAACATGGACAACATGCACCTGTTCGATCCCCAGACCGAGAAGACGCTGGACGCGATCTGATCCGGCGCAACCCAGGGTTGCCAACTTTTCCGCAAAGTTGGCAACCCTGGGTCACCCTCTCACCCCCTCGCCCCCTCTCCCTGTCTCCTCGCGCGGCTTGTCACAGATCAGGCCGTGTGCTAAAATCGGTGGCATTGCAGGTTGAGCATAAGCTGCAGCCGTTGCGCACGTTGGAAGAGATCAGCGTTGATATCCTGGCGGTGGAACGAGAGACCGAGGGATTGTTGGATGAGATCATCGGAGGGATGGCATGAGCGCGCCCAATGAGTTCAAAATGTCAGACAGGTCGGACGAGCGTCCCTTGTCTGACGGGTCCGACTTGTCTGACCGGCTCCTCCCACCTCATGGAGGCTACCGCAAGCTGCGCAGCTTCCAGGTGGCCCAGGTGATTTACGACGCAACCGTCATCTTCTGCGATCGCTTCGTGGAGAAGCGCTCCCGCACCCACGACCAGATGGTCCAGGCCGCGCGCAGCGGACGCCAGAACATCGCCGAGGGGAGCATGGCCTCCGCGACGTCGAAGAAGATGGAGCTTAAGCTGACCAACGTGGCGAAGGCCAGCCTGGAAGAGCTCCTGCTGGACTACGAGGATTTCCTGCGCCAGCACCGCCTGCGCCAGTGGACCAAGGATTCGCCCGAGGCCATGCGGGTGCGGCGCAGATATGGGGAGCCAGAGGCCGCCGAACTCGATTCATACGACCCCTACGGCATCGCGGCAGCCACGCCTGAGGTGGCAGCGAACACGCTGATCTGCCTGATCAACCAGGCAACGTATCTGCTCAGGCGCCAGGTGGCGAACCAGGGGCAGGATTTCGTGGAGCACGGCGGCTTCACCGAGCGCCTCTATCAGGCGCGCTCCGATCAGAAGGCGAAGCAGGCAGAGAACCCGGCGCCGGCGCCGGCCTGCCCGAAGTGCGGCCAGCCGATGCGGCTGCGCACCGCGCGGCAGGGGGCGAACGCCGGGCAGTCGTTTTGGGGCTGCACCGCGTACCCGAACTGCACCGGCACCCGGCGGGCGGATCTGACCGCCCCATCCGCACAGCCCGCCGCTCCGCCTACCTCCAAGAGCCGTCCATGATCCGCGAGCTGCACCCGTAGAAGGATGAAGGGGAGTATGGGAGTTACCCCCACACTATCGCACTATCGCACTATCGCACTACCTACTTCTCCATGAACGCCGCGGCCTCGGCCATCTCCCCCGTGGCGCCCGCGGCTTCTTCGGCGGTGATCTTGCGGATCTTGGCGGGGTCGTCGATGTGGTCGATGAAGAGCACGCCGTCGAGGTGGTCGATCTCGTGCTGGAAGATGCGGGCCAGGTAGTCGTAGGCCTTGAGCCGCTGCGGTTTGCCCCAGGCGTCCTGCCCGCGCACGGTGATCTCGATGCTGCGCTCCACCTCGCCCAGGTAGCCGGGGATGGAGAGACACCCTTCCTGGCCTTCCTCGACCTCGTTGGAGGCGCGGACGATCTCCGGGTTGACGAACGCGTACAGCTCGGCCGGGTCGCCGGTCTCCTCATCCGCGGGCAGCTCCACCACGATCACGCGCTCGGGCACGTTGACCTGCGGCGCGGCCAGGCCGACGCCCGGCGCAAGGCGCATCGTCTCGATCATGTCGTCGATCAGTTGCCGGGTCTCCGGCCCGAACTTGGTGACCTTGTGCGCCTTGCGGCGCAGGGTCGGGTGTCCCAGCGTGATGATTTCCCGAACGGCCATGCTGCTTCCTCTAATTTTTCTGTGATTATATAGAAAAATTATACCCTGGGAGGTGCGTGCTGTCAAAACTCCCGGCCGCGCAGAGTTGCCAACTTTGCGGAAAAGTTGGCGACTCTGCGCTCGTGATTTGCCTCACTTGGAACTCCTGACGATTTGCGGTGCGGCCTGAATCTGGTTATAATAGTTCGAACGTAAGCCGCAACTCGAAAATCACAAATCACAACTTGAAAATTACAATGCAATTGCTGACGCAAGGTTGCGCAGCGCGCCTCAGCTCGAGCACGGCGCTGCAGAGATGTCTGACTGAAGGGAGGTGATCACCCGGTTGAATGGCAGGGGTTCAGCGCTCACGCTTCAGATTTGCATCGAACCCGATAACTCCTGGCCAAACAATGCCCCACGCTTGCACCACTAGTACTTCACACAGTTGGCTTCTACATAAGTAAGGAGGAGACTTTCACATGCGTACCAAACTGTTTTCGATCTTGAGCCTGGTGCTCATCCTGTCGATGGTCCTGACTGCCTGCGGCACCAAGGCCACCCCGGCGCCGGTGGTCGAACCGACCAAGGCCCCGGTCGTCGAACCGACCAAGGCCCCGGAAGCCAAGCCCGCGGCCCTGAAGGTTGGTCTGGTGACCGACGTGGGCGGCGTGAACGACAAGTCGTTCAACCAGTCGGCATGGGCCGGCGTGCAGAAGGCCGTGACGGAGCTGGGCGTCGAGGCGAAGTTCATCGAGTCCAAGCAGGCGACGGACTACGAGAAGAACATCGATGCGTTTGCGACCGAAGGCTACAACGTCATCGTGACGGTCGGGTTCCTGATGGGCGATGCGACGGCGAAGAAAGCGATGGAGTACCCGAACGTCAAATTCGCGATCATCGACAACGCCTTCTTCCCGACTGAGGGCTCGGCCACATGCCCGGCCACTGCGAAGGACTGCTATGCCGATGGTGGGCTGACCAACGTGACCAGCCTGATGTTCCAGGAGGATGAGGTTGGCTACCTGGCGGGCGTGCTGGCGGCGTGCATGAGCAAGACCGGCGTGATCGGCTCGGTGGCGGGCATGGAAATCCCGCCCGTGGTGCGCTTCATCACCGGTTACCAGAACGGCGCCAAGAGCGTGAACCCGAACGTTAAGACCCTCAACCAGTACATCCCGTCGTTCGTCGATCCGGCGAAGGGCAAGGAAGTCGGGTTGGCGATGATCGCGCAGAAGGCGGACGTGATCTTCGGCTGCGGCGGCAACACGGGCAACGGTGGTCTGACGGCAGCGAAGGAAAAGGGCGCCATGGGCATCGGTGTGGACGTCGATCAGTACCTGACGTTCGCGGATGCCAAGGACATCCTGATCACCAGCGCGGCCAAGAACGTGGACGTGGCCGTGTTTGATGCCATCAAGAACCTGGCCGGCAAGACCCTGAAGGCCGGCATCCTGACCGCTAACCTGAAGAACGGCGGCGTGGGCCTGGCCCCGTACCATGACTGGGACAGCAAGATTTCCCAGGAGTGCAAGGACAAGGTCACGGCGGCGACCGAGGATCTTAAGTCCGGCAAGGCCAAGACCGGCTACGGCGAGGCAGCAGCGGCTCCGGCGGCGAAGGCCCTGAAGGTTGGTCTGGTGACCGACGTGGGCGGCGTGAACGACAAGTCGTTCAACCAGTCGGCATGGGCCGGCGTGCAGAAGGCCGTGACGGAGCTGGGCGTCGAGGCGAAGTTCATCGAGTCCAAGCAGGCGACGGACTACGAGAAGAACATCGATGCGTTTGCGACCGAAGGCTACAACGTCATCGTGACGGTCGGGTTCCTGATGGGCGATGCGACGGCGAAGAAAGCGATGGAGTACCCGAACGTCAAATTCGCGATCATCGACAACGCCTTCTTCCCGACTGAGGGCTCGGCCACATGCCCGGCCACTGCGAAGGACTGCTATGCCGATGGTGGGCTGACCAACGTGACCAGCCTGATGTTCCAGGAGGATGAGGTTGGCTACCTGGCGGGCGTGCTGGCGGCGTGCATGAGCAAGACCGGCGTGATCGGCTCGGTGGCGGGCATGGAAATCCCGCCCGTGGTGCGCTTCATCACCGGTTACCAGAACGGCGCCAAGAGCGTGAACCCGAACGTTAAGACCCTCAACCAGTACATCCCGTCGTTCGTCGATCCGGCGAAGGGCAAGGAAGTCGGGTTGGCGATGATCGCGCAGAAGGCGGACGTGATCTTCGGCTGCGGCGGCAACACGGGCAACGGTGGTCTGACGGCAGCGAAGGAAAAGGGCGCCATGGGCATCGGTGTGGACGTCGATCAGTACCTGACGTTCGCGGATGCCAAGGACATCCTGATCACCAGCGCGGCCAAGAACGTGGACGTCGCGGTGTTTGAGGCCCTGAAGGCCGCAGCCAGCGACAGCCTGAAGGCCGGCATCGCCACTGCCAATCTGAAGAACGGCGGCGTGGGCCTGGCCCCGTACCATGACTGGGACAGCAAGATCTCCCAGGAGTGCAAGGACAAGGTGACGGCGGCGACCGCGGACCTGATTGCGGGCAAGGCCAAGACCGGCTACGGCGAGGCAGCAGCGGCTCCGGCGGCGAAGGCCCTGAAGGTTGGTCTGGTGACCGACGTGGGCGGCGTGAACGACAAGTCGTTCAACCAGTCGGCATGGGCCGGCGTGCAGAAGGCCGTGACGGAGCTGGGCGTCGAGGCGAAGTTCATCGAGTCCAAGCAGGCGACGGACTACGAGAAGAACATCGATGCGTTTGCGACCGAAGGCTACAACGTCATCGTGACGGTCGGGTTCCTGATGGGCGATGCGACGGCGAAGAAAGCGATGGAGTACCCGAACGTCAAATTCGCGATCATCGACAACGCCTTCTTCCCGACTGAGGGCTCGGCCACATGCCCGGCCACTGCGAAGGACTGCTATGCCGATGGTGGGCTGACCAACGTGACCAGCCTGATGTTCCAGGAGGATGAGGTTGGCTACCTGGCGGGCGTGCTGGCGGCGTGCATGAGCAAGACCGGCGTGATCGGCTCGGTGGCGGGCATGGAAATCCCGCCCGTGGTGCGCTTCATCACCGGTTACCAGAACGGCGCCAAGAGCGTGAACCCGAACGTTAAGACCCTCAACCAGTACATCCCGTCGTTCGTCGATCCGGCGAAGGGCAAGGAAGTCGGGTTGGCGATGATCGCGCAGAAGGCGGACGTGATCTTCGGCTGCGGCGGCAACACGGGCAACGGTGGTCTGACGGCAGCGAAGGAAAAGGGCGCCATGGGCATCGGTGTGGACGTCGATCAGTACCTGACGTTCGCGGATGCCAAGGACATCCTGATCACCAGCGCGGCCAAGAACGTGGACGTCGCGGTGTTTGAGGCCCTGAAGGCCGCAGCCAGCGACAGCCTGAAGGCCGGCATCGCCACTGCCAATCTGAAGAACGGCGGCGTGGGCCTGGCCCCGTACCATGACTGGGACAGCAAGATCTCGGCCGACTGCAAGGCCAAGGTCGCCACGGCGACCGCGGACCTGATTGCGGGCAAGGCCAAGACCGGCTACCAGCAGTAACGTGGCCCGTAACACGGCCCGTAATACGGGCCGTAATACGGCCTGACGGATCGTACGAGGAGCGCAGCATGCAACGGCCTCAACGGTGCAACCTTAGCCTCCCGGACCGCTTGCTTGGGGCTGCCGTCTTCGCGGCGATCTCCGAGTGACGCCTGGGGCGGACCGGCCAGATGACTGACCGGTTCGCCCCTTTTGTTAGAAGCTTGATACTTGATACTGGATACTTGATACTTGATACTTGATACTGGATGCAGACTTCCAGCTTCCAGTTTCCAGCTTCCAGCTTCCAGCTTCCAGTATCTGGTCCCCCACTCCCGAGGAGGCGATTATGCCTTTAGCACTTGAAGCGCGCGGCATCACGAAGCGCTTTCCCGGTGTCCTCGCCAACGATAAGGTCGACTTCCAGCTCGAACAGGGCGAGATCCACGCCCTGCTGGGCGAGAACGGCGCCGGCAAAACAACCCTGATGAACATCCTGTACGGGCTTTACAAGGCCGACGAGGGCGAAATCCTGGTGGACGGCAAGCCGATCACCATGACCGACCCGAAGGATGCGATCCGACACGGGATCGGCATGGTGCACCAGCACTTCATGCTCGTGCCCGTGATGACCGTCGCCGAGAACGTGATGCTGGGCGATGAGACACCGACGCCGCGTTCGGCCTGGATGGGGCCGTTGAGCCGTCTCAACGTTCACGCGGTCGAAGAGAAGATCCGCGAGCTTTCGACGCGCTACGGGTTGGCCGTGGATCCCACCGAGTACGTGCAAACGCTGCCTGTGGGCGTCCAACAGCGCGTTGAGATCATCAAGGTCCTCTATCGCGACGCCCGTATTCTGATCCTGGATGAGCCGACCGCCGTCCTGACGCCGCAGGAAGCGCAGGACATGTTCAAGATCATGCAGTCGCTGGTGGATCAGGGCGTTTCGATCATCTTCATCACGCACAAGCTCAAGGAAGTGCTCGCCATCGCCGATCGGATTACCGTGATGCGCGCGGGCCGCGTCGTGGGCAGCACGACACCGGCGCAGGCCACCGAGGCGCAACTGGCCGCCATGATGGTGGGCCGCGAGGTCATCCTGGAGGTCAAGAAGGGGGAGGCCAAGCCCGGCGCCGAGGTGTTGAAGGTGGAAGATCTTTCGGTGATCGATGACCGCAAACACAAGGCCGTGCGCGGCGTTTCCTTTGATGTCCGTGCGGGCGAGGTGCTGGGAGTCGCTGGGGTGCAAGGCAACGGTCAGACCGAGTTGGTGGAAGCCATCACGGGGCTGCGGAAGGCCGAATCCGGCCACATCCACCTGGGCGATACGGACCTGGTCAACCATGCGCCGCGCTGGGTCTTCGAGCATGGCACGGCGCACGTCCCGGAGGACCGGCAGAAGCACGGCCTCGTGCTGAGCTATTCCGTGCGCGACAACCTGACCTTGGTCAGTTATTATCAGGAGCCCTTCTCCAAAGGCGGGGTCCTGGAAGAGGATTTCATCGCGGCCAATGCCGCCAAACTGATCAAGGAGTTCGACATCCGCACGCCGAGCGCGCAAACCGCGGTGTCGACCCTCTCCGGTGGCAACCAGCAGAAGGTGATCGTCGCGCGCGAGTTGAACCGCCCGGTGAAGCTGCTGGTGGCGGCCCAACCGACCCGCGGCCTCGATGTCGGATCCATCGAATTCATCCACCATCGCATCATCGAGCAGCGGGACGCGGGCTGTGCCGTTTTGTTGGCTTCCGCCGAGCTGGACGAGATCCTGTCGCTCTCCGACCGGGTGGCGGTGATGTACAAGGGCGAAATCCTCGACATCTTGCCGATCAAAGAAGCGACACGCGAGCGGGTCGGCCTGCTGATGGCCGGTGTGCAGGAGCAGAGGTGATACGATGACCGCAACCTCAAAAGCAGAAGTTCGAGAACCCGAACTTGGCAGGCTGCAAGTCCTGCTCTATCGGCTGGGTGTGCCCCTGCTCGCCGTTGTCACCGCGCTGGTGCTCGGCGCCGTGGCGATGTGGGCCACCGGCTCTCAGCCCCTGGTGGCCTATAAGGGCTTGTTGGACGGCTCATTCCTGAAGACGCGGGCCTTCGGCGAGACGCTGGTGGCAGCTACGCCCTATCTGCTCCTGGCCCTGGGCGTTGGGTTCGGCTTCAAGTGCGGCTTGTTCAACATCGGCGTGGAAGGCCAGTACTACATCGGCCAGATCCTGGCGGTCTGGGTCGCCATCAATGTGAAAGGGCTGCCGCTGTTCATCCATCTGCCCATGGTGGTTCTGGCGGGCATGCTGGGCGGCGCGCTCTGGGCCGGCATCCCCGGCTTCCTCAAGGTGCGTTTCGGGGCGCATGAAGTCATCACGACCATGATGATGAACTACGTCTCGTTCAACCTGTGCGATTACCTGGTCGGGCTCAAAGGCCCGATGCGCGATCCGCGGGCCAGCGTGCCGCAGAGCCGGCCGATCCTGGCGTCGGCCCAACTGCCGCGGCTGAATGAGCTGCCCGCATTGATGGCCAACCCCCTGGCCCGAATCGTCATTGCGCTCCTCGTCGGCCTGGTCCTCTACCTGCTGTTCCGCCTGATCACGCGTTACGGCTTCAAAGGCCGCTTCAGCAAGCTCAACGCCGGGATCGTGGCGGGCATCAGCCTGGCTCTGGCCGCGGGCGCGTGGCTGCTGCTGGGCAACCTGGCATCATTCGGCGGCGCGTTCGTGGACAAGGGGAGCCGGCTGCATATCGGGTTCCTCATTGCGCTCGCGATGTCGGTGTTCATGTGGTGGCTGCTCTACAAGACGACCTTTGGCTTCGAGATCCGCACCGTGGGCGCCAATCGCGACGCGGCCGGTTACGCCGGCATCAACATCACCCGCAATGTCGTGCTGGCCATGGCGATCAGCGGCGCGCTGGCCGGCATGGCGGGCGCCATCGAGATCATCGGCCTGGATCGCGTGCTGAAGTCCTTCTTCTCGGCCGGCTATGGCTTCGACAGCATCGCCATCGCCCTGCTGGCCAACAGCCATCCGCTTGGCTCGATCGTTTCGGCGCTGCTCTTCGGCGCCCTGCGCAACGGCGCCGACCTGATGGAGCTGCGCTCCGGCGTCTCCAAGCAGATGATCTCGGTCGTCCAGGCGCTGATCCTGATGTTTGTCGCGGCGCCGGCGGTGATTAGCTGGCTCTACCGCATCAAAGCCCCGCGCGGCGAGAAATCCGCCTCCGTCACCAGCGGTTGGGGAAAGTAGTCTGAAGGAGGATCATACAATGGACTGGTCTACACTCCTGAGCCTTGCCCCCAGCATTCTGGCGTCGGCCTTGCGTACGGCCACCCCTATCGCGCTGGCGGCTTATTCCGGCGTGCTCGCAGAGCGGGCCGGCGTCGTCAACATCGCCATCGAAGGCATGATGTTGATGGCGGCTATGGTGGGCGATCTCGCGATGCTCTATACCGGCAGCATCGGGGCCGGCATCGTGGCCGGCCTGTTGGCGGCCGGCGTGCTGGCGCTGCTGCACGGCGCGCTCAGCATCACCTTCAAGACCGATCAGATCATCAGCGGCACCGCGATCAACATCTTCGCCATGGGCGTCACCGGGTTCGCCTACAAGCGCTTCCTGGCGACGCCGGAGCTCTCGCGGCCGTCGCCCAGCACGCTGCAGCCGATCGAGATTCCGCTGTTGAAGGATATCCCGGTGCTCGGCGACGTGTTCTTCAGAAACCGGCCGATCGTCTATGCGATGTTGATCCTGACGTTCGTGATCTGGTACGCGCTGTTCAAGACGCCCTGGGGCCTGCGGGTGCGCGCGGTGGGTGAGCATCCCAAGGCGGCCGACACCATGGGCATCAACGTCTACAGGACGCGCTACATCGCCGTCTTCCTGAGCGGCTTGTTGGCCGGGTTGGCCGGCCTGTGGTTCAGCCTGGAGCAGGTGGGCCACTTCGACATGCTGATGACCAACGGCAAGGGCTTCATCGGCCTGGCCGCGATGATCTTCGGCAAGTGGAACCCGCTGGGCGCGCTGGCCGCGGCGTTGATCTTCGGCCTGCCCGAGGCGGTGCAGATCAACCTGGCGATGTCGATGCCCAACGTTCCGTATCAGTTTATGAGCATGATCCCGTATATCCTGACGATCATCGTGCTCACCGGCGTTGTCGGCCGGGCCGTCTCGCCCGCCGCGGACGGCACGCCGTATAACAAGGGGTAAAGCGTAGAGTTGCCAACTTTTTCGCAAAGTTGGCAACTCTACCTCATAATCTAGCAAACGCCGGTTGGCAGGGCTGCCTTTCCGCCCTCACATGCCAACCGGCTGTTTTT
>CAZELR010000085.1:9857-12377 GCA_964513075.1 uncultured Anaerolineales bacterium
AAACGCCGGTTGGCAGGGCTGCCTTTCCGCCCTCACATGCCAACCGGCTGTTTTTGCCCGCGAAACAGAGGTGTAACGCGCAATGGCTTTTCTCGAAGTCTTTCTGATCGCCCTGGGCCTGGCGATGGACGCGTTTGCGGTCTGCCTGGCCGCGGGCACGACCCGGCACGTCCACGGGCCGCGGCCGGTCTTCCGGCTGGCGTTTCATTTCGGGCTGTTTCAGGCGCTGATGCCGCTGCTGGGCTGGCTGCTGGGCTCCACTGTGCAGCGCTGGATCGCGCCGTTCGATCATTGGATCGCCTTCGCGCTCCTGGCCTTCGTCGGCGTGCGCATGATCCGCTCCGGGCTGGACGCCGCCGGCGCGGGGCTGACGTCCGATCCCTCGCGCGGCGCGACGCTGATCATGCTGGCCGTCGCCACCAGCATCGACGCGCTGGCCGTCGGGCTGTCGCTGGCCATGCTGCGCGTGGACATCGTCTATCCGGCCATCGTGATCGGCATCGTTGCGTCGGTCATGTCGCTGCTCGGCATCTTCCTGGGCGGCCGCCTGGGCAAGGCGTTCGGCAAGCGCATGGAGGTGGTCGGCGGACTGCTCCTCATCGGCATCGGCGCACGGGTGGTTATCTCACATTTGCTGTGAGCCGGCCGTGGTATAATCCACGCGACACTCACGATGAATGGCATTGTTCGAGGAGAGACGCATGCGCGGATTGTTCGCCGGTCTGCTGGTGGCCTTGATGATCGCGGCGGTGGCCCTGGTCATCGCGGCCGTGGGCTCGTTGGGCGTGGCAGCGATCGGGCTGCTGCTGAACCACTGGTTTGACCTGAGCCAGTGGCAGGGCACGCTGATCGCCTTGATCATGACGTTTGGGCTGGGCTACCTGGTCTATAAGCTGGCCGCGGCGCCGCCGGCCCCGGCGGCTTGGGAACCCGATTGGGAAGATTGGGAGCCGGACGAGGAGGGCGTCGAGGACGAGGTTGCGCCGCCGATCGTGCCCTGGCGCCGCAGCCGGCCCACCCCCGGCGAGCTGCCCGCGGAAAAGCCCGCCGCGCCCGAGGGCGGGCGGAAGCGGAAATCATAGCGCCCGGCAGCAGCCCGGCAGTTGAAACTGCGCCTACCATTGCGAAGTCGGCCTGCGCCGACTAGATGCCACAGTCCACGCAGGTGGACTTGGCAACGGTAGCCGCAACTTCAGTTGCCCGGCGGGTTGGCTGGCTTGCAGTCGTGGCGACCTTCCATTGAAGAAGCGGTCGAGGACTATCTGCTGGCCTGTGAGAAGTTCAATCGTGCGCCACAGAAACCCTATTCTGGCAGGCTCATGCTGCGTGTGTCACCTGAAGTCCACGCAGCGGTCGCTGCGGCCGCGCAAGTCAGCGGCAAAAGCATCAATCAGTGGGCTGCTGAAGCATTTACGCGGGCTGTGCGCACTTAGCGGTTGCCTTGCTGAATTTTGGAGCAAAAGAGCTATGTTCCAATCGTCGCGCCTTATGAAAGCTGCCAACACACTCGTGGCCGCCATCCTGCTGGCGGCCGCGCTCGCGGCGTGCGCACCGACGCCGCCGGCCGAGGATGGCAAGCTCAAGCTGGCCTTGATCCCCGTGCTGGACACGATTCCCATCTTCATCGCGCAGCAGAACGGCTACTTCGCCGCCCAGGGCATCCAGGTGGAGACGGTGCCGGTGAAGAGCCCCCAGGAGCGCGACGTCTTCATCCAGACCGGCCAGGTGGACGGCGTCTTGACCGACCTGCAGAGCGTCGGCCTGCTGAACAAGGACGCGGTCAGGGTCAAGGCGGTCTACACCGCGCGGCGGCCGTTCCCCGGCGCGCCGCTGTTCCGCCTGCTGGCCAGCCCGCAGAGCACGATCGCGGGGCCGGCCGACGTGAAGGGCGTGCCCATCGGCATCAGCAATAACACCATCATTGAGTATCTCACCGATCGCATGCTGGCGGCCGAGGGGCTGCAGCCGGACGAGATCGCCAAGATCGAGGTCGGCGCCATCACCGTCCGCTACGAGCAGTTGATGAGCGGCAACATCCAGGCGGCCGTGCTCCCCGACCCGCTGGCCCAGGGCGCGATCGCCGCGGGCGCCAGGGTGGTGGTGGAGGACTCGCAGTACGCGGACCTCTCGCAGTCGGTGCTCGTCTTCACCGCGGGCGCGCTGCAGGCCAAGCCGGCGACGATCAGGAAGTTCCTCGCCGCCTGGGAGCAGGCCGTCACCGAGCTGAACGCTAACCCCGAGCAGTACCGCAGCGTCCTGATCGAGCAGGGCCGCGTGCCCGTGGCGATCCAGGACAGCTACCGGATGCCGCCGTTCCCCGGCCGCGGCGCGCCCAGCGAGGCGGAGGTCGCCGACGTGGCCGCGTGGCTCAAGGAAAAGGGCCTGGTCGCGCGCGATCTGGCGTATGCGGAGATGGTGGACGCGAGCTTCTTGCCGAAGTGAGACGGGGGGCGGGGTGCGTATTGCGTACTGCGTAATCCGTGAATGATCGTCAGCCGCGAGCCTTGATCATGCATGGCG
>CAZELR010000085.1:12477-15635 GCA_964513075.1 uncultured Anaerolineales bacterium
TCCGGAAAGTAATGGCAGCCAGTCAGCTTGCTCGCACTGGAATCGAGGCTTCAGCCGGTTTCCCGCCCATCGCGACCGTGCAGCAGACCGGCTAAAGCCTCGAATCCGGAGGCATTTGTAATTCCCGACGCACCACGCAACACGCAACACGCAACACGCAACACGCAATACAAATCAAAAATCGCAAATCAAAAATCAAAAATCACCATGATCCCTCCCACCCCACCCGCCATCGCCATCGACGACCTGCACTACGCCTATCCGCCGCTCCAGCCGGCCGGGTCGTCGGTTGACGTTCTGCGCGGGGTGACGTGCCAGGTGGACCGCGGGGAGCTGGTCGCGCTGATCGGCCGCGTGGGCAGCGGCAAGACCACCCTGTGCCTGAGCCTGAACGGCCTGGCGCCCCAGGCGACGGGCGGCCGCTTCCGGGGCCGCGTCACCGTGGCGGGCCGCGACACGCGGCGGCATCCCGTGGCCGAGCTGGCGCGGTGGGCCGGCCTGGTGTTCCAGGACCCCGAGGCGCAGCTCACCCAGATGTGCGTCGAGGACGAGATCGCGTTCGGGCCGGAGAACCTGGGCCTGCCCGCGGCCGAGATCGGTGAGCGCGTCGCCTGGGCGCTGGCCGCCGTGGGGCTGGCAGCCTATCGGGAGCGCTCCCCGCTGCACCTGTCGGGCGGCGAGAAGCAGCGGGTCGCCATCGCGGCCATGCTGGCCATGCGGCCCGAGGTGCTGGTGCTCGACGATCCCACCGCCAACCTCGACCCGGCCGGCAAGGCGACCGTCTTCAACGTCCTGGCCGAGCTGGCGCGGCGCCAGCGGCTGGCCGTGCTGGTGGCCACGCAGGACTTGGAGCTGGCAGCCCGCCTGGCCGACCGCGTGCTGGTGCTGCACGAGGGGCGGATCGGGCTGGCGGGCCCGCCGGAAGCGGTCTTCGGGCAGGTCGGCCGCCTGCAGGAGTGGGGCATCGGCGCGCCGCAGCTGGCCGAACTGGCCCACCTGCTGGGCCGGCGGACGGGCCGCGCGTACCGCTTCACCGGCGTCGGCCAGGCCTACGCGCAGCTCAGGGCGGAGCTGCCGGCCGCGGGTGGCCCGGCGACTGAAGTCGCAGCAACCGTTACGAGGTCGTCCTACGGCGACCGGCCTGGCGCGGGCGGTTCTGAGCCGCAGATCAGCCTGCAGGGGGTCGCATACCGCTACCCGGACGGCACGCCCGCGCTGCACGACGTCGACCTGGCGGTGGCGCCGGGCGAATTCGTGGCGCTGCTGGGGCCCAACGGCTCGGGCAAGACCACCCTGGCCAAGCTGCTCAACGGCCTGCTGCGGCCCGCGGCCGGCCGCGTGCTGATCGCGGGCCAGGACACGCGGACGACGCGCGTGCCCGTGCTGGCGCGCACGGTGGGCTACGTCTTCCAGAACCCCGACCACCAGATCTTCGCCGCCACGGTCGCCGAAGAAACGGCCTTTGCCCTGCGCCTGCAAGCGCTGCCCCCGGCCGAAGTGGCCCGGCGCGTGGCCGAGGCGCTCGACCGCTTCCGGCTCGTGGGCCAGTCGCACCTGCCGCCGGCCCTGTTGGGCTCGAGCCAGCGCCGGCAGGTGGCGCTCGCCGCGGTGCTGGCCGCGCAGCCGCGCGTGCTGGTGCTCGACGAGCCCACCGGCGGGCTCGACAGCCGCAGCCAGCAGGAGCTGATGGCCGCGGTGGCGGCGTTCAACCGCCAGGGCGGGACGGTGCTCCTGATCACTCACGACATGCGCCTGGTGGCCGAATACGCGACCCGCACGGTCGTGCTGCTGGCCGGCCGGGTGCTGTTCGACGGCGCGGCGGCCGCCCTGTTCGACCGCGGCGATGTGCTGGCCCAGGCGCACCTGGCCGTGCCGCCGGTCGTGCGGCTGGCCCACCGGCTGGCGCCGCTCGGCTTCGCCGCCGAGGGCGGCGCGCTCACCAACGCGGATTTCGTTAACGCCTGGACACAGGCGCCCTGGACCCAGGCGCCCTGGACCCAGGCGCCCCGCCCCGCCGCGCAGGAGGCCAGCGATGCCGGCTGAGTTCGACGCCTACGTGCGCCGCGCCACCTGGGTCCACGCGTTGGACCCGCGGGTCAAGCTGGCGTTCGTGGTCGTGGCCTGCACGATGACGTTCCTGTGGCCCAGTTTCCGGGTCAGTGCGGCCGTCAGCGCGCTTTGTTTGCTGCTCCTCGCCTGCGCCCAGGTCGGCCGGCCGCGGGTCGGGCGCTTCCTGGCTGGCCTCGCGCCCCTGCTGGCCTTCGTCTTCGTGCTGACCGCGCTGTTCGGCGGCGGCGCGGGCCCGGCCTGGCTCAGCCTCGGCCCGCTGCGGGTGACGCTGGCCGCGGTGCAGCGGGGGGGCGTGCTGGCCGGCCGCCTGCTGGCGTTGGGCCTGATCTTCTTCCTCTGGCTCAGCACCACCGATCAGCGGGCGATGGTCAGCGGCTTCACCAGCCTGGGATTGCCCTACAGCTGGGGCCTGACCCTGGCGCTGGCGCTGCGCTACCTGCCGATCCTGGGCGGCCTGTTCCAGCAGGTGTCCGAGGCGCAGCAGGCGCGGGGGCTCGACCTGGCCCAGCGCGGACTGTGGGCCCGGCTGCAGGCGTACCGGCCGGTGCTGGTGGCGGTGGTGATCGGCGCGCTGCGGCATGGCGAGCGGCTGGGCTGGGCGCTCGAGGCGCGCGCCCTGGCCGCGCCGGGCGTGCGGCGCACGCAGCACCGGCCGCTGCAGCTCACGCGGCGCGATTGGATGGCGCTGGCCGTGCTGGCCGCGGTGCTGGCCGCAGGGGTGGGGATGCGCATCGTGTGGTAGGGGCTGCTCGTTCGTGGTTGAAGGTTGAAGGTTCAAGGTTCAAGGGTGTCTCCCTTCAACCTTCAACCACGAACCTTCAACCATCTAGAGACCATCTTTTTGCCGATCGACGCGCCTGGTGCTATAATTTGGTCGTGCAGGCCCCCATAGCTCAGTGGATAGAGCGCTAGCCTCCGGAGCTAGAAGCGTGGGTTCGAGTCCCGCTGGGGGTACTTGTTCCAGGTTTAGACCCTTAGGGTTTCCCAACCCCTGAGGGTCTTTTTATTCGTTAGAACGTCTGTGCAAAGCTTGATGTCGTATCTCAAAGATAATGAGACTGAGAGGCCCCAAAACGCCGTTTGTCTCA
>CAZELR010000086.1:0-15215 GCA_964513075.1 uncultured Anaerolineales bacterium
TGTCCAGCGGCAGCAGCTCGTGGCGGGGGATCGGCAGGTCGTCCAGGCTGGGAATAAACGGCCGGTCGGGGTTGATGACGATCTCGCCGTTGTCGCGCCAGGCCAGGCCCGCAATCTGGTTCAAGGTTGCAGGTTGGAAGGTTGAAGGTTGAAGGTTGGGTTCCACCACCTTGAACCTTGAACCTTCAACCTTCAACTTCGTTTCCGCCAACATCTTCGCCACGCGGGGGTCGCTGGGCGTCTTGCCCTCGAACGTGTCCAGCAGCTCGCGCAGCGTCATTTCCGGCTCCCCGCGCAGGATGAAATCCAGGGCGGGGAACGGGCGCATCGTCTCCAGGGTCAAGGGGGTGACGTGGGTGCCGAACGCGATGGTGGCCGCGCCCAGCGCCTTGGCCAGGAAGACGCCGTACATGTCGTTGCGCAGCGAAGGCGCGGTGACGTGGGTCAGGTAATATTTGGGCCGCTTCTGCTCCAGCAGCTTCTCGAATTCGGGCCAGCCCATGCGGGTCGCGATGCAGTCCACCACCTCGACCGTGTAGTCGGGCATCAGGAGGGCCGCCAGTTGGGCCAGGCTCACCTGCGGCCAGATCATATTCTCGCGGCTGCGGCGGCCCACGCGGTGCTGGCTGCGAATCCAGATCCCGCCGTCGGGCGCGGGCGGGTTCACCAGCAGGATATCGACGCTGCCCGCAGGCCGGGTCGAGGAGGTCAACGTCTGCACCGCTGCGCCCGCGTCAGGAAAGCGCGCCGCCGGCAGCGGCGTGATGCGTCGTGATCCCAAGTTGGCACGGATTTCAGGAGATAGGTCAGTTGATTCAGTCACAGGATACCTCGATGTTCAATGTCGAATGTCGAATGTCGAATGTGGCGTGTGTCATTCTGAACGCAGTGAAGAATCTCATCCAGTTAGGTTGGCGTCGCGCTTGGCGGTTCTGTTGGAGGCCGTGACAATCGCCAGCAACTGGGAGGCCTCCTCCAGGAGCGCCTTGGCTTCGTCCGCCGGTCCGATGGGGGTCTCGACACATAACTCAAGCCAGTACTGCATCTCGCTGGCTTCTTTCTCGACGATGGCCATCTTGTGAATGAAATCGGCGCGTGATTCTCCTCGTCCTGCCTCTCGGTAATTCGCGCCCACCGACGTGCCCGCTTTGGCCAGTTGGTATCCCACCACGTCAGCCGCGCGATTCGACGGAAATGCAGAGACAAAACGCAATATCCTCAGCGCAAATCGCTTGGTCCTCTGCTCCATTTCAACCCGGTTCGTCATTTTTCACCTCCACACTCCAGATTCCACATCCCACACTCCACATTCCCCATTCCACATCCCACATTCCACATTACTTCGTCTCTCTCCCCACCAGATCATCCGCCACGCGGGTTTCGCGTTGGCTGAGTTCTTCCAGGGCGCGCATGATGAACCAACTGATGAGCAGTTGCAGCCCGACGATGCCGCTCATGGCTGCCAGCAACTGCCAGAACCAGAGCCGGGTGATGTCCCAGCCGCGCATTCCCAGTAGCAGACTGGTGATGCCCAGCACGATGCTTGCGGCAATGCCCAGCACCCCTATCCACCAGAAGTGACGGTCCAGCGGTTTGCGGAAGAGCGGCCGGCCGAAGAGCCCCTGGCGGATCGGCTGCTTGTAGAATAGGCCCACCAGGTAGTTGAAGGTGGCGCCGAGAGCAAAGAGGCTGACGCCGGCCACAGCGCACATCGCGGCTGCAAACAGGGCAAAAACACCCAGCGGGCTCAAGGTTGTCACCCCCTGCAGCCGGAGCGCCATCAGGCTGAGGCCCACGATCAGTGCTACTCCCAGCGCGGCCAGACTGATGAGCCCCAACTGGCGCACCGGGTTGTAAGTCAGCGCTGTCCACACGATGGACTGCGCGAAGCGCATCCCGTCCTTCACCACGCTCAGCTTGGAGCGGCCCGCACGCTCGCTGTAGGGGATCGGCACCTCGATCATGTGCAGCTTCTCGTGCAGTGCACGGGTGCTCATCACCGGGGTCAGGTTCAGGCCGTCAGGCAGCGGATAGATACGGGCCAGGATCGACTTCTTAAAGACCCGCATGCCGCTGGCCGAGTCGGTGATGCGCCGCGCGCTGACGAGACTCACCAGGTTGGCGAAGATGATGTTGCCCAGGCGGCGCACTGGCGGCATCTGGCTCTTGGCGCCGGCCATGCGCGAGCCGATCACGATGTCTGCATCATGCGCCAGCGCGGCCCGGCACAGGTCGGGGAAGTGCTCCGGCGGGTAAGTGCCGTCCGCGTCGAGGAAGCCGATCAGCTCCCCGCGCGCTGCAGCGAAGCCGGTCTTGAGCGCCGCGCCATAGCCGCCGTTGCGTTTATGCTGCAGCAGGGTGGCGCCGGGCGTCGCGGCCACCAGCTCGGGCGTGCGGTCGCGCGAGCCGTCGTCCACCACGATCAATTCCAGGTCGTCGATCCCCGCCTCGCGCAGCGGCCCCCGGGCCGCCAGCACCCTGGCCATCACGGCCTCGATGCTATCTTCTTCATTATAAGCCGGAATAATCACTGATAGTGTTGTCATAGATCAGTCCTAATGTGAAACACAGAATATTGAACGCGCTCTTCTGCTGTGGTCGGTCTTCGACCGAGCCGCACGCCTCGCGCTCTTCCGCTGTGGCCGGTCTTCGACCGAGCCGCACGCCTCGTTCTTCCCTAATAATGCACCGCACCCCGCGGTTGCGAGCTGCCGTCGATCGCCTTCAGCACCCGCGCCGGTATGCCCCCAACCACGGTGTGAGCAGGCACGTCCGCGGTGACAACCGCGCCCGCGGCCACCACGGCCCCGCGGCCGATGGTGACGCCGTCAGTGATGATCGCTCCCGCGCCGATCCAGACATCGTCTTCCACGACGATCCCGGTCGCAGTGATCCCCTGTTCGACCATCGGTCGGTTCGGATCGTCGTAGACGTGATTCACGGCCAGCAGTTGCACCAACGGCGCGGTGTACACCCGATCGCCGATCGTGATGCCGCCCTGCCCTCGCAGCACGTTGAGCTCACCGATCAGGCTGTCACGGCCGATGCGGATGAACGCATGTGGCAGCTCACGGAAGTTGTAGACGTGCAGCACCGCGCCGTGCATCACGAAGCTGTTGTCGCCGATAGAGATGCCCTGGGGGCAGGCGTGCAGGTAGACGCCCTGGTCCAGGTAGGCCCCCCGCCCCAGGTGGATTTGGTCCGCGAAGCGCAGCCGCACGCCGTTCTCAATGGCTGCAATACCGTCCATGCGCAGGATCAGCCGGTAGAGCATGGCCCGCAGCGCGATGCCGATCACGGTCGGCAGCCAACCGATGAGTGCATAGAGCGTCTGCTCCAGCGCGTAGCGGGCAGGCGAGCTGGCCTGCCGTTTGATGTACAGGCCCAGCCCGGGCCTGGAGGGTGCGGAAGTCGACATAGGCATCCTGACGGACGGGTTACGGATGCGCCCCCGCGACGGGCAGTCCGGGGCGGCAAAATGGCAAGCCGCACTGAACAGTGGAGCCGGAGTGGCGCAGCTCTGTTGTCACCTATCGAAGAAGCTCAGCTCTGAACGGACTCGGGGACGGTGAACCGCAACACGCATGTGTTCCGCATGCACGTCCGGGCTGCATTTGAGAAGGGAAAACGCTGACTGAAAGGGCCAGCCGGGACAACCTCCACAGTTCGCTTGACTCGCACCGATTGTAGCACTCCCCTTGGAATCGTGTCAAATGCTGTCTTTTGCATTTGACAGCCATGCCTCCCTGGTGCTATATTCTATGTCTTAGGTTGAATCGAATAAGCGGCGACGACGGAGACAAGCAGGCGGCCATTCGCCTCAGAGAGCTGCCGGTTGGTGCGAGGCAGCGGCGCAGGCCCCGGTATCCCCTCCCGAGCCGCGGCCCGGAACGCCCGTCAGGGCCAGTATGGGCCGCCGACCTGCCCCCGTTAGCGGGCATGATGAGGTCGCGGCCAACAAGCCGCGGCGAAGCAGGGTGGCACCACGAGCGCTCCTCGTCCCTGGCCGGCATAAACCACAGCCGGCGCGGACGGGAGCGTCTTTTATTTAAGGCCATTGCTCAGTCATATCGGAGCAGCCTGTAAGGTCACTGCTTAGTTGTAGCGGAGCATCCTGAGCGGAGGGCGATAGCCCGCAGTCGAAGGATGCGGAGCGGCCGCCGACAGGCCAAGTTCGTGAGCGCAGCGTGCGCAGGAGGGCAACATGCTGGACATCAAATTCATGCGGGAGCATCGTGACGAGGTCTTCGCGGCGATGGCCGCACTGGGTGCGGGGGACGCACCGGTAGCCCAGGCGCTGGCGCTGGACGAGCGCCGCCGCGCGATCCTGGTGCAGGTGGAGGCGCTGCGCGCTGAGCGCAACGCGGGCTCGAAGCAGATCGGCCAGCTCATGCGTGAAGGCAAGCGGGCCGAAGGGCAGGCGCTGCAGGCGCGCATGTCGGCCGCCGGAGATGAAATCGCCGGCCTCGATGCCGAGCTGGCGCAGGTGGAGGCCGCGCTGGGCGACGCCATGCTGCGCATCCCGAATCTGCCCCATCCCAGCGTGCCGGTGGGCAAGGATGAGACGGAGAACGTGGTTGTGCGAACCGAGGGCCGGCCGCGCGCGTTCGACTTCGCGCCCCAGCCGCACTGGGACCTGGGTGCGGCGTTAGGCATCATCGACTTCGACCGCGGGGTTAAGCTGAGCGGCACGCGCTTCTACGTCCTCAAGGGCGCGGGTGCGCGGCTCCAGCGTGCACTGATTGCCTGGATGCTGGACCTGCACACGGGGCAGCACGGCTACACCGAGATCGCGCCGCCCTATATGGTGAAGTCGGAGATCCTGGTGGGCACGGGCAACCTGCCTAAGTTCGGTGACAACCTGTACCACGACGCGGAGGAGGATTTCTGGTGGATCCCCACGGCCGAGGTGCCTGTCACGAACCTTTACCGCGACGAAATCCTGGACGGCGACCAACTGCCCATCTACCACGTGGCCTATACGCCCTGCTTCCGTCGCGAGAAGATGAGCTCGGGCCGGGATGTGCGCGGCATCAAGCGCGGGCACCAGTTCGACAAGGTGGAGATGGTCAAGTTCGTCCGGCCGGAAGGCTCGCTTGCTGAGCTGATGAGCCTGGTGGATAACGCCGAAGACGTCTGCCGCGGGCTGGGCATCCCCTATCGCGTGGTGCAGATGTGCACCGGCGACCTGAGCTTCACAGCCGCGGCGAAGTACGACGTCGAGATGTGGGCGCCTGGGTGCCAGGAGTGGCTGGAAGTGAGCTCGTGCAGCCTCTTTGGCGACTTCCAGGCTCGCCGCGCCAACATCCGCTACCGGCCGGAGCCCAGCGCCAAACCGGAGTACGTGCACACCCTCAACGGCTCGGGCCTCGCCCTGCCGCGCGTGATGATCGCGGTGATCGAGACCTACCAGCAGGCCGACGGCTCGATCGTCGTGCCCGAGGTGCTGCGGCCGTACATGGGTGGCATCGAACGCATCGGATAGGAATATCGAATATGGACTGGCTCCGTGTCGCGCTGTCATTCTGAGCGGGTCAACGGCTCAACGCTCGTCACAGCGATACGCCAGCGAAGAATCTCGTGATACGTGCCGTTGGGGAGGGTGGAAAACCTTTTCACCCTCTCTTTTTGACAGCAGCCGTTCATCGTGCTATACTCGCGGACGGTTGTGAGGCTGAGGAATTTGCCTGTGCGCAGCCGCCTGCACGGAGGGATGGCCGAGCGGCCTATGGCGGCGGTCTTGAAAACCGTTAGGGCGCAAGTCCTCGGGGGTTCGAATCCCTCTCCCTCCGCCACAACAGGATACGGACCTTGGGGAGGTCGCATAGCTTGGTCGAGTGCGCCCGCCTGCTAAGTGGGTAAGGGAGAAATTCCTCCCTTCGCGGGTTCAAATCCCGCCCTCCCCGCCTGGCGCTTGGGGGTGTACGCACCGCCAGCGACCTGATATGTCCCAGTAGCTCAGTGGATTAGAGCGCTTCCCTGCGGAGGAAGAGGCCGAGCGTTCGAATCGCTCCTGGGATACCACAACAAAGTCCGCCGGATCGTCGATCCGGCGGACTTTGTTAACCACGAAGGCGCAAAGATCCAAGTCCCTCAGTAGTTTGTGCTTAGTGCCTTTGTGCCTTGGTGGTGCAACCCCTGACCGGCGCCTGCCGCGCGTTAAGCTGTTGGCAGCGTCGCGGTGAAGGTTGTGCCCTGCCCCACCGTGCTCTCCACGGTCAGCGCACCCCCCTGCGCCTCCACCAGCTCCTTGGCGATCGCCAGCCCCAACCCTGCGCCGCGACCGGTGCGGGAGGCCTGGCCGCGATAGAAGCGCTCGAAGATGTGCGGCAATTGGTCCGCCGGGATGCCGGGGCCGCGGTCGCACACGCTGAAGTGCACCTGGGTATCGTTGGCGGCTGCGAGCAGCGCAACGGGCGTGCCCGCGGGCGTGTGCACCAGCGCGTTATCGATCAGGATCAGCAGCACCTGTTTAAGCGCGTCGCGATCGCCCTGCACCAGCACGTCCGCCGGCGCCTCGCACTGTGTCTCCGTGCGCGGGGCCATCAGTTTGGCCTGGCGGCAGACGTCATCGACGAGCAAGTGGACGTCGATGGGATCGGCGCGCAGCGGCTGCCCTCCGTCGACGCGCGCCAGCACCAGCAATTGGTTGACCAGGCGGATCAGGCGGTCCACCTCTTCTGTGGTGTCCGCCAGGATTTCACCGCGCTCGTCGGCTGCGATCGGCGGGTTGCGCTGCAACAGCTCGATGTTGCCGCGCACCGTGGTGAGGGGCGTGCGCAGCTCGTGCGACGCGTCGGCCACGAAGCGCTGCTGCGCATTAAGCGACGTCTCAAGCTGGCGATAGCCGGACTCCAGCTCGGCCAGCATGTTGTTGAAGGTAATCGCCAGTTGGCCCACTTCGTCTGCGGGCCCCTGGTGCTCGACGCGCCGGCCGAAGTTGCGCTCCGCACCGATGGCTTGCGCGGTCCGCGTGATGCGGTGGATCGGATTGAGCGCCGTGCCGGCCGCCGCCCAGCCTAACGCGAGCGCGGCCAGGATGGCCAGGCTGCTGCCCACCAGCAGGGTCAGGCGCAGGGTGTTCAACGACTGCTGCGGCTGGCTGATCGGGTAGGCCACCTGCACGATCACGGCCTCGCCGTTCGCAGGGGTTTTGAGCTGGCTGTAGATCAGCAGCGGCTCCTCCTCCACCGTGGCGGTCTCGAACCACCCCTCGCCGGCTCGCACCGCGGCCAGTCCCTTTTCGCCGAGCGGCAGCGTGACGCCGCTCAGGTCCAACGATTGCCCGGTCACCGCGCCTGCTGAGTTGCGCGTTTGCGTCCAGCGCCCCGGCAGCGTGCCGCTGGGCAGTATGAATTGCGCCGCCATGTCCGGCACTGCCGGCAGAGGCGCGCTATCGCCGGGCTGGAATTTGCTGAAGTCCGGCGCCGACCTGATGCCGCGCGGGAAGAAAGCTGCCTCGCGCACCAGGTTGGTCTTGATAGCCGAATAAGTGGAGCGCGACTGGGCCGCATAGAGGATGCTGCTGAACGCGATCACGGTCAGGGCCAGGATCGCGGTGTACAGCAGGGTCAGCCGCAGGCGGATCGACAGGCCGCGCTTCATCCGTCCTCCCGCAGCACATAGCCTACCCCGCGCACGGTCTGGATCAGCCGCGGCTCCCCGCCGGCCTCGGTCTTCTTGCGCAGATAGCCGATGTAGACCTCCAGCACGTTGTCCTCGCCGCCGAAATCGTAGCCCCAGACATCCACGAGGATCTGCTCCCGGCTCAGCACCTGGCGCGGATGGCGCAGCAGCATACTCAGCAGATCGTACTCCTTGGCTGTCAGGCTGAAGGCGCGGTCGCCGCGCCGCGTCTCGCGCGTGCCCGGGTTCAGCGACAGGTCGGCGTACGCCAGCCTCTCATCTTTGACAGCCGCCGAGGGGCGGCGCAGGAGCGCGTGGATGCGCGCCAGCAGCTCGGCAGGTGCGAAGGGCTTGACCAGATAGTCATCCGCGCCGGTCTCCAGTCCTTCGACGCGGTTCTCTACGGCATCGCGTGCGGTCAGCATCAGGATCAGCGTCTTGTCGCCCGCATCCCGCAGTCGTTCCACCACGCCGATGCCGTCCAGCCCGGGCATCAGCCAATCCAGCACGACGACGTCCGGCCGCTGTGCCTGTATCTGCCCCAACGCCTCGGTGCCGTTGGTGGCGCTCAGCACGCGAAAGCCCTCGTACGCCAGCGTCCTCTGCAGCATCTTCAGAAGCTTGGGATCATCGTCTACGATTAGGATTGTTGCCATCGTGGTTGCACCTGGGTTCGTTTGCTGTGACTATGGCCCGATTATACCACCCCCTGCCTGAGACGAAGCTAAACCTAACCTGTGGGGAAGCTGAGAAGCCGCGCCTTGATTCTCGCCCGCTTTCTTCTCACCTGATTCTTAAGTGCCTCTTTGATTCCTCTCAGGGTTGCACGCTAGACTATGGCCAAAATCCCGTTCATCCTGCCGATCCTGTGGAGAGCCCTCTCAGGAGCGCCCGGCCGGGGCTGACATCGGGTTTCAGCATGGGAGAGTTTTAGGAGGTTACTATGGTGCGCAACAACAACACTGCCTTTTGGATAGGCGGACTGGTGCTGGTGGGGCTGTTGGCGTTCGGCTCCGGCCGGACGACGAACGCGGTCACACAGGTCACGCGGCCCGTTGTGACGCCTGTGGCGGTGGCGGCTTCGTCGTCCGAGACGGCCTCGATGATCCCCGTGTCGTTGGCCGCAGGGACCGCGTCGTCCACCGCGGCAGGACCCGGCCTCGAGGTCGTCTACGATACCGTGAACCCCTCGGTGGTCGAGGTGATCAACCTGGCGCGCGCCGGCCGGTTCAGCAGCGCGGCGGTGGAGCAGGGGCTGGGCTCCGGGTTCGTCTGGGACGAGAAGGGTTACATCGTCACCAACCAGCATGTGGTGGACGGCGCCAGCGAGCTGCAGGTGGTCTTTTCGGATGGCACGCGGGTTAAGGCTGAGTTGATCGGCGTCGATGCCAGCAGCGACCTGGCGGTGATCGTGGTTGATCCCAGCGCGGTCGATCTGACGCCTGTCAGCCTGGGCGACATGGCCGAGGTGCGTGTGGGGCAGACGGTGGTCGCCATCGGCAACCCGTACGGCCACCTGGGCACGATGACCCAGGGCATCGTCAGCGGGCTGGGCCGCACCATCGACTCGCAGAGCAGCTTTAGCATCGCCAACGCCATCCAGACCGACGCGGCCATCAACCCGGGCAACTCGGGTGGCCCGCTGCTCGACGTGCATGGGCAGGTGATCGGCGTCAACGACCAGATCGAGTCGGCCTCGGGCAGCAACAGCGGCGTCGGCTTCGCGATCCCGATCAGCATCGTGCAGCGCGTGGTTCCGGCGCTGATCGCGGATGGCAGCTATCGGCACGCGTACCTGGGGATCAGCGGCAGCGCGTATAACGTGATGTGGGCGGCGGCGTTGAACCTCCCGGCGGATGTCAAGGGGGTCTATGTGATGGCGGCAACCCAGGGCGGGCCGGCCGCGAAGGCCGGGCTGCGGGGCGGCGCGCAGGACACCGACGTGCTGTTGGAGATCTCCCAGTTCGGGCCGAGTTACCTGCAGGGCGGGGGCGACCTGATCACGGCGGTCGACGGCCGGCAGGTGTCCAGCATGGATGAGCTGATGACGTACCTGTCCGAGCAGACCTCGCCGGGGCAGACCGTGAAACTGTCGGTGATCCGCTCGGGCGGCAAGCAGGTAACGCTGGATGTGACGCTCGGCGTGCAGCCGGACCGCGTAGCGTCCAACGTGACGGTAAGCTGAGCCGAATTGAGGACGCAGACTTACCTGATCCTCGTTGGGCGATGCCCAGATCCAGGTGGACTGAAAAATCAGGGCTGAAGTCTCTATTCCGGGACATGTGACAGAGAGACCAGGTTTTTGACGCCAGCAGGCTGGCGAGCAGAAACCTGGTCTCTTTTTGGATGCTATTGTAACAGCAGAAACCAGGTTTCTGCGAAAAATCTGGTTATTTTTGAAATGCCTAAATCTACAAACCATGTCTATATACATATTGAGTGGCAATACAGTCAATGCAAAATTTGTCTTTTGCGAGGCGATGGCGTACAATTCTGTTAAAATACTGTGAGTATGCTGATAAGTATCGCGTATTTTCTGGAGAAATGACGAGTTTGACGCGGGAATATGCAGACTTCTTCCAGATTATAGTTTTGGAGCCAATGTTTTCAGCGTAATCCCGGCAATGGATGCTTTCTCGATAGCGCAAAGTGGTGTCGTCACAACCGGCGGCGCGCGGACCCCGGCCGTTACCTATTCTGCCGCGAAAATGCAGTCAGCAGTGACCTGCGGAACGTACAGGAAAAATCTGCTGCCTGTCGCCCTCAGGGGGCATGTTCTGCCGGGCAGTGTCCCGGCGAAGAGCTAGTGAGAGGAACCAAAATGTGCAGACCACGTTTCAGTTGGCTGGCGATCGGGGTGCTCCTTGCGGCAGCGCTCCTGGTCCTACCGTCCTCGGTCCAGGCTGCGCCGTGCACGCCCGGCACCGTGTTGTGTGATCACTTTGGTGTGGAGCTCAAGCTCCAGAACGCCAGCCAGGGCGGCGGCGTCCCGGGCGGCACAGGCCTGCCCTTCGACCTGGCCAGCTTCGCGCCCACCAAGAACATCGCCACCACCGACTACATCGTCGGCGATTGGTACGGGTTATGGAGCCTCACCGATGTTGGCGGCCACACCGATATCCCGCTATCAGGCGCGACCAACAACTGGTGGCCCTCGGGCAGCGAGCCCTACGACACCGAGGCCTACTACTTCGATAGCGACGCCGAGAACTTCTACCTGGCCATCGTCTCGTCCGTTCCCCCGTACCAGTACATCGGGGGCGGCACGCAGCGTTGGGGCGTCTACGAGACGCGCAGCAACATCGGTGGGCTCTGGATCCCGCCCAGCGACATCGCCATCGACCTGCACTACGGCGCCGCGGCCCCGCGGGCCGAGGCGAACAGCACGGTCTGGCACTACGACTACGGCCTGAACCTCGTGCACGAGAATCGCGATTCGTTCGGGTTTGTGGGCCAATACAGCTCAGCTACTTCGCACGACTACACCGTGGGCACGGATCTTTGGAAGACCAGCACGGATAGCACCGCTATCAACCAGAGCGGCGATAACCCCGCTGCCGGCGATAGCGACTGGTACACGGCCGTTGGCGTCGGCGCGGTCACTGCCTACGGCGAGCACACCAGCTTCGATCCGCTGAGCACGCGCAACATCGTGTCCCCAGCGATGACCAAGGCCGGAGACGTGACCATGGTGAACTGGTACGAGTACACGTTCCCGGGCGGCCAACTGGAGAACGATTCGCCGACGTACGTCGTCGAGGTGGTGATCCCGCGCGCGCTCTTCGGCGCCGACAACCCCGTCTGCGGCGGCCCGATCGCCTTCCGCTACGGCACCACCTGCCGGAATGATGGCGATGGCACCGGCGACAACTGGCAAGACCCGATGCTCAAGCTCGTGGCCGACGTCGACGACCCTGCGTCGTGCGCGAACGCTGACTGGGGCGATGCGCCGGATAGCTATGGCACGCTGTTCAGCAGCAACGGCGCGCACCACATCATCAGTGGTTCCGGTAGTCCGTTCATGGGCGCCCGGGTCGATGCCGAGGCCACCGGCCAGCCCAACGCAGCAGCCAACGGCGACGACATCAATCCCCCCGGCGTCGATGACGAGGACGGCGTGACCTTCTCGTCCAGCCTGACGCCAGGCATGTCGGCGACGATCGCTGTCGACATGACTGCGTCCCCGGCCGCTTGCACCCTCAGCGCGTGGATCGATTTCAACGGCAACGGCGCGTTCGATCCTGCAGACCAGCTCAACTTCACGGCTTGTCCTACCTGCACGCCCGTCATTCCTCCGGCAACACTCAATCCGGTGTTGCCTGCAGGACAGGTTCACAACCTGACGTTCGACGTGCCTGTCGGTGCCCTGGGGGGCGCCACCTACGCCCGCTTCCGCTGCGCGGCCGAACCCGTCTCCAGCCCGGTTGGGGCGTGGCCCAACGGTGAAGTGGAGGACTACCTGACCAGCATTGACGCCAGCCCGAACTGGGACTACGGCGACCTGCCGGACACTTTCACCACGCTGGCCACCAGCAACGGCGCGCGCCACGTCATGAGCTCGAACCTGTTCCTGGGCGCGTGCGTGGACGGTGAGACGACCGGCGCGCCCAGCGCCCAGGCCACCGGCGACGACCTGGCTGTTGGCGCCCCGATCTTCGGCAACACCTCTTGCACAGACGACGAGGACGGCGTGACCCTGGTCACGCCGCTGATCCCCGGCAACCAGGCCTGCGTGGCGGTGACGGCTAACAACACAGCCGCCGGCATCCTGCAGGGCTGGATCGACTTTGACGGCAGCGGTGCGTTTAGTGCTGCCGAGGCGCTGATCTTTACGGGCGGCGGCGCTGTGCCCGCTGGCTCAGTCAGCACGAACTACTGCTTCAACGTCCCGTCCACGGCGACTTTCTTCGGCGGCCGGGCCTACATGCGCTTCCGCCTGAGCAGCGCCGGCGGCCTGAGCTGGTCCGGTCCGGCGGCCGACGGCGAGGTCGAGGACTACTGGCAGCCACTGGACTGCGTCGGCAACTACGTCTGGTATGACTTCGACGGGGACGGCGCCCAGGACGAGGCCGGCAGCGCCGGTCTCAACGGCGTCGGCGTGAAGTTGATCTGGTTCGGCTTCGACAACGCGGTAGGCGGCGCCGGTGCTAATGCCGACATCGCGTATAGCACGACCACGGCGGCAGATGGCAGCGTGAACGGCAAGTATCTGTTCTGCGGCCTGATCCCGCAGAACGGCAACGGCAACGGCGGCGCCTACCAGGTCAGCATCCCGACTCCGCCGGCCAGCTATCCTTACCCGACCAACGCAAATGCCGGCGGCGTCGCTTGGCTCGATAGCAACGGAACACGACCGCCCTACTCTCCTCCTGGCACTGCGGTCACCGCGCCCGCCTTCACCATCACCTGCGCCACCTGCCTGACCACCGCCGAAAACGGCACGGGCGACCAGGTGGGCACGCCGCCCGCCGGGATCGGCTACACCAACGTCCCCAACAACCAGGACGACGTGTCGATCGACTTCGGCTTCGTTGCTAGTCCGCTGGCGGTCACCCTGGCGAACTTCACCGCGGACGCAAGCGCTGGCGGCGTCAGCCTGGCGTGGGAAACGGTGAACGAGGCCGATAACGCGGGGTTCAACGTCTACCGCGCGGCGGGTGGCTCGGTCGGAGACCTGCCACCGCAGGAGTGGGTCAAGCTCAACGAGACGCTGATCCCGGCGGCGACGCCCGGCTCGGCGCAGGGGAACGTGTACACCTGGACTGACGCGGCCCCGGCCGCTGGCACGAACTGGTACATGCTGGAGGACGTCGACCTGAACGGGATCGCGACGCGGTATGAGCCGGTGAGTGTGACGGTGGTCGAGCCGAACGCAGTGGGGTTGGCGGCCTTCGGCGCAGCCGGGACAGCGCAGCCGGCGCTGGCCGGGCTGCGCGCGCTGGCTGCGCTCGCGCTGGCGGGTGTGGCGGCGCGAAGACGACGGTAAGAAGCCCAAGCGCCTGCCCTGAGTGCTCTGTTAGATTGGACCCTGTCATCCTGAGCGGGTTGCCAGCTCAAAGCCAGTCACGGCGAAACCCCAGCGAAGGATCTCGTCTGCGCCGCCAGAGATGCTTCGGCCTGATGAACTGAGCTCTACGACGCAGGTCAGGGACTCGGCCTCAGCATGACAAAATCTAGCCTTACAGAGCACTGAGCTTGCCAAGGGTTCAAGGTCTAAGGTCCGACCTTAAACCTTGAACCCTTCGACCTTCGACTCTTTCTCCCACAAAAACGACACCAGCCGCGGCGGTCCGCCGCGGCTGTCATCGTCCCACCACTCCCGGAGGCTGGCAAGCCCGAACCCCGCGTCCTCGGCCGCCTGGAGGAAATCCGAGATGTGGTGCACAGTGGCGGGGATATCGACCTGGACCCGGTCGCGCTCAAACATCGCCTGCGCACCCTGATACTGCCGGAAGGGGTGCAGCTCGCAGATGAACATGCGGCCGGCCGGGGTCAGGCAGCGGTGAGCCTCGCGGAAGATGAAAGGGAGGTCTGCGATGTGCTCCAGCACCAGGTTGCCAACGACGAGATCGGCCGCCCCATCCGCGCACGGCCAAGCCGTCGTGAGGTCGGCCTTCGCGAAGGTGACATAAGGATGAGTCACTTTCGCGCGGGCCAGGTCGAGCATGGCCTCCGAAAAGTCGAGCGCAAGGACGGTCGCGCCCAGCCCGGCCAGGAACACGGTATTCTTGCCGGTCCCGCACCCCAACTCCAGGATATGGGTGCATGACATGCCCGCCAGCACCGTCCGGGTGACCCGCGCGTCCAGGTCGCGGGTCAGGTTGCGGTCCACGTCATAGGTGGTTGCCCAACGGTCATATGCCTCGCGCACGTCCATTGTTGTTCCTGAGGCGTGCCGGTCAGCTTTCTGGCTGGCGGAGGATCGCTTCGATGGCGTCGTGTAGAGGGGGAAGGTCTTTCTCAATGACTGCCCAGACAATGTCCAGCAGGCGTTCCCGGTCGCTTCTCATAACGGAACGGCCTCCTGCATCACCTGTGCCCGGATGCGCGGCCGCAACCCCTTCTCGGTGACCACATCCACGTCGACGCCGAGCAGCGTTTGCAGGTCATAGAGCAAGCCGCCGAGGTCGAACAGGCTGCGGCCAGGCTCCATGTCGACGAGGATATCCACATCGCTGTCAGACCGGGCGTCGCCGCGCGCGACCGAGCCGAAGACGCGCACGTTGCGCGCGCCGTGGCGTGCGGCGATGCGGAGGATGTCATTCCGCTGGGCCTGTAGCGCGGTGTAGGTATCCATACCTGAATTATACGTGCATCCCTGGTTTGCGCAACTCAGCCGGAGCAGTGAGCCGAAAAGGGGACGCAGATCTACCTGATTTTCCTGATTCGTCGCTTAGTGTCTTCGTGCCTTGGTGGTGAAACTCAGCCCAGAACCGCCACGATCAAATTCGTCTCGCCCAGCGCCTCGGCCGGGATGAACGCATCCGGCAGCTCCCGGCCGTTCAGCGTCAGCGAGCGGACCCCGCGGCACACGCCGTCCGGGTTGCGCACCTCGATCTCCAGGCGCTTGCCGCGGAAGAGGCGGGTGG
>CAZELR010000087.1:0-14660 GCA_964513075.1 uncultured Anaerolineales bacterium
CCCTACCCGCGCCGCTCCAGCGTCTCGATCAGGATGAGGAGCTCCGCGGCCATCTCGAAGGACAAATCCGGCGCGGCGGCGAGGGCGCGGTCGCGGCTGCCGGCGGCGATGGCCTGCAGGGCACGGATGAAGGGCTGCCACGGACCTGTGGCCTGGGGATCGGCGGCAAGCTGCCGGAGGTAGGACGCCGCCTCACCTGGTTTGCCGGCGAGCAAGGACTGAGTCACCGCAAGACTGATGCGGCCGGCCCCGTCGTGGTTCTCGCCGCCATCGCGGCGGTAGGCCAGGTAGCAGGCGAGGGCCTGCTGCCGCGCCTCCGCGGCGGCGGTCGCGTTGCCGGCGTCCGTCTCGATGCCGGCGAGGATGGCCCAAGATGTCCACGGCCAGGACCCGTGGCCGAACTGCGCTTTGCAGGCGATCGCCCGGTGGATCTCCTGTCGCGCTTCGTCGTGGCGGCGGAGCTTGCGCAGAGTGGCGGCGAGATTATTCCTTCTGGTGCCTTCCGTGGCCACATCGCGGCTTTCAACGGACTTGTCTACGGCTTGACGGTAAAACGCCGCGGCTTCCTCGGGGCGATTTAAGCCATCGTCATACAAGAGCCCGAGTTGATTCAGCGTGTCCGCCTGCCCAGCGACATCTCCGAGCCGCACGTTGATCGCGAGCGATTTCCGGTAGGCATCCTCCGCCGCTTCCGGCCGGCTCGCGTCCTGATAGGCCATGCCGGTCTGATGCCAGTTCTGGGCAATAGTCTTCGGCTCATCGAGCGCCATGAACCGCTCGCGCGCCTCTTCGTAAGCTTCCAGCGCCTCCTTGTAGCGGTGCTGCTGCAAACGAACGGTCCCAAGGCCGGTTTTCCCGATGGCGATCTCCCGGTCATCGCAGAGCTGTTCCGACCGTCGGATCGTCCTCTCGAAGGCTGTAGCCGCTTCGTCGAAACGACCCAAAAAAAAGAACGCTTTGCCGAATTCCTCGAGACAGAGAACCGCCATCCGCTCTGCGCCGCAGCCGGGCTCGTTCCGCTCAACTACCTCGAAGCGTTGCCGTGCCTCATCCAATAGCGGCAATGCCTGCTCCGAGCCGCCGGCGGTCCGCAACACCCGGGCCAGCAGCCAGCAGGCCCCTGCCAGGTCGTAATCGGCGCCCCCATACGCGTTCTCGCCCGCCGCCCGGGCGCGCTGCAGCAGCGCCTGCGCCCCTTCAAACGCCTCGCGCAAACGCCCGCCGGCAAGCTGCTGCTCGATCCGGGTCCGCTGCGCCTCGAACCGCGCGCTGCTCCACGTCTCGCCCAGCGCGGTCGCCAGCGCGGCCGCGGCGGCATCGCGCACCTGCCCCACGCGGGCGAGCAGGCGGGGCCGGCCGAGGGATTGGAGCAGGCTGTAGAGCGACGTGGTCAGAGCGATCGTCGCCTCGGCGTCCCCCGCGGCCTGCACCTGTTCGAGCAGCGCAAAGAGGTTCGGCAGCTCCAATACGGTCAGCACCGCCGCCATCTCGGCGTTCCGGTTGCTCTGCTGCTCCAGGTAGTCGACATACGCGGCCATCGCCTCAGCCCAGCGGGCCGTCAGCGTCGCGCGTTCTGCCGCGTCCAGCCCGCCGCGCAGGTAGGGGCAGAGCGCGGGGTTGAGCGTAAGATGGCCATAGGGGTCCGGCGTCGCCAGCCCGGTCGCGATCAGCTCGTACGCCAGCGCGGCCACATCCGCCTCTTCCCATTGCATCATCAGGCGCAGCACGCCTACCTGGAAACCGCCCTGAAACACGCCGAGCACGCGCGCCCGGTCCCGGTTCGCGGGCGACAGGCGGCGCAGCGACAGCTCGACGCTGGCGTAGACCGAATGCTCGCGGCTGCCGGGGAAGCGCCGCTCCATCTCCGCCATCAGCTCGACCAGCGCCGCGCGGGTCGCGTCCACCCCGCGCTCCCGCAGCGCGGGGGCCAGCAGCGCCAGCGTGCGCGCGTGGCCGTGGACCGCGTCCACCAGCGCCTCGATCGCCTCGCGCTCCGCGATGGCGGCTGCGCCGGCGTTGCCATCCCCGTCCTCCGCGACGTTCAGGGCGCGCTCGACCAGCTTCACCGCATCCTCGCGGGCGAGCGCGTGCAGCTCGCGGCGCTGGCGCTCAGCGTCGAACGGCGCGGGCAGCGCCTCGCGGCTGGTGAAGAGGAGCCGGGTGTCGCCCACCGCGTTGAGCCGGGTGCAGAGCGCCAGGATCGCATCCAGCTCGCGGCGCGCGTCCTCGGACAGCAGCTCCGGCGTCTCCAGGTAGGGCGGCAGCAGGATGCTCTCCATGTTGTCGACCACCAGCAGCGTGGGCTGCTCGGCCAGCGCGCGCTCGACCGGCAGCACGGCCTGAGCCAGCGTGTCGAATGCGGCGGCGGAGTAGGCGGAGACGAGCTGGCGGCCGAGGGCGTCGAGCACCGCGGCCGCGGTGCTGTGCGTCTCGACCGAGACGAACGCGGCGCGGCGCATCTGCTGCGAGCGGACCAGCCAGCGCGCAAACTCGGCCGCGAGCGCGGTCTTGCCTTCGCCGCCCTGGCCGCGGATGACGGCGTACCGGGAGGCCCTCACCCCCGGCCCCTCTCCCGTTGCGACGGGCGAGGTGAGGAGCACCGCGGGCCTCCCTCCCGTTGCGACGGGCGAGGGGAGGAGAAGGCGCTGAAGCGCCAGCAGCTCGCGGCTGCGGCCGATGAAGCCGGTTGTTGGCTCCGGGGGCAGCGCGCCCAAGCGCGCGGCGAGCGCGGTCTTCAGGTCTTCCTGCGCCTGCCGGGAGGGCGCGGCCCGGAAGAGCTGGGGATCGTCCCGCTCCTGGAAGAGCACGGGCACGAACCAGTCCTCAAGCCGCAGCTCGCCCGCGCCGAAGATGCGGCCGCGGAAGGAGTCATCTTTCAGCGTACGCTGGCCGGCCAGCATGGCGTCGCCCACGCGCCGGCCCGCGGCGAGCGCGCGGTAGAACGCCTGGACGAAGCGCCGCGCGGTCTCGACCAGCACGCTGTGGCTCATGGCGACGACGGAGGCCACGCCCACCTTCAGCAGCTCGGACGCCACCGACTCGGACGCGCTCTCGGCCTGGCCGGTCTGGCACGCTTCGAGGAAGACGAGCGGGATGCGGTGGTCGCGCAGCAGCGGGCCGAGATCGCCGGTGTAGACCGTGACGTGCCGGCGGCCCTCCAGCTTGTCGACGTCCTGCGGCTCCTCGAAGCACAGGCCGCCGAGGCCCACGCGGCGGTCATACACGCCGTGGCCGTCGAAATGGACGACGTGATACGGCTCGCGCGCGGCGCGGGCGCGGTCGAGCTCATCGCGCAGCGCGGACAGGGTGGGCGGGCTGAGCACCTGCAGGCGGACCAGGCCGCCGAGCGCTTCCATCGCCTCGACCAGCGGCAGCGCGCTGGCGCGGTGGTCGATGTAGCCGCACGCGTCGTCCTCGGGCCGCGCGGTGATGAGCAGGATGCGGATCGGCGGGGCGACCACCGGCACGTCGAGGTCGCGCGTGTTCGGCAGCCGCCGGCGCACGCGCACGGGCTGCGCGCCCTGGAACAGATACCCATCGCCGTCGTGCAGCAGCTCCCACGGCAGGCCGAGCAGGAGGGTGGCGGCTTCCTTGGCGGTCTGCACCTCGGCATCGGGCGCGCCGGCCTCGAGCGCGGCATCCACGTACACGGAGAACCGGCGGCCGGCGTGCGCGCCGATCTTCGCCCAGGCGTTCATGACGTTCGCAGTGTAGGCCGCGGGCAGCGCCGCCGCGTACAACTGCCGGCCCCACTGCACGAGGTTCGCCTCGACCCGGCGCGCCCGGTCCTGGATGACGGGAATCCCGCTCGGCCAGACCGCGTACTGCTCCAGGTACCAGCGCAGATCCTCCGCCTCGATGGGGCCGATGGGCGCGATGAAGCGCCAGCTCTGCGTGCTGGCCACCTCGCGCTGCCCTGCCGCAGCCGGCTCATAGACCAGCCGGGCGCGGCCCGACGCGCGGCGCACGCCATCCTGCTCGTGGAATTTGAGGTCGGTGAGCTCGAGGACCAGCTCCTCCAGCGGCTCGGCCGCGGGCTGCGGCGCGGCCGCGACGTCCGCGGGCAGCCGGAGGCCCAGGGCGACGAGGAGCGCGTCCAGCGCGGCGTCGATGCCGCCCGCGGCGCTGCTCACGGGGATGTAGACCGGCTCCTCGCCGAAGAACTCCTCCAGCACGCCGAGCCTGGTGTCGTTGAGCGAGAGGGGAATGACGGGATAGTTTTCCTTGCCGCGCTGCTGCTGCACGGCGAGCGCGTGGCGCAGCTCCTTGCCGACCCACTTCGACTGCAGCCCGTCCGTGCTGACCACAACGGCAAACGCCGCCGCTTCCTCGATGGCCTGCTGAATGGCCGGCCAGAGCGGGTCGCCGCCGCGCAGCTCGCGCGAGTCGATCCAGACGTCCAGGTTCAGGTCGCCGAGCGCCTGCCGGAGCGCACGCACGAAGCCGTCGTCCTGCGTGCTGTGGGAGATGAAGAGTTGTGCCATCCTCGCCTCGTTGTCGCCGTGCCGGGGAAGGGTGCAGATCGTGCGGGAACGCGGTGTATTTTAAATCCGGAAGCCCAGCAGATCACCTTCCTGGGGCCGTAACACACCGGAAACCGGCCTCGCTGCCCGGAGTCGCCGGACTGTAGCCGTAGCGGTCCGCCACGCGCAAGAGGTCGCCGCCGTAGTACCAATCGCCCCCGCGCTGCACCCGCAAAGCCCCCGTCGCCGGTCCGGTCGGGTTGCTGGCCGGCGAGACGCTGTAGTAGTCGGTCTGCCACCAGTCGTTGACCCACTCATACACATTCCCCGCCATGTCCAAGGCGCCGTACGGGCTGGCGCCGGCCGGGTAGCTGCCGACTGCGCTGGTGTCACCGACACAGGCCGGCGACGGCCAGAAGTTCGCCAGCGAACAGGTCGGCGCCGTATCGCCCCACGGGTAGGCCCGCGTGTCGCTCGCCCCGCGCGCCGCCTTCTCCCATTGAGCTTCGGTCGGCAGCCGCTTCCCAGCCCACCGGCAGTACCCGTCCGCCTGGTACCAACTCACGTAGATCACCGGGTAGTTGGCGTAGGCCGGGTTGCCGTAATAGGATGGACGGGTGAAGGACTTGGTGTACTCCGGCGCCGTGCACCTGCCGGCCGCCACGCACTGCGCGTACTGGGCGTTGGTCACCTCGGTGCGGTCAATGCGGTACTCGCCCAGGTACACCGTGTGCAGCGGCGACTCGTCGATCCCGCAGGAGTACCCGCCGTTGTGCGCCGGGTCGCAGCCCATCCGGAACGTGCCGGCGGGGACGGCCACCATGCCGTCAGGAGACGGCGGCGGCAGCGGCTTGGCGACCAGCGGCAGGTAGATAAAGCGATGTTGGGAGGCGCTGACTGACTCCGGCCTGACCGGCCCGTGGTCCGCGGCCCAGACGCCGCTGGGAGCGACAAGTGCGATCAGGGTGACGAGGGTGAATAGCCGGAAGACGAAACGTTTCATGACTCTGCCTCCTGCCAGGGGTCGCGCAATTGGCGATGCGGCAACGATGCGTGTCAACTTCGAGATGGGACGTGGCCATTATATAGCAGCGTTAGAGAAGGTGCAATACGAGGGGTTGCGGCGGGTAGGGGCGCGGTTCCTGGCAGCGAAGCGAGGCCAGGCGTTATGTGGGGGCGGGTTTGTCCGCATCAAAGCGAGATCAGGCGTTACGGCAATCCTGCCATGGAAGATAGAATCGCCGTGACGGGGGCAAACCCGCCCCTACGATTACGGCGATGCTGCCATCGAAGGCAGGATTCCTACAACGGGGGTAGGGGCGGGTTTTCTGGCATCGAAGGTAGGTCAGGCGTTACGGAAGTCTTGCCATGGAAGATGGAATCGCCGTAACGAGAGAAAACCCGCCCCTACAGTGCAACGAGAAAATCCCGCCCGACCCGCGCAACGCGCAAACCCGCCCCTACCGGCTCCAGCTCACCACGCGCTCGCCGGCGAACTCGTAGCGGAGGGGGATGTCCTTGAGGACGTTGGGCAGGAAGGGGGCCTGGCCGGAGCCGTCGGCGTTCATGCGGTAGAGCTGCCATGCACCAGCGCGGTCGCTGAGAAAGAGGATCGATTTCCCATCGGGGGACCAGGCGGGGGCGACGTTGTTGGGCTTGGGCGCAGCACGGTCTGCGGGCGCGGTCAGTTGGGCCAGGCGGCTGCCGGCCGCGTCGAGCAGGACGATGTCCCAATGGTCGTGCACGTAGGCCTGCGCCGCGATCCGCTGGCCGTCGGGGGACCAGGCCGGGCTGCCCAGGCTGCCGTCGTTCAGCAGCAGGCGCGGGATCTCGCCCAGCGGGAGGAGCTGCAGGCCGTTGCCGCCGACGTAGACGATCGCGCCGCCGTCGGGCCGCCAGGTCGGGGACTCCGCTTTGCGTTCGGCAGGCAGGTCGAGCCTGCTGCCGTCGGCCAGCGTGAGCTGCTCCAGGTCGGTCACCTCGATCCGCCGCGCGGGGAAGTCGCCGATGCAGAGGCGTCCCAGGGGCGAGTCGATGCAGTCCTGGCCGCGGAAAAGGGCCTGCAGCTCGGCTTCCGCGAGACAGCCGAACGGCGTGTCGAGGCAGGTGCTGTCGCCGGTGGTGTGGCGGAAGATGATTTTGGCGCCGTCGGGGCTCCACACGGGCGTGCGGGGGCGCTGGCTGGTCAGGAGCTGGCGCTCGGCGCCCGTTGCGAGATCGAGCAGGTAGAGGCCGTTGGGGGTGTCCCACCGCACGTAGGCGAGCTGCGCGCCGTCGGGCGAGAGGGCCGGGTCGAAGCCAACGGCCACCTTGCGCAGGCCGGTCCCGTCGGCGTTGACGACGTAGATATCCCCGCCGATGGCGGTCTGGAAGGCGAGCTTGCCCTTGAGGGGGGCTGCGGCGGGCGCCGCTGCGGCGGCTGCGGCCGGCGGCGCAGCCGGGGGCATGGCGGTTGCCGCGGCGGGGGACGCGGCGGTTGTCGCGGCTACCTCGGGCAGGCTCAGGAGGTCGCCCAGCAGCTTGACCTGGCCGGCGGCCACCCAGGCCTGCCGGCCGGCGGCGTCGTAGGTGACCCAGAGCCACTGGCCGTCGGGGGTGCGGCCGTGCGCGCGCAGGACCTGCGAGCCGGGCGCCTGGGCGACGACCGCGGCATCGGCGGCGGCCTGGCCGCGCAGCACGATGGTGGCGCGCGTGCCCAGCGCCAGCAGGCCATCGGCAGCGGCGGTCGAGATGGCCGCGGCTGCCGGCCGGGTTGCAGCCGCAGTTGCCGCAGGTGCGACGGTGGCCGGCCGGGTTGCAGGCGTGCCGGTTGTTGCGGGTGCGGCCGGCGGCTGCGGCGTCGCATTCTGCGCGGGCAGCAGGATGGGGGTGGGGGTCGGCGCGATGGGGCGCGGGGCCAGGGCCTGGCAGCCGGTGAGGGCGAGGAGGAGCGCGAGGAGCAGCAGGCCGCTGCGCGCCCTTCGACTGCGCACTGCGGTGCTCCGCTCAGGGTACTCCGCTACAAGTTCACGGGGCGTGGCGCCAGACCGGCTAAAGCCTCGATTCCGGATACTGTGAGATGCGGTGCGCGGCGCAGGGTGCTGCCGTTCGCATCTGAGGATGCTCACTCCTCTGCTAACTGTGATCTTTGCGGTCATTCGTATCGCAACGCCTCGATGGGGTTGAGCCTGGCGGCGCGGGTGGCGGGATAGATGCCGAAGAAGAGGCCCACCGCGGCCGAGAAGCCGGTTGCCAGCAGCACCGACTGGCCGGTCACGACGGCGGTCAGGTCGCTTTGCAGCCGCGAGATGCCGAACGCGCCGGCCGCGCCCAGGATGATGCCCAGCGCACCGCCCAGCAGGGCCAGGGTGACCGATTCGATCAGGAATTGGATCAGGATGTCGCGGCGCTTGGCGCCGACCGCTTTGCGCAGGCCGATCTCGCGCGTGCGCTCGGTCACCGACACCAGCATGATGTTCATGATGCCGATGCCGCCGACCAGCAGCGAGATGCCGGCGATCGCGCCCAGGAAGATGGTCAACACGCCGGTGATCTGCCCGAAGATGGACAGCAGGTCGCGCTGGTTGATCACGGTGAAGTCGTCGTCATCCTGGAAGCGGATGTCGTGGCGCTGGCGCAGCAGATCGGTGATCTCCTGCGCGGCGGCCTCCATGCGGTCCTCGCTCGTCACCTGGGCATAGATGACCGTCACCATCGGGTCGCCCCGATAGTTGCGGAAGCGTTGAAAGAGCCTTTCGTGCGCGGTGCTGAGCGGCACCATCAGCACTTCATCCTGGTTGCCACCGGGGCCGCCGCTGCCGCCCTTGGGCGCCAGCACGCCGATGACCTTGAAGGGGATCGCGTTGATCTTGATGGTCGCGCCGATGGGGTAGACACCGTTCTCGAACAGCTTTTCGGCGATCTGGCTGCCCAGCACGGCCACGCGGGCGCGGGTGTTCAGGTCCGTGGCATCGACAAAGCTGCCGTAGGCCACCGGGAAATTGCGCACGGACGAGTAGGCCGGCGTCACCCCGGACACCGTGACGCGCAGGTTGATTTTGCCGTAGCTGACATCGGCGCCGCCCATCACCTCGGGCGCGATGGCGGTCACGTCCGGCGCATTGAACGGGTCCGCGATGGCCTCGACATCCGCGAGGCTCAACGTGAGGCCGCCGACGCTGCGGGCACTCATCATGCTCGACTGGTCCAGGTTGCCCGCGACGACAAACAGCAGGTTGGTGCCGATGCTTTGCAACTGGGAGGTGATCAGGTTCTGCACCCCCTGGCCCACCGACAGCAGCGTGATGACCGCGCCGACGCCGATGATGATGCCGAGCATCGTGAGCGCGGAGCGCAGCTTGTTGACGGAGAGGGCGCGCAAGGCGAGGCGAATTTGTTCCGATACGTCCATGGTCAGCAGCCTCTGGGTACGCCGAGCCGGTGCCGGTACGCCGAGTCACCGGCGATGCGCGGCTCGGCTACGTGCTCGTCACTGTCGATCAGGCCATCATAGGTGTGCAGGATGCGCCGGGTATGCTCGGCGATATCGGGCTCATGCGTGACCAGGACCACGGTGATGCCTTTGTCGATGTTCAGCTTTTGGAACAGGCCCATCACCTCGGCGCCGGCCTTGGAGTCGAGGTTGCCGGTGGGCTCGTCGGCCAGGATGATGCTGGGGTTGTTCACGAGCGCGCGGGCAATGGCCACGCGCTGCTGTTGGCCGCCGGAGAGCTCGTTGGGGCGGTGGTGCATGCGATCGGCCAGCCCCACCGCTTCGAGCGCGGCCCTGGCCAGCTCGCGGCGTTCGCTGGGCCGCGTGCCCCCGTAGATCAACGGCAGTTCGACGTTCTGCAGGGCGCTGGTGCGCGCCAGCAGGTTGAAGCTCTGGAAGACGAAGCCCAGGCGCCGGCTGCGAATCGCGGCGAGGTCGTCGTCGCTCAGCCGCGACACGTCCTCGCCGGCCAGCCGATAGACGCCGGAGGTCGGCTGGTCGAGGCAGCCGATGATGTTCATGAGGGTCGATTTGCCGGAGCCGGAGGGGCCCATGATGGCCACCATCTCGCCCTGGCAGACGGCGAGCGAGACGCCGCGCAGGGCCTCCACCGAGACGTCGCCCATCTGGTAGACCTTGGTGATCTCCTGAAGCTGGATGACCGGACCGGAAAGCTCAGCGCTCATTGGAAACTGCTGAAGGTCTGTTGAAGCTGCTCGAGCCCGGTGCGCGAGCGGATGATGAGCTCGTCGCCTTCCGCCAGGCCCTCGCGCACTTCGACGCGCTGCTCATCGCGCAGCCCCAGCCGCACTTCGACCTTCTGCGGCTCGCCGTTGGTCAGGCGCTCGACGAAGGTGCGGCTGGTCTGGCGGTCGATCTGGACGGTCCGATTGGGGACCAGCAGCACGTTCTCGCGCGTGCTCGAGACGATGGTGGCGGTGGCGCTCATGCCCACCTTGAGCGCGGTCACCGCGGCCGCGCCGTCGGCCTGGTCGATGTCGATGCGCACCTTGTAGGTGACCCCGCCGGTCGACGTGGACTGGGCCGCGGGCGCAACGCTCCGCACGCTGCCGGAAAACGCGGTGTCGGGGAAGGCATCCACTTCGATGGTAGCCAACTGGCCCGGCGTGATGCCGGCCACGTCCACCTCATCCACCTGGACGTCGAGGTGAAACCGGCTGATGTCGGCCAACTGCAGCGCGGCCCCGGCCGGCTGCACCAGGGTGCCCTGGACCAGGTTGACCGCCGTCACGATCCCGTCCCACGGCGCCGCGATGGCCGCGTCGCCCAGCCGCCGCTGCGCCTGCTCCAACGCGAGCTGGGCCTGGTCGATGCCGGCCTGCGCGATGGCGCGCTGGGTGTCGGTGGCGCCTTTGTTCAGCCGGTCCAGGCTCGCCTGCGCCTGCACGACCTGCGCCTGGGCCTGGGCCAGTTGGGCCGCCGTAGCCGCGCGGGCGGTGACGCGGTATTGGGCCTGCACGGTCTCGAAATTGATGGTGGCCTGCTGCAACTGCAGCGACTGGGGCAGCAGGCCGACATCGGGCCGGCTGCTGACCTTGTCGTAGGCCTGCTGGGCCTGGTTCAAGCTGGCGCGCGCCTGTTCCACCTGGGCGTTCGCGGCGGCCAGCTCATCCTTGGACGCGCCCCGCAGCAGTTGCTGGTAGGTGGCCTTGGCACTGTCCAAGGCGGCCTGGGCCGCGGCCAGGTCACTGGCGCTGGGGCCTTCATCCAACTGCTGCTTCTGGGCCTGGGCCTGGCGCACGCCGATTTCGGCTTGCCGCACGGCCAGCTCCAGGTCGGTGGTGTCGAGCTGCGCCAGCACCTGGCCGGCGCGCACCTGCTGGCCCGACTCGACCGCGATCTCGCTCACCGTGCCGGCCGAGCGGAAGGTCAGGTTGGCCTGTTGTTCGGGCAGGATGGCGCCCGTGGCACTGACCGTGGATTTGATGGTGGCGCGCTCGACGCGCACGACCTCCCAGGTGGGCGCGACCGCGGCCCGCGCCGCGTTGATCCGTTGATAGCCGAACCAGCCGGCCAGCCCTAAGCCGGCCAGCACAACGGCAATGATGATAGCCTTCCGCATGCGTTCACTTCCTCAATCTGCAAAGTGCTCAACGTATGATTTTACCCTTTTTAAGGGCCGTTTGTCCAATATGGTGCTATTGTCGCGCTGCGTGACCGCCAACACCGCAAGGAATCTTCCCATGGCAGACCCTGAGGGTCTGAGGTCCTTGACAAGAGTTGCACAAAGATCATACGTGTGTTATGATAGGCAGTGAAAATCACAAGCAAAACACGAAGCAACCACATACGTTGTGCGACATTGCGGCAAGGATCATCTACGGTGGTCCGCAAGCAAAGGAGAGAGTCATGGCTAAACATAATATTCCAGATATCGTGATCGGGAGACTGCCCGTCTACTTGCGGGCGCTCACATTTTTGGTTGCCGAAGGGCGCCAGATCACATCGTCGCAGGAACTCGGCGATCGCTTGGGGATTTCGTCGGCCCAGATCCGGAAGGATCTGTCGCATTTCGGCGAGTTCGGCAAGCAGGGCACGGGCTACGATATCAACTTCCTGCACGAACAACTGCGCCAGATCCTGAAGGTCGACCAGCCGTGGGAGATGGTGCTGGTGGGGGCGGGCAACCTGGGCAAGGCGATCGCCGATTACGCCGGCTTCCGCGGCAAGGGCTTTGTGATCAAGGCGATCTTCGACAATGAGCCGGACAAGCTCGGCAAGCCGATGGGCATCGACAACCTGGCCGTGCAGCCGGTGCAGGAGCTGGCCGAGGTGATCAAGGCGCGGAACATCGTGGTGGGAATCATCGCGACGCCCGCCGAGGAAGCCCAGGCCATTGCGCGCACCATGGTTGAGGCGGGCGTGAAGGCGATCCTGAACTATGCGCCCATCACCCTGACGCTGCCGTCCAACATCCGCGTGCAGTATATCGATCCGGCCGTCGGCTTGCAGCGGATGACCTATTATCTGTGATCCAAAGTTTGGCAACCGTGAGACGGTTGCCAAACTTGTCGTGCCAGGGTTGGCAACCGTTCCACGGTTGCCAACCCTGGCTTAAAGGGGACATGACCCGCATCATACCTGGCAGCGTATCTCGGTGCTAGAATGATGGCGTGCCGCAGAATGCAGGCGTCTGGGCGTGCAGCGGCACAAGACCGTCGGTTGATGGCCAACCGAGGCAGGGAGGTTGGGTCATGCTCTATAAGCGCCTGGTGGCGGACATCATGACCCCCAACCCGGTCACAGTGACACCACGCAACGCGATCCGCACCGCCATCAATCTGATGCGGGAGGGGGGCTATCGGCGGTTGCCAGTGGTGGATCGTGGCAGGTTGGTGGGCATTATTACCGATCGCGATCTGCGGCGGGCGGCAAACTCGCCGTTTGTGGTACGCGAACAGTGGTACGATAACTTCATCCTGGACCACATCGAAGTCGGCTCGTGTATGACGCCCAACCCGCTGACGATCGCGCCTTCCGCTCCCGTGGTGGAAGCCGCGCGCCTGCTGCGCACCCACAAGATCGGCGGTTTGCCGGTGATGGCAGACGAACAGCTCGTCGGCATCATCACCGATACCAATCTGCTGGACTTTCTCATCGAAATTCTGGTGGCTGAAGCCGAGCCGGCCTAGCCGCCAACTCAGCACTGTGCTGGACCCTCCTGACACCACCTGCGCCTGACCGCAGGTGTCTGTTTCATAAGGGATAAGGAAAGCTTCCCAATATGTTTAGTCGTACTGATCTAGTGTTTCTGCATGCGCCGAGTGTATACGATTTTCGCAAGCATTCGATTCTTTACGGACCTGTCAGTGATTTAGTGCCCTCTACACCGGTGTTTGAGATGTATCCCATCGGCTTCACGACCATGGCCGAGTATCTCGAACGCCACGGCTTGCGCGTGCGCATCGTCAATCTGGCGGTGCGGATGCTGAACGATGAAGGGTTCGACCCTGAGGCGCTCGTCAAGGGGCTGCACCCGGCCGCGTTCGGCATCGACCTGCACTGGCTGCCCCACGCGCACGGCGCGCTGGCGGTTGCGGAGATGGTGAAGCGCCATCATCCGGATACGCCGATCATCTTCGGCGGCTTCTCGGCGACGTACTTCCACGAGGAGCTGATCCGCTACCCCTTTGTGGATTATGTCGTGCGCGGTGATTCGGCCGAGGAGCCGCTGCGCCAGTTGATGGCGCACCTGACCGGCGCGCGGGGCGCACCGGCGCGTGCGGCCATCCCCAATCTCACCTGGAAGGACCGCGCCGGCGAGGTGCAGGTCAACCCCCACACGTATCGGCCCGACAACCTGGACCACGTGATGCTCGACTATCGCTACGTGGTGCGGGCGGCCGCGCGCGAGCTGAACATGAGCTCGTACGTGCCGTTCAAGGACTGGCCGGACTATCCGATCATGGCGGCGCTGAGCTGTCGCGGCTGCACGCAAAGCTGCGTGATCTGCGGCGGGTCGGCCGCCTCGTTCAAGCAGATGCACGGCCGCGAGCAGCCGGCGTTCCGCGATCCGGAGCAGTTAGCCAAGGACGTCCGGAGCATCTCGGCCATGAGCTGCGGGCCGGTCTTCATCCTGGGCGACCTGCGCCAGGCGGGCCGCAACTACGCCGCGCGCTTCTTCGAGGCGATCCAGGGCTTCAAAGGCCCGGTGATCACCGAGCTCTTCTCGCCGGCCTCGCGCGAATTCCTGGGCCAGATGGCCGCGGCGCTGCCCAACTTCACGCTGGAGGTGTCGCTGGAGAGCCACGACCCGGCGGTGCGGCGGGCGTTCGGCAAGAATTACACGAATGAGCCGATGGAGCGCACCCTGGCCGACGCGCTGGACCTGGGGGCCAAGCGCCTGGACGTCTTCTTCATGTCCGGGCTGCCGCAGCAGACGGCGGCGTCGGTGCTGGGCACGATCGACTATTGCGAGAGCTTGCTGCAGCGCTTCGGCCAGGATGGCCGCCTGGCGCCCTTCATCTCGCCGCTGGCGCCCTTCCTGGATCCCGGCAGTCGCGGTTTTGAGAATCCTGAGGCGCACGGCTATCATCTGTTCGCGCGGACGCTGGAGGAGCACCGCCGGCTGCTGGTGGCTCCCAGTTGGAAGTACGTGCTGAACTACGAGACGCGGTGGATGAGCCGGCATCAGCTTGTCGATGTGACGTACGCGGCCGGCAGCCGGCTGAATCGCATCAAGGCGGCGTATGGCCAGGTGTCGGCCGAGCAGGCCGCGGCCACCGAGCACCGCATCCAGGATGCCGTCCGGCTGATCGCCGAGATCGACCGGCTGGTGGCGCACGCCGCGCCCGACGAGTTCCAGCGCGAGATGGTCCGGCTGCGGCCGCAGATCGAGCAGGCGAATATGTCGACCGTGTGCGACAAGCGCGAGCTGAACGTGGACGTGAAAGGGCCCCGGCTGAATTATGGGTCGGTGGCGCAGATGCTGGCGCGGGATGCGGTGCGCGGCATTGCCGGGCGCCTGACCGCGCCGTTCCGGCGCCCGGCGTATGTGGCGGATGAACCTTAGATAAAGCGCTGCGATTGTCACCCTGAGCGGGTCTACAGCTCAAGGTTCGTTGCAGCATCAAACCAGCGAAGGGTCTCATTAGCTCTACGAGATTCTTCGCTGAGGTCTCGCCGCAACGAGTGTTGAGTGGTTGACCCGCTCAGAATGACATCAACTGACCTAACGAAACGTTCCGCATGACAATGACTTACAC
>CAZELR010000088.1:0-14657 GCA_964513075.1 uncultured Anaerolineales bacterium
AATAAACAATGTGCTTGACAACTCCGCGCGGATGTTATACAATATGCGCGCGAACCTGAATGCAAAACCGATGCGCCAATTGGCGCACGGACGTTAGCATGCGAGGGCTTGATGAAGGACACCGCTGCTCTTGCGAGCCAGCTTCCGATGGTAGGCGGTCAGCAGACGACGCCTGAAGTTGTTGTCGTTGGTGCGGGCCTGGCCGGGGCCGAAGCTGCCTGGCAAGTTGCGGAGGCGGGCATTCAGGTCGTCCTCTACGAGATGCGGCCGGAACGCACGACCGCTGCCCACAACACGGACCTGTTCGCTGAGCTGGTCTGCTCCAACAGCCTGGGCTCACTTCTGCCCGATCGGGCGCTTGGCTTGTTGAAGAACGAGCTGCGCCTCCTCAACTCTTTGATCATCCGCTGTGCCGACGCACACGCAGTGCCGGCTGGCGGTGCACTCGCCGTTGATCGCAGCGCGTTCAGTCAGGCGGTGACCGCGGCGGTGGAGCAGCATCCGAACATCGTTGTGCGTCGTCAAGAGCTCCTGGTCATCCCTCGAGACGTGCCTGCGGTGATCGCGTCAGGGCCTCTGACCTCACCCGCCTTGGCTCAGGACATCCGCGATCTGGCCGGCCAGGAATACCTGCATTTTTATGATGCTATGGCGCCCATTGTGACGCGCGATAGCATTGACACCACAGTAGCGTTTCGGCAAAGTCGCTACCGAGGCCCTGTCGGCGGGTCTGATCGTCCGGAAAACGGCGATTATATTAACTGCCCTTTGACAAGAGAGGAGTATTTTGCTTTTGTCGACGCCATCAACGCGGCCGAGAAGATCAGTTTACGCTCGTTCGAGCAGGATGATGCGGCCCGCCGTTATTTTGAAGGTTGCTTGCCGATCGAGGTGTTGGCTGCCCGTGACCCGATGGCGTTGGCCTTCGGTCCGATGCGTCCGGTGGGATTGCGCGATCCGCGGACCGGGCGGCGACCATTTGCCGTGGTGCAGCTCCGCCAGGATAACGCGGCCGATACGCTCTATAACCTGGTTGGCTTTCAGACCAACCTGGCATGGGGCGATCAGGAGCGCGTGCTGCGGATGATTCCCGGGTTGGAGGCCGCTGAGTTCGTGCGCTTCGGCCAGATGCACCGGAATACCTTTCTCAATAGCCCCAGGTTGCTACGGCCGACTCTGCAGTGGCACGATCGTGCGGACCTGTTCTTTGCCGGGCAGATCACCGGCACGGAGGGCTATGTGGGCTCAACTGCCGGTGGGCTGGTTGCTGGGCTCAATGTGGCTCGCGTTGTGAGGGCGCTGCCGCCGTTGGTCTGGCCGGTCACTACTATGATCGGCGCGCTTTTGCACTATGTTACCAGTGCTGATCCCGCTGATTTCCAGCCCATGAAGGCGAATTTTGGCCTGCTGCCCGAGCTTGAGTCACCGGTGCGAGAGAAGCGAGGGCGGTATGCGGCGTATGCAGCTCGTGCCCTGGTAGACCTGAAGGCCGTCATAGGCGAATCTTAACCGATACGCGCGCCCGGGCGCGCAGAAGTTGGCAGGCAAATTAATGAAGTTCAATTTCGCGCAGGAAAATTCGTTCTACCTATTGCATTCGCGCGGATGTTGTGCTATAATACGCGCGTAATTCGCGCGAAGGTTCTCACGGTCTGACACCTATTTTACCCGGTGCTTGTCCCGTGTTGCCGGGCAATCAGGTCTGGTTGAGGAGGAATCTATGAAGCTTCGTACCCCAAGGCAACGGCTGGTGGGGCTCGCCCTGGTGTTGGCGCTCCTTACCACGATGGGCCTCGGCACCGCCAGCGGCTTGGCGACTGCCGAGCAAGATGTGATTGTCAACGGTAATTTCGAAAGCGGCTTCACCTATCGGGCCGGCTGCGGTATGGTCGGTGCGGGGTGGGAATGTTTTACCAACGGTGGGACGATCGACTACGGCTTCTACGATGATCAGTGGAAGTCTGTTGTGGCTGATGGCGCCCACAGCCAGCTCATCGAGCTCAACACCCTGAAGTATGCCGCGTCTGAGGCGGACCGCTACGCAGGCATCTTCCAGACAGTCAACGTCAAACCTGGTGCGCAATACACCCTCAAGCTTAGCGGCCTGATGCGTGAGCGAAACCGCGATAAGTCTGAGGACGCGTATCGCTACCGGATTCAGTGGGGGTACACGGTCAACGGCTCGACTGATTGGATGGCCGTGAGCAACTGGCAGGAAGTGCCGTGGGATAAGATCGACGAGCGAACGTCGCCCGCCGGCATGGAGAACTTCACTACTGCTTTCGCCGCGCCCAGCGACAAGATCACCCTCTTCGTGCGGGTATGGAAGAAGTGGGGCACGGTCTATAAGGAGTTGGACGTCAACCTGGACGCTATCAGCTTGACGGGGAAGATCGCGAAGCCGCCGGCACCTTGTGAGCCGACCATCAAACTGCCTCCCGGCGGCGATAAGACTCCGCCTGCAAAGCCCGGTTCCACCGGCATCACCGTTGCACCCGTGTGCAGTGGTGCAAACCTGCTCCGGAACGGCGATTTCGAAAGCGGCTTCACCAATGGCGTGGGAATGAGCTGGGTGTCCTTCACCAACGGCGGCCGCGCCGTGTACGGCTTCTACGACGAACAGTGGGCTAAGGTCATCAAGGACGGCAAGCACGGTCAGTTGATCGAAATCAACACCAAGGAGTTAGCAGCCTCGGACGCGGATCGGGTTGCCGGCATCTACCAGATGGTGGACAAGCTGATCCCAGGCGCCACCTACGAGTTTTCGCTTTATGGCATGATGCGTGAGGAAGCCGCGCATCCTGGCGAAGATACGTATCGCTACCGTGTCCAGTGGGGCTATGCCGCGGCTGACGCCGATCCAAGCGCCGCCGACATCACTAACTGGACAGATATCTCCTGGGACGCCATCTACACTCGCACGGCGCCCGGAGAGATGGCCGCCTTCAGCGCCAAGCTGCAGGCGCCTGGCCGCCAGATCGTGCTCGCTGTACGAGCCCTGAAGAAGTGGGGCACGCCCTATCGTGAGTTGGACGTAAACCTGGATGCCATCAAGCTGATGTCGTGCGCATCCTGTACCATCGGCTGCCATGATGGTCCTGCAGCGTGCATCTACGTGGTCCAACGCGGCGATACCCTGGGCGCCATTGCCAGGCGTTATCACACCACGATCACCGAGCTGGCCCGGCTCAACGGCCTGAAAAATCCCGATCGGCTGGCGATCGGCCAGAAGCTGCGCCTGCCGTGTAATGACCCACTTGTTGTAGTTGAGCCGCCGAGGGTGAATCCGCCGAAGGTGGAGCCGCCCGTGGTGGAACCGCCCAAGCCTGCTGCAGGGGAGTGCGTCTGGGTGGTTGTTCAACCCGGTGACACGGTTTCTGGTCTGGCGGTTCGGTACCATTCGACCATCCAACTGATCGTAGAGAAGAACGGTTTGAAGAATGCCAACCGGATCTACGTCGGCCAGAAGCTGTGCATCTGCGATCCGTGAAGTTAGGGGCTCAGCGGGCGCCCATCCGAACCACTTGCCGGGAGGGCGCCCGTTCATTGATCCGCGGCACGCGCTGCGGTGACATAAGGAGGATGCTGTGATGGGGGGGTCGGCGCCCCGGGCGCGGTCTCTAAAGCCTGTGAGTCGTGCTCGTGCATTGTGCGTCTTTATGGTTCAGCTCGTCAGTCAGTTGAGCGCAAGTGACAGGCAAGGTTAGGCACCAGTTTTGAAAACCCAACAAGGAGGATACCATGTTTGGGAAGAACCGTAAGTTCGTCTTGGTCGCGGCCTTGGCTGCGGCCATGGTGCTGTTGTTGGCGCTGACCACTGTCGCCTTTGCCGGCGGCGAGACCACAGATACCAAGACAGCCTGCGTTGATGGCTACGTGATCAACCACCGCGAGCTGCCGGTAGATGGCAGCAGAGTCGCGTTGGAGGTCGTAGCGGTTGACAAAGCTGGCGTCGCATTCGCCACCACTGCCCCGGTCGACAAGAACGGCTACTTCAAGTTCGAGAAGCTGCCGGTCGGCGACTGGGACTTCCAACTGCAGTTGCCGGATGGCTGGGAGGGCATCGTCCCCATGGCTGAGCGCGCGGGCTTGGCCAAGACCGGCCTCACCGCGATTGCGGAAAAGGACAAATGCCAACGCATCGTGTTTAAGATCCGCCGCGTCTATGAAGTGATCGTTATCAAGTGGGAGGAGCTCCAGGATGGCTCCGTGCAGCCAGGCGAGGGCTGGACCATCACAGCGACCCCCATCAAGGATCTCTTCGTGCAGGCACAGCATGACGATACGGCCGCGGATGGCTATGTGGGCTTCACCCTCACGGCTGGCAAGTGGCTCATCTCGGAGACGGTGAAGGACGGTTGGACCCCAGTTACGCCTCCGAAGGTCATCATCGACCTGGACCAATATGGACCAGTAGGCGCGCGCGATCCGGTCGTCTTCAAGAACCGGGAACCTGTGTGCTACAGCGACATTGTCGTTGAGAAGATGGGCTACGGTACTGACGCCAATGGCGGCCAGGTGTTGCTTGGCCCGATCGCCGGCTGGAAGGTCACCCTGGAGCGGGTTGGCGGCGGCATGACGCCGGTCACCAAGACAACCGACGGTTCTGGCAAGGTGACTTTCTCCGGGGTGAAGCCCGGCGTCTACACAGTCAAAGAACAAGAGCAGGTTGGGTGGAAGTCGATGGACGACACTAAGCAGACTGTGGTTCACAAGGACTGCGAACTGTCCACCGTCCGCTTCAGCAACTTGGAGACCCAGGGCAAGCTGATGATCCACGGCAAGAAGCTGTTCAAGGCCTGGGAGGCTCCTTACAAGGGCCAGCTCGTCGGCCTTTCCGGCTGGGTGATCACCGCCACGCTGCTGGGCACGGATATCAAGACGGCCGCCACAACCGATGCTCTGGGCAACTACACTTTCACCGAGCAGATGTTGAAGGATGCCGGGCTTAGGTTCCCGGGCGCAACCATCGAGGTCTGTGAGGAAGATCGGGATAACTGGATCCACGTGACGCCCAAGTGTGTCAACGTCACGTTCCCCTATCCGGTGCCTGAGGACTACGCAGGCGTCGAGGTGAACTTCACGAACATTCAGGATCCGCCCGCGTCATCGGCTGTTGTCGTAGGCGGGAGCTGCCAGGCGTACCATAAGATTGCAGTGGGCGATACTTTGGCCCGCATCGCGGTTCGTTATGGCGTCTCGATGAGTGCGTTGGTTCAAGCCAACGGGATCAAGAATGCTGATGTCATCTATGCGGGGCTGAACTTGTGCATCCCGTGAGGTCGGCGTTCTGAACAGTAAGTTGCTTTAACACAGGCACGCCGGGTGGCAACACCCGGCGTGTTTGTGTTAACTAAGCCGCGATTTCTCCGATCATCGACCACGGCCCGGCCCAGGTGATGCGTACGGCCGCCAACTTACCCCGCCAGTCGGCCGGATCGGCGAAGAAAACCAGCTTGTTCGTGCGGGTGCGGCCCCGCCACTTGCCCTTGTGCTGATCCTCCACTAATACCTCGACTGTTTCACCCAGCAGCCGGCGGTTGATGTCGCCTACCACCTGCGCCTGGAGCTGGTCCAGCGCATCCCACCGGCGTTTCTTCTCTGCGGCAGGTACGTCGTCGGCCATCTGGCGGGCGCTGACGGTGCCGGGGCGAGGCGAGTACGCAGCCAGATGCACCTTATCCAGCTTGAGCTCGGCCAGCAGGTCGTAGGTGCGTTGGAACTGCTCGGCCGTCTCGCCGGGAAAGCCCACGATGATATCGGTGTGCACCGCTGCGTGAGGGATGGCCGCACGGATATGGCCGATCAGCCGCCGGTAGTCCGCGCTTGTGTATCCGCGCTTCATCGCGGCCAGCACCTCGTCATCCCCAGCCTGCACCGGCACTTCGATCTGCTCGCACACCTTGGGCAACTCCGCGACGGCGGTCAGGATACGATCGGTCATATAGTTGGGGTGGCTGGTGAGGAAGCGAATGCGCCACAGCCCGTCTACAGCATGCACCGCAGTCAGCAGGTCTGCCAGGTCAGGCCGCTCTCCCGGGAAATCCTTGCCGTACCGGTCGACGATTTGCCCCAACAGCATCACCTCGCGCACCCCCTGGGCTACCAGCCCCTGCACCTCGGCGACGATCTCGGCCAGCGGCCGGCTGCGTTCAATCCCGCGACGCTGCGGGATGATACAGTAGGCGCAGGCGTGCGAGCAGCCGTACACGATGGGGACGTTGGCGGTAATGGGCGCCTGGCCGCGCAACGAGAGGTGGCGTATGCTTTGGAGGGGCCTGATCGTATAAGGTGGCAGAACCTGCCCTGAGCCGGTCAAAAGACTGGAAGTCGGCGGTCGGAAGTCGAGGTCTGTGTCTTCTTCATCGATCATGCCCAGTGCCGCGGCTTCAGGGCTACCGTAGTCTTGAAACAGGTGGCGTGCTTCGGTCTGTTCGGCTTCCAACGCGCGCGCTTCCGCGTCCACCAGTGCGCCGGTCAGGTAATCCACCAATGGGCGCGGCTCGGACGGCGGCATGAAGACATCCACGAACGGAAACCGCTCCCGCAGGGCCCGATTGGGCTTGATGCCTACCAGGCAGCCCATCAGCGCAATGACTTTGCCGGGATCGCGCTCCTTCAGCGGCCTCAGTGACCAGAGCCTGCCAACCGCACGATCCTCTGCGCTCTGGCGCACGACGCAGGTGTTGAGCACAACTACGTCCGCCTGTTGCAGCTCGTCGGTGGGTTCGTAGCCCAGCGCGTCCAGCTCGGCAGCCACGCGGCCGGCATCGGCCTCGTTCATTTGGCAGCCGATGGTCCAGATGTGATATCGTTTTGGTTCGCTCATTCGCTTAGTTTTGCACCCTGATGGCTACTTCGCAGGCGGGCGCCGCGTTTCCTGCCTGGTCCAGCACCGTCAGGCGCAGCGTGTAGATGCCGTCGGGGAGCGGCGCGTCTGGCCACCCGATGACGCCGGCCGGAATCTGGAAGTTGAATCGGCCTAACTCGACATAATTACCGGAGGGCGGGCTCCCGCTGGCCACTTCCAATGTAGCCAGTGCGAATGTTTCGTGGACGGCCCTCCCATAGATCAGGAATACACCCGAAACCAGCTGGCCCTCAGTGGGGCTGGTGATTTGCACGCGCGGATCGGGGCAGGCAGATCGGGGCGCGGTTGGCGCAGGTGTCTCTGCCTGCGGTGGGGGCGCAGCGGCCGCCGGCCGGGCAAAAGCGGCGGGCGTAGGTGTAGCTGCATTGGGCGGCAGCGGCGTAAAGGTGCCGATCACCAGGCTGACTGCGGTGGCATAGGCTGCCTGGGCTTGCGCCGTGGCCGCGTTTGCCGGCACAGGGGTGGAGGGGATGACAATCCATGGTGGCGTGTTGGTGGCCACGACGGCATTGTAGGGCCACGGGGTCGGCGTGCCCGTCGTGGCCGCGTCCGCAGTTGCTCGAAAATAACGCGCCGCTGCAGTGAGTACGTTGGCCGGAATCGGCGTGGGCGTCAGCACGACCGGGGTGACCGCACCCTTGGGGGTGGCAGTGGGGGTGCCGGTCAGGAACGCCTGCGCAGTGGCAAGCGCGGCATCCACCTGGGCAGTGGCGGTGTTGCCGGGCGTTGGGGTGTGTTGCACGATCGGCGGCAGGCCGCGCAGCAGCGCGATCGCCTGCACGGTGGCCAGGTTGGCCGGCCATGGCGTAGGCGTGACTGCGCGGTAGGGCAGGGGTGTTGCAGTGCCGATGGTCGTCGCTACGGCGGTGGCGGTCCAAGCTTCGGCCGCCGCGGTGAGCACATTGGCAGGGGTGATGGTTGGTGTGGCAACGATCACCGCCTCGGTGGGGAGCGGAGGCGGTGTGGGCGGCACAGCTCCCAAACTGAGCATCAATTGCGGATTTTCGCCCAGCGTGGCTGCTCCTGCGCCGCTGTCCCACGCAAATAGGGTGTCTGCCCCGCCGGCCGGACCGGCCAAGCGCGCGATCACTGCCGGCGCGCCGTCCAGCAGCTGCTGCGCCAGCCACGCGCGGCCTGTGCTGTCCAGGACCCAATGGTTAGGCCGGCCCGCGCCGAGGTCGGCCGGGTAGAGGGCTGGCACCAGGGTCACCGCTGCCGGCGCGTTGAAAAGCTCCTGGAAGGTGGTGCGGGCAAGATCGGGAAGCGCGTCCGCCGTCAGAAGTTGGACGGTCCAGGCGCCGCCCGCGGCTGAGTCAAAACGGTCGTCATTCAGGCCGGTGAGTTGGAGGGTTGCTGCCCTGATCGGTGCGCCGCGGGGCACGCTGCCCAGCTCGATGCGCAGAGCCGAGATGAACGCTTGGCCGCCGAAGTAGCCCGCGTAGAGGAACGAGTCGCCCATATGGGCGTCCTGGGCTTCGCTGCTGTTGAACCAGCCCACTTCTTCCGCCTTGGGCGACAGGGTCAGGACGCGACCGCCGGGTTCAGGGGTATTCGTGAGGACGATTGCGCGTGGCGCAACCGTCATGGTCGGTGAGGGCGAGGGGGTGAGGCTGGGACGTGGGCTGGCCACTTCCGCAGCCGGCAGTGCGGCAGGGCTTGCGGCGGGTCGCAACAGATCACGCGCATAGACGCCAATCACGATCAGCGCGACCGCGGCTAAGGCTGCCCACCTCAAGAGGCGCCAGGGTCGCCTGTTTGGGACTGATTTCCTCGAAGCATGTGCAATCGGGCCTCTATCGACGTTATCATAGAACGGACAGGTGCTGTGCGCGGCAGAAAGGCAAAACGCAGCCTGATGGTTCAAATCAGGCGCAGCGGCCGGTTGTTGAGCGAAGCAGCGATGAGCGGTATCCGGCTCGGTACGTGCAGTGGTCGGCTCGCCGGCCAGCCCCAGGTAGGAGCAGACAGATGGGTAGGATTGGGTCACAAGCTATTCCGTGTGTTAGATTAGGAATCAGGGGGTATTATACACCAGAAGCCAAGCCACACCCTATTTTCCTTGCAGCTTCAACATCACTGCCGCGGTCTTGAGTGCGATGAGTGTGTCGAGGTAGAAGCCGGCGTGGCGGACGTAGTAGAGGTCATACTCCAGCTTGGTTCGTGCCTCCGCAACTGTGCTGCCATAGCCGTAGCGCACCTGGGCCCAACCGGTGATGCCGGGTTTGACCGCATGGCGGGCGCGGTAGAACGGGATCTGCGCGGCAAGCTGGTCGACGAATTCGGGGCGCTCCGGCCGGGGGCCGACGAGACTCATCTCGCCCTTCAGCACGTTGAGCACCTGGGGCAGCTCGTCGATCCGCGCGCGCCGCAGCCAGCGGCCGATCGGAGTGACGCGCGGGTCGGCGGTTTCGGCCCACACTGCGCCGGTGCCGTGCTCCGCATCCGGCCGCATCGTGCGGTACTTGATGACCTGGAAGCGGCAGCCGCCCTTGCCTACGCGCACCTGGCGATAGAACAGTGGTCCGGGGCTGCTCAGCGCGTTCGCCAGTGCCACGATGGGGATGGTGAGGGCCAGTGGGAGCAGCCCGATTGTCCCCGCGCACAGATCACCCCCGCGCTTGAAGATGCGGAAAAGCCGCTCGGCGGGGCCGCGCGCATCGGTGGGCAGCACCGCGCTGAGGTTGCGGCCGACGTGCTCCACCGGCACGCGGCCCAGCAACTGCTCGTAAAGCCCCGGCATGGTAGTGACGTGGTAGCCCTGCTCACGGCACGCCAACAGCGCGTCGAATGCGACCTGCGACATGGCTGAGCGGTCGGTGATGGCCAGCACCACTTCATCGACCGCCAGCTCGCGCGCCAGCCGCAGCAGGTCTGCGCTGGCGCCCACGATCGGCACGCCGGCCACGGATTGCGACGCGGTGGGTTGGGACGCGTCGTCCACGAAGCCTACGATGGTGGCGCCGGTGCCGCGATAGGGATTGGGCAAGCGCCGGTCGCCTGCCTGGCTGAGCGCCTCAGCCAGCGCGCGGCCGGCCCACCCCGCGCCAAGCACCAGCACCCGCTGCTGAAACGCGGGCTGCACGAACAGCACCGCGTAAAGCCCTCGCCAGAGTGCGATGAGCCCCACAGCCAGCAGGCCGAAGGTCAGGCTGAGCTTGCGGGAGGCCAGAGGCGGAGTGAAGAGTGGAATCCACTGGTAGAGGAGTACGGTCACCGCGGCTGCGGGCGCAGCGGAAAGGATGCTGTTGGGCGCGCTGGCGGCCCGTGCCAGATCAGAAGCTTCGGCCAACTGGGCGACGATCCACCACAATATGGCCAACGTGGCGAACCAGCGCCAGTTGGTGAGCATGGCCCCGGGTGCGTCCAGCCAGGTCGTGCGCGTCTTGATCGCGATGACCAGCGCTGTGGCGATCAGCAGGAAGTCGACCACGCCGAGCAGCAACAGCCGTTCGGACGCGCGCAAGCCTAGCCCGGGCAGCGCGATGCGCGGGATCCAACCGCTGCGGGTGGCGTTCGGCGCGTCGGCATTCGGCGGCGGGGTGCTGTCGGTGATCATGATAGCAAATAACGGTACATAGCGGTCAGAATCGTCTCTTCTTCTTGGCGGCGGGCCGTGAACCACGCGCGACCTGCTTCTCCCATGCGCGTCAGGCGGGCTGGGTCGGTCAACGCCTGACGCAGCGCGGCAGCCAGGGCCGCAGGGTCTGCGGGGGGGACAATCCAACCGGTCTCCCCCTCGACCACATATTCGGCCAGCGCACCGGCCCGGGTGACGATGACGGGCAGGCCATAGGCGTATGCAGCCGCGATCAGTGCGGATTGTGTGGCATCGCGGTAAGGCAGCACGAGCAGGCTGGCATCCCGAAAGAGCGCGTTCGCCTCCGCGTCGTCGATGCGTCGATCGCGCAGCTCGACCCCATTCCCGGCACTGTACCGCAAGCTGCCAGCTTGCGTCACTCCCTGTGCCACCGGCCCCGCAATGATCAGCCTGGCGCCATCTGCCATCGGCTGTGAGCATCCTGAGCGGGATTCCGCAGCGGTGTGCGGGATGGAGTCGAAGGATGCGGCTGTCATCTGCGCCCAGGCCGCCAGCAGATCCTCGACACCCTTATACGCTTCGATTCTGCCAAAGAATAAGACGTTTACCTTACGTCCCGCGTTACGCCCAGTTTCTCTCCCCCGCTCCTCTTCTCCCCCGCTCCCCTTCTCCCCATTCCGTTCCGGCGGCCAGGCGCGCTCCGCCCCCAGGAAGCCGTGCAGCAGCGGCGCATAGGTCACTTGTTCGGCGGGCACGCCGCGGGCAATGAGCTGCTCGCGCGTGCCCTGCCCGGGCACCAGCAGGTGGCAGCCGCTGGCGATCAGCAGCCGGTTCCACAGCCGGATCAGCGTTCCGAAGCGCACGCCCATGTGCGGGTCGAGGTCGTGCAGCGTGTGGACCACCGGGATCCCCTGCCGGCGCAGCCCGCGCACCAGGGGCAGGTTCCAGGCATGCACGCCGGTGAAATGCACGATGTTGAATGTTGAATGTTGAATGTTGAATGTTGAATGTTCCTTTTCATCGGGATTCTGTGCCTTACCCATTCTACCTTGCACATTCAACATTGCCTTTACGCTCCGATACGCGCCAAGGTCCAACCCCTCGCGTGAAAAACCCGTCCCGCGCATTGTGATCGGCGTCTCGATGACCACGTTGGGGCTGTAGCGATCGCGGGGCAGCGTCGTCGTCGTCACCAACCGAACGGCTGGAAGCTGGAAGCTGGAAGCTGGGACTCCTGGTAGCCAGTATCCGGCATCCAGTATCCAGTATCGGTCACCCGGTTCGCCAGATCCGCGGTATATTGGTGCATGCCGAAGGTCGGCGAGAGCAGCACGTAGGTGATGTTCACGTTAGTCTCTGAATGTTGGATGCTGGGCATAAGACCGAAAAAGTCGCGGTCCAATTATACAACGGCATCTCGGATAGACAAAAACCCCTGGGGATAACCTGCACCCCAGGGGTTTGAGCCGGTCTCTTGCCTCACGCGCACATCCTCACTTGACCGGCCGATTCTCTCGGTTGAATGTGAAAGGTTCAAGGTTGAAGGGAGACCTTCAACCTTGAACCTTGAACCTACTGCCGTCGTTTCCGCGCCGCCACCCCAGCGAGCGCCGCCAGCGCCAGTGCGCCCAGCGCCATCAGCGCCGGCATCGCTGTCCCCGCCGCCGCGCCGAAGGCTGCCAGCCCCACCGCGTTCGGCTCGGTCACCGTCACGCTCACCGGCTCATGCTGCGTCGTGCTCCCGTTCACGTCCACGTCCTCCAGCATGTACCAGGTCGTCCCGGCGGCCAGGGTGGTCGCATCCGTCCAGGTGTACACGTTCCCCTGCGCCGAGCCGGGTGTCAGGGCCGGGATCAGCATCTCGTTGACCCGCGTCCACGACCCCGCCTCGGAGCCGCTGCGGTAGACGTTGAACCCCGTATTGTCGGTTTCAGAGACGGTCTCCCACGTCAGCGTCACGCCCGCATCTGTCGTCGCGACAGTGAAGGAAGCCAGGTCCACGGCCAGCGGCGAGAAGGTCCAGGTGTAGTCCTCCACCTCGCCGTCGGCCGCGCCGCCGAACGGCGCTGGCGCCGCGTCAGGCGCCAGTGTTTGCATCGAGGCATACACGCGGAAGCGTGCGTTGATGGTCTTGCCGTAGACCGAGGTGCCGGTGTTGAAGCTGACCGGCACTGTGCTCCCCGCGCTGACCGCCTGGTTGGTAAACACCTGCTCGCCGGCATCGCTGAAGTCGCCGTCCTGGTTCCAGTCGAACCAGCCCGTCACGTAGCCCGTGGCTCCGGTGACGGTCAGGTTCACGCCGCCGGTGGTCGCCGTGAACGCGGTGCGCACCACGCCGTTGTCGGTGCTGTCATCCGAGCCGGCCGCGAAGGTGGTGTCCGTGTCCCAGTCCCCGGCGGCGCCCAGCCGCACTGCGCCCGTCCCCGTCCCCGTGTGCCAGGCCACGCCGTAGGAGCTGGCCAGGTCGCTGTAGTCCGCGGTGAATGCATTGCCGTATGTGGCGATCAGGCACCACTGGGTCAACGTGCCGGTGTCGCCGCTGGCGCGGTCGCTGGCGTTGAGGTTCCAGGTGGCCGCCAACTGCTGACCGTCAAAGGCGGTCAGCGGATTATTCGGGCTGAAGGTGCCGGAAATCGCCGGCGTGCTGGTGGCACACTGGTTTTCTACTGGCGACGCAGCCTCATCGTCCAAGGTGGCCGCAATGTTATCGCCGCTGCAGCCGTAAGTGGTGGCCGGCACGCCCGGCCGGTCGACAATGGTGACGCTGGTGCTGGTGCCGGCGTTTTGCACCGTGAAGACCAGATCGCCCACCCAGGTGTGCGTCGCCTGCACCGATACGTTCAGATCCGTGATGAGCCCGGACGTGGCCACGGCCTGGCTGCTGGTGACGCCGGTCGTGTTGCCATCGGGAATCGCGAGATTGGGCGAGACACAGAACGTGTTCGTCCCGCCGCCCGAGGTCACGAACGCGGCGACCGGCGCGTAGGCCCCCGCACCGCACCCGTTAACCGCCCGCACGCGCCAGTAGTAGGCCGTGGCAGCCGCCAACGGACTGCCCGGGGTGTAGCTGGTGGTGGTCAGTCCGGTTGCTGACGCCACGATGGTCGTGAACGCCGGGTCGCTGGCCACCTGGATGTCGTAGCTGGTCGCGCCGGTCACCGCGCTCCAGGTGAAGGTTGGCGTCGTGGCGATGCCCGTGCTGCCGTCCGCCGGCGCGGTCAGCGTCGGCGCGGCGCCGAGCGCGGTCGAGATGTTCAGCGTCACGTTCGCCGAGTGGCTCAACGCGCCCGACGTGCCGGTGACCCCGATCGTGTAGCTGCCGGCCGCGGCCGCACCGGTCGCGAGGGTCAGCGTGCTGCTGCCGGTCGGCGTCACCGGGTTGGGGCTGAAGCTCGCTGAGGCGCCGGCCGGAACGCCGCTGGCGCTCAGGGTTACCGCGGAGTTGAACCCGCTGACGCTGGTGAGATTGACCGTGTAGGCCGCATTGGCGCCCGTGCAGACGTTCTGCGTCGCGGGCGTGGCGTCCAGGGTGAAGTCTGGCGTGCCGCACGATGGGAACTTGAAGGAGCCGATGCGCGTATACCAGTTGTACGCGCCGCTCGTTTTGGCATACTCCTGGGTGTACCAGAAGGTGCAGTCATCGGCCGGGTCCACCTGCATCGCACTGTAGTCGCCCCAGCGGTTGGCAGAGTCATTCTGGTAGCCGCCGCCGGTCACAAGGGTCGTTTCGGTCTGGGGCAGGACGCCCAGCGTGTCGGTGGCCAGCCGGCCCGCATAGCGGATGCTGGGGTAGAGGCTGACGTTGTCGGTGACGCTGTAACCCAGCGCCATGTTGCCGCTGCCGTCCATGGCGATGCTGCCCATCCAGCGGCTGGTCGAGGTGGTGTCCGCCGGTCCGTAGGTCCCCTGTTGGTTGATCGCCCAGCCGCTGCCGGAATTGCGCAGCTCGAACCAGTGGATGCCGGCCCGGCCGGCCGGGCTGTTGGTGTCCACCGTGTGGTTGCCGACTAACGTCTGGTAGCCGCCGAAGTTGCGGTACTGGAGGCGGTGCATCAGCCGGTCCGCGAGATCATCCAGCATCACCGTCGTCCCCGGCTGATCGATGCACGCAGGCGAAGCGGCGCACAGGGTGGGGTCGACGTTTGCCGTGACAAGGGTCTGGTTGGGCGCCAAAGCGGAGCCGAAATAGGAATTAGCCGGCGTGGTCCAGTCCACGTGGAAATTCCAGATCCGCAGCGCATCGTTGGG
>CAZELR010000089.1:0-14272 GCA_964513075.1 uncultured Anaerolineales bacterium
AATTGTACACTAAATTCAGCGGGAGAGTTGTCTCAGACATCATTGACACAGTGGGGGACGCGCTAGCGCGCTTAGCGTTTCGTCCGCAGTCCATCAATCCAAGAGAGGAGATTCCCCGATGTCGCACTTCCCTACCTGGTGGCTCATCTGGCTGGTTGTTGTCGTCGTGTTCGCGGTGGTGCGCGGCGTCGTCATGCGGAAGGCCTCGGCGAGACGTGAGCGAGAGCGTTGTGAGCGTGCAGAGCGCCCAGGTCGACCTGGGCTACGCCGTGTCGGCACACTGCATCAGAAAAGCTCGCAACGTGCAAATGGTCAGCCGCTGGTGACACGCGATCAACTCATCGCTGCCGGCGTGATCACTCCCACCACTGAGCCAGATGCTTCGCCGGTCACCCCAATCGCTTGAGAGGCTACCGACCCCTTGTCTGGCTGGCTATCCGCCGGCTATCTGTGGGTTACCCACCCACACTGCTTTGCCCGACATACCCGTCGGGCGTTTTTGTTGTACCCGGCTGAGGATCGACTTAGTGTCTGTTCCAGCGTTGCCTGTCTCGTTCACCAGGCGCGCACCCGCAAGTCGAGATCCCGCAAGGCACGATCGCTGGAAGAACCGAAGCTAACGACTCCGCTTCTCTATTGCTGCGCAGTGATGATACCACGTCTGATCTTCTAGCATCATACAAGCTTTTGCGCCCAAGCCATGTGCAGGTAGAATTGAGATAATGAGAAAACAGACCTGGTATTTCGAACCGTCGAAGAACTTGCCTCGCACGCCAGAGAGACGCTCCCGCTTGGCGACACGCCCGTCCACTTTGGAGAGCAACTGTCTTCAGGACGTAACAGAATCCCGGCGTCCAGACCTGTTAGAGTAGCGATTGACCGATTTGGAGCGACCATGTCGTCATTCCAAAAAACCAGATGCGGTGAGTAAGACTGCTGATGAGGAAATACCTTACCCAGCAGGTCAAGCTGTTATCACACCAGAAACGCAAAGCCTTGTGCAGGAGCTTGCGGGGGTAGGCATTGACTCAGTGATGCAAGACGGTATCCTGAAGGCTATTCCATTTGTTGGCGCACTTGTGATCCTGGCAAAAACGGAATTGACGGTTTTCTTGGCTTCGCTTACGCTGGGATTGTTGGCGCTCAGTGTCTGCTTCTTTTCTGTTATTGTGGCCTACTTGCATTTCCAGTGAATGTAGGCTCGTCCGAGAATTGGATGGGGTAAGGATATGTTGGCTGAAGTCATTAATATCGAATTCTCTGCACGATGCAATCTAGAGTGTGGGTTCTGCTTCGGTCCCGCTGATGACAAGAGTGTTCCGGACCTTCCACTCCATTTCTGGTTACGGGTTCTTGAATGGATAAGGACGTTTGGTACCAAGGGTATTGTGGTGTCAGGAGGGGAACCGACTATCTACCCTCATATTCATGTATTGCTTGAACGTGCCAAGGAGTTGGGCCTTACCGTTGTGATGTCAACAAACGCACAACTCCGCCATAGAGTTTTAGCGTGTGCTCAGTACTGTGACTGGATCGCTATTCCAGTTGATGGCATAACACAGCAGATGTTAGTCAAAATGAGAGGCAGGCCTTGGGGGCTTGAAGAAGCAGGATCACTGATTGATGAGCTGAAGCTTCGCTATCCTGGAATACGCATCAAGCTGGGCACAGTTGCAACAGCGATTAACCTGTCAGAGATACCATCACTGGGACGGTCTCTGGTTCAGTCCGGACTCAGGATTGACACTTGGAAAGTGTACCAATACACTCCACGTCGTAAGTTCCAGCATCGAGCAGCGGAATTCGAGGTATCTGATACAGCCTTCGGACAGCTCAAGCAAACCATAAGCACAAATGTGCAAGGAAAGCGTTTCAACTTGGTCTTCTCCAGTAATGAGGATAGACAGAGAGCTTACGTATTCATTTATCCAGATGGGCAAGTCGTCGTGCCGAATGTCGGGTCTGACATGGATGACATTGTGATCGGGAATCTTCACCAAGAAGGGCCGTTAGTCTTAGGGCGCGTGGAAGGTGTAGAGGCGATGAAGCATCTCACAAACTACAACTCTACCTACTCCTGTGAGCCACCGCGCGGGTCAGATGCATGCCCGTGAAAAAAGCTTTCAGGATCGCATCGTGCCTGGTCGCAACAGTCGGAAGGGTCATGCTTTCACTTAACCTTTCTTGTGTTTGCGGACATACGGCGCAGGCAACAAGGACTTGTACTTTTGTTCGACTGTTGTTTTGAGATTATGTCAGCCTGTGGTATGATACATAATCAGATGGACACTGCTTCTGGCAACCGGCCTTACTGAACCTACTAGATGTAGTGTTGCGGGGTATCCTGCTTGAGCAAATGAGGAGAAAGAAGATGGCAAAGAAGCATGGCCTGGGGCCCGTAATGGTTCTACCGAACAAAGAAGGCGGCTGGGATGTGAGGCGGCAGAACAGCAATAAGGTCTCTGTTCACAAAGACACCAAAGTAGAAGCCATTCAGCGGGCCAACACGATCGCTGAAAATGCTGGCACTGAAGTGACAATCTTCAACCGAGACAACAAGATTGGCGAGAAGAATAGTCAAGGCAACGACCCTTGTCCTCCGAAGGACAAGCGATAGACTGGAGAGACTGTGCAGGAGGTAGAGAGTCGGGTGGCTACCCCCTTTCGATGGCAAAGGTGAAGGATGATCAGCAGACGAACGACCAGGCTGTTAGCTGACGCTTATGCCAGCATTTTCTCAACTCGAGGTTTCGGCTTTGGCAATCGCCTCGTAATCGACGACCAAGAGCTATACGGTTTCCTGTTCGAGCGCAATCACGATCCGCAAATACTCGCGAGGATCAAGCGGTTGGGGAACGATTCACCCAGATTCCTGCGCGACTTTATCCTGGGACTGCATACGGGAACGTCCCTGCGAGATGTCGACTTGCGAGGCAGCGAATACCGTCACCCAACGGAAGCCGGGCAGTTTATACTTGCTGACTTGATCTGTGACATTCTCTTTCTTGCGGAATCGCCTGATTACGCCAAGCTGCACACGGACAAAGCGGGCAAGTTGTTAGCCCAACTGCGGGCAAGTCTGGAACTGGATGGCTACTCTTACCAAGATGGATTGATTGGAGTCGTTGAGTCGAACGTCATCGATGAAGAGGAAGAGGAAGGAATACTCGAGCGTCTAATTACAGAATTGGCGTTGAGCAACAAACCAGTGATGGTGAAGCACCTCGATGACTCGGTAACGGCATATGTTGAGGGTCGCTGGTGGGATTGTGTCGGAAACTCAAGAGCATTTATGGAGTCGGTACTTAGGGAGATAGCCGACAAACACTGCCGGATGAATACTGGACAGTCATTGGACAATAAGACATACGATACGGCAGTTGGGGTTCGGCAGTACTTGGAAAGGATAGGACTGTTCTCGAATGAGGAGATTTCGGCCGTCGCCAAAATCTATGGTCTCATGTCGGGAACAGGCAATCATCCGTTCATTACCGATAGGGATCAGGCAAGGCTGGGGCGTAATCTAGCTCTCATCGTCAGCCAGTTCGCCTTGCTCAAGCTTCAAAACGTCAGACTGGATTTGCCTAAAGTAACAGCAGATACAAATCATACCAAGTGACTACGAGACAACCTGATGGCATGGTGCGGTACGGTCAAGCCACGGCCATCGGAGTAGCAGGTGTGCGCTCGTTACGAGGCGGACAGAGCCAGCAAAGCAACGACGCTCATTGGGTTGGTTGACTTGCGAAGGCTGTTTGTGGAGTACTATGACAAACTCGATGAAGAAGTCAGGGGCATGATTCCCCTGAAGCGAGTATACGTCCTGGCGGAGTGAGTGATCGGAGGGCTTACTCAAGAAATATGAGGGTTTGACTGTAAAGAAGGTTTGGGAACACGAACCGGTTGGATACATTTGAGGTGGGGCAAGATGAGTAATAAGGCACCCGAGCGGAGAAGGTTGGCTGCCGAGGAGCTACAAGGGATGCTAGTTGAGGATCTTCTTTCACGTTATCTCGATGTGCGTCCTACTCGCTACATATTTGTCCTCAACTACAGAACCCTTCAGGACTATCTCCTTGAGTCTGAACGTGGTTGGTTCTTCATACCCGCGCGTGATCCTTTCACTCTCTATTCCCCTGAGGTCATGACGAGATTGCTGGAATCATCCCGTCTGTTGCACAACTTTCTGGCTGCAGCGATGACTCTTAAGGATCATGCGAACCGAGTTGCCGATCGTGTCTTCACTGAGGAGTTCTTTCAAGCTTACGATCGGCAAGTCAAGGATGCTTTTTCGCAAGACCCTCTTTGTCGATTTCTCCAAGAGCTACGCAATTATTCGCTTCACCGACAGCTACCTATGGCGGGTGCAAAGACCACTTGGGCACAGAATCAACCGCCAACGACCATGATTACCTTGAGCAAGAAGCAGCTGCTGGAATGGGACAATTGGTCGGGGCCAAGCAAGATATTTCTGGGCTCCATGGATGAACAGGTGCCTGTAAGAAGTTGCGTAGAGCAGTATTTCAAACTGAGCGAAGATTTCCATCGTTGGTTTGAGCAGTATTTCTACACGACATATGCCAAACCGTTAGGTGAGCTTCACCAGCTTAGGGTGGACAACATCAAGCAACACGTTGGAGGCGAGTTGCAACAAACCTTGATTAATGATCTCGCCAGGCAGCATTCCGACATCTTGGTTGATGACAATTGGACGCTTGATTCTAAGCCGCGCTCTTGAAATCTAAACTCCAACTTCCCCTAATAACCTTTCCCGGATCCTTTCAAAACCAGTGCTAGACCCCATTATAAGCTGGGGCGGAAGGTGAACAGTGATGACAGAGACCGAGAAAGCAGAGAAAAAGATCGTGGAAAGACTTCGTGCGATTGAAGCTGCACTGCATGATCTCGATCCCACCCAATTCCGTCAGGAGACTGGCTGGACGCGGGCCACTAACCCAATTGCATTTCGAGTCCATCGCAATCGTATCGCCCTTCTCCTACTGAATCTATATCATCTCAGAGATGATGCACGCGGCCTCGCGCGAAGAAAAGGCTTGGATCAGGCCTCAGTTGATGGATTCTGCAACAACTCCGCGGCCATTAGTCTCAGTATCAAGGCTGGTGATACTTACAAGCATGGCATCGGTGGGCGAGCTGGAAACAACACCGTGATTGAATATGAGGCAGTGATTTGTCGCCAGGACGGAAACGAACCACGACCAACAGACCCAGTTGTCAACGTGGTTTTGCTGATCATTGACGAGAATGGCGAACCCCACCAGTCGGACGCGCTGGCAGTTGAGGCGCTCCGCGACTGGCTTCAGTTTCTTGAACAGCAGCTTGGACTCGATATAGATGAATGGCGTCAGAAGTGGGATCAAAAGGCTTTGACTCCCGGAATATCGGTCTATAGTTGCACACTGTCGCCGGAGTTCCTCAAGCAAGCGAAAAAAGCTGCTCTGGCAAGAAAACGGACAGCCTAATAGCGTTTGCGCCCATCGGGCTTGCCACGGGCAGGTCGAACTTTGCTGAAAAGCTCGATTAGGAACTTGTGGGCAAACCTAGCCTAAGATGCAAAGCATTCCCACTCTCCCGAGAGCGCACAGAGATGACACAAAGCAAGTGGAATATTGTCTAAAATGGAGTCCTGTGAAACCACCCTATTGCCGCAAGGATAGGAAGCAGCACCGCGATGGATGTTAAAAAGGGATCACAAAAGGTCCAAATGGCAAGGGGTCTTCATGCGCCTTGAGCGCAACGAGCAGGGTTGCCGTTCCGAAGGAACTGGGGTCGATTTTCCTATCCAACGCGTGCTTGGGCGTTGTATGGAGCACAATATCTGTCCTGCGCCTTATTGCCAAGACCAGGTTCCCTCCGCTGACGGGCAAAGTCGCTGCAAAATCGTCCCAGAACAGAAGCGCACCGCTCACCGAGCTGTTATGACGTGACATCGATTGCTGTACCATCTGTTTCAGATGCGTAATCACTGGTGGGATTTCGTCAGATAGGACTGGCGGAACATCAACCTTATCGGACACGTCCAAAATCGCCAGGCCGTAGCATGGTATATTCAATGCCTTGACCTGCTTGTTTACTTTGGCGATAAGCGCTCCGATACGCTTATCTGAGGTATCTCTCATGATATGCTTACAGTCTACTGCAAGCGGTAAATCCCATTCAGGGATCACAACCTCGAAGTCGGGCAAGCCGGCATCTTCATGCGGAACCACATGATGGTGACTTGCATAGTGGTGTGAGGCATAGGCAAGTTCTGTCATTACAGAAAAGAAGCCGATTGGTTCCTGAATCACCTCTCTGATACGTTTTTGGACTTTGGAATCCCCATACCCGGAGAACGAGCCAATAGCAAACTCTTCAAGTCTTCCGCCAGTGCAAGCAATGATGAAGTAGTTGTCCAGCATCGCACGGACGAAATCCTTTAGCATCATCTCATCAACAGGAATACCAGATCTCCCCTGCAATAGATCATCGAATATCTGCCAACGCCGGAAAGCAGGATGATGGGTTTTCTTGTATACGTCCGTGCGGAACCATGCCGGACCGAACAAGCTTTCGAGCAACTGTTTCTGTGCCACCAAAGGTTGAAACGGAGAACCGACAAGCGGATGAACCATCTCCAACATAGTTGGTGTGGTGGGAACCAAAAGCTGGTCGATCAGCCTTTCAGCGTTTCGGTTGAGCGACGATATGTACTCCTGCGCATAAGAGAAGCCCTTTTGATCTGTGATGCGCTGCTGCAAAGTGACTCCATTCAACGCTAAGCTCGTAATCTGCCAATTCCAGAATGTGGCTTGGAGCCTATGAGCGATGTCAAAGTCTAGGCCATCAGGTAACTCGTATATCTTGTACGAGACTGGCGGACGATTGTCGGCAGTTCCTACGGCTACCAAAACTTCGGCGGAAAGGGGAGAAATCCCAATCAGTATCTGGAAGAGAGGTGCTCCAGTGGCAACACAGGCAATAGGGCGAAGAGCCTTCAAAGCGCCGGGCAGAACAGCCACCTCATAGCTGCCCGTGGCTGGGATGGTATCGCCGAGCAAATCGACAGTAAGCCGGGAGAAGCCCGGTACGGGGTATTCCTTGCTATACTTCATCGACGCCTTCTACAATAGAGACAACGTGTTCCCGGCAGTAAGCACGGAGCGGAAAGAGTCGAGTGAGCTATCGTTTGCAGAACATCATCCACTATAGACATAGATCTGCGATCTACACTCGACCTGGCCAGACAATGGAGATACGTACTTGCACGGGCCACATGCACATTCGACAGACCGGAGCTCATTATACCAGTCAGCGCATGACAGGACGAAAGGGGACGAGATCCCAGAAGGAAAATCTCAAGACGAAGAATACAAAGAGATGGTTGGTGCAAGAGACAACATCATATGAACAAAAAAGCCCGAACTGGGAAGTTCGGGCTTTGACCTTCTGAGGGACAGGTAGCCCTCAATACCACATTCCTGGTCATCTGCGACCAGAAATGGGATGTCAACAACTCGTGCGCGGCGTCAGCAACGTCATAACGTCAGCAAGGCCGCGCAGATCGGTCAACGTCACCACGCGCGCGGCGATCTGGCCCATCGCGCCGGGATCGCAGTCGGGTGGGATGAGGATCGCGGATGTGCGAGCCTTGTCGCCCGGCATGGCCGGCGGGATGGAGCCGTCGCCATCGGTGACCAGCAGGACGGCGTGGGTCGGCCAGCGCCGCCAGGCGTCGGCCAGGAACTCGAAGCCGGTGCCGCCGTAGCAGAGGCTGGCAGGATCGCAAAAGAGCAGGGCCTCGTCACCAGTGGCGGCGATCTGCCCCGTGTCATCGAACAGCACCCCCACCGCCTCGCCGTCGGCCTCCCGGACGGCCAGGGCCACGGCCTGCGCCGCAGTCTGCGCCAGGACGAACTTGGCGCCCTTCATGGAGCCGGACTTGTCGAGACAGATTAGGACCTTGGGCCGGGGCCGCTCCTTGCCCGGCAAGGCCATGCGCAGCGGGATCAGCTCGCCAAGGACCGCGGCCCGGCGATCGAGCCGGCCCGGCGCGGCGATCTCGGTCGCGCCCCGCACGACGTGAAAGTGTACTCGTAACCCACGCGCCGCCTGCACTGCCTCCGGTCGGGGTCGGGCGCGCACGGCGCGCACGCTGGCGACGGGTTCGACAGGCAACGGCGCGTGGTCGCCCGTATTACTCGCCGCCTCGGCCTGAGCTGCCTGGCCGGCGGCGCCGGAAACCTGTATACTGCCGCCCGGCAGCGGGAAGGTTGCAGCGGCCTGCCGCAGTTCCGGGAACTGCCCGATGGTCTCCTCGACAAAGGCAGGCACCTCGGCGGGCGGAATGTCCGCTGCGCCGGCCAGCCGCCATGCGAATTGCACCGCCCGGTCGGTCACGCTCTGGCTGGGGATGGCGCGCAAAGCCGCGAAGAGCACCTGGCTGTCACCGTGCGAGCCGATGTCGAACGATAGCTCCGGGTTGCCGAAGCGGCCAGCCAACGCCACGGAACAGGCGATGGCCGGGAAGCTGTGGCCATCCGCGAAGCTCTTACGGTAATCGGCCAGGCGCGCCTGCTTGACGACCGCGCGCACGGCTTTCAATGTGTCCGCCAGAGGCGGGAACAGACCGGCCATCATGGCCTCCAACTGGATGTCCGCCACGATATTGCCGAGCCAGTGCGGCGCGCCCGTCTGCTGCTCGGCCGCCTCCAGCGCCTTGAGCGGCTGCAGGAAGTGGCCCAGCTCGTGCACCAGCAGACCCACCGCGACCGGTGTGTCGTGGGCGACGTCCACCCCTTCGAAGACGGGCGGGACCCAGATGCGGACTCCGTCCGTGGCGGCCGTATCGGCCTCTTCGTCCAGGGAGACGTAGGCCCGCACCAGGCGGGCGGTGTCGGGCGCGACCACGGCCAGGATCTGGTTGGCGGTCGCATCGAGGACGGCACGGATGTCGGGCGCGGCGTTCATGGCCGGCCTCCCACGCGGACCCCCATCCCTTCCAGGAGCTTGCGGAACCCCTCGGCGGCCGGGCGGTCAATCGCCCGCAGCTGCGCGAAGTAGGTCGGCGCAAAGCCCAGGTCGGTGGGGTCGGTTGCCTCAGCCAGCAGCGTGTAGCCGATCGGCAGCGGCAGCTGCCCCTCCGTCACCAGCTTCCACGACGTCTCGATGGCGTCGCGGGCCGGCTTCTGGAAGAGCGCCGCCACCGCCGGGTCGAACCCGACCTCCAGCGGCACGGTGCGCCGCACCAGGGCCGGATCGAGCGCGGAGCCCCAGGGGTTGCAGGCCAGCGCCACCTTGCAGCGGCTGACCGGCGCCCAGTCGAGGCCCCACATGGGCACCTCGACCATGCGCACGGCCTGGCCGTCAGCGGCAGGCACGCGCTGCGCCCAGGCGACCTCGCAGGGGATCGGCAAGAGCGGCCGCATGAGCACGTCCATCGCCCTTTGGTTCAGGCGGGTCAGCTCGTCGAGAAACAACAAGACGGTTTCTCCACTGCGGGCGCGCTGGAAGGCCCGGGCGATCACCGAGGCGTAGACCCCGTGATCGGTCTTCAGGCCCACCAGGTCGGCGTCGGCGTAGCTGCTCATGCCGTCCAGCGCCTCGAAGGCCCAACCGTGACGCACGGCGACCAGGCGGATAGCCGAGGTCTTGGCGACGTCGGTGGGGCCGATGAGGAACGGCGTCCGGTCGGCCTGGAGGATCGGCTCCACCAGGTCGGCGAGCTGGGCGACCGCCTGGCCGATGGCCCGGCGCACGCGCTGGTTGAACGTCAGCGTGTCGGGATCGGACGGTGGCGGCGGTTTGACAGATGGTGTCGGGAGCGGTGTAGGGGTAGCGGCCGGGGCCGCCGCAGATGCGGCGCCGGCGACAGGCCAGGGCGCGTCTACGGCGGTGGCCAGGATGTGCTTGCACGGGACGCGCGCCGCCTTGCCGCCGGACTGGAACCAGTCGGGGCAGTCGCAGTCGCAGTCCGTGACCTGGCCGCCTTGCAGCCGGATGACGGCGTGGTAGACCCCTTTGACGAACCCCTGGATCTCGGTCGGCGTCGCAGTGACGGCCACCTTGCCGGTGATCGCCCCCTTGGGGTCATGAAAGACACGATCCAGGCGCCGCTGGTCGATGGTGAAGCCGGCGTCGCGCAGGAGATCCACGATGACGTAGCCGGTGGGCGCGGTGACCATGATGGGCTGGCCGCGCGTGAGTGCAAAGGGTGTGACTGGTGCTTGCTTGTGCATGTCGATCCTCTCCAGGTTGGGCGGGGGTGTCCCGCCCCTGCATCCGGAAAGGACGCGCGGCCCCGGGCGGGGACAGACGCGTCCCCTCCGGGTAACTGTGGCTGAATGTGGGCCGGGCGGACAGGCAGCGCCTGCGCTCAACCGGTCTGAGTGGTGTGGTGTGTGATCCGAAAAGAACAGCGCTCGGCATGCGAACAGTACCGGCAATGCCACGACTCCGGCGGGTCGCCGGCCGGCCCGGCCGACTCGGCCTCCGTAATCAGGCGGGCCTTTTCGACCAGACGCGCTTCCACGGCGGCCTGCAGCTCGGCGTCCGGCATCAGCACGTCCACGGTGCGAACCGTCGCCATGTCCATGTAGGTGATCCTGCCGGCGGCCGGATAGGGATAACCGGACTTGCCGAGCAGCCAGGCGTAGAGCCAGATTTGCGCGACATGGTGCTGCTTGGGCAGCTCCAGCGCGGTCATCTTCTTGCCAAACGAATTGAGGGTTTTGTAGTCGGTGATTAACCGGAGGGCCGGGTCGTAGTGATCCACCTTGCCCGCGATCCAGGCCCGCGCACCGAGCTCCTCCAGGGAGGCGATCAGGCGCGTTTCGGCCAGAGCTTCCTCGCCGGCCAGCGATTCCAGCGCGGCGTGGAAGATCGTGCCGCGCAGCCGCGCCCAGTGCTCGCTGGGCTTCTCCAGGGGACCGGGGCCTTGCAGCGCGTACCAGACCTGGCGGGTGCAGCCCAGCAGGCTGGTGACCCGCAGCAGGGCCACGCCGGCGCGCTTCGCCAGCGCCAGCGCCTCCAACAGCCCATCATCGCCGCGCAGGCTGTTGGCCAGGGCCTTCAGCACGGTGGGCGGGAACGGGCAGGCCGGCACCTGGCGGTGCTCCGCGCAGTCCAGGCAGTCGTGCAGCGGGATCGGCCGGCCGGTGGTCTCGCACAGCCAGAAACAGGTCGGGGTCTGCATTTTCGTCTTCTCCTTGTGTGGCCGGTTCAGGGTCGGGGCCAGGCGGCCCCGACCCTGAACTTAGCTGTTACCAGCCTGCCGTCGCGCAGAAAGCGTCATCCGTAGCGCCGGCCAGCAAAGCGATCTGCCGATTGTAGGCGGCGGCGAGCGCCTCCTGGCGCCACGCCAGTTCTTCCGCCAAAGCGGCGAGAACGGCGGCCTTCCGACCAAGCCAGTAGCTGTAGGTGCGGCCCTCGTAGTCGTACTCCGAGACCACGCTGACCTTGACCGGCTGGTCGTCGCCGAAGCGGGCGACCAGGTCGGCCAGGCCGGCGCGCAGCCGGTCAGGGGTATCGCTGCCCATCTCGCCTTCAGTCTCAACGCGGAGGGTCTCTGCAGCGACCAGACGGGCAGCGGCAGGGAGGGTGGCGGTGTTGTAGGCGGCCAGCGCCGCGGCCAGGACGGCCTGATCGACGTCAGGCTGGAGGGTGAACTCGGCTGAGATGCCAAACCAGGTGCTCATGGGTGTGCTCCTTTGTGAGTGGTGTGATTGATGTGAGGTGTCCGCGCGTGGCGTTCCACGCTGCGCCGGATGTCATGCAGCAAACGGCTCAGGTCGGCCAGCTGGTCGGGCCTGAGCGCGCGCCGCGGTACGGTGTCGCCGAGCATGGCCCAGAAGTCGTGCTCCTGGACCTGCCCCCAGCGGGTGAGGACGCGGGCCGCGAGCCAGAAGTAGATCTCGGCCCAGTCGTGCGACAGAGGCGCGGCCAGGCTGGCGGCCAGCAGGTAGGCCACCGCCTCCTCCTCGGAGGCGTGGTCGTGCTCGCCGGCCAGGACCAGGCCCAGCCGGGCGCGGGGCACGGCCGCCTGGAGCCAGGCGGGTGTGGCGCTGCCCCAGGCCGGATCGCCCACGATGAGCGGCCCGACCAGGTAGCGGCGGTCGCCGACGGTCCAGGGTTGCTCGGCGGCCGGCTGCCGGCCGATCTGACCCAGGTACGCCAGGGCAGCGTGCACCAGGTCGGCAGCAGCAGACGCCGGCACGACCAGCGCCCCGGCCTCCGGCAATCCCGGGCTGAGTTGTGGCGGTGACAGATCGTCTGCCAAGAGCGTGGGTATGGTCATGTGTTGCTCCATGTGGGAGATGGGTGTGGTGGCGTGTGGCCGTTGCATGCGGGCCACAGGAGAACCGCGACCAGGACTGACGGTCGCCGCGCGGCTCTCCTCTGACTCGCACTGAGAACAAAATCCAGAGAGAAGCGGGCCAGGCGGGTGCGCCTGGCCCCAAAAGTGGGTCGGTAGCCCACGGTGAAAGCGTCAGAAGCCCACTGTCGTAGGTTGGAAGCGGCTCCTGGCAAGCAAAAGGGCAGGTCAGGGCGTGGCGGACGCGCGGTCCATGCTTGCTGACTGCGGGGCGCTCGGCGTTGCCTGGCCGGCGCAGGCGGGGCAGAGGTCGTGGCCGCTGCCAGCACAGACCGGACAGATCGCGTCCTGGCAGTGTGCGCAGCCGTACATGGCCAGCGGATCGAATGCGATGTCCGCGCCGCAGACGCTGCACACGCGATAGCCGCCGACCGGCTCCTCGGCCTCGATCCAGCGGATGATGTGAAGCGGTTCCTGGCCGGTGGCGGCCGTGAAGGCGGCGTCCACCAGCGCATCGGTCACGTACGCATCCGGGCCGACCGGCACGTCAAGCACGGTCAGCTCGCCGGTGTCGTCGTAGTCGCCGCCCCGATAGTCCGGGTGCCACTCGACTTCGACGGGCACAACCGCGGCCTGCGTAACCGGCGCGGCCGGCGCAGCGGCGCGGAGCAGAGCGTTGCCCAGGGCGTGCGCGGCGGCCGGCGAGATGTGCAGTTCGATCGGCGCGTTCGCGCCCTGCCGGCCGGACAGCACTTCCAGGCGCACCTGGTCGCCCGACCAGAGGATGATCTGCCGCGGGCAGAACCAGCCGTTGCGGCCACGCGCCGCGGCGTCAGGTTCCGCCGGTAGTTGGGTGGTGGAGTCTGGCGATGTCCAATTCGGGTGGTAGAGGGTGATCTGCATCGTGCGCTCCGTTCAGGGCTCCATTTCCGGTCGCTCACGATCAGACAAGGCAGCAGGCAAGTGGCTCGTGGTGAGCGGCACGCCTCCCTGCCGAGGTCGCGGCGCCCGACCCAGCAACGCCGCCAGGAATCGGCCCAACCGCCACAGCAGGCTGTTGCCGAAACGGCCGGCCCGGGTGTCGCGGAAGGGCGCCTCGGCCAGGCGCTGAATCGGTTTGACGTAGCCAACGCTGGCGGTCTCACCGCACGGCCGCACGATCCACAGCTCATAAGGCTGCGGGGGCGGCTGATTCCAGTAGTACCGCGATGGGAAGGCCACCTTGCCCGAAGGCAGGCGGCAGATGACGTCCGAGCCGCGCCCCCGTCCGTCCCGGGCCGGGTTGCGGGCGGGCACGAAGCAGACGCGCAGGGTGTCTTGTGGATTTTCCATGGGCTATGCTCCTGTAGGGCGTTCTATGCCAGAGTGACGTTGGACATGCGGCAAGTCAGAACCCTAGGCCGCGCTCTTTGAGCGAAAGAAAACCGCGGCTGCCGATGATCAGGTGATCCAGAACCTCGATGTTGAGCAGCTTGCCGGCTTCAACCAACAGCCGCGTGACCTGGACGTCCTCACCGGACGGGGACACGTCGGAGGATGGGTGGTTGTGCGCCACGATGATGGCGGCGGCGTTGAGGCGGACCGCCTCGCGAAACACCTCCGCGATGCGCACGACCGCCGTATTGAGCGAGCCGACGTAGACGGTGTGGATCTTGAGCACCTGGTTCTTGGTGTCCACGATGATTGTGCGCAGCTCCTCCTGCTCGAGCGCGCCCATGTCTGCCAGCAGCAGATTGGCCGCGTCGGCGGGCGACTTGATGCGCAGCCGCTCGGGTGGCAGCGCCACAATGCAGCGCCGGCCCAGTTCGAAGGCCGCCTTGAGTTGGTGCGCCTTGCCGGGACCAATGCCGCGGTAGCGGCCGGCCAGTTCGGCCAGCGGTGCTTTGGCCAGGCCGCTCAGGCCCTCGTAACGGGCCAGCAGCGTCTCGGCCTGGCCCAGGTCGGTCAGGCCCAGCACGA
>CAZELR010000090.1:0-13705 GCA_964513075.1 uncultured Anaerolineales bacterium
TCGATGCGAGTAATGTCAGGCATGAGTACTCCGTACTGCGTGTTGCGTGTTGCGTATTGCGTATTGCGTGTTGCGTATTGCGTATTGCGTGTTGCGTGTTGCGTGTTGCGTGTTGCGTGTTGCGTGTTGCGTGTTGCGTTTCGTAGTCAGCATATGGCAACGAGCACGATTATAACACAAGGTGCGGGGGATGTTACAAACGTTCCACCCGAACGCGCTCGATTTTCGGACCGACCATATAGCTGATGGTGATGCGCAGATCTTCGTATATGACAACTTCACCGGCCTTCGGGATCCGGCGGATGACGGACAGGATGAAGCCGGCCACGGTCTCATAATCGGATGCAGTAGGCAAATCGAGTCCCAGCGCCTCATTGACTTCGTCCACGCGGGTTTGTGCGTCGATCTCGTACCCACCATCTGCTAATTTCGACATCTGCGGCGGCTCGTCCACCCACTCATCGGTCAGCCGGCCCACTACTTCTTCGGCCAGCTCTTCGGTGGTGACCAAGCCGGCCGTACCGCCAAACTCGTCGATGACGATGGCCATATGCTGGCGAGTGCGACGCATCTCATTGAACAGTTCGCCGATGCGCCGGCTTTCGGGCGTAACCAGCGCAGGCTGTATCAGGCCCGAGTCGATCAGCGGACAATCCAGGGCGGCCGGTTCCTCAACCACGCGCGCCAATACTTCCTTCATCGTGACGAAGCCGCAAATGTGATCGATGTCCTCTTCATAGACCGGGAAGCGCGAATGGCGTGAGGTTTTGAAAACGCCTAGCAGCTTGCGCAGAGTCGCGGTCTTCTCCAGGGCGACGATGTCGATCCGCGGAATCATGGTTTCACGCACGAAGCGACCGCCGAATTCCATGGCCCGCAGCAGCATCTTCTCGTCGCTGTATGGGAGCACGCCCTCCTCCTGGCTCTCGCGCACCACCTCTTTCAGTTCTTCGACCGTGTGGACGCCGTGGCCGCCAGTTTGCCCGCCGACGCCCAGCAGTTTGAGCACCAGCGCCGTGGACTGATCGACCAACCAGACCAGGGGGGCGGCAATGCGGGCAAAAACCATCATGGGCACCGCGATGGCCAGCGCACTCTGCGCCGGAAAGCGGAGGGCGACGGTCTTGGGCGTCTGCTCGCCTATCACCATCAAGATGAAAGAGAGCAGCAGGAACACCAACACGGTGGCCAACGCTGTAGACAACGGCGCGAGGAAGGGCACCTGTCCGAACAGATGCGCCAACCCTGGCGAGAGCAGCTCCCGCAGCGGTTCTTCAGCGACCACGCCCAGGAGCACGGATGCCATCGTGATGCCGACCTGCGAACCGGCGATCGCACGATCGGGATCCTGCAGCATGTGCGAGATAAGCAGGGCATTGTTGTTGCCTTCCTCCGCTCGCCGCTCGATCTGTCCGCGGCGCACCGTAACGATGGCAAACTCAACGAGAACAAAAAAAGCATTGACCAGGACGATCGCGACGCCGCCCAGCAGCGGCCACAGGATGTTCGATTCAGTAGTTTCCATGATGACACCTCGTATTTGAAACGCTACGATTATACCAGGGTGTGAGTAGATTGCGTATTGCGGACATAGTTGCCCTTATGTTTGTGTGATGCGGCGACCTGAGGGTCGTTGCGTGGTGCGTGTTGCGTGATGCGTGGTGCGTGAAGTTGTGCTATACTCGATTTTGTGAGCACTATGACCATCCTTGGCTGTGGTCGCGCACCCGGAAAAGCGATCCTTTTCGGCGAGCACGCGGTGGTCTACGGCCGGCCCGCGCTGGCCGTGCCCGTGATGCAGGTGTGGGCTGAGGCGGTCGTCGAGCGGGGAGCGGCCGGCAGCGGGCTGACTATCGAGGCGGAGGATACGGGCGAGCGCATCGTCGTGCAAGACGCGCCGGCCCAGCAGCCGTTGGCGGCCGCGGTGCGATTGGCCTTAGCTTGGCTGGCGATGGCTGCGCCGGATTGGCGCGTCGTCATTCGGTCCACGATCCCGATCGCCAGCGGCCTGGGCAGCGGCGCGGCGGTGGCGGCGGCGATCGTGCGCGCGTTGGCGGACGCGGCAAACAGCGCCTCACGATCCGGAATAGAGGCTTCAGCCGGTCACTCCGGGCAATGGGAGCAACCGGCTAAAGCCTCGAGTCCGGACGCATCACGCAAGCGATCCGCGGATCGCCCGCAACACGTGCTAACGCCCGCCGATCTCTCCGCGCTGGTCTACGAGGTGGAAAAGCTGCACCACGGCACGCCCAGCGGCATCGACAACACCGTGATCGCCTACGGCCAGCCGGTCTACTTCGTGCGCGGGCAGCCGCCGCAGCCGTTCGCCATCGGCCGGCCGTTTACCCTGGTCGTTGCCGATACCGGCATCCGGAGTCCAACCAGGGTTGCGGTGGGGGACGTGCGGCGGAGCTGGGAGCGGGAGCCGGCGCGCTTTGAGGCGCTGTTCGATCAGGTGGCCGTGATCGTGGAGGCAGCACGCACCGCTATCGCGGCGGGCGAGCCGGAGAGGCTGGCGCCCCTGATGGATGAGAATCACACGCTGCTCCAGGAGATGGGTGTCTCGTGCCCCGAGTTGGATGCGCTGGTGACAGCCGCACGGTCGGCCGGTGCGCTGGGCGCCAAGCTTTCGGGGGGCGGTCGCGGGGGCAACATGATCGCGCTGGTGACAACGGAGACTGCGCCGCGGGTAACTGATGCATTGCAGGCTGCAGGTGCGGCACGCGTGATTGTCACTGAGGTGAGGCAAGCATGAACCTCCACCAATTCATCGCAGCGGCAGAGGCCGCCGGACTTCTGGTCACCATCGACCGCACAGTGGACCCCTATCTCGAAATCGCGCGCCTGGCCGCGGAGCTGGACGGCCGTCCGGTGCTGTTTCCACACGTCAAGGGCAGCGCGTTCCCCGTGGCTGCCGGCGTCTGCTCGGACCGGCGTTATTTCGGCATGGCATTGGGCGCGCCGGCCGAGCAGGTGATGTTCCGCCTGGCCGACGCGCTGGCCGCACCTGTTCCCCTATCTCCAGCGGGGCCGCATCCTTCGACTACGTCCCGCGAACCGCGGCGGGACTCCGCTCAGGATGCTTGTACGTCTTGCGAATCGCGGCGGGACTCCGCTCAGGATGCTCGCGCTCTTGCGGAGAAAGTCGCCCCCTGCCAGGAAATCATCGAACCCGAAGTCGACCTGGAAGCCATCCCGTTTCTGACGCATTATCCGCAGGACGGCGGCGCCTACGCCACGGCCGCAGTCGCGTTCATCGATGACCCCGAGACCGGGCCCAACGCCTCGTTCCACCGACTGCTGCGGCTGGACAAGCGCCGGCTGACCGCGCGGCTGGTCGAGCGCCGCGGGGCCGAGACTGCCTGGCGCAAGTCTGCGCACGGCATCCCGGTCGCCATCGGCATCGGCCTGCCGCCCCACGTGCTGCTGGCCGCGTCCATGGCGCCGCCGCCCGGCGTCGACGAGATGAGCATCGCGCAGGCGCTGGCGCCTACGCCGATGGCAGCCTGCGCGAACGGGCTGCGCGTGCCCGCCGAGGCGGAGTTCGTGCTGGAAGGGTGGATCACCAAGGAGCTGGTCGACGAAGGCCCGTTCGTCGACCTGACCGGCACCTACGACTTCGTGCGCCGGCAGCCGGTGATCGAGATCCAGCGCATCACCCGGCGCCGCGACGCGATCTATCAGGCACTGCTGCCCGGCCGCTTGGAGCACCGGCTGCTGATGGGCATGCCGCGCGAGCCGACGATCTACACCGAGGTGAACAAGGTCGCGCGCTGCCTGAACGTCAACATCACTCCCGGCGGCACGTCGTGGCTCCACGCGGTGGTGCAGATCGCCAAGCAGACGCCTGAGGATGGCAAACGGGCCATCGAAGCGGCCTTCCGCGGGCACAGTTCGTTGAAGCACGTGTGGGTGGTGGACGAGGATGTGAATCCTTTTGACCCAAACGACGTAGAGTGGGCTATAGCGACGCGTTTCCAGGCCGACCGCGGCCTGGTTCTGCTCACCGATCAGCCGTCCAGCTCATTGGACCCATCGGCGCACCACACGCCCGGACAGAAGAGCCGGACGGCCAAGCTGGGCATCGACGCGACGGTGCATTGGGATACGCCGGGGGGACCGAGGGATCCGGAGGCGTATCGGCGGGTTTGACGTAGTGCGTGTTGCGTGGTGCGGCGACCTGCGGGTCGTTGCGTGGTGCGTACTGCGTATTGCGTATTGCGTGGGCTGGGCTATTCAAACGAAGGCAGATAGAGGGGGAACATCATGCCTCGCCGCTTCAGACGGCGCGACGAGAACTCGCTGTTGAAGTCCTTGATAGGCCTGGCCCTGGCGGCCGGCCTGTCGAGGCTGCTCGGCCGCGCCTTTCAGCGGGAGATGCCGGCCAGACGTGGATCGCCGCTGGTGTTGGTGCTCGTATTGCTTGGCGCGCTCATGGGGTTCGGGGTGTTGTTGGCTCTCCTAAACGGCATCCTCTCGGCGCTGGGCAGCGCCGGGGGTGTAGCACTGCTGTGTCTGGCGCCGGCCGCCATTCTGCTGCTCGTGGGGTGGGGGGTTCTGCAGGGACAGCGCTCGGGACAACAAACGAACGGCGCCGCCCCATCTCAGGTGGAAGCTGAGGCGCCTGCACAGCAGGCCGCAACGGCGCAGCAAGCCGCGACAACGCCACAGACTGCCGAGGCGCCGAAGGTCACAATGGCGTCGCAGGCCGCAACCGCGCCCGCAAGGCCGAAGCCGGCCGCGACACCCCGGCAAGTAGATCCCCGTCCGATCGCGGCCTACCCCGAGAAGGGCGCCCGCTCCCCGGCAGACTACCGCAAGCGCGCCGCATCTTATCGCAGCCGCATCCAGGGACTGCTCAAGGCGCGGCGGCGCGGCCCGCTGGCCCAGCGGCTGGCGGATGTCCTGCCCAAGCTCAGCAGTTGGGAGGAGCGCGTGGGACAACTGGCCGATCGCGTCGCGCTGTTTGAAAACGACGATCTGATCCGCCGCGACATCAAAGAGGTGCCGAACCACATCCTGCGCCTGCGCCGCCAGATCCCGCTGGAGGCCGACCCCGACATGCAGCGACAGATGGAACGGACGCTGGCGGCCTACGAACAGCAGCACCGGTACCTGGAAGCGCTGGCCCGGCTGATGCGGCGCACACGGCTGAACCTGGATGACACCCTGGCGGCCATGGGCACCATCTATTCCCAGGTACAGGTGCTCAACGCCATGGATATCGACGGCGCGACGGCTGCCCGGATCACCGGCGAGATCGACGTCGAGGTGGATCGGCTCAACGATCTGTTATCCGCGCTGAGCGAGGTCAACCAGGGGAGCGCAGACAGCGCGCCAATGCTGGAGTTTGACGGGAAGGACGAAGACACAGGGCTCGCTCGCCGCAGGGCGCGCCTTGAGAGCGGCGGGACAACCGGGTAGGAGAGGATACAGATGTCCGAAGCGATCTTGCGCACCTTCATCGCCATCGAGCTGGAAGAGCCGCTCCGCCTCGCCATCACGCAGGTGCAGGGCAAGCTCAAGCGCCAGACACCGCCCGGCAGCGTGAAATGGGTCGCGGCCGACGGCATCCACCTGACCCTGAAGTTCCTGGGGGATACGCCGGCAAACCGTCTCGCCGAGATCGCGGCCGCGCTGCAAGCGGCCTGTGCGAGCGCAGCACCCTTCGAGTTCACCGTGGAGGGACGCGGGTGTTTCCCCAATTTCCGCCGCCCGCGCGTCATCTGGGTGGCGGTGCGGGATAAGGGACAGGCGCTGGTCCGGTTACAGGCGGCGGTCGAGCAGCACGTCGCGCCGCTGGGGTGGCCGGCCGAGGAACGGGATTTTTCGCCGCACCTGACCCTGGGCCGCGTGAACCGCAACGCGGGCGCAGCCGCGGAAGCGGCCGTGGGTGCAGCGGTAGAGAGGTTGGTTGTGGAACAGATCGGTGTGCAGCGCGTTGTTGGGGTCAGCCTGATCAAAAGCGACCTGCGACCGATGGGCGCGGTCTATACCGTGCTGGAACACGTGCCGCTGGGAGCGGACGATGGATTGGGACGCAGATCTTCCTGATTTGCCTGATTGGTGCGGTCTTATTTCAAGGGGACATATTGCGCCGGATTTGGCAATCCGGCGCGAGCAGTATCAGTTGTTTATCAGCGCGGCGTCTTCGATCGAGGGCGCGGGTTCTTCTGTTGCGGCCGGCGTCGCGGGCCGGGGCCGCAACAGATGCACGGCTGCCGCGATAGGCGCCAGGCACAGCCACGCAGCGAAGAAGCCGAACAGCGCCACCGCGGCCAGGCCCACGAGCTGCGCCTGCATCTGGCCGGGCCAATCCGGCTGGAAGCCTTTGGCGGCCAGCAGGCCGGTCACGCCCTGGCGGGCAATGCCCAGGTATTCGCCTGCGCCGATGCTGTTCCAACCGGCGCCGGCCGTGCCGTCGGCCAGGAGCGCGAGGGCCAACAGGCCCAACGCCGCGCCCAGCCCATGGGTGGCCAGCGCCGCGGTCGGGTCGTCCCAACGCAGGATGTGGTCCACGAAGTAGACGACGAAGGGCGTCAGCAGACCCGTGAGCAGGCCGACAACCAATGCGGCCCAGGGCGCCACAAAGGGTGCAGTCGCCATGGTGGCGACCACAGCCGCGGCCAGGCCGCGGACCGCCATGAGGGGATCGGGCCGGCCGGCCACCAGCCAGGTGTAGGCCAGCGGCAACAAAGCGCCCCCTGCGGCCGCCAACACGACGTTGAGGAGCATGCGCGGCAGATCGAGCGCCGCACGATCCAACAACGGATTGGCCGAAAGCCAGGCCGTAGCGCCGACCAGCAGCAATCCGGCGCCCAACAGCGCCAACAGCGGCAGGTGCGCTGCCGGCAGCGGCACCGGCGCCTGCGGATCGGCGGCTTTGGCCCGGCGTGGCAGGAACGTCAGCAGGCCGGCCAGCGCGACCGCAGCGCCCAGCAGATGGACCAGGCTGGCGCCGCCGGCATCGACCAGGCCGTGGCCGAAGCCCAGGTTGGCGCCCAAGTTTGCCAGCCAGCCGCCGCCCAACAGCCAGTTGCCGACCAAGGGGTAGAGCAGGGCGCCCGTTAACAACCCTAACAGGCCTGCGGCCCAGCCCGGGATGCGCCCACGCAGTGCAATCAAAGGAATCTGGGCCGCGGTGATGACCCAGGGCAGGTTGGCCAGCGCCAACGCGCGGGCGGCCGAGGTGGCGGCCGCGCCGGCCAGGCCCCAGCCGGCCAGCCCAGCCATGCCCCAACCCGGGCCCCACATGGGGCCGAGCAGCGACCATTCCCAGATCAGCCCCTCAAAGCCGGGGCGATCGTAGAGCAGGCCGATGCCGCCGAACTGGAGGGCGAACCCAACGGCAACGTAGCCGAGCGCAGCCAGGCCAAGTGCGGCAAAGAAGCTGATAGCGGCCTGACGGGCCCGTTCGATGGGCAGACCGCCGGCGGCAATCAGCGCGTAGCCGATGGGCACTAAGAACGCCAAACCTAAGGTAATCGTGGTATGATCGGACATCCAGAGAGCTCCTGGATAAATGCGGAGTTTGATGATTTAGATTGCCATGCTACCACAAGACCCACCGACCGCCAAAGGTGAACCGCCGCGCGTGCTGGTTGATGCCATGTGCGGCCGGCTGGCAAAATGGCTGCGCCTGCTGGGGTATGACGCCGCGTACTGGCGTGACGGCTCCGACGAGGCGCTGATGGCGCGGGCTCAGGCCGAGGGCCGGCTGATCATCACCCGAGACAGGCCGCTGGCCGGGCGGCGCGGGGCGCATGCCCTGCTCGTACATGCCGAGGACCTGGACGGCCAGATCGCGGAGGTGCGCGCGGCGCTGGGCGGGATGCCGGGAGAGCTGCCCAAGCCGTTCACGCGCTGCCCGGAGTGCAACGGCACGCTGCTGCCCCTGGACCACGCGGACGCACGGGACCTGGTGCCGCCCTATGTCTGGCACACGCAGCAGGAGTTCCGGCGCTGCTCCGATTGCGGCCGTGTCTATTGGCGAGGAAGCCACTGGCCGGCGCTGCAAGTCCGCCTGAAACCGGAGGAAGGATGACCCAACGTATGCAGCGAGCGAAGCGCGATCTGCTGATTGCTGCACTGCTTGCCCTGGCCGACTTCGTGCTCTATGCCGTTACCGCCGCGCCCTCGGTCGCCACCGTATTCGACGACAGCCTGGAGTTCCAGGTGGTGGCGCCGACATTGGGCATCGCACATCCCAGCGGCTACCCGCTCTACACATTGCTGGGCAAACTGGCCACGCTGCTCATCCCCTTCCGCGATGCGGCCGGCCGGCTCAACCTGTTCTCTGCGCTGTGTGCGGCAGCAGCCATCGGCATCCTCTTCCTGGTCGCGGCCAAGCTGGCCGGCAACCGGGCCGCCGCGGCCGTGGCAACCATTGCATTCGCCATTTCACCCGCCTGGTGGTCGCAGGCAACGATCGCCGAGGTCTACGCGCTGCACGGGCTGCTGGTCGCACTGTTCATCTATTGCCTGCTGCGGTGGGAGGAGAGCAGGGGGCAGGGGAGAAAGGGAGCAGGGGAGAAGGGGCCAAGCGACGCCTGGCTCGCGGCTGCGGCGCTGGTCTTTGGCCTGGGGATGGCGCACCACCGGATGATGGCGCTGCTGCTGCCGGCGGCGTTGGTCTTCATCTTCTGGAGCGATCCGGCGCTGATCCGGCAGCCGCGACGCTGGCTCCGGCCGATCGGCCTGGGCCTGGCGCCGCTGCTGCTGTATCTTTATCTGCCGTTGCGCGGCGCCCAAGGGATCACCTCGCTGGATGGGACCTATACGGCTACACCGGGTGGAGCGCTGGACTGGATCCTGGCCCGCGGCTACAGCGTGTTCCTCACCGGCAATCCGTTCGGAGTCGAACGGGGCACAAGCAGCTACCTGGCGCTGACCCTGCAGCAGATGGGCGTGCTGCCGTTGGTAGCTGCGCTGATGGGCCTGGCGCGGGCGTGGCGCTTGAGCGCCCGACGCTCGACCTTCCTGCTGTTGGCCACGGCGGCGCAGATCGCGTTCGGCATGGCCTATAAGGTGCAGGATGTCGAGGTCTTCTTCATCCCGGCGGTGCTGCTGATCGCGCTGTGGGCCGCGATCGGCCTGGCGCAGATCTTCGACGCCGCGACGCGACAGGCCGTGCACGCAGCCCAGCCGCTGCGATTGCCCGTGTGGGCGCGGCCGGTCTACCTGGCGGCCTGTCTGCTGCCCGTGGCCGGCATCGTGCTCTTCTACCCCGCGCTTGAGGCGGCGCAGACCTGGTCGAAACGCGACCGCAGCGCGGCGTGGGGCGTCTACGATTATGGCCGGGACATGCTCGACAGCGCGGCGCGGGGCGGGACAGTGGTGGGGCTGCTGGGCGAGACCACCCTGATGCGCTATGGCCGCGACGTGTTGGGCCATCGGCCTGACCTCCGGGTCGTCCCGGCCGATGCCGAGGCGGCGCGCTTCGCGGCGATCGACGCCGCGCTGGCTGAGGGCGTCCCGGTCTACCTGACCCGCGACCTGCCCGGTGCAGCCGCGCGCTACAGCCTGGATGCGGCCGGGCCGTTGATCGCAGTCAGCCCCAAGGCCCTGCCCGGTCCGGCCCCCGCGGGCCGCGCTATGGGCGCGGGCGTGGTCCTGGTGGATGCGCAAACGATGATCCGCCGGACCCACGGCGGCCCGGTGGTGCGGCTGGCGCTGACATGGGCCGCGACGGCGCCCGTGAGCGAGGAGCTCAAGGTTTCGGCGCGGCTGTTGGATGCGGCCGGCGGCGTCGTAGTCGCAGACGACCGCGCCCCGGTCCATTTCACTTACCCCACCACAGCCTGGGTTCCCGGCGAATTGGTCAACGATGTGTACGACCTGGCCGTTCCCCCGACAACACCTGATGGCTCGTATCGTAGGTTGATGCTGATCCTCTACCGCGCCATTGATGGCAGTGAAGTCGGTCGCACCGAACTATCATTGGGCGTAGACGCCACCATGTTTTGACAAGGAGTTTCCACGTTGAGTCGCCGTTTCGCCGTGCTTGTTTGCTTGGTCGCACTTCTGTTGTTGTCCCACGCCGCCGAGATCCAGGCCGAGGAGGGCGCATGGCAGCCAGCCAGCCTGGAGCAGATCGATCCTGCACCCTGGCGGCATGATTCTGGCGCCTGGGCTGCTGTTGTGACGGATGATGAGCCGGCCTTGCTCGAATTCCGAGTGGCGGAGGATACTTTCGTGGCCTCGCGCTACCCATTCGACACCAGGTCTTTTGGCCAGGAGGAGTCGTTATGGTTCGGCACCGACACTGATCTGGGCCACTTGCGCACTTTCTTGCGCTGGAATGTGCAGCCCGCCCCCGGTGGACAGTATCTGGGAGCGGCAGTCTATTTGCCTGTCGCAGGTTACAACGCCAATGTTTCGATGGAAGCGACAGCCTACCGGATCACGTCATCTTGGCGGGGGTCCATAAACTGGTACAACCAGCCGCCGGTTGCCTCGACGCCACTTGCTCGTTTCACCATCGGGAAGGAGATCGGTTGGTACTGGTTCGATGTGTCAGCGCTGGCCGAGCAGTGGTGGCAGGGCGCATCCGATAACTACGGCATCCAGGTGCGCGGGCCGGAGACGACTGCCAATGTGGCCCGAGGCATGCCCTCACGGGAGGCCGGCGATGATGCGCCGGTGCCGACGCTGGTCATCTCCTACATGCCCGATCGCACGCCGCCGACATGCGCGGTCGATGCGTTGCCCGCAGTGTCGCCCAACGCCATTCATCTCCAGGCACGATGTTACGATGAACAAGCCGGTATCCAGGGCGCTGAGCTTCAAGTCAGGCAAGGCAATGGGGCATGGCAAAGTGTGGCGTCCTATGATGCATCCAGTGCCCGTTATGGCTTTTTCGATTTTCAAGAAGCGGTGGGCGGCCAGAGGTATGCGTTTCGGGTTCGGGCTTCTGACAATGCCAACAACCTCTCGGAATGGACAGCTGAAGGCGGAGCGGTGACCACGGTGGAATCGGCACCGCCGGTTCTTACCGTAAGCGGGGCCTTGCCTGCATGGCTGCGGGTAGGCAGTGCAATGCCTGGCAGCCTCAGTCTGTCGGCACTGGATCCCGGTCCGATCAGTTCGTTGCCTGCCGTGGTCGAATTCTCCAGCTATAATCTGACAAACGGTGCGACACAGGTCGCAGGCAGCTGGGAACAGATGACACTCCTGCCCGGGCATCGTTATGCGTTGATGGCCCGGAGCGTGGATCATGCCCGCAATGCCAGCTCATGGATAGCGTTGGGCAGGGCCACGGCCTATTTCAGGTTTGCAGCCGGCCAGGTCACTGATGTGCGCGGGCAGCCGATGCCAGGGGCGGTCTTGCGCAGTTCACCGGCTGCAATCAACGAACCAACGACAGATGTTGACGGTGGCTTTGCGCTCTACCGGGCTGATCAGGATGCGTTTCTGATAGAGTCAGCGGCCCCTTCTCACATCCTGCTGCAGCAATACACCGTTGCATCATCAGCCGAAGATGTCGCCGGACTCACCCTGCGCGCCGGGTTACGCCAACAGGCAATCGTGAATGGCGACTTCAACGCGCCGTTGGCGTCCGGCTGGTCCATCAGAACGGGGCGAGCCGTAGCGCAGCCCGACATCTTTAATGATGCCAACAAGGTTTTGCGGCTCGGCGCGCCGCCTGCTATGACACTGGTCGGGCAGATGGTAACGCCCTTCTACTTCGGATGCATGGCTGCCAGTCCGGACGGCACGTTGCACATGGTCATTCCTCATTCCCGGCTGGGCGACCCAACCAGCCACATCTACTACACAGCACGTCACGCCGACTCGTTGACTTGGGACCCCCTGCAATCCTTAGGCGAATTCAATACGGGAGCAATGACGTATCCGGGCTCGACAGCTTGTCTTTTATCGGCTGCCACTGACGGCGGGTTAGGGCTGATCTATCGTTTGCGAAACGAAGACGGCTACGCAGCCCCGGCTTTTCGTTATCGGCCGCCCGGGGGTGATTGGGGACCGATCGAATGGCTGCCTCCCAACATCGAGATGGCGCTGGTCATGGGACCTGCGGGCGCAGCACACGTGCTCCTGGGAGATCTATATCATGGTCAGATTATAGACTACCACTTGCGCTACCACTATCGCGCCCCGGGCGGTTCATGGCGGGCGCCGACGCCTGTCGCGCCATTTTGGGCAGGCTCATTCTATGCCACGCTCCTCGTAGGCGCTGACAATGTGCGGCACGTTCTATGGACAAGCGGCTCCGGATCCGATGGCATCTTGCAATATGCTGGCAGCAGTGACGGCCAAACCTGGTCCTCGCCCCAGACGTTGGTATGGACGACAGAGGCTGCATATGTTGCCAATCCCATACTTCGCCTGTCCCCTACCCAGGGGCTCTATGCTTTCTGGCAGCAGGATACGTCAAACGTGCGCTACTCACATCTGGTTGGGAACCGCTGGGACGCTCCAAAGGCCCTTGCGCTGCCTGTCGGGATCTCACAGGTGGAAGCTCTGGCTGTGGATGCCGACCCGGGCGGGCGCTGGCATATCCTGTTGTCGCCGAGCTACCAATACCCTTACCAGGAGGTCAATGATATCGTGCTAAGTGGCGCGGATTTGACGCACCTTGCGACAACCGCGATCCTGCCGATATCTTCGGAAAGAAGAGCCCAAAGACTATTGGCCTCCGATGCTACTGACACGAATCTCCTGCGCCATGTGAGTGCCGATCCGAGATATCCGGGCATGCTCAATCCCACACCGACATTGACAACCATCCCGCATGAGGCTTTGCTGGCGGTTAGCAGCATCAGCCAAGTTGTAGCAGTCTCGGCTAACCTCCTTGAGCCTATGCTGTCATGGCGGTCGGGCCTTGGCCATGCCAACACTGATTCGAACGGTGGCGAATTGCGGACGATTTTGGTGGACCGGAACGGCATCCAGCACGAGTTGTCCGCCGTCACAGAGGTCTCAGATATTCATACGACGTGGATCGACGTGGCGCCCTGGCTCGGCCAGCAGGTCACACTGACCTTCCGCTTTGACCCGCGCGGTGATCCCTCCGCGTGGGCGTGGGTGGATGATGTGCACCTGGGCGGAATGCCGCTGAACGCAGGCGTGAGCCTGATCCCCGAGGCATGGCCATCGGCCGGTCAGCCTTTCACGTTCACGCTGACCGCGGCCAACCGGCGGCCCTACTCGCTGACCATCCCCGTCGAACTGACCTGGCCGGCGGACTGGACCCTGACGACCGACGTGGTCCCGATCGCCACCTCGCCCGGCGCGGCGCGCTTCGAGGTGGCATTGCAAGGCATGACCGAAGGCGTCATCACCGGTGTGGCGAACATTCCTGCCGGGACGGAGCTGAGCGTCGCCAAGATCTCGGCGGCGATCGGGCAGGCGATCGCCGCTCAGGACTATACACCGATCGATAATCGCGCCGACCTGACGGTCATCGTCGATGGCTTGCCGGTCTGGCTGCCCCTGATCACCCGGTGATGAGCGGGCCGGCCTCGGATTCCGTCTAAACCAGAGGCCGGGGTTGTTTGACAACCCCGGCCTCTGGCCCCCCACGTCCTGCGCCGTGCGTTTGCGACATGCTCCTGCTTTGTCGAATCTCGCTGCAACCCGTATCCATCCGCGCCAAATAACGTCATATGGAAAGGAGTACGCAAATCACTCACCGCAGGGAGAACCATCATGCATCGTTGCTTCACGTCTCTCGCCCGGGCGCTTG
>CAZELR010000091.1:0-13132 GCA_964513075.1 uncultured Anaerolineales bacterium
ACGCAACACGCAACACGCAGTACGGAGTACTCATGCCTGACATTACTCGCATCGAACACATCGCCCGCTACGTTGGGCAGACCGTCACTCTGCAAGGCTGGCTCCAGCTCAAGACCGGCAAAGGCAAGCTGCAATTCCTGCGCGTCCGCGATGGCACGGGCGTCATCCAGGCTGTGGTCTTCCGGGGAAACGTTTCGGAAGAAGACTTCGAGGCCGCGAAGCGCATGCCGTTGGAGTCGTCGCTGATCATCACCGGTGCGGTCAAGGCCGATGAGCGCGCACCCGGCATCCCCGGCGGCTTCGAGCTGGATGTGACCGGCTTGCGTACGGTCCAGGAGTCGGCCGAATACCCCATTGCACCCAAAGAGCACGGTGTCGAGTTTCTGATGGATAACCGCCACCTGTGGCTGCGCTCCAACCGGCAGTGGGCCATCCTGCGCGTCCGCGCGACCATCATCAAGGCGATGCGCGACTGGCTGGACGACAACGGCTTCACCCTGGTGGATACGCCCATCCTCACCCCGTCGGCAGCCGAGGGCACGACGACGTTATTCAAGACCGACTTCCACGGCGAGGACGCGTTCCTGGCGCAAACGGGCCAGCTCTACAACGAGGCCAACATCTTCGCAGTGGGCAAGACCTACTGCTTCGGTCCCACCTTCCGCGCCGAGAAGAGCAAAACGCGGCGTCACCTGCAAGAGTTTTGGATGGTCGAGCCTGAGATTGCGTTTTGTGAGCTGGAAGGTCTTCTGGAGATCGAGGAGCAGTACGTCAGCTATATCGTGCAGACCACCCTGGCTAAGTGCGCGGCCGAGCTGAAGCTGTTGGAGCGGGACACCACGGCGTTGGAGAAGGTGATCGCACCCTTCCCGCGCATCAGCTATGACGACGCGGTGGCCATGCTCAATGAGGCCGCGGCCCGCGGGGTCACGGTGCCGCCCAACGATGAACCGCTGCCGCCCATCGAATGGGGTGGCGACTTTGGCGCACCGCACGAGACCTTTGTGGCCAGCCAGTTTGACCGGCCGGTGTTTGTCCACCATTACCCTACCGCGGTCAAGGCGTTCTACATGGAGCCTGAACCGGGTCGGGCTGAGGTGTGCCGCTCGGCTGACCTGCTGGCGCCGGAAGGTTACGGGGAGATCATCGGCGGCTCGGAGCGCATGAGTGATCCGGACGTGCTGCTGGCTGCTATCGACCGCCACGGTCTGCCGCGCGAGGCATACGACTGGTACGTGGATCTGCGCCGTTACGGCTCAGTCCCGCACTCCGGCTTTGGCCTGGGGGTCGAGCGCACGGTCGCGTGGATCTGCGGTCTCGACCACATTCGCGAGACGATCGCCTTCCCCAGAATGCTGAACCGCCTGAGGCCGTAAAAATCCATGCAAGCATACCTGCCCGCTTTCGGGCTGATTTTTGTGCTGGGCCTGCTCGTAAGCGCGGCCGTGGCTCCGCTGGCGCGCAATTTGGGCCGGCGGTTCAACCTGGCAGACCGGCCAGGGGGGCGCCGGCAGCATGTCGGGGTGATGCCGCGGCTGGGCGGCATCGCGATGTACTTAGGCTTCACCGTCGCGGTGTTGGCCACCCTGGCCCTCCCGCAATCCTGGCTGCCCCCGCGGCTCGATCCCAATGAGCTGACCCGCCTGACCGGCCTGCTGATCGGCAGCACGTTTATCTTTGTGTTTGGGCTGCTGGACGATCGCTATCAGTTCCCCAGCAGGCCTCAATACGTGGCTCAGTTGCTCTCTACGCTGATTGCCATCGCGTTCATCATCTTCATCGAGCGGATCAATAACCCCTTCGGGACAGGCCAGATTGTCTTCCCCTGGCCCGTGGTAGGGGCGCTGACCATCTTCTGGTTCACGGGGATGATGAACACGGTGAACTGGCTGGACGGCCTGGATGGGCTGGCCGCGGGGGTCTCAGCCATCGTCTCGGCTTTCATCGCGATTCACATGATCCGGGAAGGCCAATACAGCGTAGCGCTGCTGGCGTTCGCGCTGCTGGGTGCGACCTTGGGGTTTTTGCCCTTCAACTTTAACCCGGCCAAGACCTTCATGGGAAGCAATGGGTCGTACTTCCTGGGCTGGGTGGTGGCCGCGCTGGGGATCATCGGCGGCGCAAAGGTCGCCACCGTGCTGCTGGCCATGGGGCTGCCGATCTTGGACGTGGCGTGGCTGATCTACAATCGCTGGCGCCGCGGGGGCAAGCCGGGCTTCAACGGCCGCGACCACTTGCATCACCGCCTGCTCGATATCGGCTTCACGCAGCGGCAGATCGTCTTGGGTTACTATGCGTTCTGTGCCGCGTTCGGTGGGTTAGCACTGTTCCTGGAGAGCCGGCTGCAAAAGTTGGTTGCGTTGGGGGTGCTGGGCCTGGCGGCCCTGCTCCTGTTGATCTGGGCCAGCAAACAGCCGGCCAAGAAGTACCACAACGGGCACGCCAATGGGAAACCTCACCCGTAACGAGCAGCCGATCAGGTTACTCGTTACGGGTTATTCCTATGCATCAAACCCAAGCGCCTCGCGCACGATGTACAGGGGCCGCCCCTTCACTTCATCATAGATTCGCCCCAGGTACTCGCCCAGGATGCCCAGGCAGATCAACTGCACACCGCCGAGGAACAGCACGCTGACCAGCGTAGTCGCCTGGCCGTAAAACGCGTGGCTGCCCGAAAGACGCAAGATGACCGTAACGAGGATGCCCAGGACCGCAAGCGCAGCCGAGATGAAGCCGATGTAAGTTGCAAGCTGAAGCGGAAAATAGGAGAACGACGTGATCCCGTCCATGGCGAACTTGAGCATCTTCTTCAGCGGGTACTTGGTCTCCCCCGCGTACCGCTCGGCCCGCACATACTTCACCCCGGTCTGCTTGAAGCCTACCCACACCGACATGCCGCGCATGAAGCGGTGCTTCTCCCGCATCGTCTTGAGCGCCTCTACCACCTTGCGATCCATCAGCCGGAAGTCGCCGGTGTCCATGGGGATATCGATGTCGGTGATCTTGTAGATGATGCGATAGAATGCTTTGGCGGTGAACTCTTTGAACCAGGTCTCCCCTTTGCGCTCCGAACGCACCGCGTAAACCACCTCGTAACCCTCACGCCATTTGGCCAGCATCTCCAGGATCAGTTCGGGCGGATCCTGTAAATCCGCGTCGATGAGCACAACTGCATCCCCGCGCGCGTAGTCCATGCCCGCGGTGACCGCGATCTGGTGGCCGAAATTGCGCGCGAAATCGATCACTTTGACGCGGGGGTCCTGGCTGTGCAGCGCGCGCATGATCTCCGGGGTGCGGTCGCGGCTGCCATCATTCACCAACACCAGCTCCCAAGACTCCCCGGAGCCTTCCAGCACCTCGTGAACGCGCCGATAAAGCTCATGCAGCACGCCTTCTTCATTGAAGCAGGGTGCAACCACGGACAGGGTCGGATGGTCGGTTGTCATTGTGTTGTCTCCCTGGAGTTGGCAACTGTCCCACAGTTGCCAACGCTTAGTCTGTTGGGAACCCCCGCCGGCCGCGGCGCTCCAGCAGCGCCAGCGCGCGCGCTGCCCGCTCGCCAACCGTCCCTCGGAGGAGGCGGCTGTTATCCGTTCTCAAAGCCGCCAAGGGCGCAAGTGCGGCTTCGCTTCCTGCATGGCCCAGCGCCCTGGCCGCGTAACCGCGCACTTGCGGGTCCGGGTCAGTCAGAGCCGCCAGGAGGCCCGGCTGAGCGTCGGGGTGTGGCACATGCACCAGCGCGGCCGCAAGTGCGCGGCGGACCAGCAAGGGCTGGTCTGCCTGGACCAAAGCTTCGGCCAGCGGCGCGGCGACCGCAGGATTGCCCATGCGCCCCAATGCGCCGGCCGCAGCACGCACCACAGCCTCGTTACGATCCGCCAACAACGGAACAAGGTCCGCGCTGATGGTGGGGTCTGCGATCTGCCCCAAGGCTGTCGCTACGGCCAGGCGGACTTGTGGATCAGCGTCTGCCAGGCGGCTACGCAGTGCTTGCGTCGCGGCTTCACCGCCCGCTTGCCCCAGCGCCTCGGCCGCGGCCGCGCGCCGCAATGGCTCAGGGGCGTCCAGCGCGGCCGCTAAAGCCGGAAACGCGCGTCCCGCCTCCTGTGCAGCCAGCGCCTCCGCCACGTGCCAGCGCACGAACGGCTCAGGGTCGGCCAGGGCCGTAACCAAGGCCTGGATCGCTTCTGGACTGCGCAGGGGGTTGCGGCCCAGGCCGGCCGCGGCCCGCCAACGTTGGCTCGGCTCCGGCGAGGTGAGCTGCGCCAGGTAAGCCGCCTCGCTGGTAGCGTCCGCCTGATTGCGCCACGCGCCCCAACGCAGCGCGATGGCTTGGCGCAGCTTGCGCAGGGCCTTGCGCGAACGAGAGATGAAGTTACTGGAAGTCATTGTCATTTCAGCGGACCACGATGGTCGTTTGGCAGGGGGGCGGGAAGTTGCCGCTGGCATCCACGACCGTAACCCTGATACTGTAAGTTCCAGGTGACAGCAAACTCGTGTTCAATGTGCCTAACCGGCCATTGTTCACGGGCTGATTCCCTTCGGCAAAGAACGACCACTCACTATCCGATGGATTGGCGCCGGGGCCATATTCCAGCTTGTAGTAGTTGAACTGCGCATGGTTTGCCGTGCCCACGATCGCGACCATGCCCGACACCCGTTCGTTGACTCCCGGTGATACGATCGCCGCGCGCGGATCAGCGCAGCGCGGGCGTTGCGGGGCAGGGGTGGCCGTGTCGAGCGGCGCCAGCGTGGGCTGGGGCCGCGCGGTGGGCCGTGGCCGCAGTGTCGCCGTGTACGTGGGCATAACCTCAGGGAGTGGCAGCGTGGGCGTGGCGCTGGGTGTGCCTTCCGGAAGCAGGGCGTCGGTCAGCGCCACGGTCGGTTGGCCCTCTTCGACCAGCGGCCGCACTGCGTCGGAGACCACGGTGCTCAACAGATAGATTAAACCCATCGCGATGAGCAGGAAGACTGCGGCCGTCCATGCGCCATAGACCCGGTTCATCGCAGTCTCGCGCTCCAGGGTGAAGACGGCGTTTCGGCGTTCGTGCCGGGCCTGGATGACGACGCGCAGGTACCACAGAGCTACGAGCGCGCACGCGGCGTATGCCCACAGGGCATATTGCCTGATGAAATCTACGATGATCGCCATGGACGATTAACGTTCCCGCGGGACGGCAAGTTCCGGCTCAAGACGACATCTCGGCAAGCACGCCGCGCAGGAGCGCCATCAGCTTCGGCACGATGGTCTGGCCGGCGGCCAACACTTCTTCGTGGTTAGCCTCTTCCATAGCATCGGGGTCGGCGATCGCCACGTTGCTGATCCCGCTAACCCCCAATACTCGCAGGCCCATGTGGCGCGCCACGATCACCTCCGGTACGGTAGACATGCCGGTGGCATCCCCGCCGATCAGCCGCAGGAAACGCACCTCGGCCGGGGTCTCAAACGCAGGACCGCCCAGGCCGACGTAGACGCCCTGGCGCAACTCGATGCCCAGGTCAGCCGCCACTTTCTGGGCCAAGCGGCGCAGTGCGGGATCGTAGGCCTTGTTCATGGCCGGGAAGCGCGGTCCCAGGCTGGCATCGTTGGGGCCCCATAACGGATTGTGCCCCGTCATGGCCATCAGGCCGATGTGATCCACGATGAGCATCAGGTCGCCGGCGCGGAAGGTGGGGTTCAACCCGCCGGCCGCGTTGGTAACAAACAGCGTTTCAACGCCCAGTTCTGCCAGCACGCGCACCGGCAAGGTGACTTGTTGCGGCGAGTGACCCTCATAGGCATGGACGCGACCTTGCAGGATGGCCACAGCCTGCCCGGCAAGCTGTCCGATCACTAATTGCCCGGCATGGCCTTCAACGCTGGGTCGCAGAAAGTGCGGAATATCTGCATACGAAATGCGATCGGCAGCGATGACTTCATCGGCCAGCGCATTGAGCCCTGATCCCAGAATCAGGCCGACTTTGGGTCGCTGGGCTGTACGCTCTCGGATCGCATCCGCAGCCTCTCGGATGTCGGTTCGGGTGAATGAATCGTGATCCATCTAATTCCTCGCAACCTATCTTTCGGACACACATCCGCACCCTGAAAGGGCGCCCAGCATCCAGCGTCCGGTATCCAATCTCACTTGGCGCGTGGGTGCGCTTCGTCGTATACCTCGCGTAGGCGATCCTGAGAGATATGCGTGTAGACCTGTGTGGTCGAGATATTGGCGTGCCCCAGCAGTTTTTGCACTTCGCGCAGGCCGGCCCCGCCGTTCAGCATGTGCGTCGCAAAGGAGTGGCGCAGGGTGTGCGGAGTCACCCGTTCCTCCAGGCCGATTTGCCTGGCATACCCCTTGATGATCAGCCACAATCCCTGGCGTGTGAGCCGCTCGCCGCGCGGATTCAGAAAGAGCGTACGCTCCGTCTGGTCTCTTCCCAACAGCGCCGGACGGCCCTTCTCCAGATAGGCTTGCACCGCGTGCATCGCTTCGGCATAGAGCGGCATCACGCGTTCTTTATTGCCCTTGCCGATGCAGCGTACGGTGCCGGCGCCCGGATCTATATCCTCCAACATCAGGCTGGCTAACTCACTGACACGCATGCCGGTGGCGTAGAGCACCTCCAGCAGCGCCGTATCGCGCAGCGCCTTGGGCGTGTCCCCGAGTTGTGCTGGCAGCGCGAGGAGCTGATCGACTTCTCCAGGGGTGAGCGTGGTCGGCAGATGCTTCTTGACCTTGGGCGACTCCAGTTCCTCCGCAGGATTGTCCTCAATGGCCCCAACACGCAGCAGGAACCCGCAGAACGACTTCATTGCCGCAACCTTGCGTGCTACTGTGGCGGAAGAATACTCGCGTTCTTTCAGCCGCAAGATATATTCGATCAGGTCGTCACGGGTCAGACGGGACCAATCGCCGTCCCCCGCCAGGCGGCCCTGTTCCGACATGAGTTCTTGGAACTGGGTCAGGTCGTTGTGGTAAGCGGCGATCGTATTGCCGGAACTGCCTCGTTCAGCGGTCAGATAATTGAGGAACTCCTGGATGCTTGTGTCCATGCGAATGTCCCCTTTGGAGCCTGCCTGTGTGCGTTGCGTTTGAATTACAGTTCATTCTAACATAAACTTTGCATAAAAACCAAAACTACCATGCACCTGGCAAACTACAGCCCTGTCAGCTGGTCTTGCCCGGCCTCCAGGGCCAGCAGGCGCCGCTTCATCTCCAGGCCGCCTGCATAGCCGTGCAAGCTGCCATCCGTGCCCACAACGCGATGGCAGGGAATGATCAGCGGCACTGGGTTGGCGCCCAACGCCGCGCCGACAGCCTGGTAGATTCCGCTCCCGTCGCCCACATGCCCGGCCACCCAGCGATAGGAGCGCGTCTGGCCATAACCGATGCGCCGCGCGGTGGCCCACACAGACAGTGCAAACCCGGTATGGCCGCGCAGGTCCAGTGGCGTGGTAAACTCGCGCCGCGTGCCCGCCAGATACTCGCACACCTGTTGAGATGCCTGCGCAAGCAACTCTTCGATCGGCGACGCCGGTTCCTCGCCCGCCGGTGCCGCCGACACTTCCGGATACTGCTTGCGGATGGCGTCGGCCGCCGCTTCCGGGGTCGGCAGCGGCAGTGTCAGCAAGCGGAGCCCGCGCTCCGAGGCGACGAGTCCCACCCACCCCCACTCCTGGGCCGCGCAGAGCAACGCCCTCAGATCATCTCCCATTCCGACCTCCCGTTGGCCTGGATCGGCCAGATACGATCAGGGCGATGAGCGCGCCCCCCGCGCCTATCCAGGCCGCCGCTGCCGTCACCCGCAGCCAGAGCGCCTCCCAAAGCTGCGGCATCATCAGTCCCAGGCCCAACATCACCAGGCCCAATGGCAACAGACCATTCAGGCTCAGAATCAAGCCGATTTCACGGGGCGTGGGGCGAGGCTGGCGGTTGAGACGCCCGTTCAACCAGGCCACCATGCCCAGGGGGAAGGCAATCCCTGCAACCAGCAGCAAGATGCCGGCGATGGGGTGTTGCATGGGCCTCCTTCAAAACGAACGTCCTGCGTGCTTCAATCAAACGAGCCGCGTACGCGGGCCCGCCAGATGCGCCAGACCATCTTCAGGAAGAGTGCGCTGTCATGCGTGGTCCGAAAATGGCTCTTCTTGTCGTTGTAGATTGTTTTGATGGGAATCCAGGCCAGGCGGAAACCGGCCATCTGCGCGCGCAACAGGATCTCAACCTCGGCTTCGAAGCGCGTGCTGCTGGGTCGCACCTGGGTCAGCACCTCGCGGCTGAGCAATCGATAGCCGCTCTGGTTGTCGGGAACCGGCCGGCCCATCGCCAGGCTCAGCAAGAAGGAGCCGGTGCGATTGCCGAACTGGTTCTTGGCCGGCATTTGCGCGAAAGACCGCTGGCCGATGATGACGTCACCCTGGCCCGCGCGAAATGCGGCGATGAAGTTCGGGATTTCGTCGGGGTCGTGCTGGCCATCGGCATCCAGAGTGATGACCGCAGCCGCCCCGCGCTGTTGTGCATAATCGAAGCCGGTGTTCAGGGCCTGGCCTTTGCCTTGATTTGTGGCATGCACCAACACCTTGGCGCCTGCCAGCGCGGCTGCCGCGCCCGAGCCATCGGTGGAGCCATCATCGATCACCACTGCGGGCACATGAACCAACGTCCGTCGCACCACGTCGGCAACGTAGCGCGCCTCATTGTAGGTTGGAATCAGGGCGATGATTTCGTCGGAGGTTTCGGCCATACGTCCTTCCAGGTTTGGATTCAACCGCGTTAGTGTACCGCGGGAAGGGCGTTACGTCAAACAGCCATAACGTTGGACGCTCAGCGGGGCACTCAATTCAAGCGGGCTAACTTTCTTGTCCGCTCAGTTTGTTGTATAATCTCTCTGCGATCTTAGAACATTTGCGCGGGCGGATCCCGAGGAATTTGAGATGACCAAGCGACGCGCCAAGCCCAAACCAAAGCCCAGCCCAAGCCTGAGCCAGTTCCTGCGCGGCGAAATCGTGGGCAGCGTGCTGGTGTTGCTGGCCATCTTGACCTTGCTCAGCCTGTTGTCGCCCAACCGCGGTGAGATCACCGGAGCCCTGATCAGCCTCATCCAGTTGCTGTTTGGCGTTGGCGCGTGGCTGATGCCTGTCGTGCTGGGCGGCCTGGGGATCTGGCTGGCGCTGCGTGACGTCACCGAGGACGGGTTGTCCGCGTGGCGGCTGGCCGGTGCGTTGGGGTTGTTCCTGGCCTTTGAGGGGTTTGCGCACTTGTTCGCCGGGTTGCCTGATCCCTGGCTGCCTGCCAACGCGGGGTTGGGCGGCGGCGCGCTGGGGTGGCTGTTGTCCCAAGGCCTGATCCTGGCATTGGGGCTGCCGGCCGCGGTGACCATGTTGCTCCTGCTGGTGTTGGCCTCCCTGGTGGCTGGTGCAGGTCTGAGCTTGCCCGAGGTGCGCGACAGGCTCACCGCATTGTTTGGCCGTCTCCAGCGGTCGTCTCCGGGCCCCGAGGGGGTGCGCGTCAATCCACCGCTGCCCTTGGGTGAAGTCGGGCCGTTTTGGAAGCGTTGGTGGCGGCGCATGCGCGGCCTGATCGCATCAGGCCTGCTGCCATCACCGGCGCAGACGTCGCCTCAGCCCCCGTTGACATCGCCCAATTGGACGCAGCGCCGGCCCGAACCGCAGCCCGCGCGCGGCGCGGCCCCGCAGTCGCCGCGCGCCGCCCAGCCCCAGGCCGCGGCTCAATCCCGCATCATCGGCGGGGCCGGGCAGGCGTGGCACGTGCCGGTCCTGGCAGACATCCTGGAGGACAGCACCGAACAGGACATCCAGCAAGAGGATCTGCGCCGCCGCGTCCAGATTATCGAAAGCACCCTGGCCGGATTTGGACTCCCTGTGCAGGTGGTTGAAGTGAACCAGGGCCCGGCTGTCACACAGTTCGGCCTGCGGCCCGGCACCATCGTCCGCCGCGACCGCAAGGGCGAAGAAAAGCAGACCAAGGTGCGCGTGTCGCAGATCCAGGCGTTGGCCAACGACATGTCGCTGGCCCTGGCGGCCTCGCCCATCCGCATCGAAGCCCCGGTCCCAGGTCGCGATTTCGTGGGGATCGAGGTGCCAAACGTGCAGATCTCGCTGGTCTCGCTGCGCGGCGTGTTGGAATCAGAGGAGGCGGCGGCCAGCAAGGGCGAGCTGCTCTTTGGTCTGGGCCGCGATGTGTCGGGTCAGCCGGTGGTGGCCGATCTGGCGCGCATGCCCCACCTGCTGATCGCCGGCGCCACGGGCTCCGGTAAGTCGGTCTGCGTCAATTCGATCATCACCTCGCTGTTGCTTGCTCACACGCCGGACACCTTGCGCTTCTTGTTGATCGATCCCAAGCGGGTCGAGCTAACCGTCTACAACGGCGTTCCGCACCTTGTTGCGCCGGTTGTGGTGGACGTGGAGCGGGCGGTGCCGGTGCTGCAATGGGCCACCCGTGAGATGGAGCGGCGCTATAAACTATTCGCCAAGCTCTCTGCGCGCAACATCGAAGGCTACAACGAGAAGCTGGTTGCGCGGGGCGAGCCGGTGCTGCCCTACATCGTCATCCTCATCGATGAGCTCGCGGACTTGATGCTCTCCGCACCCGACGACGTAGAACGCCACATCTGCCGCATCGCCCAAATGGCGCGCGCCACCGGCATCCACCTGGTGCTGGCCACTCAACGCCCCAGCGTCGACGTCGTGACCGGCCTCATCAAGGCCAACTTCCCGGCCCGCATCGCGTTCGCGGTCACCTCGCAGGTGGACAGCCGGGTCATCCTGGACACCCCGGGCGCCGAGCAGCTGTTGGGCCGCGGCGACATGCTTTTTATGGCGCCCGACGCCAGCAAGCTGCAGCGTCTGCAAGGCTGCTTTGTTGCCGACCGGGAGACGAGCCGGCTGGTGCAATACTGGAAGGGCGCGCGCACCCTGGCCGAGCCGGAGCTGCCGATGGAGCTGACCGGCGGAAAAGCCGGGGAGCCGCCGTCCCGAGGCGAAGCGGCCAGCGGCTGGGAAGATTCGGCCGCTGGGGCGGACGCTGGGCTGGAGCCGCCGTGGCTGCCCGGCCAGGAGACGCTGCAGCAGCCGCTCTGGGGAGACGTGGCCGCCGCTTCAAACGCCGCGCCGGATCGCGATGATGTCTACCGGCAGGCGGTCGACGAGGTGCGCCGCTCGGGCAAGGCCAGCATCTCACTGCTGCAGCGCCGGCTGCGCATCGGCTACTCGCGCGCGGCGCGCATCATCGATCAGATGGAGGCCGACGGCATCATTGGCCCCGAGCAGGGCGGCAGCCGCGGCCGCGAGGTGCTCCCGGAAGGGCGAAACGCCGAGACCCGCCGGTAGGGAAGAATGCATCGCATGAGTTTCAATCGCCCACGCGCCATCCTGACGCTCATCCTCCTGCTCTATCTCGCGCTTGGCAGCCTGTTCGCGGTCTACACCCCGCCCTGGCAGGCGCCCGACGAGCCCGCGCACTACAACTACGTGCGCTATCTGGCCGAGAAGGGCGCATTCCCGGTGCTGCACATGGGCGACTACCCGCACGCCTACCTGGAGCAGATCAAGGCCGCTCAGTTCCCGCCCGGCATGCCCATCGACCCCATCCGTTATGAGTTCCACCAGCCGCCGCTGTATTACGCGCTGCTGGCGTCCCTCTTCGTGCTGGTTCACGGCAATTTGATCGTGCTGCGGCTTTGCTCGGTGTTTCTGGGCGCAGGGATCGTGCTGCTGGCCTTCCTGATCGGCCGGCGCATCTTTCCGGGGCGGCCTGGGATGGCGCTCGGCGCGGCCGCGTTCGTGGCCTTCCTCCCTCAACACCTGGCCACCGTTTCCCAGGTGGGCAACGACGTCCTGGCAGAGCTGTTATTCGCAGCGGTGTTGCTGATCCTGGTAGGCTGGGTGCAGGAGACAGGGGACAGGCGTCAGGAATCAGGCGTCCAAAATCAAAAATCAAAAATCGCAAATCAAAAATCGGTGTTGGGACTTGGCATCCTGCTGGGCCTGATCTTGATCACCAAGACCACGGTTTACCTGGCCGCGCCGTTGGCAGGCGGAGTGTTTATTTGGCGCTGGTGGCGGGAGCGGGCCGCGCCGGGGCGCATCGTGGCCGAGGGGGCCATGCTCATCCTGCCCGCCGCACTGATCGCCCTGCCCTGGTACGCGCGCAACATCGCCGTCTATGGCTGGCCCGATTTCCTGGGCTTGCAGCGGCATGACGCCATCGTGGTGGGCCAGACGCGCCTGGCCGACTTCGTGGCGCAGAACGGTTGGGGCGCCTATTGGCGCCGTGCCGTTGAGTGGACGTTCAAGAGCTTCGTAGGCGTCTTCGGCTGGATGGGCGCCTGGCTGGACACGCGGGCCTACTTCGCGCTCGCGCTGCTGGGTGGCATTGCCGCGGGCGGGCATCTGTTGCGTGTTACGTGTTGCGTATTGCGTGTTTCGTCTCCTGGACAGGCGCCAGACGGCGCGCATTACGAACCACGAGGTTTTTCGCCCCATGGCGACCTGCGGTCGCTTCAGAATGGCAGCGAGACCCGCACCACGCACCACGCATCACGCACCACGCACCACGCACCACGTTTGCTCGCCCTCTCCGCGCTACTCACGTCCCTGATCTACGCCTGGTACAACACCCAATTCCTGCAGCACCAGGGGCGCTACCTGTTTACCGCGCTGATCCCGATCGCGCTGGCGTTTGCCGCCGGCTGGGATCGGGTTGTCAGGCCGGGCGTTGGCCGGTGGGTGGCCGCGGGGCTGATCCTCCTGGCTGCCGGGCTGGCACTGTGGGGACTGGGCACGGGCGCCGGCCTGCCCAAGTGGCCCGTGGCGATCGCGGCGGCTGCCGCCGTGGGCGCACTCCTGCTGGATCTGGCATTGACGCTGCTGGGCTGGCGCCGGCAAGGTCGACCGCCGGCCGGCTTTGCTGCCGACCTGCTGGCCGCGGCCGCGGCGGTGTTCCCGTACGCGTTCCTGGCCCTGGTCGCACTCTATGCCCTTTTCAGCGTCATCGTGCCGCAACTGACGCTTTAGCCGGCCGCGAACGAGCGCAGTACGCAACACGCAACACGCAACACGCAACACGCAACACGCAACACGCAACACGCAACACGCAGCACGCAACACGCAACACGCAGCACGCAACACGCA
>CAZELR010000092.1:0-13013 GCA_964513075.1 uncultured Anaerolineales bacterium
TAGGGTGAGGAATTTCAAACCAGCATTTTCGGGGATTTTATCACCAGCATTGACAGCGGCGAATGACCAGCGAAGCATCTCGCGATACATGATAGAACAACGAATCTCAAGGATTCATCGAATGCCCCGAGCCGATTCGTTCAATCCCGTTGATTCGTTGTCATATCCTGCGTGGTGCGTGTCACTCTGTCATGCTGAGCGGGTCCACGGCTCAAGGTCCGCTGCGGCGAATGACCAGCGAAGCATCTCGTGCCGTGTGGTGCACTCACACATGTCCCGGACTCGAGGCTTCAGCCGGTCACTTGCACGACGCAAAACAGAACCGGCCATAAGCCTTTCCCCTAATCCCCTAATCCCCGCCAACCATTTCGAGCGCAGCCGGGATTAGGAGATTAGGGGTAACCATTAACCTTTCCCCTAATCCCCTAATCCCCGCCAACCATTTCGAGCGCAGCCGGGATGAGGGGATTAGGGGTAACCATCTTGGCGGTTGAAACATGTCGCGGACTCGAGGCTGCGGCATACATGCCGTCAGCCGGTTTCCCGCATCACGCGCGCACCGCACCTGACCGGCTAAAGCCTCGATTCCGGAAGTTCCACAGTTACACATACTGGACTCGAGGCTGCGGCATACATGCCGTCAGCCGGTTTCCCGCATCACGCGCCTATTGCACCTGACCGGCTAAAGCCTCGATTCCGGAGCACATTTCACATTCTTCGCCGCAGCCACCCTGCACCCGCAAGCGCCGCCAGGGAGAGCAATCCGTACAATCCTGCCCATCCGCTGTTATACCCCGCCGCGCCGAATCCCGCCAGCCCCACCGCGTTCGGCTGCGCCACCGTCACGCTCACCGGCGCATGCCGCGTCAGCGTCCCGTCCAGCGCCACGTCCTCCAGCGCGTACCAGTACGTCGCGCCCTGGGCGGCTGTCGCGTCGGTGAACGCGTAGCTGTGTCCCTCGCTCGACCCCGGCGCCGCGGCCGCGATCAGCGCGTCGTTGAGGCGCACCCAGCCTGTCATTCTGAGCGGGTCGGCCCCCGAACTCTCCTGCTGTGGCCGGTCTCCGACCGAGCCACTCTCCGCCCGGTAGACGTTGAACCCGGCATTATCCCTCTCGGACACCGTCTCCCACCCCAGCGTCACGCCCTGGGCCGCGGCCGTGGCCGTGAAGTGGGCCAGGTCGACCGCCAGCGGCGACGCGGAGAACGCGGTGTGATCCGAGAAGCTGCTCACCGGCGTCGAGAGGAGGTTGGCCCCGGTGTCCGCCGCGGCCCCGCCGGTCCAGCTCGCACCGTTCCAGATCTTGTGATGCAGCGCGGCCTCGGTCTGGCCGCTGCCCACCACGACATCGGCCTGATCGTAGGTGAACGACGCCACACCCGTGAATGCGTTGTCGGTGCTGGTCGCGGTCCAGTAGCGCGTGATGTAGGTGGGATAATCGACCCCCGGCCAGTTCGGATGCCGCGCGTTGGTCGTCCGCACGCAGACGGTGCTGGGGTCGTCGAGGCCGGCCGAGAACGCCAGGGTGGACGGCGCGTACTGGGTCACGCCGAAGATATCCCCCACCGGGAAGGTGAAGCTGCCCGCGCCCGCATAGACCTTGCACAGGAAGCCGTCGTTGGTCGTCAAGCTATCGTTATCGGTGACCACCATACTGGCCGTCGAGCCGCCGCTGACGGACGCGTTGGGCCCCAGGGTCAGATTATACCCCTGAATCGCTTTCAACAGGCCGTCCGTCAGGGTCAGCACGCCGGTGACCGTCTGGGCCTGTCCCACCCACACACCCACGGAGTCAGCGCTGCTGTTGGCAATCGTCAGGCCGGCAAAGGTCGTCGGCGCGCTGCCGAAAATGAACTGGCTGCCGCTGCCGTTGAAGATCACGGTCCGGCCGTTGGGGTTGAACGCGCCGCCGTACGCATCGGTGCTGTTCTGCCAGGCGCCGCCCAGCACCAGGTCGCCGCCGGGCGCATCGCCCAACGACAGCGTGCCGAAGATCACCACTCCGCCGCCCACCGTCAGCGGGTTGTTGAGCCCGGGGCCGCCGTAGCCCATGTCGAAGGTCGAGCCGGGCTGGATCGTCAGGCCGCCCGCCATGCTGCGCGCCGCAGTGCTGCCGTTGGGGTAGTTCAGCGTCGTGTTTTGGAAAACCGACACATAATAAGGATACCCCGGCCCGCTGCCCGCGCTCCATTCGAGGCCGCGGTTGTAGACGCCGCCGCTGCCGTAGAGCAGGTTCGAGTTGGCGCCGTAGACGGGCGGATTGGTGTTCACGACGCCGCCCGAGTAGAGATACAGCGCGCCGTTGATCTTCGAGACCGCGGGGCCGAAGTCCACGCCCGTATACAGCGAAACGTTCACACTGGGCCCAAAAGTCAGGGTCCCGCCGCTGATCGTCTTCGCACTGCCAAGGAACAGGACTCCGGAGTTAATACCACCGGTGATGCTCCGGGCGCCGCTGGCCGCGATGCCGCCGCCTGCCGTCGCTGACTGAATCAGGAGGCTCTTGCCGCCCAGGTTCAGATCGCCGCTGCTGAGCGTCAGCAGCCGGAAGACATACTGGGTCTGGCTCAGCGTCACTCCCGAGCCGTTGTTGAGGGTCAGATCATGGAAGACCGTGAGGGTGCTGCCGCCGATGGTTTGCGGCGCGCTGCCGTTGAAGGTAACGGTCCGGCTGTTGACGTTGAACGCGCCGTCCTTGGTCCAGTTGCCGCCGGCGCTCAGGTCGCCGCCCGCGGCCGTGGACAGGCTCAACGTGCCGCTCGTGCCGATGACCACGTCCCCGGCCACGGCCGCGGGGCTGGTGGCGGCGCCGAAGCTCACCGCACCCGCGTCGACGCGCAGGCTGCCGCCGATGGTCCAGGCGCCGCTGCCGCGGGTGATCGTCCGGCCGGCGCTGTTCATCGTGAAGTCGTAGACCGAGATCGCGCCGAAGCCGCTGATGTCTGCTGTCTCGTTGAAGACGTAGCTGTTGCGCGAGAACGGCGCGGTGCTGAGGCCGTCGGCCGTGCTGCTGACGGTGTAGTAGCGCCCGTAGCGGGCCGCCCCACCGATGGCGCCGCCGGCGTTTTCGGTCGGGACCTGGCCGTACACAGAGCCGCCGCCGGACGTCACGTAGCCGAACCAGGCAAAGGATGCCGGCTGCCCGCCGATCGCGGCCCAGGGGATCGCCAGCTCACGGACGGTGCTGCCGTTATCGGCCAGGCCGCCGAAACCGGTCGTCGGGCCCGACCAGCCGTTCGCGCCGTCGGCCGTCCGATATTCCCGGTAAGTGTTTTTGACGTAGACCACCAGGTCCGCCCGGAACTGGAGGGCTGCGAAGTTCGTGCCATCGTAGGACTGCCCCACGAGCGTGCCATTGACGTCAGCGCCGCCGTTGATGGGCGCCAGCGGGTTCTTGTCGAGATAGAGGACCGCGGCTTCAGTGACATTTGCGCCGCTGATGCCCACGTACAGGTTGGCAGCGTCCCAGGTCATGAACCAGGTCGCACCGCCGCTCGTCTGCTGGTTCTGGCCGTCGGTGTGCACGCCGTACTCGCCCGCCGCGATCGTCCCGTTTACCGCGGGAGAAGCAAACTGCGCGGCCGCCGGCCCCGGCACTGCCAGCAGGCACAGAATCAGCAGCCACCCGGTTCCGAAACTCAACTTCAATACTTCACTCATTCGCCTCATCGCCCTCTCCTTCGTCTTCCGTATCGTACAAACAGTATACAAAATGTGGGCGAATTATGCAAAAAGAAACCAGGCTTCCTGGCGGCCGTTGGGTCGCGAAGCCTGGTTTCTCTGAATGCCCGGAACGGATTCGTTCAATCCGGTTGATTCGTTGTTCTGTCCTGCGTGGTGCGTATTGCGTACTGCGTATTGCGGCGACCTGCGGGTCGTTGCGTGGTGCGTGGTGCGTATTGCGGCGACCTGCGGGTCGTTGCGTGGTGCGTGCCACTCTGTCATTCTGAGCGGGTCAACCACTCAACGCTCGTTGCGGCGAGACACCAGCGAAGAATCTCGCGATACATGATAGAACAACGAATCTCAAGGATTCATCGAATGCCCCGAGCTGATTCGTTCAATCCCGTTGATTCGTTGTTCTATCCTGTGCACTCACACATCCCGGACTCGAGGCTTCAGCCGGTCACTTGCACGACGCAAAACAGAACCGGCCATAAGCCTTTCCCCTAATCCCCTAATCCCCGCCAACCATTTCGAGCGCAGCCGGGATTAGGAGATTAGGGGTAACCATCTTTGCAGTTGAAGGTTCAAGGTTTAAGGTCTGACCTTCAACCTTCCACCTTGAACCTTGAACCTACTACCGTCGTCTTCGCGCCGCCACACCTGCCAGCGCGGCCAGCGCCAGCGCCGCCAACCCGGCCAGGGCCGGCATCGCGCCGGCGACAGGGGCCGCGCCGAATCCCGCCAGCCCCACCGCGTTCGGCTGCGCCACCGTGACGCTCACCGGCGCGTGCCGCGTCAGCGTCCCGTCCAGCGCCACGTCCTCCAGCGCGTACCAGTACGTCGCGCCCTGGGCGGCTGTCGCGTCGGTGAACGCGTAGCTGTGCCCCTCGCTCGACCCCGGCGCCGCTGCCGCGATCAGCGCATCGTTCAGCTTGACCCACTCTTGCTCTGGCCGGTCTGCGACCGAGCCAGCCCGGTACACGTTGAACCCGGCGTTGTCGGTCTCGGAGACCGTCTCCCACGCCAGCGTCACGCCCTCGGCTCCCGCCGCGGCGGTGAAGCCGGCCAGGTCGACCGCCAGCGGGCCGGCGGTGAAGGCGTAGTCCTCGACCTCGCCGCCATATGCGACGTCGGTGGACGATAGCGTCACGCCGCTGCAGCTCGCCACAGCCGGGTTCGGTGCAGGCGCCAGGCGGAAGCGCATGTTGTACGTTGCGGTGTCGTTGATCACGCCGAGTTCCAGCGGCCAGGTCACGAGCTGGCCTGCGCCGGCCTGGATCGGCAGGTTGTTCACCACGTGCTCGTTGGTGTCGAAGAGGCCGTTCGGCGTCTCCGGCGTGCCCGCGACCGCGGACCCATCGCTGTAGTCCAGCCAGGCGTTGAGGCAGGCCCAGTGGCCGGCCGCCCCGGTCACGGTCACGTTGACCTCGCCGCGCGTGTCGTTCCAGCTCTCGCTGTAGTTGCGCACCACGCCGTCGTCCGACGGGTTGTCGCTGCCCGGCGTGCTGCTGGCCTCGCCGGTCCACAGCGCGCCCAGCTTCCACACCACCCCCTGCCCGGTGTGCCACGCCTGTCCGTAGGAAGCGTCCAGGTCGCCCCGGTCGGGGTTGAGGCCCAGGCCCAGACCGACCAGCACCGCGTCATGATCGGTGGACCGGTAGGGGTCGGGGTTGTACAGGCTGATCATCTGGGCGGGCGACTTAAACTGCGTGTCGTAGTCGAGGGCGTACGGCTCGGGGGAGTTGATGTGCCATTCGTCGGCCGCCGTGACCTGCGCCAGCAGCGCCGAGCTCCCCAGCGCGTGGTCCAGGTAGCCCATCATGCCGTCGAAGGCGTAGCCGTACCCCGCGCTGCCCACGGTCCAGTTGATCAGGTCGGTGTAGCCCGCGTTGACAAACGCGGTGATGGGGTTCTCCTTGGCGTAGGAGTTGAGGTCGCCCATGATCAGGATGTCCGGGTCGCCGGTGCCGGTGGGGTTGGTGGCCAGCCAGGTCGTCAGCGCGATGGCCGCATTGGTGCGCACGACCGCGCAGTTGGCCTGCCCGTCGAGGAGGTCGGGCGCGGTGCACGCGCTGCCCTTGGACTTCAGATGGTTGACGCTCACGATGAACTGTTCGCCGCCGGCATTGACCTGGAACGCCTGGGTCAGCGCGGGCCGGTTACGGGCCGTGGCATCGCCGCCGTTGATGAAGGCGGTGCTGTTCAGGATCGCGGTCGTGCCGACCGGCGTGACGACGCCGGGCTTGTAGATGAGGCCCTGGCGGATCGCGTCGGTGCCGGCCCCGGTGTTGTCGATGAACGCGTAGCCCGGACATACGCTGTTGAGTGCACCGACCAGGTTCTGGAGCACGTAGTCGGTGATGCCGTCACTGGGGAAGGGATCGTTGCCGCTGTAGGGGTTCTCCAGCTCCATCAGGCCCAGCACGTCCGCGTTCAGGCCGCAGATCGCCGCGACCAGCTTGGCGCGCTGTTTTGTGAACTCGTCGGCGTTGTCCGCGCCGCGGCAGTTCTGGTTCCCGCTCGGGCCGCAGATGCCGGTTGATGTCCCACCGGTCGTGTCAATGGTGGTGAAGAAGTTCAGGGTGTTGAAGCTGGCCACCTTGAGCGTGCCGCCGACGGCCGGCGGGGCCGTGGGCCGCGGGTTGGCAGCCGTGAAGTTGACCTGGCCGACCGGCTGGATCCGGTAGAAATCAAAGCGATAATCGAGCACCCCGGTGAGGCCGGCGACGGTGTCGTCTACGCGCACGGTGTTAGACGCGGTCAGGCCCGTGCCGGGGTAGAAGATGGTAGCCGGGTTTTGCGTCGAACTGCCGTCGTCCATGACGATGCTGCGCAGCGCGATCGCGGCCAGGTGGGCCGCGTAGCCGCTGACGCTGGGCGCGTTCTGGTGCGTGAACTGCCAGAGCTTGCCGTTTGCCGACAGGGTCAACTGGCCGTATCGGCCCAGGTCGTAATTGTCAGTCACCGTGAGCGTCTGGGGGAACGTGACCTTCATCCCCTCGTAGGGCTCCAGGTCGGCGAGCGCGGCCACCGGCAGGCTCACGGAGGCCGGCGTAACCGAGTTGCCGCTGTTGCAGATGATCGGGCTGCCACTGGTCGTCACTTCGGTGAGCGTGAAGTATTCCGACACCGTACCGGTCACCCGCACCTTGTCGCCCAACGAGACTTCGCTGGTCGCGTTATTGTCGTAGACGAAGACGCCCTCAGAGGTCGCCGGGTTGCCGTCCGCGTCCCCGTCCTCTTCCTGGACGAAGTAACCGCTCAGGCCGGCCTGCTCGTAGTCGCCGACCACGATGCCCTGGAGGGTGTAGGGGGTCCCATTTCCGGCGTAGGGGCTGGCCGCGCCGCTGCCCTGGATGGCGCTGATCAGGGTGGCCGGCAGCGTGCAGGGATCCACTGCTGCCGTAGTGAAGGTGAAGACGAAGTTGTCGCCGCCGACTCCGTTCTTGTCACCATCGAGCTGATCGACGGTCCCGTCGTTATCGGTGATCGCCGTTGCGATGGCAGTCACCGTACAGACTGTGCTTATCGGCAGCGGGCTGTCGGGGGTGAGCACCACGCTGCTGATATCGCCGGCCGGCAGCGTCGGGTTGGCGGTGAAGCTGACCGGGGTCCCGACTGGGCACTCCACCGTGAACGCGCCCGCTGCCACGTCGACGATCTCGTTGAAGTTGATCGTGATAGACGTGCCGGTGCTGACGCCGGTGGCGCCGCTGCTCGGATTGGTCGTGGAGACCTGGGGCGGAGCGTCCACGATGCAGTTGTTGGCCGCGCCGGGGGTGATCGGCCTCAGGAGCAGATCAACGTTGTTGACGTTGGTGTCGGAGCCATCGGGACAGCGCGAGATACCCTCAGTGGCGCTCGCGGCGGTGTCTACCAGGCCCGTGCCTGAACCCTCCGTATACGGCGCGCCAGTATTGCCCTCATAGCTGACCGCATCGATCAAATTGCCGTTGAAGCGCAGGCCTACGGCATCGGGCGCGCCGTTCTGGATGAGGTCGGTATCCGGTGTGACATCCAGATCGCAGTTGGCGACGTTTGCCGTGTTCGCACAGACCACGAAATAGTCCCCTGCGGCCAGGCTGACGGCGGGCAGGTCGATGGTCTTGTATAACAATGCACCACCGCCACTGCCATTGACCAGTTCGAGCGCTACACTGTCCAGCGGGACGGCAACGGACTCGTTGTTGCGGATCTCGACGTACTCGGCGGCATCCGTGCCCGGCTGATCGTAGTCGATTTCGTTGATTACCAGCTTGGGCAGCACCACCTGATTCAAGGCGCCCGGCGTGTTGTAGGCTTCGCCGTAAACCGGCGTGCCGGCTTTGCCTGGAATACCGGCCAGATCGAAGTCGTTGCGCACCCAATCGGCGGCAGTATCTGTGTCGGTTCCGTCGGGGATGCGCGAAGCGCCGCCGGGGGCGAACGGCTGCCCATCATAGGCGACGCCGAGGGTTGGCGCGCCGTAGGTGATATCGCCTGCGCCGCCATCATTCACGGCCACCGTATCTACGAGGGCCGTCCAGGGCGTGACGTCGAAAATCCCGTCGTTGTTGGTGTCGAGATCGTTGTTCAGCGCGCCGGTGAAGTTCAAGACAAGCAGCAAACTGACGGTGCCGTTCTCGAGTGCATTGGCGGCCAGATTGACCAGATAGAGACCATTGGCATCCGTGGTGCCCAGCGCAATCACTTCATCCACTGTACCAATTGGAGAAACCGGAGTGGCGGTGTCACCCTCGATTTCAAGAATTGTGTACGCGGAATAATCGGTGGTGGGGTCGCCGAAGATCTCAACGTATTCCACATCGGTGCCGGTCGTGCTTGCTGAGAACTCATTGATGACCGGGGGCGTGGCCACCGGCGCTGCGACAGTGTTGAAGTCCCAGCCGTAAGCTTCCGCCATGAAGTCCGGCGGGTCGTTCGTGTCGACATCGCTCACGTCTGCGGGACCAATCATGACGATGCAGTTTTCGCTGTTATGAAAAGGCGTGTGGGGCAGCGTCCAGGTGGTGGGGCCGCCGGTGGGCGTGACGGTCTGAACCTTTGATGAGGTGCAGCTGATATCGACCGTGTTGTTGAAGGTGACGGCCTCGCTGAAGGTCACGCTGACCGCTGCGTCGACTGCCACGCCGGTCGCGCCGTCCCCGGGGCTCGTGCTGGCTACATAAGGCGCGGCATCCGCGGCGGCCGTCTGGAAGGTGAAGACCTTATCGGCGGCCATGGCGTCAGGCGGATCGATGGCATCCTGGTCGGCCACCTGCGCAGCCTTGATCGTGACGGTGCAGTTCGACCCGGCCGGCAGATCGGCCGTCGGGTTGATCGTGAAGACGGTCGGCCCGCCGCTGCCCGCGGCCGGCTGCAGCGTGGGGACGCCGCTCACTTCGCAGTAGATGTCGAAGAAGCTGTCGATCGTATTGACCGTGACCCCTTCGCTGAAGGTGACGCTGAGGTCCGCGCCGACCGGCACGTCGGTCGCGAGGTCGGCCGGGGTCGTGCTGGTCACCGAGGGCGCGGCGTCGACGGCGAAGCTCCAGGTGAAGTCGGCCGTCATGTTATTGGGCGGATCGTTGGTGTCGGTATCGGCGATCTGGGTGGCAAGGATGGTGATGGAGCACGAGTCCCCTAAGGACGGCGCGAAGCCTGAGTAGGGCAAGTTCCAGATCGCAGGATCGGCCGTGGCAGCGGGCGTCACCGACTGCGTGCCGCTGTTGGTGCAGACAATGCTGATCGGGCCCGAGAAGGTGACAGGCTCGCTGAACGTCACGCTGACCGTGGCGTTGGATGCGACGGTCGTGCCGTTGGCGGGGGTGGTGCTGAGAACGGAGGGGGCGGCGTCACCTGCCAAATCTCCCACAAGCAAGACGTCATCGATGCGAAATTGCGTTGCGGTGCCTGTATTAGTAAACCTGACGAAAAGGGTTGACGTCGCCGGTATGGCGCCGCTGGCTGTTCTGTAGTACCAGGCTACCGTACCCGTGCCGGTTGGCAACGCCGGAACGGTCAAGGTTGTCCAGTTCGTCTCGTCGCTGCTGACGGCAACGGTGAAGGTGGAACCGGTTTCGGTTATTGCACTCTTCCAGACACCAAATGACAGCGTCAGGTTGGTGTAACCGGTCGTGTTGATGTCGGCGATCTGGAAGTATTTTCCAGCAGTGGTATTGGTCAAAAACGCGTTATAGGACCCAGATGCACCCGTGTAGCCCGTGGAGACGGTAGTCATGCGCATATCGCCAGTCCCGGTCATGGTCAGTGCATCGTTCTGAAAGTAATTGCCGGTCTCAAAGTAAGCTATGGTCTGAGTGCCGGTTACACTGCCGGTGCCATCATACATACTTTCACTGAAAACAGTGGTTGCCATTGGCGCGTCCGGCGCCGCGGCGGCCGGTGGGACTGCCACCAGCGCGAACGAGAGGATCAGGAGCACATACAGTGCGCGGGGTGCGAAATGTCGATTCATCAGGATAGACCTCCTCCAGTGCAGGGTTGATTTGCCGGGCGCAGGGGCGGCATCGGGTGGGACAGGCGCCTATTTCTGGTGTGTATTAAAGCACAGAAACCGGTGAACCCAAAACGCAGGAAAACGGGTTATCGCGCGGTTTGGGGCAGAAGGGTAGGGGCGGGTTTCTCGGCATCGAAGGGAAACCAGGCGTTGCGGCGGTCCTGCCAACGAGGGCGGAATCTTCGCAAAGCAGGGTAAACCCGCCCCTGCGATCCGCCCGTAGGGCTTATAGTAGATACCGTAGATACTTAGCCTATTTTAAGTTCCCCAGATATATATCCTTAATGCCCTCCACAGTGCCTCGCGATAGGTGTAGAGATTAAAATAGCTCAAGTATCTACGGTATCTACTAACCCCACCCCGCGCCACCACGCTTTGCCCATCGACAGGTACTTCTCGAACCCCAGCCGCCGCCAGTCCTCGGCGATGCTGGTGGAGGAGAGCGCCTTGTGGCCGTTGGCGCGGCACCAGTCGGCGTAGGCCTGGTAGAGCGCGCCGCCCTGGGTGCGATAGGGCAGCTTCGTCTCGGGGCTGCGGCCGGTCAGGCAGCACTCGGCCGCGAACGCGGCGGGGATGTCGTTGGCCTCGCGGAACCGGTCGGTGGCCTCAGCCACTGCGGCCGGCGCCTCGAAGCGCCCGCGGCCGCGCAGCCGCGCCAGGCCGTCCAGCGCCCAGTTGAGGATCCCCGCGCCCTCCAGCTTCACCCGCTCCTTGATCTCGGGATCGCGGGCGGCCTCGGGCAGCGCGGCGAAGTGCAGCACCTTGACGCGGCGGAAGAGCCCCACCCCCTCGGGACCGACGCGCGGCAGCTCGTTCAGCGCCCAGGCCAGCTTGACGCGCGGCACGATGGTCACCGGGTCGCGGAACTTGCGGTCCACCGAGAGCGGCTCGCCGGAGATGAGGGAGTTGAGGGTGGCGGTGGCCGCCACGTAGCCGCCCGGCTGCTCCATGCTGATGGCCAGCGTCTTGCCCGGCAGGTTCGTCAGCGCGAAGCGGGAGCGCTCGATGTCGGCCAGGCTCAGCAGGCACACCCGCGCGCCCAGCATGGCCCGCAGTCCCTCCAGCACCGTCGACTTGCCGCCGCCGGGCGGTCCCGCCAGCCAGACCGCGATCTCGTGCCTGGTGTCGACGGTCAGGCTGTAGCCGGCAAACTCCTGCAGGAAGCCCTGGGCGTCCGCGCAGCAGGTGTCCAGGACGTGCTGCCACGCCTCGGCGCGCGCGGCGGGGTCGTAGGCGAAGGCCAGCGCGGACGTGGCCCGGTGCTCGGGGCTGTGCGGCAGCAGCGTGCGGGTGGGGATGTGCAGCGCGCCGTTGGCGCAGACCAGGATGTCGGGATCCGCGTCCCACGCTGCCGCGGGTTGGGCGATCTCCACCCGGGCCAGCTCCAGCACGCTCGCCAGCAGGCCCGCGGTGGGGCGCACGCCCTCGTCCTTGGCCGCGGCCAGGATCGCCCGGACCTCGTTGCGGATCACGTCGCCGGACACGGCCGGCCAGATGCCGCCCGCATAGCGCCGGAACTCGCCCATGCCCCAAGCCGTGTCGGGGTGCTCCCCCAGCCACCTGGCCGCCAGCTCGTCGTCCGTGGGGACCCGCTTCTTGCTCCGCGCCGGCTCCTGCGCCGCCGCCTGCGCGGGCTCCTGCGCCGCCGCCCGCGCCGCCGCCTCCAGACCGCTGCGGATCGTCGCCTCGGCCTCGTGCGCGCCCAGCCCGAGCGCCAGCGCCGCGGCCCGCAGCTTGCGCGCCACCTCGCCGCGGTCGAGCGCGCCCCCTGCCGCCCACCGGCCCAGGCTGAAGGCGGCCCGGTTCAACGCGTCGTTGCGCTCGCCCTCGCGTGCGCGGCCCAGCGCGGCCAGCTCCTCCCGCAGCGCCGCCGCCGCCCGGCGCTTGTCCGCATCGCTCGCCGCATTCCGCGCCGCCGCCCGCGCCGCGACCTCCCCCCCACGCGAGGAGTTCGCATCCTCAGATGCGAACGGGCCGGCGAACGGGGCCGCGGCCGGGGCCGCGCTCCGGCCGGAACGGGCATCTGAGGATGCCCGCTCCTCAGGTGATTGGCGTTCCAGCAGCGCCCGCAGGCTGTCCGGCAGCGGGATGGGGTCGAGGGCGGGCTCGGCTGGGTCCCAGAGATACTCCCGGCCCGACGGGTGGCCCGAGGGGGGCGCGATGATGTAGCCGCCGTCCGCGCGCACGTCGACCCCCGGCGCCAGCTTGCCGGCCGAGTTGCGGCCCCGGAAGCCCGCAGGCGCGCGGTAGAGCAGGTGGCACCCGCCGCCGCCCGTGATGCTGGTCAGCGTCCCGTCGTCGATGCCGTGGGCCGCCTTGAGCCGCTGCCACGAAGCGAACCCGCCCTTCTCCACGTCGACGTCGATCACCACCAGCCCGGCCGGGCCGCAGGCCACGCCGATGCTGGCGTTGGGCTGGCCCGTCCACCAGCGGCGGATCCGGTCGGGGTCGGTGGTCGCGTCCTTGACGCCGTGCATGGTGGCGGGCGTCTTGTCCCGGTGGCAGGGGAAGACGGGCCACCCGCGGGCCGCATAGTCCAGCGCGGCGGTCAGCAAGACGTTCTTTGGGCCTGTGGCGGTCACAACACACCTCCCGGAGCATTAGTTAGGGTCCGAAATTAACAAAAAAGCCCCCGTTCGAGAGTACTCGAACGAGGGCTTTTCCCCCGTTAAGGAATGGCCGCTCGGTGCGACCCCCAAGGCCGCCGGCCATTGGCGCCAATATAAAACAGATTTTCTATTCTGTCAAATTCAGAACATCTGTTTTCGCGTTAAGACGAAAAGCAACGGAGCATGTAGGATCTCAAAGATAATGAGACTCGTCTCAAAGATAATGAGACTGGCGTCTC
>CAZELR010000093.1:0-12796 GCA_964513075.1 uncultured Anaerolineales bacterium
CCCGTGCGCGCTCGCCGCTCACCAGCAGCACACAGGCCGCGCCATCGGTGACGGGCGAGCAGTCAAACAGCCGCAACGGCCAGGCGACCATCGGGTTGGCCGCGTCGTCGTGGAGGAAGTCCCACTGATCACGCCAGGTCGGCGCGGGTTTGCCTTTCTTGATGGCCGCCGCGATGCGGCCTTGCATCCAATCAGGGATGGTGACGCCGAACTGCGCCTTGGGATTCAGTGCACCGTTCTGATGGTCCTTGATCGCCACGTTCATTAAGTGTTCCGGCTTCATCCCGTACTTGTGCATATAGGCGGTCGCGATGGCCGCATAGAAGCCGGGGAAGGTGAAGCCGGCCGGAATCTCAAACAGCGTATCGGCGGCCGAGCCGAGGGTGTCGGTGACCTGAGCAGTGGGCAGCTTGGTCATACGCTCGACGCCGCCCACCAGCACGACATCGTGCATCCCCGAAGCGACGGCCATCACGCCCTGGCGGAGCGCCACGCCGCCGCTGGCACAGGCATCTTCCAGGCGCATCGCCGGCACCGGGCACAACCCGACCGCGTCGGCCATGATCGGGGCCATGTGTCCCTGGCCTTCGAACAGATCGCTGGAGTAGTTGCCAAGGAATAACGCCTCAATGACGTTTGGGTCGAAGCCTTTGTCTACTGTTCCGCGCAGCTCCTTGAATGCCTCCACGAACAGATCGCGGCTGTTCTTATCCGGAAACGCGCCGAACTTGGACATGCCGACGCCGACGATGGCGACGCCGTGGGGAAAAGGCTTGCGCATGGGAAACACCTCCTCAAGACTAAAAACTAACCAATAAACCAACTTACCCGTACATCTTTTGCAGCACAACTTTGTCCACTTTGCCCGCTGCGGTGACAGGCAAGGCGTCCACGAACACGACCGATTTCGGCGTCTTGTAGCGCGCCAGCCGGCCGCGCAGATAGGTCAGCAAGTCGTCGCCGGTCAGCCGCGCACCCGGCCTAAGCACCACCACCGCCCGCCCGACCTCGCCCCACCGTGCATCCGGTGCGCCGATGAGTGCGGCCGCGGCAACGGCAGGGTGCTCGTGCATGACGCTCTCCACCTCCGCGGGATAGATGTTCTCACCGCCTGAGATGATCATGTCTTTGGAGCGGCCGACGATGGTATAACAGCCGTCGTCGTCGCAGCAGGCCAGATCACCCGTATGCAGCCAGGCTGGCCCGGACGGGTCCGCCTTAGTTGAGCGAAAGGTCATGGCGGTAGCTTCCGGGTTGCGCCAGTAGCCGGCGCAGACGTGCGGCCCACGGATCAGCAACTCACCGATTTGACTGGCTCCACAAGGCGCCTCGGTGACCGGATCGACCACCGTTACATCCACGTGAAAAAGCGGGTAGCCGACCGCGCCGGGCTTGCGCCGGACTTCCTCTGCCGGTAGCCAGAAGGTGTTGGGCCCGGCCTCGGTCAAGCCGTACCCCGTCTTGAACGGGACGCCTTTTGCCCACCACTTCTCAAAGACCGGCATCGGGCACGGCGCGCCGCCGTTGATGACGTACTTCAGGCCCGAGAAATCGGCCGTGGTCCAGCGCGGGTGTTCCTGCATCATGATGAACATGGTCGGCACGGCAAAGAAAAGGGTGATCGTGCGGTCCGCGACCAGGTCGAACATCTGGTCGGTGCTCCAGCCCTTGGTCACCACCGTCGTCCCGCCGATGTGCACGAGGGGCAGGGTAAAAACGTTCAGACCGCCGGTGTGAAAGAGCGGACTGATCAACGGCACCACATCATCCGGCGTGACGCCCCAACTCATAACCGTGTTGATCGAGTTGGCCGTCATGCTGCCGTGCGTCAACACCGCACCCTTGGGAAGACCGGTGGTGCCTCCGGTGTAGCAGAGCACCCACGGATCGTCCCACGCGAGTTCGACGCTTGGCGTGGGAGTGTCGGGGTAGGCCTCCCGTCGGGAGAACGCCAGGTCATCCGCCGCGGCAGGCGCATCGAAGCTGACAAACCGCTTGACCGACGGCAGACGGCCGCGCAAAGCATTGACCTGCTCCCCGAACTCACCGCTGTAGACCAGCGCCACTGGCTCGGCATCCAGCAGCACCCGTTCCATCTCGGGCACGGCCAGCCGCCAGTTGAGATTTTGCATGATCCCGCCGAGGACGCCCAGGGCGAACCAGATGTCCAGGTACTCGACGCTGTTGCTTGCCAGCACGGCGACGCGGTCCCCCTTGACCACGCCAAGTTCTTCGGCCAGGAAGTGCGCGGTGCGGTTCATCTGCCGGAACCATGCCCGGTAGGTGATCTCCCGCTGCCCACCGATTGTGTCGATCAGCGCCACCTTGTGCGGAGACAGCTTGTCGCGTCGCTCCAGCCAGTTACCGATGAACATAGGCCCTTCCTTCGCCCCAGCCCTAAGGGTTGCTAGCCCACAAGTGCCAGGAACGCCTCCACCCACTCCGCCGGATGTTCGATATGCGGCGAGTGCGCGCAGTTGGCCAGGATGACCTCGCGGTAGGCGCCGCCGGCCGCGGCGTACTGTTCCAGCACGGCCCGGGTCTGGCTCACCATGGGCTGAGGCGGATAGATCTCGTCTCCAGGCCAGCCGGGCACGTAGCCGAGCTTGCCCAAGCCTCCAAAATCGAACAGGGAGAGATCGCCGACGATCATGTCACTGTCGCCGTGAACCCAGAGCACAGGTGGCTTTGGGTTCGCGGCCAGCAGGTCGGGCGCCTCGTCGCGCAGATACTTAGGCGACCAGCAGTTGACCGGGCCCAGCACGCCCGGCGCGACGTTCGGCCAGTTGGCCGAGGGCACAAAATCGCCGGGGTAGTGCTCGGGGCCGGCCTTCTCCTGTAAAGCTGCGGTCAGGAAGTCCTCCTCGCGCGCGGCGCGGAACGGCGTTTTGTAGTAGAAGCTGTTAATGACGTTGCGGGGCGAGTTCGGATCGTCGGCGCTGCGGTCCCCCGCGATGATGCGCTTGACGAACTCAGGGTTCACCACGCCCCCGCCCGAACCGGCGCAGTCGTCATAACAGGGTGTTCCTTCGAGGCCCTTGCTGCCGCCGAAGCCATAGGGGCTCACCGGCGCTTGCAGCGTAACGGTGATCACCTTGGCCGGGTGATCGGCGATGAAGCGGTAGGCGACCCCGCCGCCCGCGGACCAGGCAACCAGATGACAGCGCTCAACGTCCAGCGCCGCGAGCAGCGCAGCCAGGTCATCGCTCCAATCGCGATAGCCGCGCGTCGCGTCAATCAACACATCCTCGGTCCAGCCGTACCCGCGCAGGTCCGGCGCGAGGCATCGGAAACCATGGCCGGCCAGGACGAGCATCAGCTCCTCCCAGTAGGTCGCGGCCGAGAAGTTGCCGTGGATGAAGACGATCGGTGTGCCTTTCGCCGGGCCGCACGATAGCACGTGCTGGCGCAGCCGCGGCGTATCCACGAAGGTCGAGGTGATGCCGGGAAGGGTAGGGATAGTGTCTGTCATTGTGTTGCTCCTCATGGCGTCGTCGAAAATCTCTCCCGCAGCTCTCGCTTCAGGATCTTGCCGGCTGCGGAGATCGGCAAGGCATCCAGGAACTCGACACGGCGCGGCACTTTGTAGCGCGCCAGGTTGTTTTGCAGGAAGATGATCAGCTCTTCGCCGGTCACAGTCGCGCCTGGCTTCCGCACGACGCAGGCCAAACCGACCTCCCCCCACTTCGGGTCGGGCAGGCCGACGATCGCACACATGTGGACCGCGGGGTGTTTATAGAGCGCCGCCTCGATCTCAGCAGGGTACACGTTCTCGCCGCCGGAGATGAACATGTCCTTCAGGCGATCCACGATGAAGAAATACCAGTCCTCGTCGCAGGTGGCCAGGTCGCCGGTGTGGAACCAGCCCTCGGCATCTATTGCAGCGGCGCTGGCCTCAGGGTCGGCCCAGTAGCCGGAACAGTAGCTCGGACCCTTCAGCACCAGCTCGCCGGTCTGTCCCCGCGGCAAGGGCCGGTTGTTCTCGTCCACGATACGCGCGTCGACATAGAAGTTCGGCCTGCCGATGGAGCCGGCCTTGCGAATCGCATCCTCGGGCGCCAGCGCGAAGATGCCCGGCCCGAACTCGGTCATGCCGAATCCTTGCTTGAAGCGGATCCCTTTTTCGGCAGTATATTTCTGCACCAGCGGCACCGGCAGCGGTGCACCGCCCGAGGTGCAGAAGCGCAGACTGGTCAGATCCGCGGTCGCCCAGTTCGGCGCCTGGGTCAGCATCTGGTACATAGTCGGCACACCACCAAAGACCGTGACTTTGTAGTGTTGAATCAGATCAAGCACCTGGGCGGGGTCGAACTGGTGGGTAAGGATCGTCGTACCGCCGAAGACCACTTGCGGTAACGTATACACGAGCAGCCCGCCGGTGTGGAACATGGGGAAGACGTTCAGGTAGATATCGTTGTGAGTGACATCGTGGATCACGGTGTTGAGCGTGTTCCAGCCGATCTGCCGGTGGCTGATCTGCGCGCCCTTGGCCAGGCCGGTGGTGCCGCCGGTGAAGAGCAGCGCAGCGATGTCTTCGGCTTCCAGCGTCTCACAAGTCACAGGCTCGGCGGGCGAGCCGTCGCGCGCCTCGGCAAAGAGCCGGCTGTCGGCCACCCCTGGGCCTTCAATGTGAAAGTAGTGGGTGATTGAAGCCGAAGCAGGGCTGGCCTGCAGAGCGGCGATTGTGAGGCGGAAGTCGTCGGAGTAGACGATAGCCTTCGGCGTCGTGTCTTCGCAGAGGCGGTTCAGCTCCTGCGGGTGGAGCCGCCAATTGAACGCCACATGGATGGCGCCCAGCTTGCTCAGCGCGAAAAACAGATCCAGGTGCTCGATGCCATCTCGCGCGAAGATGCCCACGCGGTCGCCCTTGCCTACCCCCACTTTGTCGCGCAAATAACGCGCGAGCCGGTTCGCGCGCTCGTTCATCTCGCGGTAGGTAAGTTGAGGCTCGCCGGGCTTACCTGCATCAATAATAGCGATTTTGTTGGGACTATAGATTTCTCGTCGCCCCAGGTAATCACCGATATACACTATGCCTCCTTGCGCCCTTCACTCATCACATGGCCAAGGCGACCCCGTGCCCACCACGTAACTGATCGCAATACCGCGACACTGCGACACGCGCCTTATTCCTTTGCCCATGCAATCGCCAGCACCCTTGCTCTGCAATGCCGGGGACTCGTCATGCCGTCCACACCCACGCGTCGCACGCCATGGCCATGCCGCCGCCGGTGGCGCAGAAGATCACCCGCATGCCAGGCTCCAAGAGACCTTCTTCCGCTGCGTCGTCCAACGCCATCGGGATGCAGGCCGATCCGGTATAGCCCCACTTGTCCATGATCCAGTGCGTCTTCGTCAGCGGTTGTCCCAGGCGTGCCATCACGTCCTCGATGGTGCGCAGGTTGAGCTGGGTGAACAGAAAGAAATCCACGTCATCCACGGTCCATCCGGCCTTGCGACAGACCTCGCGCACCAGTGCGGGCCAGTTCTCGCTGTTGAAGGTGGCCGGGAATTTCTTGACGAACTGGACGCGCGGCCGGCCGTACTCCGCCATGCTGGCTGCGGTGACCGGCCGGTAGGTGCCTCCGCCGTAGATGCCCAGGGCGTCGTGATATTCGCCCGCGCCCACCAGCTTGCCCGCTATGAAGCCCGGCGCATCCCCTGCTTCCAACACGACCGCACCCGCGCCATCGGCAAAGAGAGTGGCCGTGTAGATGTCGTGCCAGTCCAGGTACTTGGTCATGCCGTATGCGCCGGCCACCAGTGCGCGGTTGACCTCGGGATCGGTGGCGATCATGCGCGCCGCCGCGTCCAGGCCGGTCACCCAGGCTGCACATGCGCAGTTGATGTCATACGTGCCGGCACGCGCTGCGCCGAGCTTGGCCTGGACGACCGACGCGGTGGCTGGGCTGATATAGTCAGGCGTGTCGGTGGCGATGATGATCAGGTCAAGGTCTTCGGGCGTGATACCGGCGCGCGCGATAGCCTGCCGCGCGGCGGGCACGATCAGGTCGGACGTGGCCTGGTCATCGGCCATTACGTGCCGTTCCCGGATGCCGACTTTGCTGATAAGCCATTCGTCCACCGGCTTGCCCACCAACGGCTCGAATTCGGCGTTGGTCATGACCCGTTCGGGAACGTAGCGGCCCGTGGCGGCGATCTGCGCGGTGCGCGGCATAACCCTACCCTGCGAGAAAGCTCAAGATTGCCTGGCTGGCCAGCTCAGGCGCTTCGATCGGGAAGATGTGTCCGGCGTCCGGCAAAATGACGACCTGGGCGTGCGGGATCTCGCGGCGGAGCAGATCCGCGTTGCCGGGCGGGACGACCCGGTCGTGCGAGCCGAAGAGGATCAGCGTCGGGACCTTGACGGCCCCCAGCCGTCCTTCGAACGCGGCGGCCGGCGCCAGCAGCCCCAGGCCGATGGCCATCTGCGCCTGGTACGCGGCGGGCGGCACCGGATTGGTGAACCGGTAGGCCACCAGCTCCTGCACGGTCTCGGGATGCTGCTCGGCGAAGCCCGGCGCGCAGGCGACTGCCACCCCGCGCTTGACCACCTCGGCGGGGTCGCCGGAGCGGTCCAGCATCACCGCCAACGCCTCGGGGGTCACCGGAATCGCGTTGGGGCCGCCGAAGTTGGTGGAAGCCAGGATCAGCTTGCCCACCAGGTCAGGCCGCGCCAGGACGAGCTGCTGCGCGATGAAGCCTCCCATCGAGTGGCCCATCACGGCGGCGCCCTGCAGCCCCAATGCTTCGATGAGGCCGGCGGTGTCTGCAGCGAGCATGGCCGCGCTGTACGGGCCGGCCGGTTGGTCGCTCTGCCCCGCCCCGCGGTTATCGAAGGCGATCACCTGGCAGTGCTCGGCGAGCAGCGGGATCATCTTGTGCCACTGCCACAGCCCGTACCCCAACCCTGAGATCAGCACCAGCGGCTCGCCTGAGCCGTGGACCTCGTAGTAAATCGAAATCCCGTTGGTTTGAATCTTCGGCATATCCCCTCCGCCACCACAAACTAACCAACCAACTAACCAACCCTCACGTCCCCACCACCAGCCCACCATCGACGCGCAACACTGCACCGCTGATGAAGCTGGCTTCGTCGGACGCCAGGAAGCAATAGGCGTTTGCCACGTCTTCCGGCTGGCCCAGGCGGCCCAGCGGGGTCTTCGCGGTCATGCCCTCGATGACCTTCTCCGGCATGGCGGAGAGGATCTCGGTGGCGGTGAAGCCCGGCGCGACTGCGTTGACCCGGATGCCGTATTTGCCCAGCTCGCGCGCCCACACCTTGGTCATGCCGATGACGCCGGCCTTGGTGGCCACGTAGTTGGTCTGCCCGAAATTGCCGTCCAGCCCCACCACCGAGCTGGCGTTGAGGATCACGCCGCCGCCCTGCTTGATCATGACCGGCGCCACGGCCTGGGTGCAGTTGAAGACCCCCTTGAGATTGATCGCAATCACCAGGTCGAAATCGGCCTCAGGCATCTGCTTGACCAGTTGGCCGTCCTTGAAGCGGACGAGTTGGTTATCGCGCACGATGCCCGCGTTGTTCACCAGTACATCGATGCGGCCATACTTCTCGGCCACGTCATCCACCCAGGCCTGCACTGCGGATCGATCGGCGGCGTTCACCTTGTAGAATGCCGCGCCTGGCCCCAGTTCGGCGGTGGTGGCCTGCCCGACCTGTTCGTTCACGTCGCAGATGATCACCTTCGCACCTTCAGCGGCGAACTTCAACGCCGTGGCCTTGCCGATCCCGGCCGCGCCGCCGGTGATGAGACAGACTTTGTCCTTTAGTCGCATGGAAAAAACCTCCTCTAACCCCATTTCACGCACGCTGCGCCCCAGGCATAGCCGATGCCTGCGGCGACGATAACCATCAGATCGCCGTCTTTCAGCCGGCCCTGCTTCAGGCCCTCGGCGACGGAGAACATCGCGTCCTGCTGGCCGATGTGACCATAATCAGACAAGTACACCGACTGATCTTCGCGCAGCCCCAGCCGCTTCAACATGTCCAGGTGCGCCGAGCGTTTCATGTGCAGCACGTTGAGAAAGCCGATATCGGCGCGGGTGTAGAGGCGACCTCCCCCGCTCCCCCGCTCCCCCGCTCCCTTGCTCCCCCGCTCCCTTGCTCCCCCGCTTTTGCGGAGCGCCTCGTCAATGCAGTGCATCCAGTTGTCCATCGAGACTGCGTTCAGGCGATCCTTCATCGCTTCGGGCTGGACCAGATCCAGTTTGAAGAGACCCTGTGCCACGGCGGCGTCGGTAGGGAATTGTCGCGTGCCGCTGGCCGGGACGATCACGTGCTCGCTCATGAAGCCGTCGGTCATCATGTGGCTGCCGAGGACGTGATTGGACGGCCAGCCCCGGCGCAGGAGCAGCGCGCCGCCGCCCGCCGCAAGGTTGAACATGAAGCTGGTGCGGTGGTTTCGATAGTCGATGAGATCGCCGTTACGATACCCGCCGGCGATCAGAACGGTGTTGATTTCCGGGTCCGCGATCATCATGTCGCGCGCCAGTTTCAGCGCGGCGATGGTGGTGCCGCAGCGCATCTGCACATCCATGGCCCACGCCCGCGTTGCGCCGATTTCATAGGCCAGCTTGATGCCCGCGGTCCACAGCAGATACTCCTTCCACTCCTCGGTGGTGCACAGCACCACATCGATCTCATCCGGCTTGATGTTGCAGCGGGAAAGGCAATCTTGCGCGGCCCAGATGGCCATCTGGTTGGTGTGGTCGTTTGGGCCGGGCATGTGTTTCTGCGTGATGCCGAATTTCTCCCGGATTACCCACTCCTCGATGCCGCTGGCCGCGGCGATATCGGCGGCGGTCATGATCGGTTCGGGCGCGTAGGTGCCAACGCTCGCGATGCCGACCACGGGGACCGTTTTATGCGCGATGTCACGGCGCATCATGCTAGGCGCAGTCATCTGTGCGTTCCTCTCGCAGATCTACGTACTCGGCAATGAACGCCGACGCGTCGGTCCAGCGGGTAAAATGACGCTCGGTGTTGGACTGCACGTGGCGGACGATGCCATGCCAGGCGGGCGCCTGGCGCGGCTTCTCGCCCGGTTCGATTTCCTGCATGAACCGCAGGACAAACGAATTCAAGTCCGTTTCGTTGGGCATGGGCGGCACTCTGGCAGAGTCCGCATTCGCAGATGCGGAGGCAAGATCCAAATGATGCTGAGAGCGTAACACGGGCCGGTCACAGTGGAGTTACAGGGGAAGGAATCTGAAGTTGGGCGATCAGCCGCCGATCTGCCGGTACAGCGCGACCGTCTCCGCAGAAGGCGGCACATCGAGCTCGGCGCGCAGCACCTCGGCACACCGCGCGTAGACGCGGTGTGCCTGGCCACGGTTGCCTTGTCGGGCATAGGCCGTCATCATCAGCCGGTACGCGCGTTCCCAGCAGGCGTCTCGGCCCAGGATCGCCTGGCAGAGGTCAAGTCCTTCCTCGTAATCGCCGCGCTCGATGAGCGCGCCGGCCAGCCGATCGACGGCGCGTAGGTAGAGGGTCAGCAGCCGCTCACGCTCATCGGTGGCCCAGTCTTCGTAGATGGCTTCGGGCAGGTAATCGCCGGCGTAGAGCCGCAATCCTTCTCGCAGTTCGACGATTGCCCCTTCGTCGGCCGGGCCGCGCAGGCCCCGTTCACAGCGGCGCGCGAACTCGGCCGCATCCACCCATAGGTCGGCCTCGGGGCGCAGACGGTACGCGGTGCCTTCGCGCACGACAAAGACAAAGCGCACCGGCGGTGCGGCAGCGTCGGCGGTGTGCGCCGGCTCCAGGGCCCGGTTGAGTGCGTTGAGCGCCACCTTGAAGTCCCGCGCCGCGGATTCGGGCGGGAGCTGGGGCCAGAGACGCTCGACGATCTCGTCCCGCTGGAGCCAGCGCCCGGCTGTGCGCGCCTGGCCGGCAGGTCCACCGGGGTCTGCTGTCCGCTCAGTCAGCAGCAGCTGGAAGAGCTGGCGCGCTTTGTCCCGCTGCCACTCGCGCGGCGCCACTTCCGTATCCCCGCGCCAGACGCGAAACGCTCCGAGAGTCTGAACGCGCAGTTGGTAGCCCGGATGCACCTCGATGTCCGGCAACCCCAGATCGGCCAACAGACGGGCGACGTAGGCGGGGCGGATGCGATGGCCGCGCGCTGCCAGCAGCAGCGGCACCAGCAGGCGCACATCGGGTGGACCCAACAGGCTGGGGACCGTGAACAGGAAGTCGTAGCCGCACGTCTCGCAGAGCGCCAACAATTCCTCGGCGGAGGTCAGAAAATGACCCAACGCGCCGGACTTCTCCGTGTTCCCCTTGCTGCGAGCAATGTCCAGGTGGGCCAGGCCCAGCCACAGTCGGGTGGCTGCCCGGCCGAACGTGTCGTTGCACTCCCGGAAAGCGCCCAGGCCGCGCGTCAGGATCTCGCTTGCCGGTTTGGGTTTGCCGGCGAGCACGTGGCTGGCGCCCAAAGCCAGGGTAATCAGGGCGGCGATCCAGGCGTCGCCTGCTTCCTCCGCGATTTCAATCCCTTCGGCCGCGGCCTGTGCGGCGAGTTCGAGGTCGCCGCCGTAGCCGTAGGCGCGCGTCAGCCCCCACAGCGCTTCAGCGCTCGTGCGGCGCACAGCCATCCGGTCTCCCAAGGCAATCGCTGTGCGGTAGCAACTGATCGCCTCCCCCCCGGTTGGACGCGGGCCGGGACGGGCGCCGGGCTGCAACTGCAACGCATGGCCCAGACGCATCCTGGCCACCGCGATGACGAAGGGCGATTCCAGGCGCTCGCCGAGCTCGATGCCTTCCTTGGCGGAGGTCATTGCCTGCTCTGCCCGGCCCATGAAGGCATCGACGAGAGACAGCAGCAGCGCTGTTTCACGATGCGCCCGCGGCGGGCCGATCTGCCCCTGGGGCGCGGTACGGGCCGCCCGCTGTTCGGCGGCGGACAGCGCTTCGAGCGCGCGCCGGGCCGCGACCAGTCGGCCGGTGCGCAGCTTCACGCGGATGCTGAGCGTGTCCTCCGCGGGTGCGTCGTCGCGCAACGACTCGGCCTCCCGACGCAACGCTTCGGCGTCTTCCGGCTTGCCAAGGTTGAGCTTGTTTTCGGCAAGCAGTTCCAGCAACCGGGCGCGTGCTTCCCGGTCGGGCACGCCGTCAGCCAACCTGAGCGCCTCTTCCAGCAAGCTCTCGGCTTGGGCCGGCCGCACCGTGTCCAGGTAAACCAACGCCTGCCCGCGCAGAGCGCGGCTGATACCGGCCGCGTCATCGCGGGCGCGCCAAGCGCTTTCGGCCTGTGCGTACCACGCGAGCGCGCGGTCGAAAAGGCTGCGCAACCGGTAGAGGTCGCCGAGATAGGTCTGCAAGCGGGGATGACCCGCTACGATGGACGGCGGCAGTGCATCGATCCAATCGGTCATTCGATTAAGGCGACCGGTTCGCAGCGCGCTGTCGCCCACCGCCTCGATCGCAACCGCGGCCTCTTCAAACGCGTGCGCCGCCAGCCAGTGATGGATCGCTTCGTCGTAGTCGCCTGCGGCCTGGAAAAAGGCGCCGGCACGACGGTGGCGCTCTCGCATGCCGCGAACGTCCGCCGCGCTTTGTGCACGCAGAAAATCGTGGAAGAGGTGGTGATAGCGATAGTGCTCGTCGCCTAGTGCGACCACGAACAGATCGAGGGCGTGCAGCCGTGCCAGCAGGGTGGCGCTGTCCGTGCGGCCGTCATGCTGGGCGACCGGCGGGAGCGAAGCATCTTGCTCTGGATTCTGTCTGCTGTGCAGAACGACAGGGTTACGCACAGCATCGCAGGCCTCCGGCGTCAGCTCACTCAGCACGGCCGTCTCGCGGAGAAACGTGGCAATCTCCGGCGGCTGGCGGTCGAGCGTTTCGCGTGCCAGGTAGTCGAACAGCGCTGCGGATGATGTCGCGCCCGCCGCCAGCAGATCGGCCACGCTGCGGGCCGCGCCGCTCCGCAGCCCCTGCCAGGTGAGCTGAAGGGCGATGGGCCAGCCCTCGGTCTTGTTGTACAGGGTCGCCACCTCGTCCGGCGCCAGCCCCATCCCATACGTCTCCCGGAAGAGCCCAGCGATCTCCTCGGGACGAAAGGCCAGGTCGCGGCGGTCGATCTCCAGCAGCTCGCCGCGCGCGCGCCAGGTCGTCATGGCCGGAAAGCTGACCGGGTGGCGTGTCGCCAGGATCGTGTGCAGACTGGGCGGCAGGTATGTCAGGAAGCGTTCGGTCAGTGCCGCAATGTCGGGCGAGCCGGCGACAAAGTGGTAGTCGTCAATCACGAGCAGGGTCGGCGTTTTCAGGCCTTCGGCCAGCGCATTGAGCAGCGCGTCGATCACCTGCGCCGGAGTCACGGCATCACTGTTGCCCAGCTCGCCCAACAGCGCCAGCGGCGCGTCGGACAGGTCGGACAGATGCAAGCGAAATGCCGCCATCAGGTAGGCGAGGAACTGCTGCGGATCGCGATCCGATTCGTCCAGAGTATACCAGATCAGCGGCTGCACATGTGCCTCGAGTGCGGCCAGCGCCGTGGTTTTGCCGTAACCAGTGCCGGCCTGCACCACCGTCAACCGATAGTCCAGCGCCTCGCGCAGGCGTGCCAGCAGGCCGGGGCGCGCCAACACCCGGCGGTAGGGCCGCGGCGGGATGAGTCGGGTGCGGAGGAGCAGGTCGTCGCGCAACATGATCGGCTGCAAGTATACCGCGGAGATTGGGGAGGTCAAAGCTGGCGACGCCTGGGCCAAGGGGGAAACAAGAAAGGCACTCGAATATACCTTCGAGTGCCTTACCTTAAGTGTCACATACGGGGACGACGGG
>CAZELR010000094.1:0-12487 GCA_964513075.1 uncultured Anaerolineales bacterium
GGCCCGGTCAGGATGGGAAACAGTTTGCCATCGATCTGCAGCGACGAGGCGCCGGGGGTCCAGAGGAGACAATCGAACGGCAGGGAGATGGCCTCGAGGCCGGCATCCCGGAAGAAGCCATCCATAAAGGCCAGCAGCCCCGCGTTGGCGTCGCTGCCCAACGGACGGCACGGGTAGGCGTGCACGATTTTTTCGAAGATGTGGCTGTTTGCTGTTCCCACGAGAAGCTCCTTTAGTTCCGCGTGACCAGGGGTAGATACAGCGTCTTGTCCAGGTAACGCAAGATCACCAAACCGCGCGAACCGCCTGCCACATAGATCAGGTTCCCGGCGACCTCGACGCTCTCGCCGTACCCTCCTGTGGCATAGAAACCGACCTCCGCCGGCGCGGCCGGATTTGAAACATCATACATACGCACGCCACCCATGCTGCCGCTGGCGACGTACGCGTAGTGGCCCGACACTGTAACATCTTGAGTGTAGCCGGCGATTGCAGAATAACCAACCTCGCTCGGCGCGGCAGGGTTGCTCACATCCACGATTCGCAGCCCGCCAGCATCAGCGATGTAAGCGTAGTTGCCGGCGACCGATACGGCCAGTGCGCTGCCGGCGGTGTCATAGAAGCCGATCTCGGCTGGCTGCGACGGCGTGCTCACATCCAGGATGCGGAGCCCGCTGCTGCCGTCGGCTACATACGCACGATTGCCGACAATAGCGACGCCGTTAGCAGATCCCGGTGTGTCAAAGAAGCCTATCTCGGCGGGGTTTGCGGGAACGGACACATCTATGATACGCAGCCCTGCGCTGGCGCCAGCCAAATAAGCAAGACCGCCTTCCACTGCAACATCCTGCACGGATCGCACTGACCCGTAAAGGCCCGTGGGTACCGGATTTGTGGGATCAGTGACATTGATCGTACGCAGACCTTGCTCCGGCTGTGCGATATAGGCCCAGTTTCCATTCACCACAACGCGACGGCCAAGCCATGCATGGTGTCCATAGGAGACAGAACTGATGTCACTGGGCAAGGCAGGGTTAGTCACGTCCGTGACGCGCAATATGCCACCCCCGGCGACAATGTATGCTATGTTATCCGCCAGTGCCAAACCGTGTGCCCAGCCTTTTGTCGCATAGGAACCCATCTCGGTTGTCAGCGCCGGATCCGCAACGCTGAAAATTCGCAATCCAACACCATATTCTACAGCAACATAGGCTTTGTCACCCCAGGTGAAGACGCCCTGCGCCCAACCTTGTATTGAAGCACCACTTTGATGGATTGGGTGTTCTGGGTCGCTGATGTCTACAACCTCCAGGCCGCTCATGCCGCCGGCAATGTAAGCATGGTTTCCTTGGACAGCGATGTCAAATGCGTACATCGAGCCATAGGTAGCTAAAGGGGCGGGATGCGCCGGATCGGAGATGTCAACCGTCTTCATTCCACCGTTACCACCCGCTATGAAAGCATAGTTGCCCGATACTACGACGGCATTGACGTCGTCAACCTCAAGGCTGCCGATGAGTAACGGGTTGGTCAGATTGGTGATGTCAACCACGTGCAACCCGGCTCCCACTGTTTGGCTTCCATCCCAGATCCCTTGGTCACCAACGTAAGCGTACGAACCTGCTACCGCCACCCTAACAGACCAACCTGGAGTTGCCCGCACGCCAACTTCAACCGGATGCGCGGGGTCTGCGACGTTTATGATGTGCAGGCCACTGTTGACCCATTGATTGCCTGATCGGAGGGTTCCATCGGCCACGAAGACATGATCCCCGGCGACCGTCAACCCCGTGGCGCTGCCCGGAGTGTCATAGAAACCAACCTCGACCGGGCGAGTCGGATCGCTCACGCTGACCACGCGCAGCCCGGCTTCTCCGGCTGCCACGTAAAGGTAGCCGCCGCTGGCTGCCAGATCATTGACAACCCCGGGCAGCACGGGAGATTGCCCGACGAGAGTCAGATGCGCCGGATCGGCGACATTCAGCACGTGGATGCGGGGCCCGACGCCGAGATAGGCATAGTCCCCTTGGACCGCCACGGCCTTGGTGCTGCCGCCGATCTGGCCGATCAAGGTCATGCGATGGGCTTGCTGTGCGCTGGTGGCATTTGCCCCGTTATCGATCGTCTTGAAGGGAGGAACTCCAGGTTCTTGTGAGCTGGCCGACAAAGCAGTGATGGGTGTCAAAACTAAGCAGACGAAAATCGCAAACAGGAGCAGCTTTCTTGGCGCCATCGTGAGCCTCCTTATAGGAATGATTAAATACACACCAATACATATCTAATCTGGTAGTTTTTGTGATTAGCCATCGTTTCATCCAATCAAAAAAACAGCACTTGTCATAGGCACGGCAGGCCAATTATCGCACCGCCCCACAGGAGCGTCAAATGGTAGGCCAGTTGAAACCGTGGTACAATGCGAACACCTACGAGAAATAAGTCGCCGTTACCCAAAGGAGCACAGCCATGCCACTCCCCACCCGCGCCGAGGCCTGGGACATCGTCTGCGAATGGATCACCACGGACAGCCTGCGCAAGCACGTGCTGGCCGTGGAGGCCGCGGTGCGCGCGTACGCGCGGCATTTCGGCGAGGACGAAGCCTTCTGGGGCGTCACCGCGCTGCTCCACGACCTGGACTTCGAGCGCTTCCCCGACATGGACGACCCGGTCAACGGCCACCCGCGCACGGCCCTGCGCATGTTCCGCGCGTGGGGCTATCCCGACGCGCTGATCCAGGCGGTGGCCGGCCACGCGCCCTACCTGGGAATCCCGCGGACCACGAAGCTGGATTCCGTGCTCTGGGCTTCCGACGAGCTGACCGGCCTGATCATGGCCGTGGCCTACGTGCGGCCCAGCAAGGACCTCCGCGACGTCGAGGTCAGCTCGGTGAAGAAGAAGTGGAAGGACAAGCTCTTCGCGGCCGCGGTCAGCCGGGCCGACATCGAGGCCGGCGCGGCCGAGCTGGGCATCGACCTGTGGGAACACGTGCGCATCGTGCTGGAAGGCATGAAGCTGGCCGCCGCCGACCTGGGGCTGGACGGCCGGCTGGCGCAGCCGCCTGGGTAAGAATCAGACCTTCGAGGTCTCGCAGACCTCGAAGGTCTTACAAACCTCGAAGGTCTCGGGCTGTAGGTGCAAGATGGCAAAGAACAAGCTGGCGTTCGTTCTGGGCGGCGGCGGCGCGCGCGGCGCGCTGCAGGCCGGCGCGCTGCGCGCCCTGCTGGAAGCCGACATCCGCCCCGATGTGCTGGTCGGCACCTCCATCGGCGCGCTCAACGCGGCGTTCCTGAGCCTGCACGGCTTCACCCTCGAGGCCATCGACGCGCTGGCAGCCACCTGGCGCGCGGCGGCCACGGCGGACCTGCTGCCGGCGAACTACGTCTGGCTCACGATGCGCACGCTTTTCGGCCGCGGCGGCGCGCACATGGAGAACCGCATCCTGCCCTTCCTGGCCGACCATGGCATCGGGCCCGAGCTGTGCTTCGGTGATCTGCCCGGAGCGCCGGTGCGCCTGGTCTCCGCCGACCTCAACCTGTCCCAGGCCAAGGTCTACGGCGCCGATCCTGCCGGCCGCGTGCTGGAGGGCGTGCTGGCCTCGGCCGCGCTCCCGCCGTGGATTCACCCGCTGGCGCAGCACGACCACCTGCTGCTGGATGGCGGTTTCGTCAGCAACGTGCCCATCGAAGCCGCGCTGGCCGAGGCGCCGTCCGCCGTCATCGCGCTGGATATCGGCGATGCCCGCAGCTCCTTCGGCATCGAGACGCCCAGCTTCGGGGTCTGGTTCGACAAACTCGGGAACACCGTCATGCAGCGGCAGCTCGATCTGGAGCTGGCGCTGGCCGCCGCGCGTAAGGTGTCCGTGCACCACCTGCGGCTGCGCTTTGCGCACGTCGTTCCCATCTGGGATTTTGCCCACACCGAGGAGCTGATGGCCGCCGGCTACGCGCTGGCCAAGGCGGAGATCGCCGACTGGCCGTCGCGCAAGCGGTCACGCCTGCGCCGGCTGTTGCCTTGAGTGGGGGCGAATTATCGTTTTTCGGATAAATACGCGTGCCACAGCAGCCGCGCGGCCGCGGCCCGATAGGGTCGCCATCCTTCGGCCAGGGCCAGCAGCGCATCCGGTCCCGGCCGGGCAGCCAGCCCCAGCACCCGCTGCGCCGCCACCTGGAGCGCCAGATCGCTGCTCGGAAACGCGTCGGCGCGGCGCAGCGCCATCAGCAGATAGATATCCACCGTCCAATCCCCGATGCCGGCGATCTTCTTGAGCTCGCGGCGCACCCCGTCGTCGTCCAGGTCAGCCAACGCGTCCAGGTCGAGCCGGCCGTTCAACAATGCCGCTGCCAGCTCACGGCCGTAGCGCGTCTTCTGCCGGCTGAAGCCGGCCGTCTTGAGCTGCGCGTCGTCCAGCGTCAGGAAGCCGGCCGGCGTCAGCGGCGTCACGGCCGCGGCCAGGCGGTCAAACGCAGCCCGCGCCGACGCCAGCGAGACCTGCTGCTCCAGGATGATGTGGACCAACGTGGGAAAGCCTGGCTCGCGCGCCCAGAGCGGCGGCCGGCCGAAGCGCGCCACGATAGTGTCCAGCACCGGATCGCGGCCGGCCAGCTCATCGACCGCCTGCACGAGTGTTGCCTCAGTCAGGATCACGCGTTCTGCCGTTTCCATATATCCTCAAGTATGCCTGGGTCAGTCAATGGCATTCTACAGCGATCGGGCCGGGAAGTCTATCTGCGACCAGGGTTGCGCGGCCGCAAGGCGGCGGTTATAATCGACCGTAACCATGTCACGTTTCTTCGATCGCCGGCTCCTGCATGAGGCTCGGCCCCAGCGTCTTCTGCTGGGGCTGACCATCGCCCTGGGCGTGCTGGGCGGCGCAGCCACGGTGGGCCAGGCCTGGGCGCTGAGCCGGGCTGTCGACGGCGCGTTCCTGCGCGGGCTGGATCTCGCGGGGGTGCGGCCCTGGCTGATCGCGCTGGCCGGTCTCGCCGGGGTGCGGGCGCTGGCCATCTGGGCCGGCGAGGTAGCCGCCAACCGGGTGGCCCTGCGGATCAAGACCGCGCTGCGCGCGCGGCTGATGGCGCACATCCTGGCGCTGGGCCCGGCTTACACCCGCGGCCAGCGCACCGGCGAGCTGACCAACACCGCGGTCGAAGGGGTCGAGGCGCTGGATGCGTACTTCAGCCAGTACCTGCCGCAGGTGGCGCTGGCGGCCATCGTGCCGGCCGCGTTCCTGGTCTTCGTCTTTCCCAACGACCCGCTCTCGGGCCTGGTGCTGCTGCTCACCGCGCCGCTCATTCCCCTGTTCATGATCCTCATCGGCAACCTGGCCGACGCGCTGACCCAACGCCAGTGGGCTGCGCTCAGCTACATGAGCGCGCACTTCCTCGACGTGCTGCAAGGGCTGACCACCCTCAAGCTGTTCGGGCGCAGCCGGGAACAGATCGCGGTCATCCGGCAGATCACCGATCAGCACCGCGATGCCACCCTGCAGGTCTTGCGGGTGGCCTTCCTGTCCGCGCTGGTGCTGGAGATGGTGGGCACCCTCAGCACGGCCATCGTCGCGGTGGAGATCGGCCTGCGGCTGCTGGCCGGCAAGATGGTGTTTCGCGATGCGTTTTTCGTGCTGATCCTGGCGCCCGAGTTCTACCTGCCGCTGCGCTTGTTGGGCACGCGGTTCCATGCCGGCATCGCCGGGGTCGCGGCCGCGCGGCGCATCTTCGAGGTGCTGGAGACGCCCGTGGCGGAGCGGGGGAGCAGGGGAGCAGGGGAGCAGAGGAGCGGGGGAGCGGGGGAGCAGGGGAGCGGGGGAGCAGAAGGTCAGCAGGGTTTTCACCCCTGCACCCCTGCGCCCCTGCACCCCTGCTTCGTGGACGTCCGCTACACCTACCCCGGCCGCGACATCCCCGCCCTGGACGGCGTCAGCTTCGACATCGCTCCCGGCGAGAAGGTGGCGTTGGTGGGCCCCAGCGGCGCCGGCAAGAGCACCGTGGCCCAGCTCCTCCTCGGCTTCATCCAGCCCACCGCCGGCGCAATTACGCTGGGTGAGGCGCCCAACCTTCAACCTTCAACCTTCAACCTTCAACCCGCGTGGCTCCCCCAGTCCCCCTACCTGTTCAACGCGACCGTGGCCGCTAACATCCGCCTGGGCCGGCCCGACGCGCCGCTCGAGGCGGTCAGCCGCGCTGCCGAAGCGGCCGGCGCCGACGCGTTCATCCGCGCCCTGCCCGGCGGCTACGACACGGTGATCGGCGAGCGCGGCGCACGGCTCAGCGGCGGCCAGGCACAGCGCATCGCCCTCGCGCGCGCGTTCCTGCTGGATGCGCCGCTGGTAGTGCTGGACGAGCCCACAGCCAACCTGGATACGGAGACCGAGGCGGCGGTGCAGGCCGGCATCGCGCGCCTGCTGGCCGGCCGCAGCGCCTTGATCATCGCCCACCGGCTGTCCACCGTGCGCACCGCCGACCGCATCCTCGTCATGGAGCAGGGCCGCATCGTCGAGGCCGGCGCGCATGAAGAGCTTCTCGCCCGCCGCGGGGCCTATTGGCGCCTGCTGACCGCCTCAGGTGAAAGCGGCTTGACCCGACCGGAGGCTTCAGCCGGTCACTCGGTTAACGATAGTAACCGGCCAACGGCATCTATGCCGCAGCCTCTATTCCAGAACGGTGAGCAGCTCATGGATAGCGGGCTGACCGGACTGGAGGCTTTAGCCGGTCACTCGGTTAACGATAGTAACCGGCCACCGGCATCTATGCCGCAGCCTCTATTCCAGAACGAGGGACCATCTTTCCTGGCTCCGTTCCGCCTGCTGTTCGGCTTCCTGGCGCCCTTCTGGCGGTGGGGCGTGCTGTCGGTGCTGTTGGGCTTTCTCACCATCGGCAGCAGCATCGGGCTGTTGGCCGTCTCAGCCTGGCTGATCGCAACGGCCGCTTTGCAGCCCTCGATCGCCGTGCTGCAGGTGGCCATCGTCGGCGTGCGCTTCTTCGGCATCGCGCGCGGGCTGTTTCGTTACCTGGAACGCCTGGTCTCTCACCAGGTCACCTTCCGGCTGTTGGCCGAGATTCGGGTCTGGTTCTACGGTGCGATCGAGCCGCTGGCCCCGGCGCGCCTGTCCGGCGAGCGCAGCGGCGACCTCTTGAGCCGCATCGTTTCCGATGTCGGCGCGTTGGAACAGTTTTACATCCGGACCATCGCGCCGCCGTTGGTGGCGTTGCTGGTCGCAGCGCTGGCTCTCTTCCTTGTGGGCAGCTATCACCTCAGCCTGATCTTTCCCTTGCTGATCTTCCTGTCTCTGGCCGGGGTAGCCGTCCCGCTCGTGGCGCAGGTGTTGGCGCGGACAGCCGGCCGGCAGTTGGCCGAACGCCGCGCGGCGTTGAGCGCCGCCCTGGTCGACGGCATCCAGGGGACCGCCGACCTGGTCGCCTTCGGCGCGGCGGACGCATATGGGCTGCGCATCCGCTCGTTGAGCGACGCGCTGGCGGGAGCGCAGGCGCGGATGGCTGCCGTCACCGGGCTCAACGGGGCGTTAAGCAGCCTGTGCACCTGGCTGGCGGTGGCCAGCGTGTTGGCGGTGGCAGTGCCCCTGGTCGCAGCCGGCAGCCTGGCCGGTGTCAGCCTGGCCGTGCTGGCGCTGGCGATCATCGCCAGCTTCGAGGCGGTGCTCCCGCTGCCGCAGGCCGGCCAGGCCCTGGAGACCAGCCTGGCCGCGGCCCGTCGCCTGTTGGATTTGGTGGAGCAGCCCACCGGAATAGAGGCTTCAGCCGGTCTCTTTGGACAACGAGCGCAACCGGCTGAAGCCTCGAATCCGGAAGATCACCCGCATAGCTGGGCGGCTGAGCCGGCCCTGCGCGTGCAGGGGCTGACGCTGCGCTACGCGCCGGACGAGCCGCCTGCGCTGGAGGACGTCACCTTCGACGTGCCGGCCGGCAGCCGGCTCGCGATCATCGGCGCCAGCGGCGCGGGCAAATCGACCCTGATCAGCGCCCTGTTGCGCTTTCGCGACTACGAACGCGGGACGATCCACCTGGCCGGCCGCGACCTGCGTGCGATGGACCCGGAGGTGAGCCGCGGCCAGATCGGCGTGGTGACCCAACAGACGCACCTGTTCAACGCCACCGTGGCCGAGAACCTGCTGCTGGCCCGGCCCGCGGCAACGCAGGCCGAGCTGGAAGCGGCCGCGCGTGCGGCGCAGATCCACGATTTCATCATGACGCTGCCCCGGGGCTACGCCACCCGCATCGGCGAGCAAGGCTGGCAGCTCAGCGGCGGCGAGCGGCAGCGCCTGGCCGTCGCCCGCGCCCTGCTGAAAGACGCGCCGATCTTGCTCCTGGACGAGCCGACGGCCAACCTGGACGCAGCTACCGAACGCGCGCTGTTCCGCACCCTGGCTCCGCTGCTGGCCGGCAAGACGGCGCTCGTCATCACCCATCGGCTCGCATGGCTCGACAGCGTCGACCGGGTCCTGGTGCTGGAGCGCGGCCGCTTGATTGAGCAGGGCAGCTACGCCGATTTGTAGTCTCGCCGGGATATGGTATAATTTTCACCTTAGTTTACAAGGCCCCAGCGACCCTACTGGGGCTGTGTTTTGAATTGGAGGCAAGTTAACCCGTGAAAATTTATCTCTACCTGGCGCAGATCGTCCTGTCCCTCGTCATTATCGGGCTGGTCATGGTGCAGGCCAAGGATGCCGGGCTCAGCAACATGTTTGGCTCCGGTGACATGGGCGTGTATAAGACCCGCCGCGGCGTCGAGAAGACGTTGTTCAATGCTACCATCGTCGCGGGTATCCTCCTCATGCTGCTCGCGATCGTCACTGTCATCGTCGCCGGCTAAAGTTGGGCAGATACCTTCGTTGGCAAGCGGTCATCGCCCTGCTGGGCATCGTCCTGTTGATCGCCTTGCTGCGCTACACCGCCTATAACTTCACCAGCGTGACCGTGCCGGATCGGGGCGGCACGCTGGTAGAAGGGGTGGCGGGCAATCCTCAGTACCTGAATCCCCTTCTTAGTCAGTACAACCAGGTGGATGCGGAGCTGTGCCCGCTGCTCTTCAACGGCCTGTCGCGGCTGGATGAGTACGGCAACGTGGTCAACGACCTGGCCGATAGTCTCACCATCAGCCCGGACGGCCTGGTTTATGATTTCACCCTGCGCTCCGGCCTGGTTTGGCACGATGGCGTTCCCGTCACGGCGGCCGATGTGCTGTACACCGTTGGCGTGATGCAAGCCGACGATTTCCCCGGCATGGCCTGGCTCAGGAACCTGTGGCAGGTCGTCGAAGTGTCGGCGCCCGCCGGGCCGGATGGGCTGGCTGTCCGCTTCACGCTCAAGCAAGCGCTGGCGCCCTTCCTCGACTACACCACCATCGGCCTGCTGCCCGTGCATCTGTGGGAAAAGGTGCCGGTGGCCGACCTGCAACTGTCGCAGCTCAACACCCGCCCCGTCGGCACTGGGCCCTTTCAACTGTCCGGCATCACGGCGACCCGGCTGGAACTGGCCGTGAACCCGCGCTACCACGGTCCCACCCCCCATCTGGCAGGGGTTACCTTCCGCTTCTATCCCGATCACCAAAGCCTGTTGCCGGCGTACCAGCGCGGCGAGATCGACGCCATCAGTTGGATCTGGCCGGAGGATCTCGCTGAGGCCGACAAGCCGGCGGACCTGGAGCTGTTTTCCGCGCCGCTCGCCGGTTACACCCTGGTTTATCTCAATCAGCAGAACGCCAACGTGCCCTTTTTCAAGGAAGTGGCCGTGCGCCAGGCGCTGTTGTTGGCCCTGGACCGGCAGATCCTGGTGGACACGCTGCGCCATGGCCAGGGCTTGCTGGCGCACTCGCCGATCCTCCCCGGCTCGTGGGCCTACAATGCTGGCGTCAAGCAATACGGCTACGATCCGGCCGCGGCCCGGCAGTTGTTGGATGGCGCCGGCTGGGTCGACAGTGACGGGGATGGCGTGCGCGACCGGGACGGGGTCAAACTGGCCTTTGTGCTGTTGGGCAAGGATCAGGAGTGGCTCGATGCCCTTTCCGCAGCATGGGCCGCGATCGGGGTGCAGGTCGTGCCGCAGGCGGTCAGCCTGCCGGGCCTGACCCGCGACTTTCTGGCTCCGCACACGTTCGATGCCGCCATCGTCAGTTGGGAGCTCCCCGGCGACCCGGACCCTTATCCGCTCTGGCACTCGACGCAGGCCGCGGCCGGTCAAAACTATGCCGGCTGGATCAGCCGCGCGGCCGATGAAGCGATCGAGCAGGCGCGCTCCAGCAGCGACCGGGAGCTGCGCCGCGGCTATTACATACGCTTCCAGGACGTGTTCGCCGAAGAGGTTCCTGCGCTGTTGCTGTACTATCCCGTCTACACCTACGGCGTGCGGTCCAAGATTCACGACGTGCAGATGGGGCCGCTGAACAGCCCGGGCGATCGCTTCCGCACCATTGCCGACTGGTACATCATCACCAAGCGCCTCACAGTCAGCAACGCGGCCGGACTTGACAGCACGGGACAGTAGTGGTATAAATCAAATCGCAACGGAACAAGCCCAGCCGAAGTGGCGGAATGGCAGACGCGCTAGGTTCAGGACCTAGTGAGGAATAACCCTCGTGAGGGTTCAACTCCCTCCTTCGGCACCATCAATGACCGAATCCTACGGCGTGTCCCGTCGTGGGATTCTGTGTTTTTAAGGCTCGGAACTGCTCAGGGGGAACGCGATGGCCACACAGCGCTGGTTGCGGTTTTTGTCCGGGAAATCCTACTTGCTGTTCTTGGTGGGTGTGGCGGCCGTAGTGGTCTTTGCCTTCGCCTTCTTCGACCTGACCATGACCCGGCAGGCGCTGCAGGGCCGTTACGAACGGGCCGCGACCCGGGTCGAGCGGCTGGAGCAGCAAAATGTCCGGCTTCAGAACAACCTGAATCGGGACCAACAGGGGCAAAGCCTGCCGGATCGGGCGTGGCAGTACTTCGGCAAGGTCCCGCCGGGAGCCGGCGTGATCGTCGTAGAACCCGCGACTGCGCCTCAGGCCGCGCCGCCAGCGGCCCAAAAGGCCGAAACGCAGCCGTTCTGGGCCGATCTGTGGAAACGTTTGACCCAGCCTTGACAGATCAGCCATTCGGGGTATAATGATTTTTGTGACGCGGGGTGGAGCAGTGGCAGCTCGTTGGGCTCAATCCCCGAAATCGGCAGCAGTACGGATGGACAGTGCCGCACAGTGTCCGTCTAGGAAACGGTTTCGGAGTGGGCTGCACGCAGGGTAACCTGCGTGTGATCACCTGTCAAAGTCGGGGAAGCCGTTAGCGGGGTAACCCCGAGCCAAGCTCTGGTGCAAGCCGGAGAAGGTGTAGAGACTTGATGGCAGGCGCCCTACCGGGTTAAGCCGGGGGCGAAGGGAAAGTCCAGGCTACAAAGCTCGCGCAAGCGAGTGCAGCGAAAGCTGTAGTGGCAAGCATAACCCAAAGGTCGCAGGTTCGAATCCTGCCCCCGCAACCTTGAAAGGCCTGACAGCTTAAACTGTCAGGCCTTCCTTTTTGCCCGCTGGAGGAAGATGGCATGGAGGGCATGAACACCAAGCAAAAAGGCGACATCGCCGAGCAGGCGGCCATCCTGCAGGCATTGAAGCGCGGGTGGGGCGTCCTGCATCCCGTGGGCGACCGGCTGCCGTACGATCTGGTTTTTGACCTGGGCGGCTGCCTGGTCAAGATCCAGGTCAAGACCGCCTGGGCGGACCAGGGGTCGGGCAACTACATGATGGACACCCGCCGCACCAAGACCAACCGTCGGATCATGCTGCGTGACAGCTACGGTCCTGCCGATTTCGACTTTGCGCTGGTCTATCTTGCAGAGATGGATGTCTTCTACGTCATTCCGGTCGCCGTCTTTCTGAGTTACAAGAGCGGGATTTCCCTGGTGGAAACGGCCCGGCGGCAGCGAAAGCCGCGTTCGGCCGGCTACCGGGACGCCTGGGAACTGATCGTGGAGTGGGCCGCCGTCCATGTGACAGGTCAGAACGAAGCCAGCTGAGAGGTGCAGGCAGCAGTAATTTGACCGTGCGGCGCGATCCGCGTATAATCTTCTAGCGTTAAATCGGCGATGTAGCTCAGTGGCAGAGCAAGCGGCTCATAATCGCTGGGTCCTCAGTTCAAGTCTGAGCATCGCCACCTGAGTGGGTGGGCGTTTTGACCACCACTTAACCCAATTACGCCCTGTCGTAAGCCTCGCGCTGCGGCAGGGCGTTTTGTTTTCTCTCAATCCTGATTTAAAAAGGGACGCAGATTTACCTGATCTGCCTGATTTCCTATTCTTTTCATCTGCGCTTGTGCACCGGCAGGGGCATGGATGCTAACCCCTGTCCCCGTAGTGCGCCGGATGGCCGGATTACGCGCTGACTTCGTCAAACCCTGGCCTCACGAACGCCCGCGCCGCCGGGAACTCGCGTTCCACATCGCGGCGCAGTCGATCCAGGTGCGCCAGGATTCTCAGCGTTTCGGTCTCCCGCGCGGAGAACGTGC